>NZ_RKIA01000002.1:0-649386 GCF_003751685.1 Curtobacterium sp. PhB78
CGCGTCCACTTTGTGGTTCCCGACAGACGATCGGGAATCAAACTGAATACACCGCTCTGCCCATTCGTGGGCAGCAGCCGGAACATGTTTGAGACTAGATTGATGGTCGAAAGTGTTCCGGTGGTCATAGCGAGAGGGAAACGCCCGGTCACATTCCGAACCCGGAAGCTAAGCCTCTCAGCGCCGATGGTACTGCAAGGGGGACCTTGTGGGAGAGTAGGACGCCGCCGGACTTAACGTTGCAACACCAGGGAACCCCTGACCAGCACTGGTCAGGGGTTTCTGCGTTTCCGGGCTGAGCCGTAGGATCAGCCGACGACGGAGGAATGATGACCGAAGCCTGGCCGGCACTGCCCGAGGGCTCCCGCTTGGCACTGCGGGAGATCCTCATCCACGGCACGCTCTCGCGGGCGGAGATCGCACGGTCGCTCGGGCTGTCGCGCGCGAGCTTGACCCGGGCGATGCGGATCCTCGTGGCACACCGGCTCGTGGTCGAGGTCGGCACCGACGTGCGTGGCGCCACCGGTCGGCCGTCGGAGCTGCTGCAGTCGAGTTCGGGGCAGTGGGAGTTCCTCGGCGTCAAGCTGACCCGGGAGCGCCTGTACGCCGCGGTGACCGACCTGGGCGGGCGGGTCCTCGCGCTGCACGAGGAGACCGTCCCGTCGACCGTGCCGGAGGACCTGGCCGACCAGATCAGCACCGTGCACGAGCGCCTCCGTGCCGTGCATCCTGCGATCTCTGCCGTCGGGGTGTCCCTGCCCGGTGACGTCCTCAGCCGGGGCGGAGAGGCCGTTGTCGCGTCGTCGCCGTTCCTCGGGTGGACCGACGTCGCGTTCGCCCGGATGGTCCGGGAGCGAACCGGACTCGCAGCCTTCACGGCGAACGACGTCCACGCCCTGACCGTCAAGGAGCACTGGTTCGGTGCCGGCGCCGGCCGCGGGTCGATGGCCCTGGTCACCGTGGGTGAGGGGCTCGGCCTCGGACTCATCGTGAACGGGCAGGTCTCCACCGGCGAGCACGGGCGGCTCGGTCGGATCGGGCACCTCCCGGTCCTCGGTGGTGGGCCCGACTGCGGCATCGGGCACGCGGGGTGTGCCTCGAGCTACCTGCCGAGTCCGGTGATCGTGCGGAACGCCGGGCGCGAGGGATCGTCGTACGAGCAGGTCGTCGAGCTCGCGCGGAACGGTGACGAGCAGGCCGTGGCGGCGTTCGAGGACGCCGGACGAGCACTCGGTGTCGTCCTGGCCACCGCGGTGCACATCGCCGACCCTGCCGCGATCGTCCTGACCGGCGACGGGCTGCCGGTGTACGACCTGGCACGGACCACGGTGGACGAGTCGCTCCGTGCGGCCCTGGCTCCGTACCGGCAGCCGGTGACCGTCGAGGTGCAGCCGTTCGAGTTCTCTGAGTGGGCGCGAGCGGGGGCGGTCCTCGCGATCCGGCAGCTGCTGGAGACCTGATGCGGCACCACTGACGATGCGTTAGTTACACACGTTGACAAACGCCGCCGGAGACGGGAGGCTGGTGCGGTCCACCCATCGAAGGAGATGCCGTGACCGCTGCCCCCACCGTCCCGTGGCCGACCGACGGCCTGTCGTTCGGCGGCGACTACAGCCCTGAACAGTGGCCGCGCGAGGTCTGGCTCGAGGACGTCCGCCTGATGCGCGAGGCCGGGGTGAACCTGGTCACGATCGGGGTCTTCTCGTGGGCGCTGCTCGAGCGGTCGCCGGGGGAGTACACCTTCGACTGGCTCGACGACGTCATCGCCCTGCTGCACGACAACGGCATCGCCGTGGACCTCGCGACGCCGACCGCCGCCCCGCCGAACTGGCTGCTGACCGCCCACCCCGAGGTGCTGCCAGTGGACGCCACGGAGCGACGGGAGCGCCCGGGCGGACGCCTCGGATGGTGTGCGGCGTCGACGGTCTTCCGCGAGCACGCCCTGCGGATCGTCGGTGCCCTGGCCGAACGCTACGGTCACCACCCGGCGGTGCGGCTGTGGCACGTGAGCAACGAGCTCGGTGGCGGGAACGGCCGCTGCTACTGCGAGGAGTCGGCAGCGGACTTCCGAAGCTGGCTCGCCGACCGGCACGGGGACGTCGACACCGCGAACGCCGCGTGGGGAACGGCCTTCTGGGGACACACCTACACGTCCTTCGACGAGGTCTCACCCCCTCGTGGTGTCGGCGGCGCACCGAACCCCGGCCTCTTCCTGGACTTCGAGCGGTACTCGTCCGACGCCTTGCTCCGGCACTTCGACGCCGAGAAGGCCGTCATCGAGCAGTACTCGGACGTCCCCGTCACCACGAACTTCATGGTCGGCGCGGGCTCCCAGGTCGTCGACTACGCCGAGTGGGCGAAGCACGTCGCGATCCCGGCGAACGACCACTACACGCTCGTCGACGATCCGCACCGCGAGCAGGACCTCGCCCTCGCAGCGGACCGGATGCGCGGCATCACCGCCGACCGCACCCCGTGGTTGCTCATGGAGCACTCGACGGGCGGCCCGAGCTGGCAGCAGCGCAACCGGGCGAAGGAACCGGGCGAGATCCTGCGCAACTCGCTCGTGCACGTCGCCCGCGGGTCCGACGGCGCACTGTTCTTCCAGTGGCGGGCCTCCACCGCGGGGGCCGAGCAGTTCCACTCCGCGATGGTCCCGCACGCCGGCACCCGCACCCGGATCTGGCGCGAGGTCGTCGCGCTCGGCCGGGCACTCCGTGACCTCGCCCCCGTGCAGGGCAGTCGCGTCGAACCGGCCCGGGTCGCGATCGTCGTCGACGAGCCGTCCGGCTGGGCACTGCAGTCCGGACTGAAGCCGCACCGAGCGCTGCGGTACTCGCGGGAACTCCGAGCCTGGTACGCCGCGTTCCACGACCGGCAGGTGCTCACCGACGTCGTGCCCTCGGATGCCGACCTCGACGGCTACGACGTGGTCGTCGTCCCCACGATGCTCATCGTCGACGACGCCACCGCCGCACGGATCGCCGCAGTGGTCGACCGCGGCGCGACCCTCATCGTCACCTACCTGTCCGGCGTCGCCGACGAGACCGCCCGCATCCGTGCCGGCGGCTACCCGGGCGCGTTCCGGCAGGTGCTCGGCGCCTGGAGCGAGGAGTTCACCCCGCTGCAGCGCGACGAGACCCGCACGCTCGACGACGGCGGCACCGTCACCGAATGGGCCGAGGCCGTCGTGGTCGACGACGCCGACGTCGTGCTCCGCTACACGGACGGACCGCTCGCGGACCGCGCAGCGGTCACCCGCCGCGCCGTCGGCGGCGGCGCCTGGTACGTGTCCGCGATGCTGCCTGCCCAGAGCACCCAGCGGCTCGTGGACCGGGTCGTCGAGGAGCGCGCGCTCCCGCGGACGGTCACCGCGCCTCCCGGCCTGGAGGCGGTGCGCCGCGTCCACGACGACGGATCCGTGTTCCTGTTCCTCGTCAACCACCGCGCGGACGACGTGACGGTCGTCGCGTCCGGTACGGACCTGCTCGACGGCTCCGGCCACGGGCCGGAGACCGTCGTGCCCGCCGGTCGCGTCCGCGTCCTGCGCGAGGAGCGTGCGTCGTGACCGTCGTGGACCGCGATCCGGCGCCGGCGCGCGCACTCGACGGACGGCAGGTGCAGGTCCTGCGCGGCGGCGGGGTGTCGCTCGTGCTGGCGACCGCCGACGACGGGCTGCCCGAGGTGCTGCACTGGGGCCGCGACGTCGGACCCGTCACGGACGGCGACGGCGCCGAACTGCTGCTCGCGCTCGGACGGCCGCTCGGACCGAGCGCCCTCGACGCGGCCTGGCCACTGACCGTGCTGCCGACCGAACGCGACGGGTGGGAGGGACGACCCGCGATCGCCGGACACGTCGACGGGCTGCCGCTCGTGCCGCGGTGGCGCGACGTCGAGGTGACCGCGGAGCCCGGCGCGCTGGTCGTGACCGCGGTGTCCGACGAACTGCTGCTGCGGAGCGCCTTCCGGCTCGACGCCTCGGGGGTGCTGCGCGTCGGGCACACCGTGACGAACGGGGCCGCCGTGCCCGTGCACCTGCAGGCACTCGAGGCGACGCTGCCCGTGGGCGAACGGGTCGGCGAGGTGCTCGACCTGGCCGGACGCTGGACCCGCGAGCGCACCCCGCAGCGCCGGACCCTGACCGCCGGCAGCCACGCGCGGGAGAGTCGCCGTGGTCGCACCGGCCACGACGCCCCGACGCTGCTCGTGCTCGGGACGCCGGGGTTCTCGGACGCCTCCGGTGAGGTCTGGGGTGTGCACCTGGCCTGGAGCGCCGACTCGGTGCACCGCCACGACCTGCTCGCCGAGGCGCGACCGCTGCTCGGTGCCGGGGAACTCCTGCGCGCCGGCGAGGTGGTCCTCGGGCAGGGGGAGTCCTTCGCCGCGCCCGACGCCGTCTTCGTGTGGAGCGACGCCGGGCTCGACGGCCTGTCCGACCGGCTGCACGACTCGCTCCGCAGCCGCCCCGGTCACCCGAAGCGCCCCCGGCCGGTGGTGCTCAACACGTGGGAGGCCGTCTACTACCGGCAGGGCCTCGCGCCCCTGGTCGCACTGGCCGAGACCGCCGCGGACATCGGCGTCGAGCGGTTCGTGCTCGACGACGGCTGGTTCCTCGGGCGTCGCTCGGACTCGACGTCGCTGGGGGACTGGCGCGTCGACCCGACGGTGTGGCCGGACGGCCTCGGGCCGCTGGTCGACCGGGTCCGCGGTCTCGGCATGGAGTTCGGGCTGTGGTTCGAACCCGAGATGGTGAGCCCGGTGTCCGAGCTCGCGGCGGCGCACCCCGAGTGGTTGCTGCAGCGCCCCGAGGACGACGTCCGCACCTGGCGGAACCAGTACGTGCTCGACATGGCGAACCCACTCGCACGGGCGTACGTGCTCGAGGCGATGTCCGCCGTGATCGGGGCGCACCACGTCGACTTCGTGAAGTGGGACCAGAACCGCGACATCGTGCACGCGGTCCACGCCGGACGCGCCGGCATCGACGCGCACACCCGCGGGGTCTGGACGCTGATGGACGCCCTGCGCGCCCGGCACCCGTGGCTCGAGATCGAGGCGTGCGCGAGCGGCGGTGCCCGGGTGGACCTCGGCGTGCTGGAGCGCACCGACCGGGTGTGGCCGTCGGACTCGAACGACGCGTTCGAACGCCTGCCGATCCAGCGGTGGACCGAGGCGCTGCTGCCGCTCGAGCTGATCGGCTCGCACGTCGGCCCCGAGGTCTCGCACACCACCGGCCGGCACCTCGACCTGGACTTCCGGATGGCGGTGTCGCTGTTCGGGTCCGCCGGCATCGAGACCGACGTCACCCGGCTGTCCCCGACGGAGCTCGACCGGCTGCGGGCGTGGACGGCGTTGTACAAGCGGGAGCGCGGGCTGCTGCACACCGGCCGGCTGCGGCACCTGGAGCTCGGCGACCCCGGGCTCGTGGCGACCTCGGTCGTGGCCGTCGACCGGTCGCGGGCGCTGGTGCGGGTCGCACGGACCGAGACCGGGCCGCAGTCGCTGCCGGTGCCGCTGCGGATGCGGGGGCTCGACCGGGCGCGGCGCTACCGGCTCGCCCCCGTCACGGGGCTGCGGGTGCCGCACGGGCTCGACATGGTGCCGCCGGCGTGGCTCGTGCGCGGGCACCTGGACCTGTCGGGCGCGGTGCTCGAGGACGTCGGGGCGCGGCTGCCGCTGCTGGCCCCCGCGACCGCGATCGTGTTCGAGCTGCACGCCCTCGACTGACGCGACCCTGCCTGCCGCCGTCGGCCTGCCTGCCGCCGTCGGCCTGCCGGCCGCCGACGGCCGGCTGGCGTCGGCCGTCGGCCGTGGTCGGGCAGGCGCGGCCGGCGAGCGGGCGGAACATCCCGGTTCGTGGCGTGCGCACGCGGGTGTTTCGCCCGCTCGGCGGGACGGCGCGGCCGTACTGGTGTGCTGACGGTTCTGGTTCGCGATCTCGCAGGATCGTGAACCAGAACCGTCACGCCGTTGGCAGAACCCGTCCCCGCCCGGGCGCGGGGCTCGTCAGGGGCGGAGCGAGCCCGCGTGGCGGAGGACGAGCGGGCCGACGAGCGCCTCGGGGCCGATGCCCGGCGCACCCGTCACCGTGAAGGTCACCGACTCGCCGGCCAGCAGGGACACCAACCCGTCGTCGACCCGAGCGGCCGGGTCCACACGATCCGGGAACAGCGAGACGTCCCGCGCGTAGGACGTCGCCGTCACCGTGACGACCGCCCCGTCGTCCGTCGCCGTGACCGACGTGGACAGCGGCGAGCGGGCGAGCACCTGGTCGACGACCTCGGCGAAGTCGAACACCGTGCGGGTTCCGGCTCCGGTGACGACGAGCACCTCGGACCCGGCGTCCCCGGGCACGGCGAGCGAGGCCGGCAGCGTGACCCGGTCGGCGTCGGCGGGAGCGGCGGCCAGCGAGAACGACGACGAGTCGAGCACCGTGCCGTCGAACGCGACGCGGGCGACCGTGACCTCGTCGGTGACCGGCGCCCCGGACGCGTTCACGAGCACGACTTCGAGCCCACTCTCACCAGACGGCTGCACCGTGAGCAACACCGGCTGGTAGGCCTGCCGCACCGCGTACCAGACCGGCTTCCGGATGCCCGCGTGGTCGACGAGCGCCCAGGACACCACGGGCCAGTCGTCGTTGAGCTGCCAGACGATCATCCCGGTGTTGTCGGGCGTGCGGGACCGGAACCACTCCATGCCGAAGCGGATCGCGTGCGCCTGGTTGAGCTGCGCGGCGAAGTGCCAGTCCTCGATGCTCGTCGGCGTCGGCAGGTGCCCGCGCATGCCGTCGGCGAGCTTCCGGTTGCCCTGGTCGGCCTTCTGGTGCACGAGCATCTCGTGGCCGTCGGGGTCGAGCGGCTCGTCGTGCACCACCGCGGTCAGGGTCGACCAGGCGGGCGGCCCCTGGAACCCGAACTCCGCCACGAACCGCGGGTTCCAGTCGGCGTAGGCGCGGTAGTCGAGCCGGTTCCAGACGTCCCAGATGTGCACGCTGCCGTTCCGCTCGTCGTTCGGCGTCAGGTACTCGTCGAACGAGAACGGGCTGCCCGGCGTGTACGGACGGGTCGGGTCGAGCTCGGCGACGATCGACGGCAGCAGCGAGCGGTAGTAGCCGTTGCCCCAGGTCCGGCCGACGAGCGACGGCCGCCAGCCCCACTCGGCGTACGCGACGAGGTTCTCGTTGTTGCCGTTCCACACCACGAGCGACGGGTGCGGGCTGAGCCGGGTGACCGCTTCGCGGACCTCGGGCTCGACCTCGTCGGCGAGCCAGGGCTCCTCGGCGTAGGCGGCACAGGCGAACAGGAAGTCCTGCCAGACGAGCACCCCGAGCTCGTCGCACCGGTCGTACAGGTCGTCGGACTCGTAGATCCCGCCGCCCCAGATGCGGAGCAGGTTGACGTTCGCCTCGATCGCGTCGTCGATCCGGTCGGCGTAGCGCTCGGGCGTCATCTCGGTCAGGTACGCGTGGTCGGGGATCCAGTTCGCGCCCCGCACGATCACCGGCCGGTCGTTCACCCGGAGCAGGAACGGGGCTCCGCCGGCGTCGGCGGCGGTGTCGAGCGTGACGGTGCGGAACCCGACGCGGCCGGTCCAGACGTCGTCGCCGACCTCGACCCGGACGTCGTACAACGGCTGCTCGCCCTCGCCGCGCGGCCACCAGACGGCGACGTCGGGGACCTCGAGCCGCACGACGGCGGAGCCGTCGACGACGGCGCGCACGCTGGTGACGGACGTCGCGCCCGGCGCGGACGGGCGGCCGGGAGGCACGGTGCCGGACCCGACGGGCGTCGCCGCCGCCTCGGTGCCGCTCGCGCCGGGGGCGGACGTGCTCTGCTCGGCCAGGGCGGCGCCGTGGCCGTCGGCCCCGCCGGGGGTGACGTGCGGGGTCAGGGTGACCCGCGCCTCCAGTCCGGCCCGACCGGACACCCCTGCGACCGGAGCCGACCCGATGTGCTGGGAGAAGGCGCCGGTGGAACCTGCGGACTCGACGTCGACGTGCGCGGTGAGCACGCCGGTGGTGCCGTCGACGTCGACGAGGGGGCGGACGGCCGCGATGCGGGCGGCGCTCCACGACTCGATGCCGATCGACTTCCAGATGCCGCTCGTGGCGACGTCGATGCCCCAGTCCCAGCCGAAGTTCGACGCGTTCTTGCGGAGTGCGTTGTACGGGTGGTGGTTGACGTGGGGGAGTTCGCCGCCGTGCAGGGCGGACAGTCGCTCGGCCGCGGGGACCGGGGCGTCGAAGGTGATCACGAGCTCGTTCGTGCCGGGGCGCAGCAGGTGCCCGACGGGGAACCGGTACGCGCGGTGCTGGTTCGCGGTGGTGGCGACGACGATGCCGTTCAGCTCGATCGTCGCGAGGGTGTCGAGTCCGTCGGCGACGAGGTCGTGGCGGGCGTGCGTGGTCGGGCCCGTGCCGGTCTCGCCCGACCACGCGAAGGTGCGGCGGTACCGCCACACCGTGTCGCCGATCCACTGGGTCGCGGCCTCGTTGTCGCCGTCGAACGGGTCGGGGATCCGGCCCGCCCGCAGCAGGTCGGTGTGCACGCAGCCGGGGACGATCGCGGCGACCGGCTCCCGGTGCGCATCGGCCTGCGCCGGGCCGTGCACCGCCTCGACCGTCCACGTGCCGTCCAGGGTGGTCCGCTCCATTGCGTCTCCTCAATCGTGACGGGGCCGTGACCCGACCCCTTGACCGCCTTAGTTTACGCGTGTAACAATCACGCTCACAACGTGGATCCTGCGACGACGCAGACCGAGAGGACAACGATGTTCAACCCAACCCGTTCACGGCTCGCCATCGGCGCCGCCGTCCTCCTCGCCGCCGGCCTCGCGCTGAGCGGCTGCAGCGCGAGCGGCAACGCCAGCACGAAGGACGACGCCGCCTCGACCCTGGTCGCCTACACCGGACAGTCCGGCGACTACCAGATCAACTTCAACCCGTGGTCGCCGTCGAACATCGGCGGCGTCGGCACCATCTACGAGTCGCTGTTCTTCATCACCAACGTCAACACGAACGACCCGAAGCCGCTGCTCGGCAAGTCGTACGAGTGGAACACCGACGGCACGCAGCTCACCATCACGCTGCGCGACGGGGCGACCTGGAGCGACGGTGAGCCCTTCACCTCGAAGGACGTCGTGTTCACGCTCGACATGCTCAAGAAGCAGAAGGCCCTCAACTCGATCGGCTACGACGGCACCGCGAAGGCGGACGGCGACGACAAGGTGGTCGTGACGTTCGACAAGCCGTCGTTCGTGCTCGGCCCGAACCTGCTCGGCAAGACCTGGATCGTGCCCGAGCACCTGTGGAAGGACATCGACCCGACCACCGACGTCGTGCGCGAGCCCGTCGGCACCGGTCCGTACACGCTCGGCACCTTCAAGGCGCAGGCCTTCACCCTCGAGGCGAACAAGAAGTACTGGGACGGCGCCCCGGCCGTGAAGACCATCCGCTACCTGTCGCTCTCCGGCAACACCGCCGGCGCCGACGCGCTCAAGCAGGGCTCGATCGACTGGCAGACCGGCCCGGTGCCGAACATGGACGACATCGCCGGCAACTACAACGGCTACGACGGCATCACCGTCGGCCAGAACCAGATGGCCCTGCTCACCTGCGCGAACACCGACCTCGGCTGCACCGGCCCGCAGACCGACCCGGCCGTCCGCCACGCCATCGCCGACGCGATCAACCGCAAGCAGCTCAACTCGCTGGCGTTCGAGAACACCGCGAGCGAGATCTCGCCGACCTTCGCGCTCACCACGACGCAGAAGGACACCATCTCGAAGGACATCGAGCCGGCCGTGATGCCGGAGACCGCCGACAAGGCCGCCGCCGCGTCGTCGCTCGAGGGCGCCGGGTGGAAGAAGGGCGCCGACGGCATCTACGCCAAGGACGGCAAGAAGCTGTCCCTGACGGTCGAGGTCGTCACCGGCTGGACCGACTACATCACCGCGATCGACACGATGACCCAGCAGCTCAAGGCCGCGGGCATCGAGCTCAAGGCGCAGCAGTCGTCGTGGAACGAGTGGACCGACAAGAAGACCAAGGGCAACTTCGAGCTCGCGATCGACTCGCTCGGCCAGGGCCCGACGGCGAACCCGTACTACCTGTACAACAACTACTTCACGACGGCGAACACCGCGAAGGTCGGTGCTGCAGCCCCGATGAACATCTCGCGGTACAGCAACCCCGACGTGGACAAGGCCATCGCGAAGCTCGCCACGATCAACCCCGAGGACACGGCCGCCACGCAGCCGGAGCTCGACACGATCCAGCAGCACATCGTCGAGGACCTGCCGTACATCCCCGTGATGACCGGCGGCACGACGAGTGAGTTCCACGCGGCGAAGTTCACCGGCTGGCCCACGAAGGACGACCTCTACGCCTTCCCGGCCGTCTGGGCGAGCCCGGACAACGCCGAGATCTTCAAGGCGCTGAAGCCGGCGAAGGGCTGACCACGATGGGATCGCGACCGAGGAGCACTCGACGATGACCTACTTCCTGCGCAAGATCGGCTTCTACATCGTCGCGCTGTGGGCGGCACTGACGCTGAACTTCATCATCCCTCGGCTGCTGCCCGGGAACCCGGTGGACATCCTGCTCGCCAAGCTCCAGCAGCGCGGCGGGCAGGTGACCCCGGCGACACGGCAGGCGTACGAGCTGCTCCTCGGTGGCGATTCCTCGGAGCCGCTGATCTCCCAGTACGGCCACTACCTGGTCAACGTGTTCCGCGGTGACCTCGGGGTGTCCGTCAGCTACTTCCCGGCCCCCGTCACCGAGGTCATCGCGAGCTCGCTGCCGTGGACCATCGCCCTGGTCGGCATCGCCACCATCCTGGCCGCCATCATCGGCGTCGGCCTCGGCGCCTTCGTCGGCTGGCGTCCGGGCACCTGGCTCGACTCGTTCGTGCCGGCCACCACCCTGCTCGCCGCGGTGCCGTACTTCTGGCTCGCGCTGATCCTGGTGTACTTCTTCGCCACCGGCATCCACCTGTTCCCGGCGCAGGGCGGCTACGACGTGATCCTCACACCGGGGTTCAACTGGGACTTCATCGCCTCGGCGATCCAGTACGGGGTGCTGCCGGCCGTGACGATCGTGCTCGCATCGCTGGGCGGCTGGCTGCTCGGCATGCGCAACATGATGGTGTCGACGCTGTCCGAGGACTACATCACCACCGCCCAGGCCAAGGGGCTGTCCGACGGCAAGATCCTGCGGAACTACGCCGCCCGGAACGCCGTGCTGCCCTCCGTCGCCGGGTTCGCGATCTCCCTCGGGTTCATCGTGTCCGGCTCCGTCGTCACCGAGCAGGTGTTCTCGTACCCGGGCATCGGGTCGAAGCTGCTGTCCGCCGTGACCAATAACGACTACGCGCTCATGCAGGGGATCTTCCTGTTCATCACCCTGGCGGTCCTCGGCGCGAACCTCGTCGTCGACCTGCTGTACGGGCTCATCGACCCGCGGACGCGGGCGCGGAGCTAGGGAGGACACGCCATGACCAACATCCAGCAGGACACCGAACCCACCATCGGCGCACTCGCCGAAGAGGCCGACGCCGGGTCGACGCGGAGCATCGCCACGGCCCGAGCGTCACGACCGAAGGGCGGCATCCGCCGTTTCCTGCCGACCCTGACCCCGTGGCTCATCACGGGCATCGCGCTCGTCGCCGGCGTCACGCTGTTCGGCGTCGTCGGGCCGCTGCTCGTCGGCGACCCGACCACCATCCGTGACTCCGGGCTGCAGGGACCGAGCGGCGAGAACCTGCTCGGGACGACCCAGACCGGGCAGGACGTCCTCGCCCAGCTCGCCTACGCCACGCGCGGCAGCCTGCAGATCGGCCTGATCGTCGGCGTCCTCGCCACGGTGCTGTCCGCGTTCTTCGGGATCCTCGGCGCGTACCTGGGCGGGATCATGGACGAGGCGTTCTCGCTGTTCTCGAACGTGTTCCTCGTCATCCCCGGCCTGCCGCTCGTCATCGTCATCTCGGGCCTGGTCCCGCGTGAGGCCCGCGGGCTCTGGACCATCGCCGTCGTCCTCGCGATCACGTCGTGGGCCGGGTCCGCCCGGGTCCTGCGGGCGCAGACGATGTCGATCCGGAACCGCGACTACGTCTCCGCCGCCCGTGTCGCCGGCGAACGACCCTGGCGGGTCATCGCCGTCGAGATCCTGCCGAACCTGCTGCCCGTCCTGGCGTCGCAGTTCGTGTTCGCGGTGATCGCCGCGATCCTCGGGGAAGCGGGGTTGTCGTTCCTCGGCCTCGGG
Source organism: Curtobacterium sp. PhB78 (assembly GCF_003751685.1). Taxonomy (NCBI): domain Bacteria; kingdom Bacillati; phylum Actinomycetota; class Actinomycetes; order Micrococcales; family Microbacteriaceae; genus Curtobacterium; species Curtobacterium sp. PhB78. The sequence goes on from NZ_RKIA01000002.1 coordinate 12,263, forward strand.
GCGTCGAACTCGTCGACGCTCGGCACCATGCTCTTCTACGCCCAGAACGGCTTCGCGCTGGCGAACGGCGCCTGGTGGTGGTTCGTGCCGCCCGGCCTGCTCATCGCCCTGCTCGGCATGGGCCTGTCCCTGGTGAACTTCTCGATCGATGAGGTCATCAACCCACGACTGGCGAACGTGCGTGCCCAGCGGCGGCGCGAACGTCGCGCCAAGCGGGCCGCCCGCGCCTCGCGTTCCGCACGCACCACGAAGGAGTTCGTCCGATGAGTGCCGAAGCCGTGCTGACGATCGACCACCTCGACGTCGTCTACGAGACCGAACACCCCGTGCACGCCGTCAAGGACGTGTCGCTCACCCTGGCTCCCGGCGAGATCCTCGGGCTCGCGGGGGAGTCCGGCTGCGGCAAGACGACCCTGGCCTACGCCATCACCCGGCTGCACCGACCGCCGGCGAAGGTCGCCTCGGGCAGCATCACGTTCCACGACCGCGACGGCACCGACATCGACCTGCTCGGGCTGCCGCACGAGCAGCTGCGGGCGGTGCGCTGGTCGAAGCTGTCGATGGTGTTCCAGGGCGCGATGAACGCCCTCAACCCCGTCACCACCATCCGGGCGCAGCTCGACGACGCCCTGAGGGAACACCGGCGCGACCTGTCCCGCAAGGAACGGCGCGCGATCGCCGAGGACGCCCTGAGCCGCGTCGGCGTCGACCCGTCCCGCATCACCGCGTACCCGCACGAGCTGTCCGGCGGCATGCGCCAGCGCGTGATGATCGCGATGGCCATGCTGCTCGAACCGCAGATCATGATCATGGACGAGCCCACCACCGCCCTCGACGTCGTGGTGCAGCGCGAGATCCTGCGCGAGATCGTCCGACTGCGCGACGAACTCGGGTTCGCTGTCGTGTTCATCACGCACGACCTGCCGCTGCTGCTCGAGATCAGCGACCGCATCGCGATCATGCTGCGCGGCGAGGTCGTCGAGTGCGACCGCGCCTCGGTCATCCAGCACGACCCGAAGCACCCGTACACGCAGAAGCTGCTGCAGTCGTTCCCGAGCCTGTCGGGGGAGCGCGGCGCGTTCATCCGCTCCGGCGTCGACGACCACGCGGCAGCAGTCCACGAGGAGATCCGATGACCAGCGTGACCGTCAGCCACCTCGGCAAGGACTTCCACACCCGCAAGGGCCTGAAGCGCACCACCCTGCACGCCGTCGACGACGTGTCGTTCGAGCTGCTGCCCGGGAAGACCGTGGCGTTGGTCGGGGAGTCCGGCTCGGGCAAGTCCACCATCGCCCGGATGCTCGCCAAGCTCGAGAGCACCACCCGCGGCTCGATCGACGTCCGGCTCGAGGACGGCACACCCGTCGTCGGCAGCATGTACCGCCGGCACGTGCAGATGGTGTTCCAGGACCCCTTCGCGTCGCTCAACCCGTTCCACTCGATCGAGCACCACATCGCCCGTCCGCTCCAACTCCACCACCGAGCCCGGGGCGCCGACGAGACCGCCGAGAAGGTGCGGGAACTGCTCGGCCGCGTCAACCTCGACGAGGACTTCGCGAGCCGCCGCCCGCACGAGCTCTCCGGCGGACAGCGGCAGCGCGTCGCCATCGCCCGCGCACTCGCCCCTGGCGCCCAGGTGCTCATCGCCGACGAACCGGTGTCGATGCTCGACGTGTCGATCCGGCTCAGCGTGCTCAACCTGATGGGCCGCCTGCAGCGCGAGGACCACCTCGCCGTGCTCTACATCACGCACGACCTGGCGACCGCACGCCACTTCTCCGACGAGATCCTGGTGCTCTACCGCGGCCGGGTCGTCGAACGCGGGCCCTCCGACGCCGTCATCCTCGACCCGCAGCACGACTACACCCGGCTGCTCGCCGAGGCCGCCCCCGACCCGGAGCGCACCGACCGCAAGGTGACCTCGGGCAGCGCTCTCGACCGCTCGAAGATCGACGACACCACCTGCTACGACCACGGCGTCGGGGCGTGGGTGTCGAGCGAGCCCGCTCCGGTCGGCGCACGGTGAGCGGAGCCTTCGCCGACTGGGTCACGCCCGGGTTCTCGGCACGGTTCCGGATCGGCGACGACCAACCCGCCGCCCTCGTGTCGTTCGTGGCGAGCGGCGGAGCGCGTGCCGACGGGGCGCTCGCCGACGGACCCGACGAACCGCAGCCCCTGGTGGAGCTGACGACGATCGGACACGGCCGGTTCCCGGGCGGGTACCGGCACGTGGACTCCACGATCGGGGCGCGACTGCGCCCCGTGTCGTGGCGTGCGTCCGACGACGCGACCGATCCGTGGTTCCGGATCGTGCAGGCGGACGCGGCCACGGGCCTCCAGGTCGAGTCGGTGTTCCGGGCGCGCGCCGACGTCGCGGGCTTCCAGACGTGGACCGAGGTGTCCGCCGACGGCGGTGAGCACGTCGTGGACTTCGTGTCGTCGTTCGCGACCGGGGCATTCCTGACGGACTCCGGGGTCGGCGTCGACGACCTGGCCCTCGTGCACGCGGACAACGACTGGGCGGCCGAGAGCCGGTGGCGGACCGATCCACTGCGGTCGATCGGACTCGCGGCGATCGACCGCGAGGCGCAGCACCACCCGCCCCGCAGCCGCGCCGTCGTGCAGAACCGTGGGTCGTGGTCGACCGGCGAGGCGCTGCCGATCGGCGTGCTGACGCCTGCTGTGTCCGCTGGTGCCGTGCCCTACGCGCTCGTTTGGCAGGTCGAGCACAACGGGCCGTGGCTCTACGAGCTCGGCGAGACCCGACGGCACGCGTACGTGCTGCTGAGCGGGCCGACCGACCAGGAGCACCACTGGACGGCCGTCGTCGCTCCGGGGCAGCCGTTCGTGTCCGTGCCGGTCTCGGTGGGGATCGCCGGCTCGGTCGGCGGGGCGTTCGAGGTGCTCACGGCGCAGCGTCGGGCGTTCCGGCACGTGCGCGAGGCCGATCGAGCCCTGCCGCTCGTGTTCAACGACTACATGAACACGCTCATGGGCGACCCGACCACCGAGAAGCTGCTGCCGTTGATCGACGCCGCTGCCGACGCCGGAGCGGACCTGTTCTGCATCGACGCCGGCTGGTACGCCGAGGGGCACTGGTGGGACACCGTCGGAGCCTGGGAGGAAGCTGCTTCGCGGTTCCCGACCGGGCTCGGATTCGTCATCGACCACATCCGGTCGCGCGGCATGCAGGCCGGGCTCTGGCTCGAACCCGAGGTCATCGGCATCCACTCGCCGCTGGCCGCGACCCTGCCGGACGACGCCTTCGTGCACCACCACGGCGTGCGGGTCGCGGAGCACGGACGGCACCTGCTCGACCTCCGGTCACCGGCCGCGCGGGCACACCTGGACTCCGTCGTCGATCGACTGGTCGGGTCGCTCGGCGTGACGTTCTTCAAGATGGACAACAACACGATGACCGGGCCGTTCGCCGGGATGCTCGAGCACCAGCGCGCGCTCCTCGACTGGCTCGACGACGTGCAGGCCCGCTACCCGTCGCTGCTCATCGAGAACTGCGCCTCGGGAGCGATGCGCGCCGACTCCGCGATGCTGTCCCGGTTGCACATGCAGTCGACCTCGGACCAGCAGGACCCGGTGCTGTCGGCGTCGATCGCGGCTGCTGCCCCCGCCGCGATGCTGCCCGAGCAGGCCGGGAACTGGGCCTACCCGGCGCCGTCGATGTCGCCCGACCTGTTCGACCTGTCGCTCGTGAACGGGGTGCTCGGGCGGATGTACCTGTCGGGCTACCTGAACGAGATGTCTTCGGCGCAGCGTGCGGTGGTCGGGGACGCCATCGCCGCCCACCGGGCAGTGCTCGAGGTCATCGAGTCGTCGGTGCCGGTGTGGCCGCTCGGGCTGCCGGCATGGGAGGACCCGTGGCTCGCGCTCGGCCTGCGCGCTGCGTCGGGCGATCTGTACTTGTCGGTGTGGTCGCTGCCCGGTGCGTCGGGATCGGTGTCGTTGCCGCTGCCGGGCTTCGCCGGGCGGCCGGTGGTCGTCGAGCCGCTGTTCCCGACGGCGCTCGGGTCGTGGTCTGTGGCGTGGGACGCTGCCTCGGGTTCGCTCGAGGTCGCCAACGGCGGGGCGACCCCCACAGCGCGGGTGCTCCGCGTCCGACCGGAGGGGGCGGACGCGGAGCACTGAGCGGGGCGCGCGTCGCGATGGCAGGGCGCGCGTCGGAGCGGACGGGAGGAACGGTGCAGGCAGGCGCCGTGCCTCCCGTCCCGTCGGTGGTCGCGTCCACGGCGCGGGGGACGCGGGTTCGCGTCCGGCCGGTGACGTTTCTGGTTCAGGATCCTCGGGGATCGTGAACCAGAACCGTCAGGAGCTGGGGAAGAAGGGGCCCCCGGTCAGGCGCGGGTCTCGTGATCGGCGTCGGCGTCGGCGTCGGCGTCGGTTCCGGTTTCGGGTTCGGTGGTGGACTCGGGGTCGTCGTCGGGGCGGCGCGGGGCGCGGAGCCGCAGGGTCGCACCGAGGCCGATGACCAGGAAGCCGGCGGCCGAGAACGCGGCGGCGCGGGTGCCGTCGGAGAACGCCTCGGCGGCGTCGGCGCGGGTCTGACCCTCGAGACCGGCGATCGCTCCGCCCGAGGACTGCACGACGGTGTCGGCGATCTGCTCGGCCCGGGAGGTCGAGACGCCGGCGTCCTGCAGGCGGTGCTCGAGGATGCTGCCCGTCGAGGTGAACAGCACCGTGCCGAGGACCGCGATGCCGAGCGCCGAACCGATCTGGCGCGCGGTGCTCTGGGCGCCGGAGGCCTCGCCGCTGCGCTCCACGGGGACGTCCTGCAGCACGACGCCGGTGAGCTGGGCCGTCGCGAGTCCGACGCCGAAGCCGTAGACGAACAGGCACGGGACGATCGCCCACCACGGGGTCGACGAGGTCACGACGAACCCGATCGCGGCGACCCCGACGATCTCGGCGCCGATGCCCATCCGCACGATCGGGAGCGCCCCGATCCGCTGTCCGACCGTGGCCGCGAACCCGCTCGCGACGAACGACCCGATCGCCAGGGCCAGCAGCACGAAGCCGGTCTGCAGCGCCGAGTAGCCGAGGACGTTCTGCAGCCAGAGGGGCAGCGACAGGATGATGCCGAACTCGCCGAGCGACACGATGAGCGCGGCGATCGAGCCGTTCCGGAACGAGCCGATGCCGAACAGGTCGAGCGCGATGAGCGTCGACCGACCCGCACGCTGCCGGCGCCGGGAGCGGACGACGAAGGCCACCCCGGCAGCGATCGCGATCACGAACGCGACGGGGATCGACGAGACCGGGCCGTCCCACGACCACGAGCCGATCGTGAACGGCGTCGACGACGGAGTCCACCAGCCGTAGGTGCGACCCTCGATCAGCCCGAAGACCAGCGCAGCGCTCGCGATCACGGACAGCAGGGCGCCGACGAGGTCGATGCGGCCGGTGTGCTCGGCGTCGCGCGACTCACGCACGGCGACCGCGAGACCGACCAGGATGACCGCCACGATCGGGACGTTGATGCCGAAGGCCCACCGCCACGAGAAGTCCGTCGTCAGCCAGCCGCCGAGCAGCGGACCGACCGCCACCATCCCGCCGATCGTGGAGCCCCACACCGCGAAGGCGATGCCGCGCTCCCGGCCGGTGAACGTCGCGTTGAGGATCGACAGCGTGGTGGGCAGGACCATCGCGCCACCGACACCCTGCAGCACGCGGGACGCCACGAGCAGTTCGCCCGTCGGGGACAGCGCCGCCAGGACCGACGCCACCGCGAACAGGATCACGCCGATGGTCAGCAGGCGTCGGCGACCGAAGCGGTCGGCGACGGCACCGAAGACGAGCAGCAGGGCGGCGAACACGAGCGTGTAGCTCTCCTGCACCCACTGCACCAGGGTCGAGCCGATGTCGAGGTCGGCGACGATGCTCGGGATCGCGACGTTGACGATCGTGGAGTCGACGATGATGAGCGCCACGGCGAGGCTGATCACGACCAGACCGATCCACCGGCGGCGGTCCGGGGTGCTGGTGGAAGCTGCGGCTGCGGCGCTCATGTGCGTGTCCTCTCAGATGATCAGCATGCTGACTACCTGACGGTACACCCGCTCCCGATGACCGGCACACCGGGGGATCAGGGGAGCAGGCGGAGTTCCATCGCGCGGGTCACGGCACGGGTGCGGTCGTTGACGCCGAGCTTCTCGAACACGTGGCCGAGGTGCGTCTTCACCGTCGTCTCGCTGAGGAACAGGGCGCGGCCGATCGCCGGGTTCGAGTTGCCCTGGGCGACGAGCTGCAGGACTTCGAGTTCGCGCGGGGTCAGCGACGGGCGGGCAGCCACGGCCGACGAACCCGTTGCCCGGCGGACCAGCGCAGCGGCAGCCGAAGGGGCCAGTGCCGTCTCGCCCCGCGCGGTCGCCCGCACCCCCGCGAGGATCTCGGACTCCGGGGCGGCCTTGAGCAGGTAGCCGGTGGCCCCGGCCTCGATGGCCGCGAGGATCTGGTCGTCGGACTCGTACGTCGTCAGGATCAGGACGCGGACGCCCGGTTCGGCCGCGAGGATCTCCGCCGTCGCCGCATCGCCGTCGAGCTCCGGCATCCGCAGGTCCATCAGCACGACGTCCGGGCGCTCGGCCAGCACGACCGACACCGCTGCACGACCGTCGCTGGCCTGGCCCACCACGTCGATGTCGTCGGCGTCCTGCAACAGCGCGACGATGCCCGAGCGGACGATCGGGTGGTCGTCGGCGACCACGACGCGGATCACCGGGTCACCTCCGCCACGGCTTGGCGAACGGCGGACGGGAGGCCCGGTGCGGCTCCGGTGGGCAGGGTCGCCTCGACGACGGTGCCCCGGCCCAGGGCGCTCGTGATCGTGCAGGTGCCGCCAGCGAGGGCGAGGCGCTCCCGCAACCCGCGCAGACCGTGCCCGGCCGTCGGCTGCTCGGGGTCGAACCCGGCACCGTCGTCGGTGATCCGCAGCACGGTCTGCCCGTCCTCGGAGACCAGAAGGACCTGCGCAGAGCCAGAGCCGGCGTGCGCGCGGACGTTCGAGAGGGCCTCTTGCGCGACCCGGAGCAGGACCACCTGCGCATCGCGGTCCAGTGCGCAGTCGGACGCGTCGACCGTGACGACTGCGCCGGTCTCGCGGGTGTGCCGTTCGGCGAGACGGTGGAGGGCGCCGGCGAGGCTGTCGCGGGTCATGCCGGCGGCTCCGGCTGCGACGAGGGTGCGGGATTCCTCGAGGGCGGCGCGGGCGGACTCCTCGAGGACGGTGAGTCGTTCTTCCAGCGCGTCGGAGCGGTCGTTCGCCAGGTCGCCGCGGGCCCGTTCGGTGAGCATGACGATCCCGGCGAGGTTCTGCGCGACGGTGTCGTGGATCTCGCGGGCCAGGCGCTCCCGTTCGCTCGCGATGCCCGCGGTACGGTTCGCGTCGGCGAGGGACTGCTGGGTGGCGCGGAGCTCCTCGACGAGCTGGCGGCGCTCCTCGGACAGACCGGCGACGCTCGAGATCCACACGCCCATCGCGCAGGCACCGATCACGCTGATGCCCTCGATGAGCAGGGTGCTGACCAGGGCGTCCGGGCCGCTCGACAACTGCAGGCCGATGCCGCTCGCGACCCCCACAGCGACGGACAGCAGGACCGCGGTGCGGACGCGCTCCGTCTGCACCCACACCAGCGGGAACACGATGCACTGCACGAACGCGGTGCTCGGGACGACGGCTGGCAGCACCAGGGCGGCGACGATGACGAGCGGCAGGAACGCGGCGGCGGCTCGGGGGCTGTCGTAGCCGCGGTGCCCGTACGCGATGTACGCCACGACGAGGCCCACCACCGCCAGGTAGGCCGGCCAGCGAGTCGACCAGGGGGACCAGCCCAGCGCGGTGATCACGGCGGTGAGGAGCATCGTGCCCGCGAAGAAGACGTGCAACCACCGGTTGCGCACCCACGTCTCACCGCTCATGACGACAGCATCCCACCTGCCCGGCGCCATCAGGAGTCCTTGCGGTTCCAGCGGAAGGTGAGGGCGCAGGCCACCGTGCCCCCGACCAGCCACGCGACCAGGACGAGCGTTCCGAGGGCGAGGTGCCACGCGCCTCCCGGCTCGGCGGACGCGAACGCGTCGGGCAGGAAGACGGACCGCATGCCGGACGCCATCCAGCGCAGCGGGAAGACGGACGCGACGTTCTGCAGCCAGTCGGGCAGCTGCGTGAAGGGCAGGTAGACGCCGGAGATGAACTGCAGCACCAGCACGATCGGGACGATGGTGGCGGTGGCGCGGCGGCCCTCGCGGGGGAGCGCCGAGATCGCGATGCCGAGGACGCAGCTGGTGGCGATGCCGAGGACCATGACGCCCGCGAAGACGCCCCAGTTGCTCGCGTCGGTCGGCAGGTCGACGCCGAACACCAGGCTCGCGATCCCGAGCAGCAGCGCCGTCTGCACGATGGTCGTGACGAGGACCATGCCGATCTTGCCGACGAAGTAGCTCAGCACCGGCAGCGGCGTGCCGCCGAGGCGCTTCAGCGTGCCGTCGCTGCGTTCGGTCGCGATGTCGACGCCGAGGGACTGGGTACCGGAGAGCAGGATGCCCGTCGCGACAAGGCCGGGCAGGTAGTAGGTGGCGTAGTCGACGCTGACCGGTCGCCCGTTGCTGGCGACGGCGCGGATCGGGTCGGCGTCCGCGAAGGCCACCGAGAACAGCGCCAGCATGATGATGGGGAAGAGGAACGTGAAGAAGACGGCGTCGGGGGCACGGAAGTAGGAGCGGATCTCGTACGAGACGCGGCTGGTCGCGGTGTTCACTTCTGGCCCACCATTCCGAGGTAGACGTCCTCGAGGGACGGGCGGATGACTTCGAGGTCGTGCATGGCCGTGGTGCTGCTGCGGACGAGCGCGGTCGGGTCGCTCGTCCGCTCGTCGTGCAGGTCGCCGGCGTCGTCGCGCCAGCGGACTCGTGGTGTGCGGGCTGCGGCGCCGCCGATCTCGTCGATCGGCGCGATGTCGAGTAGCTTCCCGTCGGCGATCACCGCTGCCCGGTCGGCGAGTTGGGCGGCTTCGTCGAGGTAGTGCGTGGTGAGCAGGATCGTCGTGCCCTCGGCCTGCACCTGGCGCAGGAGGTCCCAGAACTGGCGGCGGGCCTCGGGGTCGAAGCCCGTGGTCGGTTCGTCGAGGAACAGCACTTCGGGGCGGCCGATGATCCCGAGGGCGACGTCGACGCGGCGGCGCTGGCCTCCGGAGAGTCGGGCGATGCGGGTGTTGCGCTGTTCGGTCAGCCCTGTTGCTTCCAGCAGTTCGTCGGTGCTGCGGTGCTTGGGGTAGAGCGTCGCGAAGTGGTTCACCTGCTCGGCGACGGTGACGTTCGGGGACTCGGCGCTGGTCTGCAGGACGATGCCGATGCGTGCGTTGTGGCTGCGGCTCGTCCGTGCGGGGTCGTGGCCGAGGACGCGGACCTCGCCGGCGGTGCGGGAGCGGTAGCCCTCGAGGATCTCGACCGTCGTGGACTTGCCGGCGCCGTTCGGGCCGAGGAGGGCGAAGGTCTCGCCGGGCTGGATGACGAAGCTGACGTCGTCGACGGCGACCTTGCCGGTGGCGTACTGCTTGCTGAGGTGCTGGACCTCGATGGCGGGGGACTCGGGCATGGGTCCAGCCTGGCCGGTGGGGCGCCGCGGGGCATCGGTGGGGGCGGTGGTGCTGCATCCTCCGATCGGGGGATGGCGTGGTTTCCCTGTCGGGTGCTCGCGCACGGGGAAGGCATGTTTCTGTTTTTGCCCGGATGGCGTATCGCGATATCGCGCTTCCTGCACGGTGCGCTGGGCGGTGGACGTCACCGTCTTCTGTCTGGAGGCCCGTGGCGGGCTGGCACTGTGCCTCCCGTCCGATGGTGGGTCGCGTCAGGTTGCGTCAAGCAACGTCCGCGTAGACCGGGAGGATGCAGGTCGTCGGAGTCGAACAGTTCGGAGGGCCGGAGGCCCTCGCCGTCCACGAGGTGCCGGAGCCGCACGCGGGTGCGGGGTCCGTGCGGATCCGGGTGCAGGCGTTCGCCGTGAACCCGACCGACACGGGGGTGCGTGCCGGGGAGCGGGACAGCTCGCAGGCCTCGCCGCCGTACGTGCCGGGGATGGACGCCGCCGGCGTCATCGACGAGGTCGGGCCCGACGTCACCGGATGGGCGGTCGGCGACGAGGTCATGGCGATCGCGTTGCCGCTCAGCACGCACGGTGGGGCGTACGTGCAGGAGCTCGTGGCGCCGGTGGGGTCGTTCACGCGGATCCCTCGTGGGACGTCGATCGAGGCTGCGTCGACGGTGCCGATGAACGGGCTGACGGCGTTGCAGATCCTGTCGCTCGCCGGGCTGTCGCGTGGGGACACGCTCGCCGTGACCGGGGCTGCCGGGCTGCTCGGGAACTACGTGGTGCAGCTCGCGGTCGCCGCTGGGCTGACCGTGATCGCTGATGCTGCTCCGGCGGACGAGGCGCTGGTTCGGTCGCTCGGGCCGGCGCACATCGTGCCGCGTGGTGATGGGTTCGCTGCCGCGGTCCGTGCGCTCGTGCCGGACGGGGTCGATGCGCTCGCCGATGCTGCGGTGCAGCGTGGGGTCGTCGTCGATGCTGTTCGGGACGGTGGAGTGTTCCTGGACGTGCGGGGATGGTCGGGGGACGGCTCGCGGGGGATCCGGTTCGAGCAGGTGGCGGTGTTCTCGGAGTACCGGTCGTTCGACAAGCTCGAGCAGCTGCGGCATGCGGTTGAAGGGGGAACGGTGGTGCCGCGGGTGGCGGAGGTGTTGCCGGCTGCGCGGGCTGGGGAGGCGCATGAGCGGTTGGAGGCTGGGGGGACGCGGGGGCGGTTCGTGTTGACGTGGTGAGTTGACGACGGTGTGATGGACGGGAGGCGCGGTGCCGGTTGGTGCCGTGCCTTCCGTCTCCGGAAAAGCTGATCGGCGGCGAGGCGTATTCATCACCAGCGCTAGTATTAGACACGCCGGATTGATCCGTTGAAATGTTGCCGTCGTGTCCACTATGGTCGGTCACATGGGGACTCCGCGGGCTGAAGAACATCGTTTTGCTGGATCGGACCGACCCTTTCTTCGCCGTGACACGTTCTACGCCGAGATCGAGGACGGTATCCAGTTCTCATCCACTGGCCCGGCTTTCCGGCTCAGTGGGACAGCCGTCTTTGCGGTGTTCGAGCGTCTTGTCCCATTCCTGAATGGCGATGTGCGTCGTGACGAACTGCGAGCGGCCGTCGGCCCGTCTCGATGGAACTTCGTCGAATCCATGTTGAGCTTCCTGGCCGAGCGAGAAATCCTCCGATGGATCCCGCAGGATGATGTCGACGCACTGAGCGTCGATGACCGGGGCTTGTACACGGAGCAGATTGCGTTCCTCGCGCAGTACAGCGACCGCCCACATGCGGCTTTTGTCGCTTTCCGTGACACTCCGGTCCACATCGTCGGCGGCGGCGAGATCGGGACGACCACCGCGCGAAATCTCGCTGAGAACGGCCACCGTGCAGTCCGGCTGATCGTGCCCGACCCCGACAGCGCATCGATGGACCAGACTCGCGACCTTCTGGAAGCTGAGCACGTCATCGTCCTGCCGACCGCATCGGGGATGGCCTGGTTTGCGGCGAACCTCACGGACCTGCGACCCGAGCGTTGCCTTCTGATCGTCCCTGGAGACGAGCGGATCTTCGTGCTTCCGCATCAGTGGTCTCCGGGTGCGGTCGCACCCGATTGGATGGATGCGGTCGTGGCGCTGGAGGCGGGGTCGACCATCCAGTCCCTGCAAAGCACCTTCATTGCATCTCAAAGCAGCCTTGACCCACTGCAAGGTCGGTCGGGCTCGACCGCGGTCCAACGAATGCTCGGTGCGATCCTCTCGTACGAAGTGTTCAAAGGACTGAGCGGGGTACTTCCCGCTGAGACTGCAACGGGCCTGCTCTCGCTCGACGCGGTCACAGGGGAGGCGACGGCCCATCCCGTCTTTCCGAGGACTCAGCAACGCCGAGTAACGCTCTCCCCGGCGGCGCCCCGAGCCGAGGCCTCCGGCGCCATCACTCCCGAGGACTCCCGTGCGGGCTCCTATCCGGAGTGGTGCCGGCTGGTGGATGAGATCACCATGCCCGTGACACGCTTCGACGACGACGAAGTCACGCAACTGCCCCTAAAGGTCACGGTCGCGATCCAGCACAATGGGGTCCGCCGGGCTGCATCGAGTCTGTGGACGACCGCAGATGCCCGAATAGGTGCGATCGAGCGGGCTTGCGAGGACCTGGTCGCCGAGCTGGAACCTTCTGAAGTGCTTCTTCCTATGGTGCACATCACGACGGGTGAGTCGCACAACGTTCACGCCGAGCGGGTGTTCCGCCGGTCACGCGCGAACTCGGCTGGCCGGTACGAGCGATCAAGCGCTGCTGTGGCGGTAGCGTTGCGCGCCGGGGAAGCGACTGCCAAGGCGGTGCGCAAAGCCGTCGAGGAATGGCTGCTCCTCGAGAATGTGCAAGCGCCATCGGGAGTGGCGTTTCACCTCGAGCCCACTGGAAGAGCTTCGGAATTTGTTCGTACGATCGACTCGGCGAGCAAGCCCCTTGCGTTCGTGCACCTTGGTACCTGCGATGTCGACGGGGCCACCGCCATCAGCGTCGTCGTCGCGATGACGACCGGCGATAGTGAATCGACATGGCAGGTGAGTTCGGGTCCGGACCCGGAGTCAGCCGCCGTCCTGGCAGCGGTCGAGGTTCTCGCTCTTCGCCAGCTCGACACGCTTGACCCCGCCATCACCGAATCCATGCGGACCTGGTCTGGCATCGATCCGCGAGCGCTAATCGGCCGATGCGCTTTCCCGGCACACGGCGTCGTCGACGTCGTTGCAGCGGCGATCGATGCACCGTTCCTGTCCGCCGCCGGTCTGTGTGCGGCGACGGCTGTCGTGCTTGAAGGGGGCGTGAAAACGTGCTGACCGCCACAACTCATCGGCACGTTGTGCTCATCGGCGACGACGGCTGCGTCGGTTGTGTGCGTCTCCGGTTCGCCCAAATGGATGACTTTCAACTCCGGAGTCCAACTTCGAAGAGGCGAGCAGTGGCCCGAGAGTCTGTGCACCCATTCCTCTCCACCTTCGTCGATGCCTTCGCGTCCGGAACTCCCCAGGACGGCTACACGGCGGTGGGTCGGCACGACCTGGTCATCCACCGCGGCGCGGTCGTGCACCGGTCGCAGTGCTCGCGTGCGCCTCGAGCGCGTCGGCCTCTGAAAGCCGAGAGTGGCGGCTATCGAGCCAACCATTCGAAAGCGTTCTTCGCTGCTGATCTCGGCGCCTCAGAGCTCTCGAATCCCGTCAGCGGGATCGTGTCCGCATCAACGGACGAGGACATCCGGTCGCTCGTCACGGCAAAGGTGGCCGGCTTCTTCGTCGAACGTGACGGGCACGGCGAGTACGTGCGGAGCTGGGGCGGACACTCCGATTCGTATGCGCATTCACGTGACATCGGTCTTCTGGAAGGCATCGAGCGGCTTTCGTGCGCTGAGCCGGACGACTGCATGGTCGTGGAGTCGGTCCCCGAGGAAGTGGACATCATCAGGCCCGAGGAGTTCGGCGTCGACCTCGCGACTCAGATCGATCCACGGGAGATCGTTGCGGCGTGGACCCTCGGACACGACCTCTCCGACGGGCGGACCGTCGCCGTTCCAGCGCGGCTGGTCTTCTACGCCGCGCGACTCGCAGAGCCAGTGTGGGTCCAAGACTCCTCAAGCGGATGCGCTGTGGGAGGAGACGATCAGGAGGCGCAGCTCTTCGGTCTGCTCGAAGCCATCGAGCGGGACGCGTTCCTGTTGGCTTGGTACGGGGATCTCCCGCTTCGCCAGATCGATACCTCCACCGTCTGTGATCCCGAGTCCATCGGCTACATCGCGCGCCTGCGTCTCATCGGCATTGACGTCAGGTTCTTCGACGCCACCGTCGGTATCGATGTGCCCACCGTGATCGCAGTGTGCTCCACCGCCTCCGATGGCGTCTGTTTCGGCGCAGGCTCGCACCCTGAGCCTGCGCGAGCACTTCGGTCCGCACTGATCGAAGTCGCCTCGGACTTCCAAGTCGTCGAAGATCACGTGCGGCAACACCGAGAGCGTCTGCTTGCGATGTTCGAGGACCCGAACAAAGTCGCTGCCGTGGACGATCACGCTGACCTGTACGGGCTCCGTGAAGCGAGGAGCTGGCTCACCCACTGGGCTAATCCGGACACGAGGTCGACCCGCTGGTGCGGACTCGACGAGCTGCAGCGGGCAAGCGCGCCGGGCACCAGCATCACCGGGGATCTCGGCGACGTGATCGCTGCGGTCGTGCAAGCCGGCTTCTCGCCAATCGCTGTCGATGTGGCGTCGAGTGTCGCGCGTTCGTACGGTCTCGCCTGCTGGAAGGTGCTTGTCCCTGGACTGCTTCCGCTGGACTTCGGCTGGCCCGAACAACGTGCCCTCTCGATGCCGCGATTGAGCGGACGCGGCCAAGAGTGGCTGGACGCGCACGCTCCGCCCGGGACTGCTCTCCGAGTCCACCGACACCCCCATCCGTTCCCATGAGGCGCCAGCCGCCGGGGGAGTGGTCCGGAGCAGTGCAGGGTCGCGCAGCCGAACTGTACGCGCGCCTCGTTGTAGACCGTGTTCGATCTGGTATGCCGAGCGACGGTTGGAAAGCTGATTGGGCCAACGCTCCGCGCACGGTCGCACATCACGAGGGCGCGCAGACGATCCTTTTTGCCCCACCGGAGCAGGGAACAGGGCTGTTCGGGGAGATCGAACCGAGCGTGAGCCGGGCAGTGACCGACGTTTGCGCCAGCATCTACGGGCTGAAGCGGCTGCAGCTGACGGTCAACCTCAACGACCGGCCGGAGGTCCACACACACGTGGCGCACGCTAAGTGGGGACGCGGAGCGGCCTCCGGAGGCGGCCGCTACTGCGCGGATTTCTACCTCGTCCACGGCGGTGACGCAGAACTCCGCGCTGGCGTGTACCACTTCAGCGTTATCGCGAACGGCTGGGAGCAACTGCAACGGCACGACCGAACTGATGAGCTCCGCCAGATCCAGCAATACACCCGATCGGCCGCTTCCTACCTCGTGATCACGATCGATTTCTGGCGTTCTGCGTTCAAGTACGGGGACTTCGCCTACCAAGCAACCGCGATGGACGTCGGCACGGTATTCGGAGCTGAGCACGAGCTGCTCGGCGATGGAGTCGCAGGAAGTTGGGACATGGAAGTGGACGAGGAAGCGATCGCAGCGGTGCTCGGTCTCGATGCCCGGGACAACGGCGTCTACGCTGTTCAACCTTGGGGGGCTCTCCGAGACTACGAGGTCGCAGGGGCACCTGCCGAAGCGCTGACGACCCCGTTGCCCACGACGCCGACACGCCATCAAGGCGACCGAGGTCGCGTTCGATTCTCCACGACCCGTGCATTGCAAGCCGACATGCGACGTCAGCTCCCCGACGTCTCCGCGCGAGAGCGGGTCCGCCCGGTCGAACCATCCAGCGGGAATACCGACCGTGATCGTGATCGTGCGCGTCAGCTTCTGCTGCGCCGCGAATCGAGTTTCGGACGCTTCGGAGTCAGCGGCATCTCGCTCTCTGCGGTGAGGGAGATGCTCGCGGCCGCCCTGCGGTCAGCAAACGCGCTCACCGCAGGGGCAGCACACAAGCCAGACATCTTCTTCCTCGTGTACGCGACACGCGTGCAGGGGCTTGAGAAAGGACTTTACCGCGCAGATGCCGACGAGCTCCGCCTGGTTTTGTCCGGCGACGAGGACGCGTTCCTGGACAGCACGTACTTTCTGCACAACTACATGGGGAGACGTGCAGCATGCACAGTGATCATCTGCGCAGCGGTCCAGGGCGCATCCCGACACCGCGGAGTCCGCGGCTACCGCCTGACGAACGCGATGGTCGGCTCGGCATGTCAGGGCATCTTGAACTTTGCTTGCGAGGCCGGCATCGGGACGGGTACGGCACTCGGGTTCGACCCTGCGGCGCACTCCGCGCGCTCAGGAATTGACCCCGAAGAGGCCTCACCGATGCTCATGATCATGCTCGGGGCAGACATGCCTTCATGTGGCAGCGTCCACGCGGCGACGAATCATGGAGGCTCGTGATGACCATCTCGATTGACTCGCTTATGCAAGTACGTCTCGGTGGAGCCGATGTCCAAACGGTCGCACGGTTGGGCTCGATGAAAGACCACCGTGACTACGCGCTGTACTGGAACGCGGCGCGAGTCGTCGCCATGCAGCGCGAAGGCATCAGTGCGGCGCTCCTCGTAGGGATCGCATCCTGGCGTGACTCCGGCCGTGCAACGGCGCCCCTGATCGGCTTTCGCCGCTCAGTGTTCCGCCGAGACGTCCAGCAAGCGAGTCGTCGTTTCGAGGCGCTCAGCGCCGAGGAGCGCTCGATGGTCCGCTCCAGCCTTGGGTGCCACTCCGCAGCCGTCGATCGATGGATGCGGCAGGATGCGCTGCTCCAAGCCGAATTCGACACTCGTCTTGTCGAGCAGCGTGCGGCTCTGTGTAGCGAAATGTCGGACGGCGCAGTCCTGCGTGGTCTCGCTGTGGCCACACCAGACTTGGTCGAGGAAGTTTCGCGGTACGTTGCTGGGTTCGAACGGTCGGGGGACGTCGACAAGCGAGGTCGGCGCGTCGAGCGATCCATGTTCTCCTACCTCCTTCGAGCCGCGGCGAAGACGACGCCGTTCACATGGCTCGGACCGGTCTCATTCGTGGACCGGACCGCTCCCTCCGTGGGAGTTTCGTCTGCCGGGACCGGAACGAGTCGTTGGTCGATCTACCCGCTCTCGAACGTGTTGTTGGGGCTGACCCGAGACCACGAAGTGATGCGGGGCGTGCGGCTCACGATCAGCCCGGACTTCCGACGGACAGCGCAGGGATGCACGATCGATCGTGCGACGTGGACGTTCCCGGGCACCGCATCGAACGTTGACCGAGCCTCGTGTGTCGAAGACAGCGTTCATCTGCCGGTCGGGAGCCTGATCGCTGCGGTCGCTTCGATGTTCGATGCTTCGACTCAGACTCAGCCCTGGCGGTTCGTGGTGGAGGACCTCAGCCGCAGACTGTGCGTACCTGCGCCACGCGCCGCGGACCTCGTGACCCGGCTGCTCGCACTTGGCGTCCTAATCGCGCCATCGCTGAACGTCGAAGGCTTCGACGAGTTCGCGAGCTCGCAGCTCGCAGGCGGGAGCAAGCGCGGAAAACAGCTCGCCGAGGCGCTGTGCCGCTACCGAGACGACGCAGCGCGTGTCACTGACATCACTGACCCCGACGAACGGACGGCCCAGATCCGCAGCGTTCGCAGATCCGTTGCCGACATCTACGAGCTAGCGGGAACCGATGCAGACGTTCCGAGGTCAGTGGTCTACGAGGACGTCGTCGCTTGTCCGACCACACATGCTTTCGAAGATTTCGAGCTCTCCGGCGAGACAGTCAACAAGCTCCTTCGGTTCATCGATCTTCTCGACACCACGCATCTTCGGCGGGACCTACTGAACGGGTACTACCAGCGTGCAACCTGCGCCGGCGAATCGGTCGACGACGTCGGTGACTTCCTCCGCGGTCTTGACGACGAGCTCCTGGCCTCCTTTGAGGAGCACTCGTACGCGGACCTCCCCGACCGCATGCTCAAGGAGGATCCGTGGTTGCGCTGGGGAGCGGCGTGGCGCCGTGAGCTCGTGCGACGTCGGCTCACCGAGTGCTTGGGGTCAGCCCAGGAGTCGGTGCGACTGGAGACAGCCGACCTTGACGCTCTCATGCGGCGAGAGCCGGTGGATCTCTGGGATACGGTGCGTGCCGTCAGCACTGAAGCTCTGGAGATCCGCGCGCCGTTCCGGCACCTGAATCTTCTCGTGCAGCACGACCTTCGGAGCCGGACCACGCTGGTCAATGACTGCTTCGGCGGGGTTGGCTTCACGACGTCCCGCTTCACGCACGTCGTACCGGAAGCCAAGCTCGAGTACCTGGCGGAGATCGAAGAGCGAGCTCAGAAGGCAGGGGTGAGCCTGCTGGAAGTCAGCGGCGGTCGGGTGTTCTCGAACTTGAACCTGCACGGCGACGTTCTCGGATCGCGATTGCGGATGCCCGGTGACCCGCAGCGACCCGGCGCACACGAGTTGGATCTCCGAGCTCTGACGGTTCGGTGGTCTCGGTCACTCGGCCGGGCTCTCCTCATCCGAAGAGACACGGACAAAATCGTGCACCCTGAGTACTCGGGGTACCTCGTCCCCGCTGCTACTCCTCGACTGCACCAAGCCCTTGGGCTGTTCACGCCATCGGTCAACTTCGGTATGAAGCCAGCTGATATGTTGAGAAGGGTGCCGGGCCGTGGGCACGTCGTCGTCCGACCGCGCATGGAGCTCGGGGGCATCGTGATCGCTCGCGCCGCCGTGCTGGTGAACGCGGCTGACTTTCCGGATCAGGACCCGCTCACGTGTTCCGGCGCGACGACCTGGCGTCGATTCTGGGCACTCCATTCCATCCCGACGCGCGCCTACCTGCGGGTGATCTCCGGCGACACCCGCCGCCCCAAGCCCTTCTTCTTCGACATCTCGCTGCTCATCTGCGTCTCCAATCTGCACAGCAGGCTCCGACAAGTCGACGCGGAAACGGTGGTCGAGATCACAGAGCCGTTTCCCGATCCGACCGTTGCTTCTGCGAACGTCGGGTCATCGGGCCGGGTCGCTGAAGCGATGGTCGGCATCAGTATCGTCCAGAATTCCGCGGAGGTCAGGTAATGGCGGCTTCAGATTCGTCGAGCCCGTTCGAGACGCTCGAAGAGACCCTCGACCGAGACCGGGACCACTGCTGGATCGCCTACCACGTGTTCTACGGGGGGTCTCCAGACGTGCTCATGCGCGACTGTGTTGTGCCGCTCCTGGAGTCGCTCGTGGCTGGCGGCGTCGTGACTGATTGGTTCTACATCAACTACTGGGCTGAGGGGAGTCACGTGCGTGTTCGTCTTCGTGTCCACCAGCGGTGGCCGATCGCCCACATCGATTCTCTTGTCGTTGAGCCGGTCAGGTCCTACTTGACGCGGAAGCCATCGATGCACCCCATGGTCGAGCTCGAAGACAACGGATTCTACGAGCGGTTGTTCGCGGGCGAGTTCCAGGAAGAGCACCGTCCACGTTTCTTTCATCCAGACGGGAGTCCCCGGTTCCGCCCCAACAATTCGATCGAAAGGCGTCCCTATGAGCGTGAAGAACATCGCTACGGAGGAGCTGAGTGCATGTTGCTCGCGGAACGCCAGTTCGTCACCTCGACATCTCTGGCGGTGGACGTTCTCCAGGCGGGGAATCAACGAGTGAGGACGCTCCTACTCGGCGTCGCCGTTCAGGTCAGCTTCCTGACTGCTGCGGCGTTGCTCGCGGATCGCGGCTTGGTGCGTGAATTCTTCGTTGCCTACCATCGCCGCTGGGCGATCGGGTATTCAGACGCAACGCCGTACTCCTCTGCGTCGGGGGTGCGAAAGCACGAGGACACGGTGCATCAGCTCCGAAAGAGCCTCGTTCCGATGCTCGAATCGATATGCGCGGGCGAGACGACCCTCGTCCCCGAACGCTACCGCGGATGGACCGCAGAGAACGTTCGAGTCCGGCAGGATCTTCTCCAACTCTTCGACTCGGGGAAGTTACGCTTCGCCTACGATGACGGAATACGTCCGCCGGAGTCCGCCCAGGCTGCTGCTTGGTCCTTGTGCCACTCGCTTGTCCACATGACAAACAACCGGATGATGGTGTCTGTCGCAGACGAAGCGTTCGTTGCATTCCAGATCGCGGCGGCGCTGGACGTTCCGGAATGATCCCGCGAGCGTCCGAGGATCATCCATCGGATTCATGGCGGCCGCGTTTGGCCAAGCAGATCCAGATCGGTCCCGCTCGGTGGAACGGCGAGCACCTCGTCACCGACATTGCGCTCGCGGGCGAGCGCCGAATAGTCCGCGTCGGCATCCGTGAGCGCATGGTCCTCGACCTCATCGACGGTCGCCGCTGTGCGTCCGAGATCACCCTCGTGCTCGAGCGAATGGGTTTGTCGGTGACGCGATCATCAACTCGAGATGTGATCAACCGACTCATCACTTTTGGCTTCATCGAGCGGCCGTTCGTCGCATCGGCAGAGTCGCTGACCGCAATGGACGCCCGGGCACACGTTGCAGCATCGAACCTCAGGGCCGTCTGGGCGTCGACCATCGGGACGTCGCGACCGATGGATCGCTGGACCAAGTCGATGATTGCCACGCCCGGGCTCGTAATCTTCCTAGCTGTAGCTGTCTCCATGTGTGTGGCCGCAGCGGTGTCCGTCACGGCAGCGATCGCGGCGGTGCAGCAGCTGCAGGCGGGGTGGGTCGTCCTCGCTGTCATCGCGTCGATCCTCTGGAGTCTGGGCGTAACCCTCATGCACGAGTGGTTCCACGCGAGCGCTTTCCGCGTACTCGGAGGACGAACGGGGCGAGTGTCCATCACTAGACTCGGCGTCTTCCCGCTCCTCAACACGCAGCTGGACGGGTTCGGTCTTCTTTCCCGGCCGGATCGTCTGAGGGTGATCGTCATCGGGCCGCTGGTCTCGCTCTCCCTACTCGCTGTGCCGCTGCTGACCTTCGCGCTTGCACGGCACGGTTCGGAGCTCGAGGCGATCGCTGGAGCGGTACTCCTCGTCGATGTATTGGTTCTGGCTCTGGGGCTTTCTTGCCTGCCCAACACTGACGGCATCCGCATCCTCGAGTCGTTCACGCTCGTCGACCAACTGCATTCCGTCGCGTTCCGAACGCTCATCCGCCGGAACCGTCTACCGACAGCACTTCCTCTGCTCGCACGGGTCGCCGTTCGGAGCTATCCCATCTTGCCCGTAGCAACCGTCGTCGGTCTGCTGCTGGCTGGAGTGCTGGCCGTCCGGTCGCACTGATCCGAGTGCAACCGCACTCCAGGAACCTGAGAAGGAAATCCAATGAACAACCTTGCAAGCCTCGCGGCCGAACTCGACAGCTTCGAGGTCGACACCCTCGAGGTGAAGGACTACGTCGACTACTCCGAGATGGCGTTTGGATCGACCTGTTCGTCGTCTTCGTCCTCGTCGTGCTCGTCGACTTGCACTTCTTGCTGCACCTCGACCTCGTCGTGCGCGACGGCGTGACGAACAGCTGACCCAACCGTACTGATCCGGGGCGCTGGGGTACTTCGGCGCCCCAGCGCCCCTCAAAGAAGGACGAGCACTTGGCACGAACACAAGAGCCCTCGGTGAGCCTTGCGGCTGTCTCGTTGTCGATCAAGGGACGGCAGATCCTCGACGACATCAACCTGGAGATCGAGCCAGGTACATTCCACGGTGTCATCGGACCGAACGGGGCTGGGAAATCAACGCTCTTCGACGTCATTCTCGGCTTTCGGAGCCCAGATAACGGAACGGTGAGAGTTCTCGGGCAACCGACGCGTCCCCGGAATCCGGAGCTGTACCAGCACATCGGGGTGCAACCCCAGAAGACCGCCTTCTTCCCGAAGCTCGAGGTCCGGGAGCACCTGACGGCGCTCGCTGACCTTTACGGCGCCACTCGTGGACGTGCGAGCCGCTTGATGAACCTCCTCGACCTTGAGCGACACTCCACCACTCGGACGGAACGATTGTCCGGCGGGGAACGGCAACGACTCGCGATAGCGTCCGCGCTCGTTCACGAGCCTCGTGTGCTCCTGCTCGACGAGCCGACTGCCGGCCTTGATCCCGCAGCTCGCCACGATCTGGTCGAGATGCTCCGCTCGACGGAGTTCGGAGACATGACCACGGTGTACACGACCCACTACCTCGAAGAGGCGGAGCGCCTCTGCGATGTCGTCTCGATCCTTGATTGCGGCCGTGTCCTCGTCACCCGCTCACCCGACTTGCTCATTGCCGAATGTGGGGAACTCTCGCGGATCACGCTGCCGAACGCCGTGCACCATGCCGACTTGATCGGATCCCTTGAGGCGATCGCGGACGTGGACATCAGCCAGGAAGGGCTCCTGCTGCGTACGCCGGATCTTGGGCGTGCGTTTGCGGCGCTGACCACAGCCGGCGTCGACACGAGCGAGTCGCGGGTCATCAACGGTTCCCTTGAGGACGCGTTCATGAGCTACACCGGACGGAGCTACAACGCATGAGCACGCAGTCCACGATCAGGACGTTGTCGAGGGTGATGTTCAAAGCAGACCTCCGTGACTTCGCGACGCTCTTTTTCACGTTCGTCTTCCCAGCCGGACTGATGATCGGTCTCGTGCTCGGCCTTGGAGAACTCCCTTCGCCGGATGGCGGGACTTCGGTCGACGCCGTCGCATCGAACGTGATCGCGTTCGGCGTTGCGTTCGTCGCTGTGTTCGCGGGGGCGCAACACATCGCAGCATGGCGGGAGAACGGAATGTTCACCGTCCTCCGGGGCGCGCCAGTACGCCCCGGAGGCATCATCGCGGCTCAGGCTGCAGTTGGCGGGGTGTTCGCTGTAGCCCAGGCATCCTTGTTGGTGGCACTTGCGGCTACACCGTGGCTCGGAATGCAGCTGACCGCGACGGCTCCGCTCGCCCTCCTCGGGATCGTCCTGGGATACTTCTGTTTCTTCGGGATCGGCGTCGTGCTCGCCAACCTCGTCCCATCGATGGCGGCTGTCACAATGCTCTCGCTGGTCGTGGTCATGGCGCTGGGGATTGCGGGCGGAGCGATGATGCCGCTCGAGTTCCTTCCCCAGTGGGTGCAGGACCTCGCGCCCTACACGCCGGTCTTCCACATCCGCGAGGTGATGACGCAACTCTTGGTCGGTGGCGCCGAGTGGATGCACGCTGGTGTTTCGTCGCTCTACCTGACCGGTACCGGGTTTGTTTTCTTCCTGATCGCGTTCAGAACGCTGCGATTCGGGTGAGCGAGTCAGCACAGTCCGAGGCTCCGCATTCCGATGATCTGGGACCGGTCGTCTGGACGACACCCACCACCGTGGTGGTTTTGCAGGGGAGGGTGGCACGGGCCGAGAACGCTGCTGATTTCAGCGTTCTATGGCTCCGGACCAGGCCGACTTCGCAGGCCGCGCTCCTCAATGAGCAAGCGATTCACCAAGCCGAAGGTCCCGCCGGACACACGCCACTCGCGATGATGGTGGGCGCGATGGTCGAGTTCGCTCGAGAGTTCGGTGCAGATCGGGACTCTCGAGCCTGGGAGCTGGATCAGCTCACTGGCCTGATCAGGACCACGTCCTCTCCGGCGCTCCGAGAGCTCGGCGACCCTCCGCTCGGCTCCAAGCGCGCGGCAAGTCTCGTCGACCAGCGGTCACTGCGCGAGCACCGTCTCGAACACCTCGGGCTCGAGGAACGTGGCCTGGTCGACCCGATTGCCGCGCACCTCGGAGCGACCGTGACCGATGCGATCGGCTGGACGACCCTCGCACCTTCCTCCGGGACCACGCCTGTCATTGCGCGTGGCAGCGCCCGTCGGCTGACGTGGTCCGGTCAACACCGGTCGTTCGCAATGTCGCGGCGGGCGGCGCTTCTGGAAGGAACTGAGCGGCTCTCCGGCTCCCACCAGCTCAGCGGCGAAGCAACCGTTTCAACAGCGCGGGCCTTGGCCGGCCCGGTGCTGACACCGCTTGACTTCGACAGCATCCCGGACTCGTCGTACGGCGGCGACATTGAACGTTTTGATCCTGACCGGTTGCACGAATGGGTTCGAGCCACGTCGATGTCCACCTGCAGTCCGGTCTGGATACCCCGCGAGTACGTGTACTTTGCTGAGGTTCCGCATCACGATCGGTGGGCACTCGGGTCGTCGTCGGGATGTGCGACCGGTTCGTCCGTCGATGAGGCCACCCTGTTCGGTTTGCTCGAGCTCGTCGAGCGGGACACCTTCGTGAATTCTTGGTACGGCGGAATCCCACCGATTCCTGTTGATCCGATGACTGTGGCCGGAGCCGCCGAGCTCGTGGTACGCGCGGCGCTCCTGGGCTGGCCGATGCAGCTGGCCCTGCTCCGGAACACGTGGGGGATTCCTGTCTTCGTCGCGACCGTGAACACGAAGACCGTCCGTGTCTTCGGCGCTGCGGCACATCTCGACCTCGAGACCGCTGCTCGGCGTGCGATCGCAGAGGCGTTTGCGTACGCCCCCGGGCGCATTGCGGAACTGTCTGAACGGAGCGGTCGAGCAGCGGAACTGCTCGCGAACCCCTGGCTGGCTCAGAACATTGACGATCACCCGCTCCTTCCCGTCGCGTCAGCGCATCAGGACTACGGCACGATGTGCGGCGAGCCCGGACTCGCCATCAAAGTCAGCCGTGCCCGAGAGCACGCCTCGGCGGGGGCTGAACTCTTGTCACGCGCGACTCCCGACAACAGCCGAGGCGTTCGGATTGCCGAGCTCGCGGACGGACTGACTGAGCTCCTGTCGGCGGACGGCGTGGAGACGTATCGGGTGGTTCAGACGGCTCCGTTCCAAGTGCCGCTCGGTCTCCACACCGTCATGGCGCTGGCTCCCTCGCTCTCACAGCTCGACTTCGGTTGGGATGCACAGCGCGTCCGTACATCTTCGCGTCCGGAACGGCAGGCTGTTCGACTCACCGGGCGACCTGGAACGCCCCGCCTCCTACCTCATCCGTTCTCGTGACACGCGGACGAAGCGCCGTACCGCCGCTCGTGTTCTTCACAGCGCTGTACCTCCTCCCGCTCGTCGTGGCGCCCTCATGGTTGTGGGCCTTGGTCTGCTTCGCTCTGGCCGTTCTCGTTGCGTCATCGTCATTGCTCGTGCAGATAGCGTCGAAGCGGCTGGCATCGACCCCCTCGGAGCGACAACAGCGCTGGGTGAGTTGCACGTCAATCGCCGAGGGCATCGTCGCCTTGATGTCCTTGGCGGTCGCCGCTGTCACCGGGAGCTGGTGGATCGTGCTGCCCCTCGTGCTCACTGCTGTGACCGTTCATTCTTGCGCGTTGCGTGCCGCACTGAGGCGCTCGGTCGACTCGTGGTCTGTCACGTGCTTCTTGATCGCGATGGTGATCGCATGGGGCGCTAGCGTCCTGCCAATCGCGTGGGTGTGGCCAGCGGCCGGAAGCCTGGCGGCTGGGACATGCTTCGGCTATGTGCTGGCGTTGCGGCACGCTGACCGGCTCACCATTGGCTCCGGCCGCTCGTGAGTTGGGGACGATGTTGCTATCCGGCTCGTCGCCGTGGTCGGTGTCGCTGGAGCAGTGGTTCGACAGCTCGATGTGCCGTCGCTCGTCGTGCTCGGTATGCTCTGCGGAGCGCTGATCTGGCTGGCAGTACTCGCCGCGAAAGCAGCCGCGTTCGTGCGGATCGATGCCTGCGCCGACTACGGCGGATCGGGAATCAATGGTTCGGCTCGAAGCGCTCGTGGTCGCTTTCAAGGACCCGAGGAGGGCAGAGCGTCTGCGGCAAGTGCTCTGCGACCGGGACTGAAGACGCTCAGCTGGTCGAACCAGCCCGCCAATGCGAACGTCAGCGGCCTCGCGATGCTCCCGTACGGGCGCCCACCCACAAGCCGTCCCGCGCCCGGGTCATCCCCACGTAGAGCTCCCGGCGACCACGCTCCCGCCGCTCCCGTTCGGTCTCCGACGGTTCGGCCGGGGCAGCATCGAGCAGCCGGGAATCGACGTGCGCGAGCAGCACCTGCTTGAACTCGAGGCCCTTGGCCCGCTTCACGGTGCCCACGCGAACCGCGTCAGAGCTCCGTCCCGCGTACTGCTGCAGTGAGACGGTCGGGACGCCGGCCCTCCCGAGCACCTCGATGACGTCGTCCGCCTGCCGGTTCGTCGCCGTGAGGATGCCGATGTCACCGTGACCGGTCCCGACGAGTCGAAGGACCTCGGTCAGCCGGTCGAGCACCGCCCGGTCGTGCTCGGCGCGACTCGCGAACCGCGTCATCGTCGGAGCCGCACCGGAGCGCGAGACGTCGGACACCGCGTCACCGACCCCGTCGACGCCCTCGATGTCCACGAACTGGTCGTCCGCCACCATCTCCTTCGCGAACTCGAGGATCTCGGCGGTGTTCCGGTGGTTGACGTCGAGCACCACGCCTCGGCCCGACAGGTTGATGCCGACCTCGCCGAGCGTGTACCCGCCGGGGTAGATCGTCTGCTGGCCGTCACCGATGAGCGTCAGACCGTCGGTCCGGTCACCCACGAGTTGGTGCACCAGCGCGACCATCGCGCAGGAAAGGTCCTGTGCCTCGTCGACGATGACCGCGTCGTACCGCTCGAGCGGCACCGCGCGCACCGCGTCGCGAGCGAGCAACACGATGTCCTGCCAGTCGTGCGCACGTCGCTCGCGCAGCCCGCGCGTACGCCTCGTACAGGTCCCAGACGGCCTGCCGCGTCTCCAGCGGGAGCGCGTGCTTGCGCCCGACGCGGGCCAGGTCCGCGTACTCGTCGAACCGCGTTAGGCCGCGGCCCTTGATGACGTGGCTGATCTCGTCTTCCCAGTACGAGCGCGAGAATCGCGACGACCGCAATGGACTGGAGGCGCGGATCGCGTTCCATGCGTCGTCGAACGCGAGCCGGGCCTCCCGTCCAGGAGTTCGGAACGCGATGCCGCGTTCCTTCAGCAGGCGCGTGGCGAACGCGTGGACGCCCATGAAGTCGACGCGACCGACCATGTCGGGCGCGAGGCGTTCGAGGAGCGACTCGAGGACCTTCGGCAGGGTGCTGATGTACGTCGTGAACAGCACGCGGCCGCCGGTTGCGCGCGCGAGGTACGCCGCGCGGTGCAGGCCGACGACGGTCTTGCCGGTGCCCGCAGCGCCGCGGATGCGGGCCGGGCCGTTGAAGCTGCGGCGGACGAGCTTGGCCTGTGCCGGGTCGAGGAACGCCATCCAGTCCTCGATCGGTGCTTCGAGCACGCCGTCGAGGAGCTGATCGGTCAGTTCTTCGTCCGAGGTGTCGATCGTCGGGACGAGTACGTCGGGTTCGCGGGGGAGTACCGGTGCTGGAACGACGACCTGTGGCGGTGGTGTCGCCTGGTCGCCGATCACGGGGAAGTGGTGGAGCATCGCGGCGAGGACCTCGTCGACGCGGGAAGCCGAGAGCCGCGCGCCGCGCTTGGTGATGTGCCCGACGAGGTCGTGCGCGCCGATCACGTCGACCGATGCGACGCGGGCGTGCATCTTCTTCTGGCCGGCGAGTGCGGCGACCGCGTGGACTTCGCCGGGCGCCAGGCCCGTGTCCGCCAGCGCTGCCTCGGTGCTGTACGCGAGGTCGGCGAGGCGGGCGATGTCGTCGGTGACGTCCTCTTGGCCGCGGGTGATCCGGTCGCCGTGGACCGCGACCTCGCGCCAGGCCTTCGTATCGACGATGAAGACGCCGGCGCGGCCGACCACGACCATGTCGACCTGTGCTGTGTGGCTGCCGGGCCAGCGGCGGTCTGCGAGGAGGTGGTAGCCGATGCCGGCGAGTGGGGCGAGGATGCGGGCGGTCTCGCTCTCCGTCCGGTGCGCGATTTCGAAGCGGGCAGCGCGCTGTTCGGCGTCTTCTGCCTGGCGGCGAAGTTCGCGTGCGTGGCTTCGCTGGCGGTGTGCCTCGACTCCTGCGGATTCGCCGGCCATCGTCATGGTGTTGCCCCTCGAAGTGCTGACTGTGCGGACCACTCGTCGTCCCCTGGACGGGCAGTGCTGAACCATCCTCGTGGATGTCGGGCCGACTCGGGAACACCAGTTCTGGGGTGCTCGAGAACGCCACTTGTATGTTATTAATACGTTACACATCAGCAGAACCTCTTGCGGCTTTCCGCCGAAGTGCAGCCATCAGGGCAGGCCGCGCCGGTCATTGTCGAGAGGCGCTCGGTTCTGTCCCTAGGATTTCGATGACGGAGGACCATACATGGACGTACGTGAAACCACCCTGCAGGAACTGCTCGGCGGACCCAAGCAGTACCTGGTGCCGCTCTACCAGCGGCCCTACGCGTGGGAGGTGCGTCAGCGGAAGCGCCTGTGGAGCGACATCCTCGAACTCGCCGAGGCCCGCCGGACGAATCCGAGCGCGACGCACTTCATGGGCTCACTCGTGCTCTCGACCGGCGCGATCGTGCCGACCGGCATGGAGTTCCTCGTCGTCGATGGCCAGCAGCGACTGACAACGTTGTCGATCCTGCTGTGCGCGCTCCGGGACTACCTCCGGGTGCACCAGACCAACGCGCCGATGCTTGCCGAGAGCATCCACGAGCAGTACATCGCGGACCGCTTCAAGCCCGGCGACGCCCGGCTGAAGCTCCTGCCCACGCAGGCGGATCGTGACTCTTTCCGAGCCGTCGTCGACGGCGCAGTCGGTGCCGATTCCACGTCCGGGGTGGGCGACGCATACTCGTTCTTCCGTCGCGAGCTCGAGCTCGCCGACGACCCGGACGATCCCCACGACATCGAACGGATCCGCGAGGCCGTCCTCGGCGGTCTGAGCTTTGTGTCCATCACCGCTCGCGACGAAGACAACGTCTACCGAATCTTCGAGTCGCTCAACAACACGGGTCTCCGACTGACGCAGGGTGACCTCGTCCGCAACTACCTGTTCATGCGACTCGGCTCCCGTGGGGAGTCCGTCTACTCGTCGTGGTGGCTCCCGATGCAGCGCCGGCTCAGCGTCAACGACCTCGAGCTGATCTTCTGGCTCGACGCTGTCGCGGACGAACCGCTGCTGAAGCAGGGCGACATCTACAGCTACCAACAGGCGCGGCTTGCCAAGATGAACGACGAGCAGATCCTCGCGGAGATCGAACGCTTCAGCCGTTTGTCCGAGCATCTCGAGGTGATCCGGGAGCCTTCCCGCGAGTCTGACCCGGGTATTCGCAAGCACCTGCAGCACCTGGCGGAGTGGGGATCGACGACCACCGTGCCGCTCACCCTTCGGCTCCTCGCGCGGCGCGCCGCCGGCACCGGCAGTGCGGAGCAGGTCGGGGGCGCGCTCGCAGCTGTCGAGTCCTACATCGTTCGCCGGACCATCGGCGGGCGCTCGGGCCAGGGCCTGAACCGGACAATCCTGCAGGCGTGCGGCGTCCTTGATGATCGACCGGTCGACCATGTTCTCGTCGACTACTTCTCGACCGGGCGAAAGTACTTCTCGACCGACGACCAGATCCGCGACGCGGTCCGCACCCAGCCGTTCTACCTGCGTGGTCTGCGGACCCAGCAGAAGCTGATCCTGAAGTGGGTGCAGGAGGAACTCAACGCGAAGGAACCCGTTGACGTCGAGAAGTCGACGATCGAGCACATCTTGCCGCAGACGCTCACACCGGAATGGCGTGCCGCACTCGATGTCGAGCTCGCCGACGACGAGACCGTCGACCTGGTGCACGAGCAGCTTGTTCACTCGCTCGGAAACCTGACCCTCACCGGCTACAACTCCGAGCTCAGCAACCGACCCTTCCCATCGAAGCAGGACGACTACCGGAAGAGCAGCTTCAGCGGTCTGAATCGACTTGTCCTCGAGGGTTCGACGTGGGGACGCGCGGAGATCCTTGCTCGTGGTGAATGGTTCGCTGAACGGATCGTCGAGCAGTGGACCGGCCCGAACGAACGGCTGCAGTCATCCGACACCGGCCGCGACTGGTCGCTCGTGCACCAGGCGATCATGGCCATCCCAGCCGGCCACTGGTCGTCCTACGGTGATGTCGCTGCTCTCGTCGGCACGCACCCGGTCCCGCTCGGCGTCCATCTGGCGAGTCACGAAGTCATCGGCGCACACCGGGTCCTGCAGGGCGGCGGCACGATCTCGCCCGGGTTCCGTTGGGCGGACCCGGCCGACGAGCGTGACCCTCGAGCGGTGCTCGAAGAAGAGGGGCTGCGGTTCTGGGCCAACGGCGCCGCTGACGAGGCGGCCCGTCTCTCGACCGCGGCGCTCGCCGAGCGAGTCGGCCTCGTCGCCGATGGACTCAACGGGACGGATGCGGTGTCAGACGGGACCTTCATGGGACAGCTCTCCAGCGCGAACCCTCCGACGACGGTCCATGCGGTCTCCGAGCTCTTCGCCGCGTGGAAGGAACTCGGCGGGACTGTCGAGTTCGGGTCGAACCGGGAGAGCAGCGCATTCATGACGGCACCGCGTCGTTCCGAGGAAGGCCCGTCGCACTGGCCCTTCGCGATCTACCCGATCTCCGGAAGTGTCGAGGTGGTGTTCCAGCACCTACGAGTCCGCCCGCCGTTCGATGACCTTGCCCTGCGCCAAGAGTTCCGTAGCCGGCTCAACGCCGTGCCAGGGATCGACCTGGCGGCCAACAGGATTGACAAGCGGCCGTCGTTCCCGATCGACGTGCTCACCGCCACCGCTGCCCGTGAGCAGATCGTCGAGGCGCTGCGGTGGTTCGTCGACCAGGTCGCCGGTCCGTCAAAGCGCGAGGGGGCAGCCGCATGACCATGACCGCACCCGACCTCGCCCGAGAGCTTCGCATCGACCCGAAACGCCTGCGCGCTTTCATGAGGCGAACCGCAACTGATCACCGCCTCGGCAATCAGTGGGCCATCGACGACGTCTTGGCAGACAAAGCCCGCGAGTACTTCCTCAAATGACAGACCCAGACCAGGAGCACACGATGGACGATCAGATCGAGATCATCAGCGACGGTGACGGTCTCGCCGTCCTTGGTGAACCGAGAGCCGTTGAACAGTTCCTCCGGAGCGAGGGGTTGAGCGGTGACCCGACGGGCACGAGCTCGGAGATGCCGCTCGGCGCCCTCGGAAGTCTCGGCCAGCTAGCAGCCGCCGGCATGGCGAGCTCGGGGCGCTGGGTGCAATTGACAGAGGAGTCAGCCGCGATCGCCCGGCGGTTCCCGCTGATGAAGAACAGCGAGACCGGACTGATGATGGGGATCGCCCGTTCATCGACCGGCCAGACGAACCACATCCTGCAGTTCGCGTCGGTCGGTTCAATGCTCAACCCCACCACCATCGCCAGCATCGGCACGATGATGAACCAGATGGCGTTGCAGAAGTCGATCGATGAACTGGGCGACTACCTCGCGGAGATCGATGAGAAGGTCGAGGACGTCCTCCGCAATCAACAGGACGCAGTTCTCGCCGACATGATCGGTGTCGACTTCGTCATCGACGACGCCATGACGGGTCGCGCCTCGTCTGGACGAGTCGATGAGGCGACGTGGTCGAAGATCCAGGGGACATCCGCCACGCTCGCTCGCACGCAGGCGTATGCGCTTCGGCAGCTCGACGGTCTTGCGAACAAGCTTGAGAAGAAGATGAAGCTCGGCGAGCTCGCGGATGCGACTGAGGCAATCGAGCCAAAAGTACGCGAGTGGCTTGCCGTTATTGCGCACTGCCTGCAGCTGCAGGACACGCTCGACGTACTCGAGCTCGACCGGGTCCTCGACGCGGCGCCTGAGGACGCGACGCAGAAGCGACTCGCGCTCCGCGCGATTCGAGAAAACCGCTTGACACGAATCTCCGGCAGTACGGGCACACTCATTGAGCGCATGGACGCCGCGGTCGCGCGAGCGAACGGCAGAGTCCTGTTGCAGCCGCTCCCCGCGCAGGCTGTCGTCCGAGCTAGCAACGAGGTCGGCTCAGCCGTCGGACAGTTTCACCAGCGAGTCGGCCTCGGGAGCGGGCACACCGGTAAGGATGCGAAGCGGTGGCTCGAAGCGGTCGGTGAGTTCCGCGACAAGGCGATCGAGGACGGCGCGGATGGTCTGGACACCGCACGGGCATTCGGCGCGTCGGCGCTCGAGCGTGCGCGGCTCGCTACGGGAAGGGTCGCGGCGGACATCGCTGAGCGAGCGCTCCGTGATCGGCAAGACGATGACGCCGTGAAGCCGGAGAAGCGGAGAGGCGACCAGTAGGTCATTTCCCGTGTGAATTGGTCGGCTTCAGGCGTGAATGTTGCGACTCACGCTGGCGTCCTCCAGCTTGCCATCGATCGGGGTCTTGTAAACGGCGTACAGATCGACTGCTGCGGCGGTCACCCGCTTGTGGCACGCGTCCACGTGGTCCTCGGGCCAGGTCGCGCGGGCCTTCCTCGACTGGCCGGCACGAAGTCCAGCAGCGGGGCGCCGTCCTGCCGGCAATTTCGCGGGTGATGCCGACCAGGCCGGTCAGCTCAGCTCCTTCGAGCCGCGCTGGCGGGCCTGACTCAAGGCCAGACAGGTGCGCCGGCACTAAACGTGGTGGCCCTCGAATCGGGCCTCGTCCGCGGCCAGCCGCGCCAGTTCTGGTTCGACAACGACGGGAGCTGCTCGACGAACGCCTTTCGGGCGCAGCCACGATCGCAGCATCGGAAGACGCCTTGCCGCCACACGGCCGGCACCTGTGTCGCCCCGGGCACGTCACGGAGCAGTCGACACCGATCCCCACGACCGGTCACGACCCTTCGCACGACGAGCATCCGACCGGAGCCCCGGCACTCGGGACCGTCAAGATGAGTGGCTCGTTACGACGCTCGACGTGCTCAACATGGACGCCATCGAAGCCGACCACCGCGCCGCAGTGGGGACATCGGCAGATGACAAAGCCCGTGCAAGCATCCCCGAAGTATCGTGAGACACGTCGAGGTACTCGTTCTGGAACAGCGGTCGAAGCTACTGATCTTCGAGTGACCTCGACCCTAACCCGCTCAACATCACCCGGCGCGCCTCACCCCACCAAGTGTCCGGAGAGCCAGCTAACTGGTGTGCATAAGGCAAGCGACCGTTCGAGCAAAAATCGCGATAAGCGACGGCACGAATGTCTTCCAGTGTCTACACGGTACGGGTGGATGTCCAATGTCGACTCTAGTGCCGGTTGGATGGTTTGCCGACGTTGTCTCGGCAGCCCGGTAACCTGGCTCAATAGTTGGTCTCGCCGAGGCGAAAGAGAGGCTACAGGTCCTCCTCGCGGTCAGCTCGGAGGCGCTGGTGGTGGCGGCGCGAGCCTTAGCAACGCGTCTTCGACCGAACTTAGGTGTTCAGGAGCCGGCGCCCTGTTCGAGCGGGGACGCACAAGTGTGTATCCGTCGGTGTCTACAAGACTGTGGAAGTCGGCGCTCACCGTCCCCCGTGTAAACAATGCTATTTTAGGCTTCTCCACTGTAAGCAACTTGCCGCGCACTTTCTCCTCGAGGATGTGCTTGCCCGTCGGGTCGAGGGCAAAGCACTTGCCGTCAACCCACCAGAGGAAGTCGGGATAGAAGGTGCTGGACGTGCCGACTTTGACGGGCAGCAGGATTCCGTAGCCGTCGCCGCGCGCAGGGTTTCGCATCCAAACCCCGCGGTTCAGCGAATCAAGCACCTTCGCGAACGCCAGCTCTTCGGCGTTGAACTGGTTCTGCGCGTACTTAGCATGCACCGCGTTATTGAATGAGTAGAACTTGTCGGACGTCGGCGTGTAAGCGGACGGACTCCAGGTCTCCTCCCCGTAGATCTCATTCGGCACGAGGTCGACAGTTGATTCGAAGGCGTCGGCCATTGCGGACGCACGTTCCGACAGAATACCCTGCGCAGTCGATCCGCTACACGACCATTGCTCGTATGCAGGCCCCGTGAAGAGTTCTGGCTCCAGCAGGTGCGCGCAGTGCCGGGAGCGGAGCTGCACCCGCCTTCGCAGGTATTCCCCGTTCTTCCGGCGCATGCTGGCCGCGATCTGCTCGTACTTCGTAGTGTCCTCCTCGCCGCGAAGGGAGATCTTCTGGATCATTTTGCGCCCCTTGGCTGCCAGATGCTCTTCGGCGAAGATGGCCTGTGAGAGGACCCGAATTTTCTTCTTCTCCGCCTCGAGCTCGGCTTCGCCTAGGACGTACTGAGGCAATGAAATATCCGCCTCGATATCCTGCTTCACCGGCACTGGCTGGAGCGGATCCTTCCGGGTCCTAATGCGGATCGCCGGATCCGCATCTGAGCCCGCCTCGTCCGCGGCGTACAGCGCGAGCTCGGCTTTCAATCCCTCCACGATGCCGTCGAACGTCCGATTGGGCACGCGGACGAAGAGCGTCGACGTGTTGAGTCGGTCATCCGCGTAGTGGCGCGCTGCCGGCTGGCGAAGTGCTCTGCCGATTACCTGAGCTATGCGGACGTAGGAATTGGACTCGTCATCGAAGTATTCGATGTACGCCTCAGGATCGTCCCAACCTTCTTGAAGCGCCCGGTTGCAGATGATGTGCGTGTGATGGGGCTGCAGCTCGGCGAGCGATGAAATTCGGACGGCCTCGTCCGGTACGAGCTTCGTCTGCGTGTAGACGGCGATGTTCTCCGCATCCACGCCGCGAGCACGAAGGTGCTCCCAGATGGCGACGGGCCTGGAAATGATCTCGTCCTTGCGCGGATTCGATCTCTCCACGATATACAGCGCCTTCGGATTGAGCCCTGATCCGCTGCTAGCTGCCGCCTCCGAAAGCTCTCCATGGAGCGCTACTGCCGCGTCGAGCAGCTGGTCGGGGTCCGAGTCGAAGTTCTCGACCATGATGGTGTGTTTGAGCAGTTCATTCTCGACCACGTCTTTGGTCAGGATCCGGTATCGCCCGCGCGCCGCGATCTCGCTTGCTCGCGCGTCGTCTTCAACGACTTCCGCGAAACGCTCGAACTGTCCGCCGGCAGGCGGCGTCGCTGACGCGAGAAGGAACCCGACCGGCTTCAACCCGATGAGCTGCTCGAGCTGCGTCGGCGTCTGATTGTGGCTCTCGTCGTAGACCACCCAGAGCGGCCGCTGCGGAAGCGAGCGCAGCTGGTCCCACGGAGACCGTTCTCCGCCCCAATCCCTGTGAGGGCGGTGCATGTTCAGCCGCGCGCTTTCGCTGCCCTCGGAGTCCGCGTACTCGGCTTCGTTCCAGGACCCTACGGTGGTGACCCAAATGGTGAGCCCGGCCGTTGACTCCAGAAGCTCCTCCCACTCGGACTTACTCGGCCGTTCGCGCACTACCCGCGTGCCTGCGGGAAGCAGGTGTGAGTACTTGCCGTTCAGGTTCCGGTAGGTCTGGTCCGCGACCGCGCTGGACTTCGAAGTCCAGAGCACGATGGCGGGCGTGAGGTCCGCGACGACCCTTGCCAGGATCGGAGTCTTGCCTGCGCCGGTAACCGCTTTCAGATGCCCGACGAAAGGAATTGGAGTCTTGCCGAGGTACAGCGGGCCGTCGTCGACGAAGTACTGCACCCAGTCCGCTGCAGCTTCGGCGATCTGATTAGCCGCCGTCTCCTGAAAATCGAACAGTCGCAACACGTTGCTCATAACTTCTCCCCCTCGAACTGCGTCGTCGTCTCCTCTTCGATCTGAAGCGCGGCCAGGATCTCGTCCGGAATCTGACAGAAGACGAACGACTTTGTCTCGCTGATGTTGCAGGTTGTGCCGTAGATGCGCAGCGGCGTCTTCAGTCCCAGCTCGCTCGCTTCGGCGAGCGCCTCGTTAATGACGGCCGCGTTCACTTGACTGTTCGCGGTTCCGTACCAAACGAGCGCGAGCGCCTCGCCCCGATGGTTGGCGCCGATGACCCACTTCTTTCCGCCGACGCGCCGGATGCCTGACCTTGTGCCAGACCGGTCCGTCTGACAAATGACGGCGGTGATTTTGTCTTTCTCCAGGCTGAGGATGGCGTCGCGGTCCAACTGAGCGCCGGCCGTGAGGAACGAGAAGCCCGTCTCGAAGCCGTCGAGCTCGATCGCGGCCTTCAATCGCGGAGCGGTCAGAGTGCGGGCGTAGCGGTCCTCTTGGTTTCCCTCCTCGACGAGAACGAAGCGCCGGCGCCCGCCGTCACGCGCGTTGAGGCTCATGACGGCATCTCCGGTGGAGCCGCTGCCGGCGAAAGCGTCCAGAACGAGCGCGTCTTTCGAGCCCGCGGCGCCGACGAGCAGCTCCATGAGCTCGACGGGCTTCGCATAACGGAAACCATCGAAGTCTTCGCCAAACAGCTGCTTCAGCCTGTAGCTCCCTGCCCGCGCGTCGAGATCGATGACGCTCCGGAGAGTGCCCCGGAAATCCTCGAGGTAGTCCTTCATCTGGACGATTTGGTCGTGCCGCCTGGGGAAGACCACCCGGCCCTCATCGATGTAACGCTGCATTGTCTGTGGAGCGAAACGGTAGCCGTTCACGGGCATGCGGTACGTTCCCCGCCCGGTAGGGCTGTCAACCACTCCAGACTTCGTCACACCATACTCGTAGCCGCCTTTCTTCGGGTTGTGCACCCTGTACGCGACCTGATACGGCCCCTTGGCGTCGAGGTGCGTGTATCGCGCGAGTCGCCCGAGGGTCTCGCGTCCGTTTCCTCGTACGAGCGACCCCCAAGCCTTTGCCCGCGCATCCAGCTCGGGCTCGCTCTTTAAGATCTTGGCGTATTCGTCCAGCAAGGTGTCGCGCGTCTCGTCTGCGGGCGTCGTCCACGCCTTCGCCACCTCGGCCGAGTTCTTCGCATAACAAACGACATATTCATGCTCGATTTGGATCCTCGACGGGTTGTTGTCCGCCGAGCCGCGCCAGGTGATCACGCCGATGCGGTTCTTCTCCTCGAAGATCTCGTCCATGACCATGAGCAGGCGACCGAGCTCGATGTCGTTGATCGAAACGAAGATGACGCCATTTTCGGCCATCAGCGACTTCATGGCGACCAGCCTGGGTGCCATGTAATTCAGCCACTTGGTGTGTCTGCCACCGTCGACGTTCGAAACGTAGACCGAGTCGGCTCCGTCGGCGTCAGGATCCTGGAAACGCGCATCGCTGTAACGGAAGTCGTTGCCTCCGCGGTTGTAAGGCGGATCGATATAGACGACGTCGACCGACTCGGAGTACTGGGCTCGGAGCGAGACCATCACCTGGAGGTTGTCCCCCTCGATGACGAGATTGTCACCGAGCTCTGGACGGAACGAAAGGTCGTTCTGCCGCTCGAGCACACGGGGCGCGGGAACGAGAGCCCTGTAGGAACGCCGGCCCTGCCAGTGAAGATGGAGTCCTGCTTCTTCGCGCACGGACTCGGGGTCCGGCCGGTCGTTCTGAGCCATGGGAACAGTTTGGCAGGGCGCACCGACAAGGGCGAGCCGGGCGGACGCTCGCGCCCCGAGGATCGATCTACGTCGCTGGGGGTGCAGTGCGCCGCTGTCCTACCGCACCCGCGTCACACGGCTTCGTCTAGAGCACAGCTTTGGCCTATAGCGGGCGACGCAGACCACGCTCTGCCGCCCGATCACACGCGCTCAGCAGCACGTGTATCGGGTACCGGACGCAAACGGCGAAGACAGTGTCGAGGAGTGCTGCCATGTGTCCCATCGCCGCGCCGTTAGGCGCGGCGACTAGGGTTCTCAGGGAAGCGGACGAAGTGGCGGAAGAGCGCGCTGCAGAGGTCGATCCAAGTGCGGCCGATTCCGAGCTACGTCCGACCGATCGGTGATCCCGGAACGCGTGTTGGCCTCGACCGTGGGCCGCCGTCGAGATGCAAGGAGATGGTGTGCCGCATCGTCCCGGAGTGCCGCGAGGGCTGCGTGCATTCAGCGGGGTTGACTCCTAGCGTGCGACCTCCCGGTAGCGTGCGACCTCCCGGGTCGCGCTAGCGACCACGGCCAGCTGGTCACGCGGCGTGAAGGCAAAATTGACCTCGGGCGTACCGCCGCCGGGTCTCACGCGGCCACTTCCCCCGCCGGGCGACCTCGACGGGCTTCGGCCGGTGGAATGGGGAGGGACGCACTGCGCCTCCAGAAAGTGGCTCCGCCAACATCCGAGCACTGTGACGCGCTCGCCTCAAAGGTCGGACCAGCCAGCGGACCGTGTGCCAGTTACGCGCTCGCGCCCGACCGCGTCAGCGCGCAGCTCCCGCGGAGTCGGCCGGCGTGACCTGGACGTCCAGCGGGGCGTGCGGAGCGACGGGGTCGCCGGACGGTGCAGACGACTGCGCCTCGAGATCGGCTCGCACCGAGTCGGACACCCCGAACAGCAACGTTGCCACGAACCCGACGACGTACGCCACGATGAGCCCCGACCCGTACCCGAGAAGGGCCCACCCGTACCCGGACGAGCCGTTCAGCAGCGGGAGCAGGGACAGGTCTGAGGCGCCGATGGCGATCGCCCCGACGGAGTGCCCGAGCTGGTCGAACAGCCCGACGACACCGCCACCGAACGCCCCACCGATGCAGGCGGTGATGAACGGCCGACCGAGGGGCAGCGTCACACCGTAGATGAGGGGCTCGCCCACACCGAGGAGCCCGGCGGGCAGCGCACCACGGATGGTCCGCACCAGCGAGGCGTTCGAGCGGAACCGCACCCACAGCGCGATGCACGCACCGATCTGCCCGGCACCACCCATCGCCAGCACGGGCAGCAGCACGGTCCACCCGGTCTGGTCGATCAGGGTGGTGTGGATCGGGATGAGCCCCTGGTGCATGCCGGTCATGACGAGCGGCAGGAAGAGTCCTCCGAGCACGAAGCCGGCGAAGGCTCCTCCGTTCGCGAGCAGCCAGGTGGCAGCGGTCCCGATCGCGACGGAGACGACTCCGGCGACGGACATGAGCACGCCGAGCGTGATCGACCCAGCAACGAGGACGGTGACGGTCGGGACGACGATGAGCGCGATGACGTCCGGCGTGACCTTGCGCATGAAGCGCTCGACGTAGGCGGCGAGGATGCCGCCGGCCATGGCGCCGAGCACGCCTCCCTGGCCGGGAGCGAGGGTCTCGCCGAACACGGTCACGTTCGCGACACCGGCCGCGACGATGATGCCGCCGACCGCACCGCCGAGGATGGGCGTGCCGCCGAACTCCTTCGCGGCGTTCATCCCGACGAACACGGCGAGCAGCGAGAGAAACCCGGACGAGAGCACGCCGAGGAACGGCGTGACGCCGGGCAGCCATCCGAGGTTCGTCAGGATGCCGTTGATCCCGGCGATCAGCCCGCAGGCGATCAGCGCGGGGATGAGCGGGATGAAGATCGCGGAGACCTTCCGGATCGCACGCATCGTGCGGCCGTCGGAGCGGGACCGCGCGGAGGCCTTGATCGACGCGCCGCGAGCGGCGAGCTCCTCGGGCGACGCACCGGACGCACCGGATGCATCCGACGCGGCAGCGGCACTGGATGCACCAGCCCCACCAGCCGCGGCCGACGGGGCGGCCGCGCGCAGGGCCTCCAGGTCGTCGGCCACGCGGTCGACGAGACCCGGGCCGAGCACGATCTGCAGGTTCGAGCCGGCCGCCAGCGCGGCCATGACGCCCTCGGTGGACTTGAGCTCGTCGAGCGCGACTGCGTCGGTGGACACGACCTCGACGCGCAGGCGGGTCATGCAGTTCTCGACGTCGGCGATGTTCGCGGAACCACCGACCGAGTCGAGGATCTGCTGGGCGAGTTGCTGTGCATCGGGCATTGCTGTGCTCCTCGGGGGAAAGGAAACGGAAAAGGGGGAAAGAGCTCTACAGCACGGCGCGCAAGGAACCGGAAGCAGCGACGAGGCGCTCACGGGCCGAAGCCGCCGAGGCGCCGGTGAGGATCACGGCGATGGCGGTCTTCACCTCGCCGTCCGAGGTATCGAGCGCCGCCTGGACGTCGGCCGACGGAGCGCCGGTGACGTCCTGCACGAGCGAGAAGGCCCGCGCGACGAGCTTCGCGTTCGTGGCACGCACGTCGACCATGCGGTTGCCGTACGTCTTGTGGCTGCCCACCATCGCGAGCGTGGTGAGCATGTTCAGGACGAGCTTCTGCGCGGTGCCCGCCTTCAGGCGGGTAGAGCCGGCGATGAACTCGGGGCCGACGACGACGTCGATGGCGATGTCCGCCTCCCGCCCCGCGGCCGAGTCGGGGTTGCACGCGACGGAGACCGACAGTGCGGACCGGCGCCGGGCCTCCAGGATGGCTGCGATCACGTAGGGCGTCCTGCCGGACGCGCTGATCCCGACGACCACGTCGTCGGCCGTCAGGCCGAGCGCGTCGAGGTCGCGGACGGCCGCTGCTTCGTCGTCCTCCGCGCCCTCGACGGCGGTGGTCAGGGCGACGTCGCCGCCGGCGATGAGCCCCACCACCTGTGACGGGTCGGTGCCGAAGGTGGGCGGGCACTCGCTGGCGTCGAGGACGCCGAGCCGGCCCGGCGTGCCGGCGCCGACGTAGACGAGTCTGCCGCCGCGCGCGAACGCTGCGGCGATCGAGTCTGCCGCCAGGGCGATGGCCGGGAGGCACGGCTCCAGTGCCGCAGGCACGCTGCGGTCGCCGGCGTTCATGCGCTGGGCAGCTTCCAGCGTGGAGATCGTGTCGATGTCGTCCAGCGAGTGGTCGGTCGCCTCGGTCGTGAGGGCGGCGAGTTCGTCGCGGAGGGCGTCATGGGTTTCGTGCGTCTGGTTCATGGTGGTGCTCAGTTCCGGTGGTGGGTGCGGACGGCGTCGCGGCTGCGGGCGAGGAGCGGCTGGGACCGCTCGTCGGTGCGCTGTGCGACGACGATGAAGAGGGCGTCGACGATGGCGAGTTGGCTCATGCGGCTGCCCATCGCTGCGGGGCGGAGGGCGCTCTCGGCACCGGCGACACCGAGCAGGACGTGGTGGGCCGTGGTGGCGAGCGGGGCGTTGGCGTGGCCGGTGATCGCGACGATCGTCGACCGCTGGGCTGCGGCGGCGTGGGCGACCTCGAGGGTCTCGGTGGTGGAGCCCGAGTGGCTGACGAGCACCAGGACGTCGTGCTCACCGATGACGCTCGCGAGGGTCAGGGCGTTGTGCGGGTCGTCGGCGATCGAGCTCACGATGCCGATGCGTTCGAGCTTGAGGTGCAGGTCGCGGGCGACGATGCCGCTCGCGCCGACACCGTACAGGACGACGCGGCGGGCACTGCTCACGGCTGCGGCCGCTGCTTCGAGGGCGTGCGGGTCGAGCGCGGCGCGGGTGTCGGCCATCACGGCGCGGACGTCCTCGGTGACCTTCGCGATCACGGTGGCGACGTCGTCGTCGACGGCGACCCCGGCGTGGATCTCGGTGTGCTCGCGCTCGTGGATGCCCCGTTCGACGGCCCGGGTCATGCTGCGCTGCAGGCCGGCGAAGTTCGCGAAGCCGAGGTGCTGGGCGAAGCGGGAGACGGTGGCGGGGGAGACGCCCGCGCGGCCGGCGAGCTCGGCGGCGTTCGTGGTGGCTGCTGCCGCCGGGTCCTCGAGGACGGCGTCGGCGATGGCGCGCATGCTCGACGGCATCGTGGCCGACTGGGTGCGGACGAGGGCGAAGGCGTCGGCGCGCTCGACCCGGTCGGGCCGCTCTGACCGCTCGGTGATCGTCATCCCGCTATGAAAGCGTCTTTCGTGCGCGAGCGCCAGGGGTGAAAGTAAATTGCGTGTTACGTCGAGGTGGGCGTGCCGGGTGCGGCGGCGAGGCGCGGTGCAGTTCCGTTTCGCACAACCAAAGTCAGCTCGCGCCGCGGGATCGCGCGGCTCGGATGCGCTTTGGTTGTGCGGGCGGTCGTGCTCGTCAGGCCTGCGGGGCCGGGGATGCCACGACGGTCGCCGCCCGCAGGTACCGCCGCGACCGACGTGCCGCTCGCAGCAGGATCGGCGTCATGATCAGCGCGGTGATGAGCAGTGCTGCGCAGAGGAACCGGGGGAACGCCGAGCCGGAGACGTCGTCGTCCGCGAGCATCGGGAACTGGGCGCCAGCGATGCCGAGGTAGAGCAGGAGGAACTGCGCGAGGGCGAGCGGCTGGTAGGTGGAGAGCAGCCGTGCATGCTCGCGTGCCCGGAGGGCGAGGTCGGACTCGGGTGGCTGGATCGGGCTGCCGGTCTTGATCGCCTGCGTCACCATGCGCTTGCCTGCGGGGGAGAGCCCCGCCGTGGTGGCCTGCATCGCGGTCGACATCCCGATGGTCGTGGCGAGGATCGAGAAGGTACCGGTCAGACCTCCGACGGATGCGCCGAAGCCGACGACGGTGAGGACTGCGACGGCACCCGACTCGGTCGTGGCCAGCGACCAGCCGATGACGGCGCCGACGACGGCTCCGATCAGTGCGAGCAGGGTCGTCCGTCGCCAGGCGCGGCGTGCTGTCAGTTCGAGTTCCCCCATGCCTCCACCCTACGAGCGGATCGCCCGACGGTGACGACGGCCGCGACGATGACGATCGGTGCGACGAACAGCCA
Organism: Curtobacterium sp. PhB78; assembly: GCF_003751685.1. Taxonomy (NCBI): domain Bacteria; kingdom Bacillati; phylum Actinomycetota; class Actinomycetes; order Micrococcales; family Microbacteriaceae; genus Curtobacterium; species Curtobacterium sp. PhB78. The sequence goes on from NZ_RKIA01000002.1 coordinate 54,249, forward strand.
GTAGGCGAGTTCGGCGTTCGCGCGCACCCTCGGCGGCCGACCGGTCCCGTCACCCCCGCCGGTACCGCGTCGCCGGCTTCCCCGGCCCGTCCGTCCGCTTCGTGTCCGTGGCGACCAGCTTCGGCAGCATCGCTCGCCGGAACGAGTCCGGCAGCAGGCGCTCGCCGAGGACCGCCTCGTGCAACTGCCGCAGCTCCGACATCGTGAAGGGCTCGTCGAGCAGCCCGTGCGGATCCGGGGCGTCGCTGTAGACGGACCGGAGTCGAGCGACCGCGAACTCGAGGATGTCGTCGTGCCCGTGCACCATCCCGCGCGCCTCGACCACCGGCGTGAGTCGCACCTGGGGCTCGTCCAGGTCGAGAGCACGAGCCGGCACCACGTCGAGGTGCGCCACCGACAGCACCCACCCACGGTCGTCCCGCGAGGGATCGTCGAACACGTGCAGCTGCTCCGGCGCGAGCCCCGTCACGCCCGCCTTCGTGGAGAGTGACCGCAAGACGGCCGAAGCCAGCCGCTCACCCTCGTGCACGAACGTCCCCGGGAGTCGCCAGTCGCCCTCGGTGGCATCGCGGACCTGCACGACGGACAGTGGTCCGCCCGCGGGGACGGTCAGCACCGCGGTGTCCACGGCGACGGAGGGTCGCGGGTAGTCCGTCAGGCGTCGGCCGCTCGCGTCGCGGTACTCGTCGGTCATGCCGGTGAGTTTACGCACACTTGCGCAAACGTGACGAGTGGTGCAGGATCGGTTTTACGCAATCTTGCGCAAACCTGATCCGGAGGTCCACATGACCACCCCGCAGATCCACGACCGAGCAGTCGGTGCCGTCCTCGGCTCCGCCGCCGGCGACGCCCTCGGCGCCGGGTACGAGTTCCGACCGGCAGTGCCCGAGCCGACCCCGATCACGATGACCGGCGGTGGCTCCTTCGGCTGGGCGCCGGGGGAGTGGACCGACGACACGAGCATGGCCGTTCCGATCCTCCGCACGGTCGCCCGCGGCGGCGACCCAGCGTCGGAGCCAGCTCTCGACGGCCTGGTGGCCGCCTGGGCAGCGTGGTCGGTCAACGCGCCCGACGTCGGCATCCAGACGCGCAACGTCCTGACCGGTCTGGAGGCGCGGATCGCCTCCGTCGCGCGGGCTGCGGCCCGCCAGGAGCACGAGTTCAAGGGCCGCTCCGCCGGCAACGGATCGCTCATGCGGACCGCACCGTTGGTGCTCGCCTACCTGCGCGGTGACGTCGGCGAAGAGGAACGGCTCGCCACGACGGCTCGCGCGATCAGCGACCTGACGCACTACGAATCCGACGCGGGGGACGCGTGCGTGCTCTGGTGCGTGGCGATCCGGCACGCGGTGCTGACCGGCGAGCTCGACCTCCTGCGTGGCATCGACCTGCTCGACCTCGACCGTCGCCGACTGTGGGTGGACCGGATCGTCACGGCTGAGCACTCGCAGCCCGTTGACTTCACGGAGTCGAACGGGTGGGTGGTGTCCGCGCTGCAGGCCGCCTACGCCGCGGTGCGCCAGAGTTCCTCGCTCGAGGACGCTCTGGTCCGCGCAGTGCGTACCGGCAACGACACCGACACGGTCGCCGCGATCGCCGGTGGGCTCGCGGGTGCGCTGTACGGAGCATCGTCGTTGCCGGCCCAGTGGCGGGAGCTGCTGCACGGCTGGCCGAACCTGCGCGCCGACGACCTCGTCGCGCTCAGTGAGCAGGCGCTCGCCGTCTGACCGGGCCGGCGTCGGAGGCTGCCGTGGGGGGAGCCTCCGCCGCCGCACAACCGAAGTCGCCTCGAACCGCGGAATCCCGCGGCGCGAGGTGACTTTGGTTGTTCGCCGGGCGGTGGGCGCGACCACGCTGTCGGCGCGGGTGGCGAGGCGGAGGTGAGCCGGGCCTCCCGGTCGACCGCCGTCAGGCGATGCCGCGTCGCGGACGGAAGGCGCCTGAACGGACCAGCCACACGTAGAGCAGGCAGCCGATGCAGACGTCGAACACGGCGTTGAGGAACGCGGCGATCAGGGCGACCGCGGCGCCGATCGGGGCTGCGTACGGCACGCCGAGCAGGGCGAGGAGCAGCGCCACAGCGGTGACGAACAGGCCGACCTGCTGGGCGAAGGTCGGAGGTTCAGGAGCCTCGAGCTCGGCGGGCGGGGCGAGCCTCGGCCGGACGAAGCGACGGAAGAGCGCGCCGTACGGGTGGCGGCGGATGCCGGCGATGCCGCCGATGGCGAAGAGCGCCACGATGACGGCGAGCAGGACGATGCCGACGACCCATGTTGCGGGGATCAGCGTCAGGACGATCGTCAGGGCGAGCAGGACCGTGGTGATCGCGGCGCCGAAGCGCGGGGAGCGCGGGTCGATGCCTGCTGTGGCAGGGGCGGTGGTCATCGGGACTCCTGTGGGCCGGTGAGGACGGTGTCGAGGGCTGCGGCGAGCTCCGGTGGGCGGGGTGGGCCTCCGAAGCGGGTGCGGACGGCGTGGGAGCCGTCGACGAGCAGGACCGTGGGGGTCTGCAGGACGTTGAAGCGCGTGGCGAGGTGCGGGTGCTCGGCGAGGTCGATCTCGAGCCGTTCGACTCCGGCGTGCTGCGCTGCGAGGCTGTCGAGCTGGCGGGCCGTCGCCGGGCAGCGGGCGCAGGTCGGCGTGGAGAACTGGACGAGGGTGGCGCGGGTGCCGAAGGCGGTCGGGGGAGCGATGTCGGCGACGCTGCTGTTGGGGCTGGTCGGCGTGTTGCGCGCGCGACCGGTCTGGGGAACCGCTCGGCCCGTTCTCGTGCGCAGGAGCAGGCCGATCACGGTCGCGAGTGCGAGGACTCCCACCAGGACGGCGACGGCCACGATGACGGTCATGCCGTGACGGTACGTCGTTCTGGTGCGTCCAGGGGCGAACGTGACCGAACGTGACGGTCTCGGAGCGGTCGGACGATCGTGGAGGGGCTCGCGTCCGGAGGTCCGACCGGCCGACCGGGCGGCCGGGCGGCCGGGCGGCCGGTCGCCGGCGCCTAGAATAGGCATACTATTCAAGGCGCCGGGACCGGGACCGGGACCAACACCTGGACCGACGCACATGGCGGCGCGCGGCGGTCGCCGGACGCGGTGGACCGGCGACGTGACGCGGGCGGGCTCGCGTGTCGTCAGAGCGCGGCGCGCGCCCGGTCGATCCGCTCGATGAACGCTCGAACGCCCCAGATGATGAAGGTCAGGCGCTGCCCGTCCTGCAGCACGACCTGCATCTGCCGCGAGACGTTGCGTGAGGTGTCGTGAAGCTCCGCGATGGAGTCGAGCGGGATGCCGAACGTCGGCCGGACGAAGTTGAACGGGTGCGCGCGGAACCAGAGGACCGCGGGGGTCAGGGTGAGTCGGCCTCCCGCGGCTTCGTAGCGGCGCATCCCGAACCGGCCGGGTGCCGCGATGGACCGGGCCAGGCCGGCCTCCGCTGCCGCTTCGTCGATGACGAAGTTCGCGTTCTTGCGTGCCAGTACGGTCTCCGCGTCCCCCAGGCCCATGCGCTGACCGTACCGCGCTCAGACGCGGCGCAGCAGCCGAGCGACGGTGCCCTGCAGCACGAGGAGCAGGGCCCAGAGAAGGCCGATGCTCGGGAACACCACCGACAGGACCAGAGCGAGCGACAGCAGCCCGGCGGCGATGAGCCCCCGCGCCGAGTCGCCCAGCGGCGTGGAGAGCAACTCGGGGTTCCGCCGGAGCACGAGTTCGATGCCGGTGAGCGCCAGGCTCGTCACGACCATGCTGCCGAGGTACAGCGCGTGTGCCACCCGGTCGTCGTTCTCGCCGCTGTTGAGCAGGTTCGCGGCGAAGGGCAGGAACACGATGCTGATGAGCCACACGAAGTTCAGCTGCATGACCCGGGCGTTGTAGGAGCGGACGTGCTCGAAGACCTGGTGGTGGAGGATCCAGAACCGCGAGATCAACCAGAACGTGATGAGGAACTCGAGCAGGGCGGGCCAGTGCTCCCGGAGGAGGTCGCCGGCGCTCTCGCCCGAGGACATCTCGCTCGCGATGTCGACCAGCGGCAGGATCAGGAGCGTGATCGCAATGGCGACCGTGGCGTCCGAGAAGTTGACGAGTCGGTCGAGGCCGCGGTCCGTTCGAGCGTGCTCGGTCATGGCCCGAGTGTAGGAGCGCTCTGCCACCCGGCCCTAGCATCGCGGGTGTGAGCGACGACGTGACTCCTGGCCGGTACCGCCACTTCAAGGGCAACGACTACGAGGTGCTGCTCGTGGCCCGGGACGTCGAGACCGAGGAACCGGTGGTCGTCTACCAAGCGCTGTACGGCGAGCGGGGGCACTGGGTTCGTTCGCTCGCTGACTTCACGGCGCACGTGACCCGCGACGGGTACGACGGGCCGCGGTTCGTGCCCGTCGGCGACGGTCAGGTGCGTTCGACACCTCCGCGATGATGGCGACGGCGGTGGTGGAGAACGACTCCGACGAGCTCGCTGCACACGAACACCGCCGCAGTGCCGAGCGTCGCCGTGAGAGCGGAGACGAGTGGCACGGTCGGGTCCACGGCCGCGATCCACGAGGCATCCACGCCGCTCGCGAACGCGACCAGGGCCACACCGAGGGCCGCACCGAGCCCGATCAGGGACCCGCTTGCGCCGATCGCGACAGCTGCCACGGAGAGCGTGGTGATCGTGCCGCCCTGGGTGGAACCGACGTGCCTGAGCGTGGTGAGGTCGCTGCCGGTCCCGCGGCTCTGTGCGAGCGCCGAACCCACCGATGCTGCGGCAGCGATGCAGAGCGCCGGACCGAGTGTGAGCCCGAGTTCGACCAGGCCCGCTCCGGCCCGTTCGCTCGCCATGCTGCTCGCGACGGTTGCGGTCATGGTCCTCGTGACCGTCAAACCGACCCCGGCTGCGACGAGCGTCGTGAGCGCACCGAACAACCCGATTCGGGCTCGGGCCAGGCAGAGTCCGATGAACGGCGAGAGCGGACCGGAACGCAGGAGGCGAGCGGCGATCCCGACCATGGTCTGGGACGCGTCCGAGGCGACGATGGCTGCCGCGCCGACGAGCCCGAAGCCAGCGGCGGACATCACGATGAGCGGACCGTCGGACGAGTCGAGCACGGTCAGGCGGCTGGCAGCTGTCTCGTCTCCGGCGCCGCTCGCCACCCTCATCAGGTGCGGCGCGAACGCAACCGCGAGCACCGAGGGCGCCACGAACAACGCTGCCACCGTGAACGCACCGACCGCCCTCCAGGCACGACCGGACCGGACGACGGCGAACCGGCCAGATCGGAGCCCACTCCACCAACCTGCTGCACAGACGACCGCGAGCAGACACGTGATCACACCGCTCGGGACGCCGCCTGAACGAGGAGCCGTCACGCCGAGGACCTCCGCCAGACCGACGACCCAGCTCGTCCGGAGCCGTTGTTCGACCACGACAGCGAACAGCACGGCGACGACCGCTGCGGAGGAGACGACCACGGCTCCGAACGTCCAGAACGTCATCCAGCTCGTGCCCAGTGCTCGAAGGCACCGCGTCTCCGGAAGCAGCGAGACGGCGAGCCCCCGGGCCGACATGAACGAAGCGACTGTCGAACTGAGCGACGTGAGCTGCATGACCGCTTCGAGTGCTCGTGCGGTGTCCGGGTGGGCGCCCGCGAGATCGAGCCCGCCGCCGACCACCACTCCGAGTCCGATCACGGCGGCGACCACCGTGATCACGAACCCGAGCGCCGGACGGAGATCAGCGCGAACCGTGCGAGCCAGAGCGAGGAGAGCGATCACGAGGGCACCGTCATGAGGCGGCGGACCTGCTGCTCGGTCGGACGATCGAGCAGCGCTGTCGTCCGGCCGTCGACCAGCTGAACGATCCGGTCGGCGTCCGCTGCCAGCTGGAAGTCGTGGGTGACGGCGACCACTGTCCTGCCCGAGGTCGCCGCGCTCCGGAGGACTCCACGGACGAGCCCGGCATTCGAGTCATCCAGCGCCGTGGTCGGTTCGTCGCAGGCCAGCATCGCCGTACCGGCTGCGCACGCTCGCGCGAGGGCGACTCGCCTCCGCTGCCCGCCCGACAGGTGCTGGACCGGCGTTCGCCGAACGTCACGGTCGAGGTTGAGCGCCGCGCACACCCGTTCCGCGAACGATCGGTCGATCCTGCGAGCGAGACGTTGACCGAGCAGGACGTTGTCGTCGACCGACAGCGCATCGATGAGGTCGTCACCTTGTCGTGCTGCGGCGAACACCCGCGCTCGCAACCGTGCTCTGCCGGAGTCCGTGGCAGGGTGCATGCGCGTGTCGCCGAGCAGGACCGAGCCGGTCGCTGGCACCTCGATGCCCGTCACCAGGTCGAGCAGGGTCGACTTGCCGGCTCCGGACGGTCCGACGATGGCGGTCAGGCTGCCGGGCTCGGCGCGGAAGCGCACGTCGCTGATGATCCTGCGGCCGTCTGGACGGATCGAGCGTGCCGAGATCCCGAGGACGGAGAGCGCGATCATCCGTGTCCGCCGCGGAGGAACGACGGGACATCGTGTTGCAGGCCGCGACAACGTTCGAAGTCCTCGATCGCGGCCAGGGCGGTGAGGACGCCTGCTCCGCCATGGCCCCAACCGTCGTCGACTGCTCGGAGATGCTGATCTGGGTAGGCAACCCCGTCAGGAGTCTGGAGCCGGTGCAGCGCGAGACGCCGGCGGTGCTCGTCCAAGCGCGTGGCGACGGACTCGGCATCGAACGGTGCGATCCCGATCTCGCCGACGTCCACGAGGAAGTGGATGAGTCCCGCGCGTCCGTCGAGCAGACCCGAATGCGCGGTGAACTCCGGCGACGCTGCTTCGGCCACGCTGTGGAGCACCGGCAGGAGGTCCCGGTCGGTCGTCACGCGGAACACCTGCACGAGCGCGACCCCGACGCCGGCGGAGCCGGACCCGAGGAAGGGCACGAGTCGGCCGCTGTGACGGAGCTGCCGCCCCCACCCCTGTCGGTGCTCCAGGCGGTGCAGGTCGATCTCCAGCATGCGTCGGGAGGCCTCGACGGCCGCAGCATCATCGTGCAGGCGTCCGTGCAGCGCCAGGAACAACGCAATGCCGGACGGTCCGTTGCGGAGGCCGGCAGGCAGGCGCTGAGCACGGTTGCCGTCGTGGCTGAACTCCGTGAGACGTTCCGCGATCACATCCACGGTGTCCCGGTGGACGCTCCGGGTCGGAGCACTGAGGAGCGCGAGGCCGATCCCCGCGAGCCCGTCCTCGAGATCGACGCGCAGCATGCCGCGGACCTCCTCCCGCAGTCGGGCGAGGAACGCCGGCGTCGTCCTGCCCAGGAGTACCTCAGAAGCCCGGCCGGAGAACAGGCCCGCGCCTGAGGGCGCTTCGCTTGAGAGCGGACCCGGGGGAGTTCTCGTGTCGGGCTCAGACCGTTGCAGCGCAAGTGCGAGGCCGTCCGCTCCGCGCTCGAGGCCGGGCCGGTGCGCAGACCCGGGCGCTTCCCTCCGCGATCTGATCGCGTCCCGGAGCTCGGCAACACTGGGTGGCGTCATCCGCGCAGTGTTCCCGTCCGGCAGGGCAACGCACCGGCCGATGACGCTCCGCAACGCGTCCACTGGCGCGGTCGGGAACCAGACCCGGGCCGCGGCGAGTACTTCATCGATCTTCCCGGGGTCCAGTGGGAAGAGCGTCGTGAGGGGAACGAGTGCGGCGAGGTGCAGGCATGCGATCGCGAACAGATCTCGGTCTGGCCCACGGACCGCGTTCGGCGCGCTGAAGCCCGGTGTCGTTGGCCCGACCGTCCCAGAAGGTTCCCCGACTGTGCACGATTCGAAATCGATCAGCCGCGCGGCCGTCGGAGACTCCACGAGCACGTTCCGCGGTGAGATGTCACCGTGGACGGCTCCGAGCGCGTGCAGTCGCTCGACTTGACGCTCGATCGCGCGCACGGCCTGTCGGACGCTCGCTGCGTGTTCGTCGAGCGTCGTGCGGTCAGCCTCGGCGGCGGTGAGCGGGTTCTGCGACATGACTGCGCGGTTGAACGGAGTGCCCGGCACGGGTTCGCTCATCATGAACGCCGAGCCTCCGGAGCGGAACGTTCCGTGGACCCGCGGTGCCACCCCTGAACCTTCCAGGTGTCGAAGGGTCTCGTACTCGTCTTCCACACGACCGGCAGCGTCGCGGCCAGCCTGTTCTCCGACGTACTCGCGCCCCTCCTTGATGACCACTTCGCCGTGCGCGTCGTGCAACGCTCGGTACACGCCGCCAGCGTTGGAGAACGAGTACGCGCCGGAGACGCGCATCCGTGAGAGCGGCTCGTCGACTCCACATGATCGAAGCCGTTCGGCCTCGAGCCAGTTCGGCAGCTCGACCCAGTCGGGCGGGTCGAACACAACCCCTCGGCGGTCCGGCACGAGGGCACCGCTCGGATCTCGGATGGCAGGCTTGCCGTCCCAGTCGGAGAGCGAACGGAACGCTCCGTAGCGAACGTGCACCACGGACTTCCGCCACTGGAGGTCGCCGAGGATCCGTGGCCCGCGACAGTCGCCGAAGATCGCAGCCAGATGGTCGAGCAGCGCTTCGTCGACCGCGGACGCCGGAGGGTAGATCGTCACGAACTTCCCGCTGCTCGTGCGAGGCGCATCCTTGGCGTTGGCTCGTTCGAGGACCGTCCTGGTCGTCAGGTACTTGAACGACCACTCCGCGGTCCTGCAGAAGACGGCAGCCAGCGATCGAACCCGCTCGGCGTCCTGCAGCCGAGCCGACAAGTGGATCTTCCAGCCCTGGTCGGGCGGTCCCCCCTCGGGCTGTCGATGGTGAGTCCAGTCGAGGTCACTCGCCGTCCGCCACCCTGTCCAGTCGCCGCCCAGCCGTGCCCACCCGGTTTCCATCCCGAGATCGTGGCACCGGAGTGTTGACATGTCAAACACTACGTGTGTACGTTCGCAGTGTTCGATCAACGACGAAAGGATGACCGATCATGAACACCCACGATCTGCAGGCCGTCGAGGCCGACACTCCCGAGGACGGCAGCCACATCTTGCTCTCCTCGATCAGCCTCTACATCTGCTGGTAGCTCGAGTACACAGCGAAACGGGTCGGACTCCTGACAAGGAGTCCGACCCGTTCTCGTTCCGTGTCGGCGCTCGCCCCTAGGCTTTCAACGCACCAGAGAACAAGGGGAAACGCATGCAGATCGGCGTCGACGGGCACGTGCTGCTCAGCCCGAGTGACCTCAGCACGTGGTCGGCCTGCGAGTGGGCGTTCCTGCGCCGGCTCGACGTCAAGCTCGGTCGGGGCGAACCCCTGCCCGAGGCGCATGACGACATGCTCGAGCGCACCGCCCGGCTGGGGGACCAGCACGAGCTCGACTACTTGGACATCCTCAAGCAGACCCGCGACGTCGTCGAGTTCGACCGCCCCTCCCCGCCGGACTACGCACGCGCCGCAGCCGAAGCGCGACAGGCCTTCGCCGACGGCGCCGACGTCCTGTACCAGCCGACGTTCCACGCGGCGCCCACGACGGGCAGCCCGGGCTTCATCGGCTTCGCGGACTTCATCATCCGCAACGACCAGGGCGAGTACGAGGTCTACGACACCAAGCTCGCCCGGCACGCCAAGATCAGCGCCCTGTTGCAGCTCGCCGCCTACGCGGAGCAGATGCAGGCACACGACATCCCCACCGGGGCGCAGGTGCACCTGGTGCTCGGCGACCGGACGACGACCACGCACGACCTCGCCGACATCGCGCCGGTGTACCGCACGCAGCGCGCCGAGCTGCAGCGGGTCATCGCCGAGCGGATCGCCGCCGACGCCGAACTGCAGTGGGGCGACCCGCGGTACTCCAGCTGCGGGCGGTGTGCCGTCTGCTCGACCCAGGTGGCCGAGCACCGCGACCTCGTCCTCGTCGCCGGCATGCGCCTGGAGCAGCGGGCGAAGCTCATCCAGCACGAGGTGCGGACGATCGACGACCTGGCGGTCCGCACCCGGGCAGTGCCGGGCTTGTCCCGCGCGACGCAGGATCGGCTGGTGCGCCAGGCGAGCCTCCAGATCGAGACGGAGACCGCCCGACGGAACGGCGCCGACGGGCCGGACCAGCCCGCGAAGCCGCGCTTCGAGGTCCTCGATGCCCGCGCGCTCGATGCGATCCCGGCCCCCGACGCCGGCGACGTGTTCTTCGACTTCGAAGGCGACCCGCTGCACACCGAGGACGGCGTGCACTGGGGCCTCGACTACCTGTTCGGCTTGGTCGACGACCGCGCGGAGTTCACCGCGTTCTGGGCGCACACGATCCGCGACGAGCGAGTTGCGCTGGAGCAGTTCCTCGCGTTCATCGAGGCTCGTCGGCAGCAGTACCCGGGCATGCACATCTACCACTACGCCGCCTACGAGCGGACGCACCTGCTGTCGCTCGCCGCCCGGCACGGGGTCGGTGAAGAGGCCGTCGACGACCTGCTGCGCGCTGGCGTCCTGGTCGACCTGTACCCGATCGTCCGCAAGGCCCTGGTCGTCGGCAGCCACAGTTACTCGATCAAGAAGCTCGAGCCGCTGTACATGGGCGACGACCTGCGCGAGAGCGACGTCACGAACGCGGCCGACAGCATCACCGCCTACGTCGACGCGATCGAGGAACTCCGCAACGGGGACCCCGCCGCCGGCCAGCACATGCTCGACGAGGTCGCCGACTACAACGCCTACGACTGCCGCTCGACCCTGCGCCTGCGCGACTGGCTCCGGTCGCTGCGCACCGACGACCCGGACGCAGCCGATCCGGCACTCGAACTCGAGATCCCGCCGATCCCCGTCGAGCGCGAACCGAACCCGGTGTACGTCGCGCTCGCGTCGCACCTCGAGGGTGTCGACGCCCTCGACCGCACGCCCGACGAGACCGCGCTGGCGCTCGCCGCAGCCGCGATCGACTACCACCGGCGCGAGGCGAAGACCTTCTGGCAGGACCACTTCGACCGCCTGCGCAACCCGGTCGACGACTGGGCCGACACCCGCGACGTGCTCGTCGTGGAGCGTGCGTCCGTCGAGCGGGACTGGGACACGCTACCGCGTGCCCGCTCGCAGTCGCGGGATCTCCGGTTGTCGGGGACGCTCGCGCCCGGTTCGCGGCTCCGGCCGGGAGGCACGCCCCACCTCGTCTACGACGACCCGCTTCCGCCTTCGGTCGTGTCTCCGGGCCCCGGGTCGAAGGGCGCGTCATCCCGCGCCGTGATCGTGGACGTGTGGGACAACGGCGACGCCGTCGAGGTGCTCGTGAAGGAGGGGCTGCCCGTCGGGGCGGAACCGCACCACGAGTTCCCGGTCGCGCTCGCGCCGTCGGCACCGCCCCGAGCGAAGCCGCAGCCCGAGGCGATCGCCGAGTGGGGACAGCAGGTCCTCGACGAGCTGCCCTCGATGGTGTCGGACCCGGCCTTCGACCTGCTGCGCCGGGTGCCGCCACGCGGAGCGATCGTTCCCGTGCAGGGCGACGACACGGTGTCCGCCGTGGTGGCGACGCTGCGCGGCCTCGACCACTCGTACCTGGCGATCCAGGGGCCTCCCGGCACGGGCAAGACCTACGTCGGGTCGAACGTCGTCGCACGGCTCGTCCGCGAGTACGGCTGGCGCGTCGGCGTCGTCGGGCAGTCCCACGCGACCTCGGAGAACTTCCTCTCCTCGGTCGTGAACGCCGGCGTGCCCGCGGACCGCGTCGTGAAGGTGCCGAAGTCCGGTGCGACCGAGGACGAACTCGACGCCGCCGCGTGGACGCCCGTGAAGAACGGTGCTGCCGTCGCCGCGTTCCTGTCGTCGTGCGAGGCCTCCGGCACCGGCGGCGTCGTCGGCGGGACCGCGTGGACGTTCGCGAACGCGTCGACGATCGAGCGCCGCTCCCTCGACCTGCTCGTCGTCGACGAGGCCGGGCAGTTCTCGCTCGCGCCGACCATCGCGTCCTCGATCGCCGCGACCCGACTCCTGCTGCTGGGGGACCCGCAGCAGCTCCCGCAGGTCTCGCAGGGCTCGCACCCGGAGCCCGTCGACGAGTCCGCGCTCGGCTGGCTGGCGGACGGCGAGCACGTCCTGCCGCCGGAGTTCGGCTACTTCCTGGCCCGCACCCGTCGGATGGAGCCGGCGCTCACCGAGTCCGTCTCGGCGCTGTCCTACGACGGGCAGCTCGCGTCGATGGTGTCCGGTCGGCACCTCGACGGCATCGACGCGGGCGTGCACACCGAGCCGGTCGTGCACGCGGGCAACACGACCTCGTCACCAGAGGAAGCCGCCCGTGTGGTGGCCCTCGTCGGCGATGTCGTCGGGCGGACCTGGACCGACGGCTCGGACGCTCGCGCCCTGACCGACGAGGACGTCATCGTCGTCGCCCCGTACAACGTGCAGGGTGCCCTGATCCGTCAGGAGCTCGACCGTGCAGGCTTCACCGGTACCCAGGTCGGCACGGTCGACCTGTTCCAGGGCCGCGAGGCCGTCGTGTCGATCGTGTCCCTGGCAGCGTCGAGTGCAGCCGACATCCCGCGCGGGCTGGACTTCCTGCTCATGCCGAATCGGCTGAACGTGGCGATCTCGCGGGCGAAGTGGGCGGCGTACCTCGTGCACTCGCCGGCGCTGACCACGGGGCTCCCGCCCTCGATCGCCGGCCTGTCGCTGCTGTCCCGCTTCATCGAGCTCGTCCAGCCCCGGCAGTGACCGGCGTGCGTCAGCCCGATTCGACCGTGCCGACCGTGGAGCTGTAGGTGGCGACGGCACCGAACTCGGCGCCGATGATCGTGACGGACCACGCGGAGCCGTCCGGTGCGACCGAGTAGAGCACGCGGGCGCCGTCCGGAACGGCAGCGAGCCCGGTGCCGTCAGGCAGCAGGATCCGCTCCGGCGTGCTCATCCCGACCGACAGCGACGGTGGGAACGGACCGGTCCCGAACGACTGCTTCATGACGAAGGCGAGCGTTCCGGCGCTCTGCACGACGGCCGACCGCTCGGTGTCGGCAGTCGTCGCCGCTGGTGCTGGTGCTGGTGCTGGTGCTACTGCTGGCGCTGCGGTCTCCGCCGGTGCGGCGGGTGCCGACCGTTGCGGAACCGCCGCCGCGTCGATGGAGGCGCTCCGGCTGTCGAGGGGGAGCGAGAGCGCCGGCAGGTGGACGCCGGAACCGGCCAATGCCGACCCGATGACCGCGTACGCCATGAGCGCCGTCCCGACGCTGCCGAGGATCGCCCCTCCGCGACCGAACGCTCGCGAAGCAGCCGATCGCCATCGTGCGGTCTTGACGGCCTGCACGCCGAACACGATCGCCGAGATGCCGATGGTCGACACGATGAACCCTGTCTGGATCCCCGACTGTTGCGGCTCGACGAGCGCGACGACCACGCTGCCGGCACCGAGCAGCACGGAGAGCGTCGCGAAGGCCCAGGGCCTCGTGCGCCTGCGTGGCGTCGCGTTCAGCAGCGGCGATGGTGCGTGGAGTGTCGGCAGCCTGCGCGCACCACTTCGCGAGGGCCCTGACGAGTACTCCGGAGGGGACCAATCTCGTGGTCCAGGCCCGCCCAACGGCATCGTCGTTCCCCCGTCCGTTCAGTACGACGAACCCATCCTGGCGGTCGACGCGGAGGTGAGCGATCCCCAGAACTGGGTTGACGGGCTGGCCACGGCTGAACCCTGCGGGCCGGTACGATCACGGGTTCCCGGCGCTTGATTGGTATGCCTATTCTAGCGTTCGTCGAGTGGCGACGGCGTGCCGCCGGCACCTGCCCCCGCACTCGCTCGGAAGGGGCCTCAGTCGTCGGCCGTCGGGACGCCACCCTGCATCTGGACCCGCATCTGGGCGAGGACGTCGGCGTGCAGGAAGTTCGCCGCCTCGGCACTCGTCGGGTCGACCACGATGCCGAACTCCTCGGGCAGGGCGGTCACGAGCTCGGACATCGGAACCGGACGCCCCTCGGCCTCGGGCAGGCCAGCGGAGAGTTCGGCGGGGTCGGTGAAGACGGGCACGAACGGCTTGTCACGGATCATGACGTGGGCGACGCTGCCGGCCTCCGGTGTACCCGATGGCTTCCACGGCACCCACGCCGCGCTGCGCAGGAAGCCCGCCGGCGAGGCTGCCATCCGGCGGCGGAGTTCGGCGGCCGCGGTGGGCGGGGCCTTGTCGACGCCTCGGCCGAAGGCGGATCCGTTCGTCTCGTCGTTGCTCACGCCGACCATGCTGTCACGCTGGACGGACACGGCGGGGCCGAGCCGGGCCTCCAGGTCGTCACCCGGCGCACGAGGAGGTGCGCCGGGCGTCGGACCGGTGCGGCTCAGTACGCGGCCGACTGCCCGCCGTCGATCGGGACGACCGTCGCGTTGACGTAGGACGCGTCGTCGGACAGCAGGAACGCGACGACCGCGGCGATCTCGGGGGCTTCGCCGTAGCGCTTCGTCGGGTTGACCTGGATGAACTCCTCGGCGGCCTTGCGGGGGTTCTCCGCGTCGAGCTGCTTCATCGAGTTCTCGACCATCGGCGTCCAGATGGCGCCGGGGGCGATGGCGTTGATGCGGATGCCGTAGCGGCCGTACTCCACCGCCGAGTTGCGGGTCAGGCCGACGACACCGTGCTTGGCGGCGGCGTACCCGGACTGGTTGCCGATGCCGCGGATGCCGCCGACACTCGCGGTGTTCACGACCATGCCGGAGCCCTGCTCGCGCATGACCTTGAGCACCTTCTCGAGTCCGAGGAACACGCCGCGCAGGTTGATCGACACGACCTTGTCGAACTCGGCGGCGGTGAACGACTCGGTGGGGTTCTGCTTGCCCTCGATGCCGGCGTTGTTGAAGAAGCCGTCGATGCGGCCGAAGCGCTCGGCGGTGGCTGCGACGTAGGCGTCGACCTGTGCCTCGTCGGACACGTCGGCAACGGTGGTCAGGACCTGGGCGTCGGGGGTGGCCTCGAGCACGGCGGCCTTCGAGGCCTCGAGTCCCTGCTCGGAGACGTCGACGAGGGAGAGCGCAGCGCCCTCGGCGGCCAGGCGGACGGCGGTTGCACGTCCGAGGCCGGAGCCGCCGCCGGTGATGAGGACGACGCGGTCGGCGAAGCGGGACGTGCTGGTGCTGGTTTCGGGCATGGGGAGGCCTCCTGAGGTCTTCGGCGATGAATTCCCTTTAGGCTACACCTGTCGTTTTGCAGGGTGTGCTGGCGACGTCAGCTCGTGATGACCGTGGTCGTCGTCGCGGTGGTCGCCGCCATGATGACGATCATCGCCGCGGCCTGGATCTCCTCGAGCACGGCCTTCACCGCAGGGCTCGCCCAGGTGCCCGAGGTGATCTCCTTCACCAGTCCCTTGTCGACCGCGCCGAACTGCTTGCGGAGCGTGTTCGTCGCGTCGAGCAGCCCGATGACCGCAGCGGAGAACGGTGTCGGGGTCGCCCGCCGAGCCAGGACGTCCGCGATGCCGGATCGCAGCAGTGCCTCCGGAGCTCCGTCGCGCTCGGGGTGCTTCGTCGTGGGGAAGAGCCCGAGCACCTTGCCCTGCTCGACCCTGATGATCCCTTGCTCGACGAGTCCGGCGAAGACGTCGTCGCGGAGCCGCTGCTTCCCGAGCCGGCTCACCCACCACTTGGCCTTGCGGGGTGCGCCGGACGCCGCGATCGAGCCGACGACACCGTCCAGCACCGGGTCGCCCGTGGCGGCGCCGTCGACGACGGTGACCAGGCCGTTCTGCAGCGAGACGGCACCGCGGAGCGCGAGGTCGGCGAGGACCGCTCCCGCGAGACCGGTGTCCAGCGTCTGCCCGTCGAGGGACTTCCGGCCGTCGGGCTCGACCTGGAGGAGCGCGAACGCCTGCGGGACCGTGAGTTGCTCAGCCATGTCCGCAGCCTGCCACGCGGGGCGGAGGTGCGCCGGGCCTCCAGGTCGACACTCAGCGGCGGCAGACCGCCCGACGTCAGCAGGCGCCGAGCACCCGCTCCATCGCATCGCGCTCGGCCGGCGCGACCCACAGGCGGTACTCGGCCTTCACGGACACCTGGTGCTCGATGTAGGTGCAGCGGAAGGCCTTGTTCGCGGGCAGCCAGGTCGCGGCGTCGCCCGAGCGCTTCTGCGAGTTCGACCGGCCGTCGACGGCGAACAGGTTCGACGGGTCGTTCGCCAGGGCCTCACGCTCCGATTGGCTGAGCTGCTGGGCACCGGTGCGCCAGGCGTTCTCGAGCGCGACGACGTGGTCGATCTGCACGAGGGTCGAGGTCGTGTTGCCGCGCACGAAGTCGATCGTCGCGCCGGTGTACGGCGAGACGAGCGTGCCGGTCACCACCTTGCACGGCCCCTGGCGCACGATGCCGCTGAGGTCGCGCGCGAGCACGTCGTTCCGGGTGTCGCAGCCGTTGTGGTCGACGTCGATCCACGCGCTGCCGAACTCGCCGGTGCGGTCGTAGCCGGTGCCGGCGGCCTTGCCCTTGACGGGCAGCGTGGCGAGGAGCGCGCGGGCGTCCGCAGCGTCGGTGTCGGTCGACGTGCTGACGGTCGGGTCCGTCGGATCCGTCGAATCTGTCGGACTGGAGGCCCGGCTCGGCTCCGGTGCGTCGCTCTCGGTGCCGACCGTGGCCGTGGCGACCGCCGTGGGCCCGGCAGCCGCGTCGGCGTCCGGTCCGAGGACGCCGGTGGCGTCGAGCGCGTAGCCCCCGACCGCGAGGGCCAGGACGACGAGGACGGAGGTGAGGCTGATGCGGGTACGGCGGCGTCGGCGGGACGTCATGGGTGCGTGGAACTCCTGGTGGGGCGGCGGTGCAGCGGTGCGGTGGTGCTGTGGTGCGGTGGGGCCGGCCGGGGTGGCCTCGACGATCATGGCGGAGACCTCGGACATGGCCGTGGACCGCCACACTCTGAACCGATGCGCAACCACGGCGTAGACAGGTCCGCATGACCGATTACGCGAATCCGTCCGTGTCCGTCACCGGTGGGTCGATGCCGCTCCTGGGCTTCGGCACCTGGCAGATCCCCGACGGCGAGGCCCCCGCCGCCGTCGGCGAAGCACTGGCGGCCGGGTACCGCCACATCGACACCGCCACCGGCTACAGCAACCAGCGCGGCGTCGGCAAGGCCCTGGCCGAGTCCGGCCTCGCCCGCGACGACGTGTTCGTGACGACGAAGTTGCCGCCGGACAACGCCGACCGCGTGCGCGAGACGATCGAGGAGAGCCTCGACCAGCTCGGCCTCGACCACCTGGACCTCTGGCTCGTGCACTGGCCGCCGAACGGCGAGGCCCGCCCGGACGTGTGGGAGCAGGTCGTCCAGGCACAGGCCGACGGACTGACCCGAGCCGTGGGTGTGAGCAACTACTCGCTCGACCAGATCGACGAGCTCGTCACCGCGACCGGCACCACCCCGGCCGTGAACCAGATCAAGTGGAGCCCGGTCGAGTACGACAAGACCATCGCTGACGGGTTGGCCGAGCGCGGGGTCGTGCTCGAGGGCTACAGCCCCTTCAAGGCGAGCAACCTGCAGGACCCGACGCTGCTCGACATCGCCACCGCGCACGACGCCGACAGCGCCCAGGTCATCGTCGCGTGGCACGTCGCGCACGGCTTCGTCGTCATCCCGAAGTCGTCGAACCCGGAGCGCATCCGGTCGAACGCCGCCGGTGCCCGCATCGAGCTCGCGGCGGACGAGGTCACGGCGATCGACGCGCTCGCCTGACCGCTCCCGCGCGTCAGGCGAGCAACGAGCGGATGTCGTCGGCCGTCAGGTCGTCGGCGAACAGGGCGTCATCGTCGATCATCGTGGCGAACAGCTCGGCCTTGCGCGCGGCGAGGGCCAGGACCTTCTCCTCGATGGTGTCCTCGGCGATGAAGCGCTGCACGCTCACCGACCGGGTCTGCCCGATGCGGTGGGTCCGGTCGACGGCCTGCGACTCGGCGGCGGGGTTCCACCACGGGTCGAGCACGAACACGGTGTCGGCCTCGGTCAGGGTGAGTCCGAAGCCGCCGGCCTTCAGCGAGATGAGGAACGCGGGCGCGGCGCCCTGCCGGAAGCGCTCGATGACCTCGGGGCGCTTGCGGGTCGAGCCGTCGAGGTACTCGTAGCCGACGCCCCGTTCGTCGAGGGCATCGGACACCATCCGCAGGAACGACGTGAACTGGCTGAACACCAGGGCGCGTCGGCCCTCGGCGGCGAGCTGCTCGAGCTCGTCGAGCAGCAGGTCGAGCTTGGCGGACGGGATCGGCGTCGACGGCGACAGGGGCGAGTCCGACCCGTTCGAGACCAACGCTGGCGACAGCGCGAGCATCCGCAGCAGCGTCAGCGACCGGAACACGATCATCCGGTTCTTCGACAGGTCGTCGATCAGGTCGAGGACCTTCAGTCGCTCGCGGTTGAGCGTGCGCTCGTACAGCTCGCGGTGCGCGGGGTCGAGCGTGACGCGGACGACCTGTTCCTGCTTCGGCGGCAGGTCGGCGGCGACGGCCTGCTTCGTCCGGCGGAGCATGAGCGGCCGGATCCGCCGCCGGAGCTTCGCGGTGAGCTGCTGGCGCGCTTCGCCCCGGAGTTCGGGGGAGGCAAGGGGCTTCACGTAGTCGTCGCCGAACCGGGTCCAGGTGGACAGCAGCCCGGGCGCGACGATGTGGAACAGCGCCCACAGGTCGGTCAGCCCGTTCTCGAGCGGGGTGCCGGTGATCGCGAACTTCACGGGTGCCTGCAGCTCGGACGCCACCCGGTGGGTCTGCGACTGCGGGTTCTTCACGAACTGCGCCTCGTCGAGCACGAGCGCCGACCACGGCAGGTCGGTCCACGCCTGCGAGTCGAGCCGGAGCAGCGCGTACGAGGTGACGACGACGTCGGCCTGCGAAGCCGTGCGGGCGACGAGTCCGGGGTCCTTCAGCGACGTCGAGGTGACGGCCGCCACCCGCAGTGACGGCGTGAACTTCGCCGCCTCGGCCACCCAGTTGCCGACGACCGAGGTCGGCGCGACGACGAGGAACGGCGGCCCGTCGGGTTCGGCGGCACGACGGGCCGCGACCATCGCGAGCACCTGCAGTGTCTTGCCGAGGCCCATGTCGTCGGCGAGCACCCCGCCGATGCCGTGCGCCGCCAGGAACGACAGCCACGCGTACCCGGCGTGCTGGTACGGCCGCAGTTCGGCGTGCACGGTCTCCGGCACCGGGACGTCACCCGGGGGAGTCGCACCCGTCAGCCCCGCGGTGATCGCCTGCCAGCGTTCGTCGTGCGAGGTCTCGTCGGCGAGCAGGTCGAACTCGGTCCACAGCCCGGCCTGCAGCGGCGTCACCTGGATCGGCTGGTCGGGCGCCCACTCGTCGAGGTCGCGGGCCTCGTCGATGAGTTCTTTGAGTCGGTCGAACGCGGGGTCGGCGAGCGACAGGTACGAGTTGTCGACGAGCTTGAGGCGTCGCTGCCGGCCGGCCAGAGCGGTGAGCAGGGGCGTGAACGGGATCTGCTTGCCGTTCACGCTCACGATGATGCCGAGGTCGAACCAGTCGTGCTTGTCCGACGGCATCGTCGTGACGCGGATGTGCGGCCGCCCGCTCAGCCGCTCGTAGTCGAGGCGCTCACCCTGCACCACCGTGCGGACGCCGAGCGCCGGCAGCTCGGGCAGGAACTCGTTCGCGAACACCGCGACGTCGGCCCCGTCGATGGTGCCGTCCTGGAACCAGTCCAGTCCGCCACCGGGTCCGGCAGGGCGGACGGGAGGCTCGCCCGCGGTCGCGTCGTGGGCTCGCGCTGTCGACGTGGCGGGTTCCAGGGCCGCGGGCGCGTCGGCGTCGGCGGTCGCCGCCTCGGTGCCGGCTGGGTCGTCGGTGCTGGCCGGAACGTCGGTGCTGGCTGGATCGTCCGCGGCGCGGAGCCCGGACAGGTCGGGGAGCGGGCCGTGCAGCGAGACCGGGTCCTTGCGGCCGTCGACGTGCCAGCGCCAGTGCAGGTGCACCCGGTCGTCGGTGCGGGGTGCCCTGGCGGGCTCGAACGTCGCCGTCAGCACGAGTTCGGGCGGGGTGCGCTCGGGCAGCTCGACCGAGCCGTCGGAGCTGACGAGCCCGAGGGCACCGCGCAGCCGGGGCGACCAGTCGGCCAGGAACTCGTCGACCTCGGCCGTCGGCACCGTGATGCGGGTGCCCTCGAGGAGCATGCGCCGTTGGTCCTCGGGCACGGGCGCCGGGGTCGGTGCGAGCCCGACCGTGAACTCCGGGCTCTCGCGGAACACGTACACGCCGTGGTCGCCGACCATCCGCGCGGCACCGGGGACCACCGGGCGGCCGTCGAGGACCGCGCTCGCACCGATCACCACGGCGTCGTCGTGCCGGGCGACACCGGGCCGAGAGACATCGAGCAGCACCTGGGCCTGCTCGCCGAGGACCACTCCGCCCTCGCGCTTGCCGGTGACGAAGGCGATGTCGAGCCCCGACGCCTGCCGGAGCAACGGCCACAGCAGCGGGCTGCGGAAGTCGTCGAGGTGCAGCCAGTCGCTCTCGCCGGGCAACCCCGCGAGCTGGCCGGCACGGTGCAGGGCCGCGAGCTGCATGAACCACCCGTGCTGCTCGGCGCCGAGGCCCAGGCGGTTCTGCGAGTAGGGGAGCGTGCCCCAGGTGAGCTGCCCGCGCACCCAGTTGCCGGCGTCGCTGCGGGTCACCGGTCGGACCCCGAGCCGGACCGTGCGAGACGGCGCCGGCAGGGCTCGGCCGGCGGCCCGGGCGCGGGCCGCGAGGGCTGCGGGGACCGCGTCACGCAACTCGAACTGCAGACCCATCCGGGTGCCCTGCGGGGTGACCGCCTGCTCGTCGTCACCGGCGAGGCGGGCGAGGTCGTGCCTCCAGTCCGAGGGCGGCGGAGCCGGCGCTTCCGGACGCGGGCCGGCGTTGGCGGCCAGGGCACGCGCGTTGATGGTGAGCAGTGCGGCGGCCACGTGCTTGCAGTCGCCGCCGAGGGGGCAGCTGCACGTGCTGCGGACCGGGCGGATGAAGTCGCCGCGCGCCACGGTCATGTCGATGCGGCACTCGTACGGGTCGTCGGCGGTGCCGGAGACGGTCGCCGTGACGGTGCCGTCGTCGGCGTTCCAGACGGAATCGTCGACCAGGCCGGCGCGGACGACGTCGCGTGCGCGGCCGAAGGTCTGCGGCCCGACGAAACGGATGACGTCGACGGCGTCGATCATCGGGGCTGCTGGCACGGGTCAATCGTGCCAGGTGCCACCGACGCGCGGAGCCGCCGAACCGAACGGCACACATCGAGCAGGGCTACCGTCTGCGTGGACGGGCGACGACTGTTCGTCGCTCTCCACTCGATTGGACACGCTCATGCCGGACCGCTTGCGGTGGGTGCACGACTCCGCAGACCACTGGAACGTGTGGCTCGGCTCCGAGGTCGTCTGCGACGTCACCCGGACGGACCAGTTCACGGTGGACTCGCCGGACCACTCGATCAACGGGGCGCACTCGTCGCTCGAGAGCGCTGCGGCGCAGGTGCAGGGCTGGGTGCGCTGGAGCGGACGCTAACCCGCCCGCCCGCTCGCTACGGCTTCGTCGCGTCGGTCGGCTCGCCGGCCGCCAGCTTGCTGTGCTTGCGGGAGTAGCCGAAGTACACGCCCAGGCCGATCGCGAACCAGACCGCGAACCGCACCCACGTCTCCCACTGCAGGAACGTCACGAGCCACAGCGACGCGATGACGCCGATGATCGGGATGACGGGCATGAACGGCAGCCGGAACTGACGGTCGAGGTCGGGCTGGCGGTAGCGGAGCACGATCACCGCGGAGCAGACCACCACGAACGCGAGCAGGATCCCGATGTTCGTGAGTTCGGCGACGACGCCGATGGGCAGGACGCCCGCCAGGATCGCCGACGCGATGCCGAGGATCCACGTGACGCGGGTCGGGACGTGGCGCTTCGGGTCGGTCTTCGAGAACCACTTCGGCATCAGGCCGTCACGACTCATCGAGAACCAGACGCGGCTGGCGCCGAGCATGAACGTGACGAGCACCGTGACGATGCCGACGATGGCGCCGATCGCGATGACGTTCGCGACACCACCGAGGCCGACCGACGCGAACGCCGACGAGAAGCCCGAGGCCGGGTCGATGTCGGTGTACTTCTGCATCCCGGTCAGCACCAGGGTCGCCAGCACGTACAGGACCATCGAGATGCCGAGGGACAGCAGGATCGCCTTCGGCATGTGCTTCCGGGCGTCGACGGACTCCTCGGCCGCGGTGGACATGGCGTCGTAGCCGAACACCGCGAAGAACACCGTCGCGGCACCGGTCATCACACCGCCGAACCCGAACGGGAAGTACGGGGAGTAGTTCGCGCTGTTGATGTGGAACACGCCGAGCACGACGATGAGCACGACGAGTGCGACCTTGATGCCGACGGCGACGAACTCGAACCGGGCGGCGCTGCGGATGCCGCGGGTGAGCACGAACGCGGTGACCAGGCACAGGATGATCGCGAAGACGTCGATCACGTGGCCGTCGCCGGTGCCGGGTGCGCCGAGCATCCACGCGGGCAGGTCGATGCCGAACTGGCCGACCAGGAACCCGACGTAGCCGGAGATGCCGATCGCGACCACCGCCACGATCGCGGTGTACTCGAGCAGCAGGTCCCACCCGATGAACCACCCGACGATCTCGCCGAGGACCGCGTAGCCGTACGTGTACGCGCTGCCGGCCTTCGGGATGAGGCCGGCGAACTCGGCGTACGACAACGCTGCGGCGGCACTCGCGACGCCGGCGACCAGGAAGCTGATGAGGACCGCGGGACCGGCGACGCCGTTCGCCACGGTGCCGGCGAGGGTGAAGATCCCCGCGCCGATGATGCCGCCGATGCCGATCGCGGTGAGCTGCCAGAGGCCGAGGTGCCGTTTCAGGCCACCCTCGGCTCCGGTGTCGTCATCGATCGTCTCGATGGGCTTCCGTCGGAAGAGCGTGCGTGTCGTCGTCGTCACCCGCCCATGGTGCACCTTGCGGCGGCTCCGCGCGCGGGCGGCCGGGCGGCCGGTCGGCGGGCCGAGACTCGGGCTGAGCGACAGTCCTCGCGCCGCCGGGCCCGTGAAGTGTCGCTCACCCCGAGACTCGGGGCAGCCCGGCCGAGACTCGGGCCCGCCCGCCCACCCGCCCGCCAGCCCGACCGCAGCCGCACGGCGTAGACACGAGCCCATGCGCCATCCCACACGGATCGAACCCGGCCCCGGACAGGAATCGGTCTGGGACTACCCCCGCCCGCCCGCCGTCGAGCCCGTCACCGCCCGCGTCGTCGTCCGGTTCGGCGGCACCGTCGTGGCCGACACCACCGACGCGGTGCGGGTCCTCGAGACCTCGCACCCGCCGGTGTACTACCTGCCGATGGCCGACCTCGACCTCCGCCCCGCCCAGGGGTCGAGCATGTGCGAGTTCAAGGGCCGGGCGCGGTACTTCGACGTGGTCGGCGGGGACGGCACCGTCGCGAGCCGCGCTGCGTGGAACTACCCGACGCCCGAGCCCGGCTACGAGTCGCTCCGGGACCGCGTCGCGATCTACCCGTCGGCGATGGACTCGTGCGAGGTCGGCGGCGAGGTCGTGCAGTCGCAGGACGGCGACTTCTACGGCGGTTGGATCACGTCGGACGTCGTCGGACCGTTCAAGGGCGCGCCCGGCACGCTCGGCTGGTGAGCCGTCGCTCGGCTGGTGACCCGCGTCAGCGGTTCGCGTAGGGCGACCAGAACGGGGGCGGGAACGCGCCGGCGGTCGCGATGACGAGCAGCTGCCAGACGATCATGGCCAGCCCGGCCGCGCCGATCACGATGCCGATCCACGCCCAGACCTGCACTGCCCGGCGACGGCGACCGGCGATGACGATCGCGCGCCAGCCGCTCAGCACGCAGACGATGCCGAATGCCGCACCGAGCAGGACGTGCCGGACCGTGCCCTGCGCCGGCACGATGATGCCGAGGTAGAACGCGACCGGGCCGAGCAGCACGGCGAAGGTCGCGGGGGCTGCTGGCGGTTCGTGGTCCCGAGAGGGTGCTCCCATACGTCTGAATGTACCGAGCCGGTCGGGTTCCGTACACGTGCGAGCACCGTCGCCCGGGAGCAGGCACGATGGAGGCATGCGTTCCTTCCTCCGCGTCCTGCTCGGCCTGGCGCTCGTGTTCGCCGGCACGAGTCACCTCACCTTCGCGCGCAAGGAGTTCACGGCCCAGGTTCCGGAGTTCGTGCCGCTCTCCGAGGACGCCACCGTGCTGGCCTCGGGTGTCGCCGAGATCACCCTCGGTTCGGCGCTCGTGCTCGCGCCGAAGCCGGCCCGGCGCTTCGTCGGCTCCGTCGCTGCGCTGTTCTTCACGGTGATCTTCCCCGGCAACCTGTCGCAGTGGGTCAACCGCCGCGACGCGTTCGGCCTGGACACCGACGAGAAGCGCGTCGCGCGCCTCTTCGGGCAGCCGCTGCTCATCGCCGCGGCCCTCTGGTCCACGCGCGGCCGGCGGTCCTGATGGACGCGCCCGCCCGGTCGTCCGGTCCGGCCGACGCCGGTTCGGCGCCTCGGTCGGGTCCGGAGTCGGTTGCGGGGGCGCGTCTCGATCCGCTCGGGTCGGCTCCGGCACGGTTCGGACGGGAGGCCCGTCACCCCCTGGCAGGGCGCCGCCGCGTCGCGGACATGGTCGCCTCCATCGCCCTGCTCGTGGTGCTCACGCTCGAAGCGTTGGCAGCGGGGTGGGGCATCAAGCTCATGTCGTTGGCGTTCGTGTCGTGCGCTGCCCCGGGGAACACCTGCAACGTGGGGCTCGGTGACTCGGTCGTGACGGTCGGGCCGATCCTGATCGCGCTGGTGCTGGTCGCCTCGATCGTGGTGTGCATCCTGCGGCTGGTGCGGCGTCGGCTGGCGTGGCCGGTCGTGCTCGTCGGGATGGCCGCCGTCGTCGCGGTGTTCTTCGCGGCGCTGCTGCTCATCGAGAGCTCGGTGACGCACGGCATCTAAGGGGCGCTGCCGTCCCGAGGTTCCGAAATCTCGGCATGTCGGCGCCCTGTTCGTCGACGTCTGGAACCTCGGCGATCAGCGTGCGGCAGGTCGTGGAACCTCGCCGAGCCGGTCGGGTTCGGACTGGAGGCCCGTCCAGCGTCGTTCTCGCGCTGGTCGAACCCGTGCACCGCGACGACCGCGGGGGCGTCGCGATCGCCGAAGTCGGACGGCTCGCGGCCTCAAGTCGTCCTCCACAGGTGGCTGCGGCGGCGAGGTTGTCCACAGATGCACACGGCGGCCGTCGGTGGGCGGGCCGGGTTCGCGACGCTGGAGTCATGCCTGACACCGACACCCTCGACCGCCTCATCCGAACCCCTGTCCGTACCGACGACGACGTCGTCCAACTCGTCGCCGCCCTGGTCGACCGCCCGGTGCGCCGGCAGTGCTGGGTGGTGTTCCTCGACGAGCTCGGGATGTCGATCCCGTTCCTGCTGCCCATCGCGGACCTGCCCTACCAGCCCGACGAGCACGTCAGTGACTTCGCGTCGTTGATCTCCGAGATCGTCGGACAGCTCGGTGCGGTCGACGTCGTCCTCGCGTGGGAGCGGCCCGGTGTCGACCGCGTGCACCCGGTCGACTGGGAGTGGGTCGACGCGTGCGCCTGCGCCCTCGACGAGCACGCGATCCGGCTGCGGGCGCAGGTCATCGTCCACGACGGCGGTGCCGCGATGGTCGAACTCGACGAGCACGACCAGGACCAGGACGTCGCGTGACCGGCGGGCCCGGCGGTCGCGTGACCGGTCAGCCCTGCGGGGCGGTGTCCGGCACGGTCTCGCCCGTCAGCCCCTCGACGACGGCCTTCGCCGCGGGCCAGGACTTCGCGTAGTGCTCGGGGTCCGAGTTGATCTGTACTGCGTGCGCCATCTGCGTCGGCGTCATCGTCTTCCAACCGGGGACCTTGACGAGCTTCGCGTAGAACATCGACGCCGCCGTGTACGGGTCCATCCGCTGCTCGTACGTGCCCCAGGCGCCGTTGTCGCGCTGCTGGAACAGTCCGCGGCTGTCCGGCCCCGCGGCGTCGCCGTGGTCCAGGTTCACCAGGCTCGACTCGCCGATCGCCGTCATGACCCCGACGGCCTGGGTGTGCGGCCCGATGCCGACTGCCTTCGCGGCCTGGATCACGGACGCGGCGTTCACCAGGCGGTCCTGGCAGAAGCCCGCGATGGGGCCGGCGGGGACGACCATGCCGCCGACGGTCTTGGAGGCGACCTTCGGGCACGTGGGGGTGGCGTCGGCGGCGCTGGACTTCGCGATGCCGGCGATCGAGTTGACTGCGATCACGATGAGCACCACGACCCCGATACCGACGACCACGATGCCGGCGCCGAACACCGACGCGAGCGTGATGCCGACACGGCGCATGACGGGACCTCTCGACGGACGGGGTGGGGCAGGCGGAGCACGACGAGCGTACGGGCGCCGCCTGGGAACCGCACCCGCCCGATCGGGGGCCGCCGTGACGCACTGACGGTCCTGGTGCACCGAACACGGGGTTCGTGAACCAGGACCGTCAGCCGCGACGTCAGCGTCGGCGTCGGTGCGACCTGCTCCGACCCCATCCGCCGGCGGAAAGGGAGATGAGCGCGATGGCGGCGATGACGATCGTCCAGATGACGGCGGTCGCGTCCATCAGACGTCGCGGTGGTCGTGCGGCGGGTGCTGCACCTTCGTCGGTTCGGTGACGAGTCCGGTCGGGGCCTTCTCGGGCTGCTTGCGACCGTGCGTGAACCAGGTCAGGATCCACAACAGCACACCCAGGGCCAGCAGTGCACCGGCGATCTGGTACTGCTGCGGGTCACGGCCGGACGAGAACGGCAGCACGAGCCACAGACACGTGATGATGCCGATGACGGGGATGATCACGCCGGCTCGGAAGTGCTTGTGGTCGACCTTGTCGCGGCGGAGTACGAGCACCGTCAGGTTCACGACGGCGAACACGGTGAGCAGCAGGAGCGAGGTCGTGCCACCGAGGACCACCACGATCGGGGAGTCCGGGTCGAGCGAGACCCAGCCGATGAGCAGCAGGGAGATCGCGGTGGTGAAGACGATCGCGTTCGACGGGGTGCGACGGGCGGGGGAGATGCGGGCCAGGAAGCCCGGCAGCACGCCCTGCTTGCTCATGCCGTAGAGCAGTCGCGACGCCATCATCATGTTGATCAGGGCGGTGTTGGCCACGGCGAACATCGAGATGAACGGCAGCAGGTCGGCGATCGGGAAGTCCGGGGCGGCGGTCTGCACGACGGTCACGAGCGGGGTCTCGTTGCCGGCGAGCTCACCGATCGGCACGACGGCGACGGCGCAGATCGACACGAGCGTGTAGATCACGGCCGTGATGCCGAGGCCGGTGAGCATCACCTTCGGGAAGATGCGCGAGGGGTCCTTGGTCTCCTCGGCCATGTTCACCGAGTCCTCGAAGCCGACCATCGCGAAGAACGCCAGCGACGTCGCCGTGGAGATCGACATGAGCAGGGTCTTGTCCTCCGGGGTCTCGAACATCACCACCCGCGAGAAGTCCGCGTTGCCGCCTGCGATCGCCCAGAAGCCGATCAGGATCACCATGACGAGACCGGACAGCTCGACCAGGGTGAGGACCACGTTCGTCTTCACGCTCTCACTGACGCCGCGGAAGTTGATCGCCATCACCGCGAGCATGAAGCCCATGGCGATGAGCATCACGACGGCGTTCGGCAACTCGAGGCCGAACCCGACGCCGAGGTTGGCGGCGAACGCCCGCGACGCCGTCGACGCCGAGGTGATGCCGGAACACATCACGATGAAGGTCACGATGAAGGTGATGAAGTGGACGCCGAACGCCTTGTGCACGTAGAGCGCAGCGCCCGCGGTCTGCGGGTACTTCGTGACGAGTTCCAGGTACGAGAACGCCGTCAGCAGGGCGACCGCGAAGGCGATGAGGAAGGGGAGCCACGCTGCTCCTCCGACCTCTGCCGCGACCTGACCGGTGAGCGCGTAGACACCCGTTCCCAGGATGTCGCCGACGATGAACAGCAGCAGGAGCTTGGGACCGATGACCCTGCGGAGCTCGGGCTGCTCCTGCTGTGGTCGGTCCGTCTTGGTGGTGGCCATGCGTCACCCTTGCGCGCGAGACGCCTTGCTGTCTAGTCCCACAGGAAGGTTTCTCGCGATCGCAACACGGTCGCTCGGCGACGGATACTCTCCGGGCCATGGACCACGAGTCGAACACCACCGAAGAGCCCGTCGAGTTCGCCGACTTCAACGCGAAGCTGCTGGTGCTCGACGTCCTCTGCTACGACCTCGACGTCCTCGACCCCTACGACCCGGAAACGGCCGACGAGACGGACGAGGACCTCGACGTCGACGGCCAGGACGACCGGGCTCGTGAGTACTACGACGACCTGGAACTCCTGCCGTCGCACCTGTCCCTCGTCACGGAGATCACCGTCGACACCGAGCTCGAGGTGCTCCAGGACGTGCACCCCGGGTGGGAGGGCTCCGACGACCGCTTCGACCCGCAGAACTGGGACGACGTCCTCGACCTGCCGGCACTCCGCACCGTGTACGCAGCTGCGCCGCTGCCCGCCCACGTCGCCGAAGCCCTGGCCGCGAAGGGCGTCGAGGTCCGCTCAGCCTGACGGAGGGACCGGCGCAGTGAACTACAGCGAGCGGTCCAACGCTCGCAGCTGCTCGGTGAACTGCTTCGCGCCACCCTGCGCAGGGTGCCGGACGGCGATCGCCTCGATGCCGGCCAACGCGAGCGCACCCTGGGCCTTCCGCCCCACCGCGACGACCCGGACCCGGTCGACGCCACCGAGGGCATCGAGCAGTGCGAGGGCGACGGGTGCTCCCGACCGCACCTCGGCCGGACGGGGTGTGCGGTTCGTCAACCGGTCCGGGGCGACGAACGGGTGGTGCGGGAAGATCGCCCACGCCACGGGGAGCGGCCCGGCCCAGTCGGACAGTGCCGCCTGCACCACGCGCGATGAGGCCTCCCACGGAGCGGTCGGCTCCGGCGGCACCAGGTAGTCGTCGCCGAACCGGTCCGTCCCGAGCTCGCGCATGCTCGTGAACGGGATGCCCGTGTTCGTCATGCCCCGCCACCCGGGCGCCTCGGCCACGAGCAGGGTGTCCGCCGCCGGCCCGAACTGCTCCAGGTACCGCTGCAGGTTCGACCGCCGCAACCGCCCCTCGGCCGAACCGAGGTCGTAGAGCGCCTCGGCGTCCGCCTCCACCGGCACGGCGTCGAGCGCTGCCCAGAAGACCGTCGCGTCGAAGTGGCTCACGAGCGACCGAGCACCCGGCGGTACACGTCCTCGAGCCCCGAAGCCGACCGCTCCCAGCTCAGACGCTCCGCGTGCTCCCGCCCGGCCGAGGACAGCGCGGCCGCGTACCCGGAATCCGTCAGGATCCGCTCGATCTCGGCAGCCCACACCGACGGCTCACGGGACTCGAGCACGACACCCGTCTCACCGTCGACCACGGCCTCACGCAGGCCCCCGGCAGCCGCGGCCACGACCGGCACCCCGGACGCCGAGCCCTCCAGCGCCACGAGGCCGTACGTCTCGGAGTGCGACGGCACCAGCACGGCTGCCGCGCCACGGAACAGGAACGCCAGGTCGGCACGCGACTGCGGCCCGATGAAGGTGACGCGGTCGGCGATGCCACGCGCGGCGGCGAGCCGACGCAGTTCGTCCACGTAGTCACCCGCCTCGCTCGAGGCGTCCCCGGCGATGACCAAGGTGGGACGGGCCTCCTGGCTGATGCCCGCGATCGCCTCGATGGCCAGGTCGAGTCCCTTCAACGGCTGCACGCGAGCCGCCGCGACGACGTAGGGCGTGGCAGCCCGGCGCGCACCGGCGGCCGCCGGACGGAAGACCGACCCGTCGACCCCGGGCGGCACGATCCAGATGCGCGCGTCGGCACCGCCGAGCCGCGTCCGGACCGTCGATGCCTCGGCTTCGGACACCACGACCACCGCATCGGACTCACGCGCCAGCTGCTGCTCGCCCGTGATGCGCCCGGCGGACTCGGGCCGCTCACCCTCGGACAACGGCGTCTCGGGGTCGGCGGCGATCGAGTGGAACGACTGCACGTGGGGGATGCCACGCTGACGGGCGACCGGCAGGGCAGCGGCACCGGAGAACCAGTGGTGCGAGTGCAGGACGTCGAACGGCCCGAGCTGCTCGAGCTCGTGGCGGAACGGCTCGATGAACGCGTCGTGCTCGCCCTTCGGCACCGGCTCCGCCGGACCCGCCGACAGGAACCGCAGGCACACACCCGGCACGAGCGACACCGAGTCCGGCTGCGTCGGCGCCGAACGCCGCGTGATGATGTCGACGTGGTGGCCACGATCGGCCAGCGCCTCGGCCTGGTGCCGGACGACGACGTTCATGCCGCCGACCTCGCCCGAGCCGGGTTCGTCTCCGGGGGAGGTGTGCAGCGACACCAGCCCGATGTGCAGGGGTTCGCTCGTCGTGCTCACCGGTCAACCCTAGCCGCGCGTGCCCCGCTGCGACGGGCGCGCGGGCGCCACCACGACCGGCCGGCGGCCCGCCTCGTCCACCGGGTCGGACGGGAGGCCCACATCGCCTCCCAGGATCTGCACGCGCTGGTCGCCGTGCCGCTCCCAGAACGCCGCCGTCCAGGCGCACAGGGCACCGTCGAGCAGGTCCTCGCGGTGCTTGTGCGTCGGACCGTGCAGCACCGACGGGTCGGCGAGCCCCGCAGTCAGCGGATGCGAGTCGAGCTGCAACGGCGGGTCGAGCGGGGTCTCGCGCAGGCGCCGGACGAGCTCGTCGAACGCCTCGGCGCGGCGTGCCCGGGCCTCGGCTGCCGGCACCC
The DNA here is from genome assembly GCF_003751685.1 of Curtobacterium sp. PhB78. Taxonomy (NCBI): domain Bacteria; kingdom Bacillati; phylum Actinomycetota; class Actinomycetes; order Micrococcales; family Microbacteriaceae; genus Curtobacterium; species Curtobacterium sp. PhB78. Next base: position 84,959 of record NZ_RKIA01000002.1, read on the forward strand.
TGAGGTCCAGGCGCTTGTACCGGGGCCGCTCGACGTCGTACCCGAGCTCCTCCACGCCGACCAGGGTCGTGTACGGGTAGCACTCGAACATCGCCGGCCCGGTCCTGGCGTGCATGGATGCCGTGTCGGACACGTACTCGACGCCCAGTGCGGTGAGCCGGTCGAGCAGGCTGGCGCCGGCGCTCGCCGCGGAGGCCTGGTTCGTCGGGTTCGCCGCCACCTTCCACCGGCCGTAGCGCTGCCCGACCTGCCGTTCGGATTCGCGGATGCCGGTTGGGTTCGTCACGACGAGCGAGGCGTCGACGGCGATGAGCGACCGCGGTCCGAGGTGGTCCCTGATCCAGGTCGTGGCGTCGTCGACCCCGCGGGCCCATCCGGCGTCGGTGATCGTGCCATCGGGCTCCATCGCGACCAGTCCGGTCTCGTTGGGCGCGCGGCTCGCGGTGCCGAGTCCCCACGCCAGGTCCACTCCGAGGTACGCGCTCACCCGTCCATCGTGCACCGAGTACCTTCCGGGGCATGGCGAGCGAAGCGACGACGGTGCGGGTGCCCGGTCCGGACGGGGACCGCGAGGTCCGGATCAGCAGCCCCTCCCGCGTGCTCTGGCCGGAGGCCGGGATCACCAAGGCCGACCTCGCCGAGTACCTGGTGACGGTGGGCGACGCCTTCGTCCGCGCGAACGGCGACCGACCGATCTCGCTGCAGCGGTTCCCCGGCGGCGTCGACGGCGAGCAGTTCTTCTCGAAGAACCCGCCCAAGGGTGCCCCCGATTACGTGCGGTCCGTCACGGTGACGTACCCGAGCGGCCGGAAGCACCCGCAGCTCGTCATCGACGAGCCGGCCGTCGCGGTGTGGGCCGCGCAGATGAACACCGTGGTCTTCCACCCGTGGGCCTCGCGCGCCGAGGACAGCGACCACCCGGACCAGCTCCGCATCGACCTCGACCCGCAGCCCGGCACGGACTTCTCCGACACGGTGCCCGTGGCGCAGGAACTCCGGAAGGTCCTGGGCGAAGCGGGTCTGACGGCATGGATCAAGTCGAGCGGCAACCGCGGTCTGCACGTCTTCGCCCCGATCGCCCCCGAGCACGAGTTCCTCGACGTCCGGCACGCCGTGATCGCCGCCGCCCGAGAACTCGAACGGCGGATGCCCGACCGGGTCACGACGGCGTGGTGGAAGGAGGAACGAGGCCAGCGGGTCTTCGTCGACTTCAACCAGGCGAACCGCGACCGCACGATGGCGGGCGCCTACAGCCCACGGGCTCTCGCGCACGCCTCGGTGTCGACGCCGATCACGTGGGACGAGCTGCCGACGGCGGACCCGACGGCGTTCACGATCCGGACCGTCCCCGAGCGCCTGGCGACGATCGGCGACCCGTGGCAGGCGATGCACGACGAGCCGGCGAGCATCGCGCCGTTGCTGGCGTGGTGGGAGCGCGACCTGGAGAACGGCGAGGGTGAACTGCCGTTCCCGCCAGACTTCCCGAAGATGCCGGGCGAGCCGCCGCGCGTGCAACCGTCCCGAGCGAAGAAGTCCTGACCCGTAGCCAGCGGGGACCGTCAGACGGCGGGCAGCGTGTCCGTCGAGCGGTCGGGGTCGTCGACGCGGGACGTCTGCATCGGCAGTCCGACGCTCGCGGTGTGCAGACGGGTCAGGCGCGACCAGGTACCGCGGTGCGCGTCGCTGATGCCGTCGACGATCACGAGCCCAGGCCGATCGTGACGAGTGCGAGCGCGGTGGCGGTCACGCCGGCGATGGCGCTGATGACCGCACTGAGCTGCAGGGTGCGGTGGCGGCGTGCCTCGCGCACCTCGGTGAAGGGGTTCCGCTGCGAGTGGCGGACAAGCGTGCTGGTGCTCATGTCGATCCGCTTTCGGTCCTGGGGCTCCCGGGATGGGTGCCTCGTGCTGCTGGTCTCCATCGTGGCAGCGTTTCGCTAGTTCGGCTAACTACTTTCCTGCGATCACCGGCAAGACGACGAAAAACGGACAACCACGCGTCAGGACAGGACATCCCGCAGGTCGTACGCCGACGGCACCTCGAGCTGGTCGAACCCGCACGACTCCGCGTCGCGGTCCGGACGCCACCGTTCGAACTGCACCGTGTGCCGGAACCGGTCGCCCTCCATCTGGTCGTAACGGACCTCGAGCACGACCTCCGGCGTCAGCCGGACGAACGACGTGTCGCGACCCGACGAGAAACGCGACCGTTCCCCGTCACCGGTGACGGGCCTCCCGTCCGCATCGCGGAGCACGACCGGCTCGAGCTCGTCGACCAGGGCGAGCCGGCGCTTGTCGGAGAAGGCTGAGACGCCGCCGACCTGGCGGAGCTCACCGTCGTCGCCGTACAGCCCGACGAGCAGCGACCCGACGCCCGAGCCGCTCTTGTGCACGCGGTACCCGATCGCGACGACGTCGGCCGTCCGGTGGTGCTTGATCTTGAGCATGGTCCGCTTGCCCGGTTCGTACGGCTTGGCCCGGCGCTTGGCGACCACGCCGTCGAGTCCGGCGCCCTCGAAGGTGGTGAGCCACTCGCGTGCCTGGTCGACGTCGAGTGTGGTGCGCGTGACGAACAGTGGGTCGGACATGCCGCTCGCGAGCTGTTCCAGCCGGTCACGTCGCTCGTCGAACGGCAGGTCGACCAGCTCGTCGCCGTCCGCCGCGAGCAGGTCGAACGCGACGAACTGCGCGGGCGTCTCGGCACTGAGCTTCGCGATCCGCGAGGCCGCCGGGTGGATGCGCTGCGACAGCGCCTCCCAGTCGAGGCGCTCGGCTCCGGGCTCGCCGGAGCGCAGGATCACCTCGCCGTCGAGCACCACCGGGTGGTCGCAGCCGCCGAACTGCGCGCGGAAGGCCTCGACGAGTTCGGGGAAGTAGCGCGTGAGCGGCTTCGCCCCGCGGCTGCCGATCTCGACGTCGTCGCCGTCGATCGTCACGATGCCGCGGAAGCCGTCCCACTTCGGTTCGTACCGCAGGCCACCGGTCACGCTGTCGGGTTCCGGGACGTCGGCGACGGCCTTGGCCAGCATCGGTGCGATCTCCATGCGTCGTGTCTACTCGGGCGCCGGTGGGCAGCGCTGCGCGGCGCTGCGGGCTTCGTGAGCAGGAATGGTCGGGTCCGGCGCGACGACTCGACATCTTCTGCTCACGAAGTGCGGCCGGGAGGCCCGGATCACCCGGGGCAGGTCGGCTCGCGTCAGTACTGTGGTGCGGGTGACGACCGTGCCCCCGTCGGCAGCGCCGGCTCCGGAACCGATCAGCCCCGTGCAGGCCGCCGCGCTCCGCGACGGCGTCCTGCCGCCCGTCGAACAGGTCCGGCCGGGGATCTGGACCTTCGCGGTGCCGTTCCGGTTCGGGGTGCCCGATGCGACCCTGGTCTACGTGGTGGAGGGGTCGGACGGATCCCTCGCGCTGATCGATCCCGGGTGGTCGGCCGACGGCGGGCTCGACGAGGTCCGCGCCGCCCTGTCGGCGATCGGCCGGTCGCTCGACGACGTGTCCCTCATAGCCGTGACGCACCTGCACGCCGACCACCTCGGTGCCGCCGCCGCGATCCGCCGAGCGACCGGTGCGCGGGTCGCGATGCACGGGCTCGAGGTCGACGCGCTGGAGCGCGAGCGCACCGACGCGGTGCGGAACGACGCCGACATCGCCACGTGGGGCCTGCCTCCCGGGCTGCACGACGGCGTCGTCGCGGCCTGGGGGAGCGGGCGACGGATCGGACTCGGGCGGAGCGAGGCGCCGTACGCCGACCTGCTGCTGGCCGACGGCGACGTGCTGCCGATCCCGGGGCGCACCATCCGGACGCTCTGGACGCCCGGGCACACCGCCGGGCACGTGTGCTTCGTCGACGAGCCGGACGGGCTGCTGTTCACCGGTGACCACGTGCTGCCGCGGATCAACTCCGGGATCGGCCTCGGTGGTCGGACCGCCACGAACCCGCTCGGCGACTACCTGGCGTCGCTCGGCCGACTCGACGTGCACGCCGGGCTCGAGGTCTGCCCGGGCCACGAGTACCGGTTCGCCGACGTCGTCGCCCGCGCGCAGACGTTGGCTCGACACCGCGAGGAGCGGTCACGGCACGTCGCCGAGGCGCTCGACCTGCTCGACCTGCCCACGCTGTTCGAGGTCGCCGCCCGCGTGCCGTTCAGCGGCGGGATCGAGTCGATGACCGGGTTCCTGCTCGCGAGTGCGCTGACGCAGACGGCGTTCCACGCCGAGCTGCTCGGCCGGTCCGGCGAGGTCCGCCCCGCCTGACCGCTCGCGTCCTGACGTCAGCCGAGCGTGGTGGCCAGGCGCTCGACCGTCGTCTTCGCGTCGGCGAGCTCGGCGGACGCGTGCTCGGCGAGCGGGGCGAGGTCGGGCAGCCGGTCGGCCAGGGTCGCACTGACCGTGATCGGGTAGAGCTTCATGCCGAGCGCCGTGCCGAGGATGAGGTGCAGGACCGGCGAGCCGTGGTCCCAGTCCTCGGTCGGGGTGCCGGCGTCGTAGGTCGCACCGCGGCTGACCACGGTCACGACCGGACGGCCGGCCAGGGGCTGCACGTCGCCCGCCAGGACCCCGGGGATGTGGATGCGGTCGATCCAGGCCTTGAGCGTCGACGGCACCGTGTAGTTGTACAGCGGCGACCCGACGACCACGACGTCGGCGGCGAGGAGTTCGTCGATGACCTCCTGGCGCAGGGCCTCGGCCTCGGGAGCGACGGTCTCGTCCGCGGTGCGGTCCGCTGCCGCCCAGTGCAGCGCCGAGGTCTCGAGGTGCGGGAGCTGGTCGACGTGCAGGTCGCGGCGGACCACCGTGTACTCCGGTCCGCGTGCGCGCCAGGCATCGGCGAACGCGGCGGTCAGCGCGCGCGAACGGGAGTGGGAGAGGTCGGCCGAGGAGTCGATGTGCAGCAGCGTGGGCATGGTGCCCACGCTACCGACGGTGGGACGGAAACGGCCCCGCCGCCCCGGGGAGGGGACAGGCGGGGCCGAGCCGGGCCTCCCGTCCGTCACGCGGGCACGCGACGGACGGGAGACGACGGGGGACCGTCAGCGCTGGTCGTACGTCAGCGCTGGTCGTCCGTCAGCGCTGTGCGCGGCGACGGCGCAGGGTGCGGGCGCCGATCAGGCCGGCACCGGCGACGAGCAGGCCGAGGGCCCAGGGCAGGGCGCCGGTGGCGTCCGAACCCGTGTAGGCGAGCTGGCCGCCACGGTTCGTCGGGGTGACCGGTGCGGCTGCGACCGGGGTCGTCGGGGTGACGACGGTGGCGGCGGTCGGCTGGACCTCGACGGGGAACGACGTGCTGAACGCGCCAGCGGCGACGGTCAGGTTGTGCGTCGAGGCGTGCGGGAACGTGACGTTCACGAGCCCGAAGTCACCGAAGTCGGGGTCTGGAGCGATCACGTCACTGGCGATGTCGGACGTGACGGTCGGCAGCAGGACCGGAGCGTCCTCGTCGACGTCGACGATCGGGTTGCCGTAGCGGTCGGCGAGACCACCAGCGACGACGAGCGTGCCGCCCTGCTTGATGGTCGGGCGACCGCCCTCGATGAACTCTTCGGGGCTCAGGGTGATGACGCTGCCGTCGGGCGCGATGATCCAGGTCGTCCGGTCGTCGCTGTCGTCGTCGTCGAACAGGCCCGCGCGGTCGGTCGTGTAGACCAGGATGCCGGCCGGGGCGCCGGCCTCGACGTTCAGCGCGACGTACTGCGTCACCGATGCGGTGCCGCTGGTCGCGGTGACGGCGAAGTCCCACTCGGAGACCCACGTCGTGACGCCGCTCAGCTCACCGGTCGACGCGTCGAAGGTCAGGCCGTCCGGCAGCTGATCGGAGGGGAAGTAGCCCTCTTCCTCGTTCTCCGCGGCGTTCTCGGCGTCGTACGACTCGAACCAGTCGAGCTTGTACGTCGGCTCGGGCGAACCCTGCGCACGGAACGTGTACGAGAACGCGTCGCCGGCGGCGGTGCTCAGAGCGAGCGGGTGGTCGGCGTCGGCGCCGGCCTTCGTGGGCTTGCCGTCGGTGCCGAGGAACGCGGGGTCCTGCGCGACCGGGGCGGTCGCCTCGGACGTCACCGAGGTCGTCTCGGTCGCGCCGGGCAGCGTGCCGGTCACCGTGACGGTGATCGTCTTGCGCACGTCGGTGGGGTCGATGCGGTAGGTCGCGGTCTTCGACAGGACGTTGCGGTCCTGGTCAGCCCACACGTACTTGTACGAGGAGTCCTCGTCGAAGCCGGTGACGACGGCGCTCAGGAGGGTGCCGACCTTGGCCGCACCGTCGATGGTGACGGTCGCGTCGGCGGCCTTCGCGGTGACGTCCGGGGTCGGCGTCGCGGTCGGAGCCGGGGTCTCGGCGGCGGGAGCCGTCGTCGCGGGAGCGGTCGGCTCGTCGGCCGGGGTGGTCGCGTCGTCGCTCGGGGTGGGGAGCGGGGTCTCCTCGGCGGGTGCCGGGGCCGGGGTCTCCGTGGTCTCGTCTGCGGGGACCGACGGCTCGTCGGTCGGTGTGGGCGTCTCCGTCGCGACGGGGGCCGTGGTCTCGTTCGAGGTGACGGGCTGCGTCGAGTCGGTCGGCTCGACGGCGCTGGCAGCGGTTGCCGACATGATGCCGAGACCGGTGGTCAGACCGACGAGTGCGACGGTGGTGCCGACGGCGCAAGCGCGACGAACGGCGGAGGTGCTGCGGTGCACGGGTTCCCCCCATGTTCAGGTCCGGCTGGGTGGCCGGATCGTAAGAATCTGCCGAGAGTTTCGGCCTGCTCGGATCGTAGTGCGGCTGCGTGGCCGTTCAGGCGTCGGTGACCGGAATGTGACCATGGTTGGGGGTCCGTGCGGCAACCCGCGTCGGACGGGAGGCCCGTGGCGGATCCGCCACGGGCCTCCCGTCCGTCATCCGGTGCGGTCCACCGCGTCAGGCGCGTCAGGCAGATCAGTCGCCGACGGCCGCCGCGGCACGTTCGAGGGCGGCGCGCAGCGCACGGACCGCGGGCGAGGACGCCCCGGCGGCGCGCACGACGGTGAAGATCGTCCGGCGGGGCTGCTCGGGCAGTTCGAGCAACCGGCAAGTCGTCGTGCGTCCGGTCCACATCAGGTCCGGCATCAGGCTGACCGCGTTGCCGGACTCGACCAGTCGGATCTGGGTCTGCAGGTCGGCGGTCTCGTAGCGGACGTCCGGCTCGAAGCCCCAGCGTCGGCACACCTGCTCCGCGAAGTGTCGCGACGCCGTCCCGCGGGGTTCCATCACCCACGGCAGGGCCTCGGCGTCCTCGAGGCTTGAAACCGGCAGCAGCGCCGTGTCGAGCGGCGGCAGCGCCAGGCGGACCGCATCGGTGGTCAGGTCCGAGCGGTCGAGCCCGGACAGGTGCGGGGCGGCGTGCGCCGGGTACTGCTCGGCGATGACCATGTCGAAGTCCCGCGCCCACGTCTCGTTCAGGGCGGTCTCCGGCTCGCGCTGCACCATCTCGACCCGGACGTCGGGGTGCTCGGTGGCCATCTCGTGCAGGGCGTTGGGCATCAGCGCGAGGGCGGCGGACTGGAACACGGCGACGCGCACCCGCCCCTGGACCGACGGCAGGGTGTCCTCGACCTGCGCCTGGGCCTGCTCGAGCACGTCCTGCACGTGGCCGGCGGCGGCGACGAGCACCTCGGCCTGCGGGGTGAGCTGCAACCGTCGTCCGGCCTTGCGGAGGAGTTGCACGCCGGCCTCGCGTTCCAGGGCGCTGAGCTGCTGCGAGACCGCCGACGGCGTGAAGTTCATGGCCTCGGCGACGGCGGCGATGGTGCCGCGGATCGACAGCTCGCGGAGCAGGACCAGGCGGCGGACGTCGAGCATGGTCTGACGGTAGCGGGGTCGCGGCTGATTCGGTAGTGCAAGTGAACGGTACTCATCAGGAACGGTCGCTTCCGCTACCGTATCCCGGGCCTCCACACTGATCCCATGACGACCCTGCAGGAGCACCCCGCCACCGACCACGACGCGCTGGCGGACCAGTCCGTCGCACTCGTCCGACAGTGGCTGGCCGAGGCCGAGTCGTTCCCGGTGGACGGCTCCGCCAAGCAGCTCGCCGGGGTGCTCGCCGACCCCGCCGGTCTCGACTTCGCGGTCGGCTTCGTGGACGGCGTCGTCCGCCCGGAAGACCTCGCCGTCGCCGCGCGCAAGCTCCGGCAGATCGCGCCCGGTGCCCCCGGGTTCCTGCCCGCCGCGATGCGCGGACTCGTGCGCCTCGGTGGCGGCATGGCACCGGTGCTTCCGGGCGTCGTCGTGCCCATCGCTCGCCGAGTGCTGCGGGGCATGGTCGGCCACCTCATCGTCGACGCGACCGACTCGAAGCTCGGGCCCGCCATCGCCAAGATCAAGCGGGACGGCGTCCGGCTCAACGTGAACCTGCTCGGCGAGGCCGTGCTGGGCGAGCGCGAGGCCGCGCGCCGGCTCGAGGGCACGCACAAGCTCCTGGCACGCGACGACGTCGACTACGTGTCGATCAAGGTCTCGTCGACCGTGCACCCGCACTCGCCGTGGGCGTTCGACCACGCCGTCGACGACATCGTCGAGCAGCTCCGCCCGCTGTTCGAGCGCGCCGCGGCCTCGACCCCGGCGAAGTTCATCAACCTCGACATGGAGGAGTACAAGGACCTCGACCTGACGATCGCGGTCTTCACGAAGCTCCTCGACGAGCCTGCGTTCCTCGGGCTCGAAGCCGGCATCGTCCTGCAGGCGTACCTGCCCGACGCCCTCGCCGCGATGGAGCAGTTGCAGGAGTGGTCCGCCGCTCGCCGGGCCCGTGGTGGTGCCGGCATCAAGGTCCGCCTGGTCAAGGGCGCGAACCTGCCCATGGAGCAGGTCGAGGCCTCGGTGCACGGCTGGCCGCTCGCCACCTGGCACACCAAGCAGGACTCCGACACCAACTACAAGCGCGTGCTCGACTGGGCACTCACGCCGTCGCGCGTCGAGAACGTCCGCGTCGGCGTCGCCGGGCACAACCTGTTCGACGTCGCGCACGCGTGGCTGCTCGCCGGTGAGCGGGGCGTGCGGGACGGCATCGAGTTCGAGATGCTGCTCGGCATGGCGCAGGGCCAGGCGTCGGCAGTGAAGAACACGGTCGGTTCCCTCCTGCTCTACACGCCGGTCGTCCACCCCGGCGAGTTCGACGTCGCGATCGCGTACCTGATCCGCCGCCTCGAAGAAGGCGCCTCGCAGGACAACTTCATGTCCGCGGTCTTCTCGCTGGTGTCGTCGCCGCCGCTGTTCGCCCGCGAAGAAGAACGCTTCCGCGCCTCGCTCGTGCCGCTCGCCACACCCGAGGGCCTCGCCGCTCCCGCGTCCCACCGCGTCGCCGACCGCTACGCGGCCGTTGGGCGCCCCGGACCCGGCCGGTTCGAGAACACGCCGGACAGCGACCCGTCGGTCGCGTCGGTGCGCCAGTGGGGGTCGGCGATCACGGACCGGATCGCGTCGTCGACGCTCGGCGTCCGCGCCGTCCAGGAGGCCCGGGTCGACTCCGCCGCGTCGCTCGACTCGGCGCTCGCTCGCGTCCAGGCCGCCGGTGCGGTCTGGGGGACCTGGTCCGGTGCCGCTCGTGGCGCGGTGCTGCACGCCGTCGGCGACGCACTCGAGGCGAACCGCGCAGCACTCATCGAGGTCATGGCCGCGGAGACCGGCAAGACCATCGACCAGGCCGACCCCGAGGTGTCCGAAGCGATCGACTTCGCACACTTCTACGGCTCGCTCGCGTCGCAGCTCGACGACCTCGACGGTGCGACCTTCACCCCGGCCACGCTGACCCTCGTCGCGCCGCCGTGGAACTTCCCGGTCGCGATCCCCGCCGGCTCGACCCTGGCCGCACTCGCTGCCGGGTCCGCCGTCGTCCTCAAGCCGGCGCCGCCCGCCGAGCGCTCCGGAGCCGTCCTCGCCTCGATCATCGAGACCGCGCTCGACGCCCACGGGGCCCCGGCCGACGTGCTCGCGTTCCTGCAGGTGTCCGAGAACGAGCTCGGCCAGCAGCTCATCGCCTCGCCGATGGTCGACCAGGTGATCCTCACCGGTGCCTACGAGACCGCCGAGCTGTTCCGCTCGTTCCGCTCTGACCTGCCGCTGCTCGCCGAGACCTCGGGCAAGAACGCCGTGATCGTCACCCCGTCGTCGGACCTCGACCTCGCGGTGAAGGACGTCGTCGCCTCGGCCTTCGGGCACGCCGGCCAGAAGTGCTCGGCCGCGTCGCTCGTGGTGATGGTCGGCTCGGTCGCGAAGTCGAAGCGCTTCCGTAACCAGCTCCTCGACGCCGTGTCCTCGCTCACCGTCGGCTCGCCGACCGACCCCACCACCCAGATGGGCCCGATCATCGAGCCGGCCTCGGGCAAGCTGCTCGCCGGCTTGACGACGCTCGGTGCGGGGGAGACCTGGGCCGTCGAGCCGAAGCAGCTCGACGAGACCGGCAAGCTCTGGAGCCCCGGTGTCCGCCAGGGCGTCCGCCGCGGCTCGGAGTTTCACCGCACCGAGTACTTCGGCCCGATCCTCGGCATGATGACCGCCGACACCCTCGACGAAGCGATCGACATCGTCAACGAGGTCGACTACGGCCTGACCTCGGGCCTGCACTCGCTCGACCCGGCCGAGATCGGTACCTGGCTCGGGCGGATCCAGGCGGGCAACCTCTACGTCAACCGCGGCATCACGGGCGCCATCGTCCGCCGGCAGCCGTTCGGTGGCTGGAAGAAGTCGGCCGTCGGCGCGGGTACGAAGGCCGGCGGGCTGAACTACCTGCTCGGGCTCGGGTCGTGGGCGCCGGCGCTGTCGACTGCTGCGTCCGTTCCTTCCGCTCCGGTCAGCGCCTTCGTTCGTGCGACCGGGGTCACCTCGCCGGTGCTCGACCGGTCGCTGGCGTCGGACGAGCAGGCCTGGTCGACGCTGTTCGGCACCGCGACCGACGTCTCGGCCCTGAGCGCCGAGCGGAACATCGCGCGGTACCTGCCGTTCCCGTCGGTGCTGGTGCGCCTGGCTTCTGGTGACGAGGATGCTGTTCCTGACCTCGTCCGCGTCGTCGCGGCTGCGCTCCGGGCCGGCACGACGATCGAGGTGTCGGCGGTCGCGGCACTGCCGTCGTCCGTCGCCGCGGCGATCCGATCGTTGCCCAACGTGCGCTCCGTGTCGCAGTCGGTCTCCGACGAGTCCTTCGCGTCGTCGATCGGGGCGGGTCCGTCGACCCGTGTCCGCCTCATCGGCGGCGACACCTCGGCGCTGTACTCGGCGATCGGTGGGCGTCCCGACGTCGCGGTGTACGGCGGCCCGGTGACCGAAGCCGGTCGGCTCGAGATCCTGCCGTTCGTCCGCGAGCAAGCGGTCTCGATCACGGCGCACCGCTTCGGCACGCCGAACCACCTGACCGACGAGCTCATCTGATCGACCGCGGCGCTGGCGTTCGGGTCCAGCGCCGCTTGCACAACCAAAGTGCCCCCGAACTGCGGCGAACCGTGGTTCGGGGGCACTTTGGTTGTGCGACGCGCGGAACGCCGTCCAGCGCCGCTGTCCGGTCGCCGCACGGTGTCGGGTGCTTCGGAGGGGCAGAGCGTTGCCTCGGGTGCGCGTCGCAACCACGGCGCGCACCCGACAGCCCTGCGTCGGGTCGAACCCGGAGGAGTTCCACCATGACCGAACCGTTCGCACGCCCGACCGCCCTCGCCCACGTCCGCGTCACCGTGACCGACATCCACCGCAGCAAGGCGTTCTACCAGCAGCTGCTCGGCACCGACCCGGCGATCGACTTCAGCGACCAGGTCGACGAGCCCGGCGTTCGCGAGGACCGTGAGCGCTTCTACGGCGGCTCCGTGTTCCGGCTCGGCGACCAGGTCTTCGGTCTGCGCCCGGTCGCTCCGGCGGGGCAGACGTTCGACCCGGACACCGTCGGGCTCGACCACGTGAGCTTCGTCGTGGGGTCGGTCGACGAGCTGCACCAGGCGGCTGCACGCCTCGACGCCGCGGGGGTCGAGCACGGCGAGGTCACCGACCTCGGCGACGCCGGCATGGTGATCCTGTCCGTGCAGGACCCCGACGACATCAACCTCGAGCTCGCTGCCCTCAAGTCCTGAGCAGTCCTGAGCAGTCCTCGGGCCGCGGGCTAGCATGGGGTGACGAGAGGGGACGTCATGCGCTTCATTCAAGCCATCGGCCGGGGGATCGGCTTCGTGTTGTCGACGGCGGCGAAGGTGCTCGGGACTCTGAACGGCGCAAAGCCCGCGGGTGACGACCTCGCTGTGCGGCTGAACCAGCCCCGTCGCGACGACTACCGCCCCTGACCTTCTCGCTGCGCCAGCCCCCGGAGCCCGGTCCCGATCCGGCCTGCACAACCAAAGTGTCCTCGATCCACGCGATTGCGCGGTTCGAGGGCACTTTGGTTGTGCGCCGGGGTGGGCAGGGTCAGCGCCCGAGCGGCGGCGCCGCGTCGGTGTCGGGCGACGGCGCGCAGCGTCAGTCGGCGACGGCGGGCTCCTGCGCGACCATCGTGCCGGTCACGAGCGCGCGCAGCGACTCCGGCAGGGGGATCGGTCGGCGGGCACCCTCGCGGTCGATGATGACGTGCGCGAACTCGCCGGTGGCGAGCAGCGCGCCGTCGGACTGCCGGAACAGGCCGAACTCCCACGACAGGCTCGTGTTCCCGAGGTGCTTGGAGCGCATCCCGACCTCGATGACGTCCGGCCACACGGCGGACTCGACGAAGCGGCAGCTCGACGACACCAGCACCGCGATCCACTCCGACGTGAAGGGGTCGAGACCCGCTTCCTCGCGGAACCAGTACGTCGACGCGTTGTCCATCGCCGAGTAGTAGATCGTGTTGTTGACGTGCCCGAACATGTCGTTGTCGTTCCACCGTGTGGGGTAGAGGCGGCGGAACGGGTACTCGTCGATGGTCATCGGTCTCCGATCGGAGGTGCGGGTGTGGCGTGATCGGCGGCGGGGCGCAGCACGTACTCGAACGCGGCGCGTGCCCGGACGGGGTCGGGGGCCTCACCGGAGATGAACTCAGCGTAGGTGAACGACTCTGAGATCCGGACGAGCAGCCGGGCGAGCTCCTCGGCGGACAACGGGGCCGGATCGAACTCGCCGGACGACTGCTCCTCGACCACGAGCGCGGTGACCCGTTCGACGAACCGGCTCTGCACGTCACTCTCCGAGGTGGTCAGCAGGCGCATCGCCCGCGCGGGCTCGCGGGTCAGGAAGGCGCGGAAGTAGGTGGCCTCGATGAGGTCGGCGGTGAACCGGTCGAGCACGTCGACGATGCGCGCCGCTCCGGACGACCCGATCGTGTCGGCAGCACGGGACGCCCGGTCGAGCGTCGGGACTGCGAGGGACCACAGGATCTCGGACAGCAACCGGTCACGGTTGCCCACCCACCGGAACAGCGACGTACGGTCCACGCCGAGTGCGGCAGCCAACGCGCCCATGTCGATCCGCGAGCCGTCGATGAACGTGTGGCGGGCCTCCCGGAAGGCGCGCAGCGCAGAATCCGATGTGTACACGCGGTCCTCCCTTGCAACGTTTTCGAGAATGATGCATCGTTGGTTCCATGTCAACGCTGACGCCCACGACGGGCCTCCTCGAATCGGACTTCTACGGCTTCCAACAGCAGCTGACCGAGCCGGAGCGCGCGTCGATCGGGCGGCTCCGCGAGTACCTCGAGCGCGAGGTCGCGCCCATCGCCGACGGGTACTGGGCACGCGCCGAGTTCCCGATGCAGGTGATCGCCCCGCTCGCCGAGCTCGGGATGTACGGGCCGGGGATCCCGCTCGTGCGCCAGTTCGAGAACTCGGCCGTCTACCGCGGGTGGGCTGCGCTCGAGCTCGGACGCGTCGACGCCAGCGTCGCGACGTTCATCGGCGTGCAGTCGGGTCTGGCGATGAACTCGATCGCCGTCGCCGGCAGCGAAGAACAGCAGCGCGAGTGGCTGCCGCGCATGGCGGCCGGCGAGCTCATCGGGGCGTTCGGCCTGACCGAACCGCTGTCCGGCAGCGACTCCGCCCGTGGCCTGCGCACCACCGCCCGCCGCGACGGCGACACGTGGGTGCTCGACGGTGAGAAGCGCTGGATCGGCAACGCCACCTTCGCCGACGTCGTCGTCATCTGGGCGAAGGACGTCGCGGACGAACAGGTGAAGGGCTTCCTGGTCACCACGGACACCCCCGGCTTCACCGCCACGAAGATCGAGGACAAGATCGCGCTGCGTGGGGTGCAGAACGCCGACATCGTCATGCAGGGGGTGCGTGTGCCGGAATCGCGTCGGCTCCAGCGCGCCGACTCGTTCCGGTCGACGGCCGAGGTGCTCCGCCTGACCCGCACCGAGGTGGCCTGGCAGGCCGTCGGCATCGCGGTCGGCGCCTACGAAGCAGCGCTCGCGTACGCCCGCGAGCGGATCCAGTTCGGCAAGCCCATCGCCGCGCACCAGCTCGTGCAGGACCTGCTCGTGAAGTCGTTGTCGAACATCACGGCCTCGATCGCGCTCTGCACGCAGGCCTCGGCCATGCAGGACGCCGGCGTCGGGGGCGACGAGCACTCCGCCCTGGCGAAGGCGTTCGCGACCGCGAAGATGCGCGAGACCGTGGGCTGGTGTCGCGAGGTGCAGGGCGGCAACGGCATCGTGCTCGACAAGGGTGTCGCCCGGTTCTTCGCGGACGCCGAGGCGATCTACTCGTACGAGGGCACGCGCGAGGTGAACACGCTCATCGTCGGTCGGGCGATCACCGGGCAGGCCGCGTTCGTCTAGCAGCCCGCCCGGCGCGCTACCCGAGCAGCTCCGGCCGCTCCCACTCCTCGCCGAGCACGTGCTGCCCGAGGAACGCGATCACCGTCTCGTACCAGACCACGGCGTGCTGCGGCGAGAGCACCCAGTGGTTCTCGTCCGGGAAGTACAAGAACCGGTGCGGCATCGTGCCGTCGTCGGCCGCGTGGTGCTCGGCGAGCTCGGACCACAGTCGCAGCCCCTCGCCGATCGGCACCCGGTAGTCCTTGTCGCCGTGGACCACGAGCATCGGTGACGTGATGTCCGCCACGAACCGGTGCGGGTCGTTGGCCTCGATGCCGGCGGCGTCGAAGATCGACGACCAGTACTGCGACGAGTCCGTGGTGCCGTTGAACTGGTCGAGCGCCCACAGGCTCGCGTGCGTGACGATCGCGCGGAAGCGGTCGGTGTGCCCGGCGACCCAGTTCGCCATGTAGCCGCCGAACGAGCCGCCCATCGCCGCCGTGCGGGTCTCGTCGATGTCCGCTCGGGCCTCGACCACGTCCGTGATCGCCAGCAGGTCGGTGTACGGCGCCTGCCCCCACGCGTTCCACCCACGGTTCACGAAGTCGAGCCCGTAGCCGGTCGACAGTGCCGGGTCCGGCAGCAGCACGGCGTACCCGCGCGCCGCCAGGAGCATCGGGTTCCACCGCCACGACCACTGGTTCCACGAGTTGAGCGGTCCGCCGTGGATCCAGAGCAGCAGCGGGTGCGGCCCGTCACCCTCCGGCACGACCAGCCAGCCGCGCACGCGCGCGCCGTCGGCCGCGGTCGTCTCGACCTCTTCCAGGTGCGCGGGGACCTCGGGCAGGGGCGCAGGCGTCGCGAGCGGGGTCACCTCGCCGTCCGTCGCGATCCGCACGGGGTGCAGCGGTGCCGCCCAGGAGGCCCGGAGCGCCACGACCGCGCCCGTCGCCTCCGCCACGCGCAGGCTCGAGTACGCCCAGTCGTCGTGGGTCAGCTGTTCGACGGCTGCGCCGTCGAGCGGGATGCGGAACACGGGTGCCCGGCCGTCCTGGTCGGCCACGGCGAGCAGCGCTCGGTCGCCGTGCTCGAACACGAGCTCGCTCGGCCAGCGGTCCCAGTCGGTGGCGATGCGGCGCGGGTCCGACCCGTCGATGCCGGCCGTCCAGACCTCTTGCTGGTTCGCACCGGCGGGGGTGGAGCGCACCGTCCGGACCCAGGCGATCGTGCGACCGTCGTGGCTCAGCGCGGGCATCTCGTGGTCGACGTCGGCGTCGTCGAACAGCACCGAGCGGTGGCCGCTGGTGCAGTCGATCGTGACGAGCGTCGAGCGGTCCCCACGGGCCTCCCGGACACCCACGGCTGCCAACAGGACGGAACCATCGGGCGTGAGTGCCCCGGCGACGTGGTCCAGCGACCGGCCGGGAGCCGGCGTGCGGTCGGTGAGGCGGGGGAGCGCGGTTGCGTCCTCGGCGTGGTCTTCGGTCTGGCCTTCGGCCAGGTCGAGCGTGAGGATGTGGGTCTGGGCCGGCCCGAGGTCGTGGTCCCAGTACCGCACCGGGTACGTCTCGTGCAGGATCGCGCGGACCTTCTTGTCCGTGCGGGCCTTCCGGAGCTGGGCGTCGGCGTCGACCACGGTGGCCGGGTCGGTACCGGCGCCGGGCAGCAGGTCGGCGGTGAGCGCGACGGTGTCGGCGGCCGCAGCGGTCGCGAGCACGCCGCCGACCCCGCCGGTGAGCCGCGTGAGGGGGCGGGCCTCACCACCGGCCGCAGGCAGGACCCAGAGCTGCGCGGCCTCGACGTCGGTGGCATCGGCGTCGGGTCGGGCGGAGACGAAGAGCAGGTCGCCGGTGCGGGTGAAGGCGATGCCGCCCTCGCCCTTGGCGGAACGGGTGAGGCGGACCGGGCGTGCGGTGGGTCCGGCCGCGTCGCCGGTCGGGGCCGCGGGCACCTGCCAGATCGAGCGCCGGTACCCGGTGCGGTCCTGGTCGAGCGCACTGACCGTCAGGGCGACGCGCTCACCGTCCGGGCTGATCGCGATCCCGTCGACCCGGGGGAGCGCGGTGTACTGGTCGAGGTCGGAGAACGGCGTCGTCATGCGACCACGCTCACCAGGTCATCGGCCCAGAAGGCGGCGATCTGCTCGGCGATCGCCGTGCCCTGGGCGCGGCCGGCCTCGGCCGAGGGAGCCTGGGTGGCCAGCGAGAGCGAGTTCGTGCCGAAGGCTTCCTGCGCGGCGCTGTCCGCCACGACGACCTCGACCGAGCTGCCGCCGGCGCGGAGCGACTCGACCGCGACGTCGAGCCACGGGCCGACCGGCGACGGACCCTCGGGACCGCAGGCGATCACGAGCACGCGTTCGTGACCGGCAGCGGCGTCGGCGTTCGTGCCGGAGCGGACCCCGCCGTCGACGTACGGTCGGCCCTCGATGCCGACGGGTGACCACACGAAGGGCACGGAGCAGCTCGCGGCGACCGCGAGGGGGAGCGGGACGCCGTCGGCCGCGGTCAGCAGTCGGAACGTGCCGTCGGTGGCGTCGACCGCGGTGATCGCGAGCGGCTTCGCCGGCCAGTCGGTGGACGGCAGGGTCTCGGTGAAGGTCGCCACGCGCTCGTCGTCGGACTGTCCGCCGGTGACCTGCTGGGCGGCGAGGCCGAGGCGGGCGCGGGCGTCCTGCTCACCGGTCGCGCCCTCGAGTGCGGCACCGATCCGCTGCTGGACGGCGTCGGTGTCGATGGCCGGCGGCTCGACGTAGGTCGTCGGCGCGGGCGTGTGCTGCTGGTCGTACGCCTGCTGCACGGCGCCGTTCCGGACGAAGGCCCCGACGACGCTGCCGGCGCTCGTGCCGACGACCAGGTCCGCGGCATCGAGGTCGACGCCGGCGTCCTGCAGGGCGGTGAGGACGCCGACCTCCCAGGCGATGCCGGCGACACCTCCGCCCCCCAGGACGAGGGCTCTGGATCCGGGAACGGGCGTGCTGGCATCGGTCATGGGTCTTGCTTACCAGCTGCGTGCGACGGGCCGGTGGAGCCCGACGGATCCTGTGGAGAACCGACCTGTGGACAACTCCGTCTGCGTCGGTGGCGTGACCTAGCGTCGTGGTCATGGGGCAACAGCGTTCAGGACGGGTCGGCACGGTCGGGTGGCCGATCGTGGTGGCGGCCGCGCCCACTGCGGCGTTCCAGCTGCCGAACCTGTTCGTCACCCCGGCGGTGCGACTGTCGCTCGTCGTGTTCGGGCTCGTCGTGCTGGCCGGTGCCGTGGCGGTGCAGGTGGTCCGGACCCGACGCAGCGACGCTGCGCGGGCGGTGGCTGAGGAGAACGCGACCGGGGCCGGACTCGAACAGTCGACAGCGGTCCGGTACGCGTTCGGCCAGATCGCCACCCGGCTCGTCCGGTTCACCGAACTGCCCCGTTCCGAGCGCCACGGCGAACTCTCCGTCGTCGCCGACCGGGTCGCCGTGGCCCTGGCGTTCTACCTGCTGCCGAAGGTGCCCGACGTCCGGGCAAACGTGTACCAGCTGTCCACCGATCTGCGTGCGCTCGAGCCGATCGGTCACGGGGGTGCCGGCGACACCGCCGGGGTCTTCCGCGCGGGCACGCCCTACGGCGACCGCAACCTCGAGTGGGTGCTGGTCGGGGGATCACCCCGGATCGTCGGCGACCGCTCGGCCGACGTCGACGTCGACGTCGACCAGGACGTGCCGGGCTTCGAACCGCGCTACTCGTCGTACGTCTCGGTGGTGATCCGGTCCGACCAGTACTCGTTCGGCATGCTCACCGTCGACTCCCCGGTCCCCGACGCCTTCACCGAACTCGACGCCAAGAACATCGCGATGATGGCGTCGTTCATGGCCGTGGCGTTCTCGTTGACCTACTCGTTCCCCGAGCGCGACCGCAATCCAAGGAAAGGCCCGTGATGCTCAAACGCTCTGTCGGACGCTCGACGTACGATGCCCTCATGACGACCGTGAACCCTGCTCCGCCGTCGTTCGGGCGTGCCCGGATCTCATCGCCGAACTGGAACGACACCACCACCGACGCCGACTACGAAGACCTCGACGTCATCGCCGCCAACATCGAGCGCGAGCGCGAAGCAGCCCGGATCCGGGTCGCCGCAGCCATCGCCGCGCGCCTGGGTCGCTGACCCTTCCCGCATCGTCCACCACGAACGGCTCCCACGGGTGTGGGAGCCGTTCGTCGTCTGGGCATCGGGGCTACTGTGCCTGGGGCACGTCGATCAGCACCTTGCCGACGGTGTCCTGCTCGACGGCGTCGTGCGCGTCCGCGGTGCGGGCGAGGTTGAAACGGGTGAGCGGCAGACCCGCGTCCGCGCCGACCGGCAGCACGCCGTCGTGCAGCGCCTCGGTGACGTCCTCGGCTGCTGCGGCCAGGGCCTCTTCGCCGATCGTGTAGAGCAGCAGGAACTGGTAGCGCGCGTTCACGCTCATGTTCGGGCGGATCGGCAGCGTGGCCTCGTCGCCGCCGTTGTTCGCGTAGATCGACACGACGCCGTGGTTCGCGAGGACGTCGGCGACCAGCTCGGCGTTCTGGGGGATCGACACCTCGACGACGATGTCGACGCCGTCCCGCGCGATCTCGCGGATGCGAGCCGCGGCGTCGTCCTGCCGGTAGTTCACGACGTGGTGAGCACCCGCCGCGGTGGCGAGTGCGGCCTTGTCGTCCGAGCTGATCGTCGTGATCACCGTCGCGCCGGCCCAACGGGCGAGCTGGATCGCCGCGTGCCCCACCGCTCCGGCACCACCGGCGACGAGCACCGTGACGCCGTCGAGCGCACCGGGGCCGAGCCGTGCGGGGCCGTCCTCGTGCGTCGTGAGGGCGCGGTGCGCGGTCATCGCCGGGACACCGAGCGAAGCACCGATGTCGAAGCTCGTCTCGTCGGGCAGGCGGACCGCTCGGCTCTCCGGCACGACGGTGTACTCCTGTGCAGTTCCGGTCGGGCGCGAGGCGGCGGCCATGAAGAGCCACACGCGGTCACCGACGGCGAGGTCCTCGACACCCGGGCCGACCGCGTCGACGACACCGGCGCCGTCCTGGTTCGGGGTGATCTCGGGGAAGGGCAGTCCGTCGCCGTAGGTACCGCCCGCCCGGGCCTTCCAGTCCGTCGGGTTCACGCCGGAGACGACGACGCGGACGCGGACCTCGCCGGCGCCGGGTTCGGGGACGTCCCGCTCGACGAGTTCGAGGACGCTGCTGTCACCGGGCTTCGTGTAGACGATCGATCGCATGCCCCCAGGCAACCACTCGCCGCCGTCGGGGATTCCGAGTGTGCGCGTGGCGGCACTTCGTGAGCACAAATGGTCGGGTGCGTTCGGCGGACCCGACCATTTCTGCTCACGAAGCGCCCCCCGCCCGCCCGCCCGCGCCAGTCAGCGCGCGTCGTACTCCACGCGCGACACCGCGACGTCGTCCATGTGCGACGTCGCCCACGCCTCGAGCGGCTCGAGCACCCGGCGGAGCGACCGCCCGCGATCGGTGAGTTCGTACTCGACGTGCGGCGGGATCTCGGGGAAGACCGTGCGGGTGACGAGCCCGTCCCGCTCGAGCGCCCGGAGGGTCTGCGTGAGCATCTTCTGCGACACGCCCTGCACCCGGTTCGCGATCGCCGAGTACCGTTGCGGCCCGTCGGCGAGGGTGCCGATCGTCAGCACACTCCACCGGTCGCCGATGCGGTCGAGCAGCTGTCGGCTGGGGCAGTCCGCCGCGTAGGGGCTGTACTCGAGTGCTGACATCTGGCCTGGCCTCCGTGGCGAACGAGCTCCGTTACGCACCGTGAGGTGCCTACTTACTCAAAGAGAGTAACTCTTGTACGGTGAGCAGCACCAGCCCCACGAAAGGAACAGCATGACCAGCATCGTCGTCTTCGGAGGCACCGGCTACGCCGGCTCCGCCATCACCCGCGAAGCCCTCTCCCGTGGCATCGCCGTCACCGCCGTCGCGCGCGACACGAGCAAGCTCGACGCCGCCGAGGGCCTGACCCTGGCGCAGGGCGATGCCTTCGACGCCGACTTCGTGGCCGAGGTCACGAAGGACGCCGACGTCATCGTCGTCGCACTGCACGCGGTCCAGGCCGACGGCAGTGAGCTCAAGGACGAGTTCCAGCACTTCGTCGACGCTGCGGCCAGCGCCGGTGCGCGTCTCGGCATCGTGGGCGGCGCCGGTTCGCTGCTCGTCGCCGACGGTGGACCGCGCCTGTTCGACTCGGCCGAGTTCCCGGACGCGTTCAAGGGCGAGGCGAAGAGCCATGCGCAGATCCTCGACGCGCTCCGTGCCTCGGACACCGACGTTGACTGGTTCTACGTCAGCCCGGCCGCCGGTTACGGCAGCTACAACCCGGGCGAGCGTCGTGGCACCTACCGCACGACCGACGAGGTCCTGCTGACCGACGCAGAGGGCAACTCGGACATCTCCGGCGACGACTTCGGCCTGGCCTTCGTCGACGAGATCGCGAACCCGGCGCACCACCAGGCCCGTTTCGGCGTGGCTTACTGAGGCGGTTCGCTTCCGCTTCGCACAACCAAGGTCACCCGGAACCGCGCAACGGCGTGGTTCCGGGTGACTTTGGTTGTGCGGCGCGCGTCCGGCGCGACCAGGCGGCGGACGGGAGGCGCGGGGCGGGGCCGCCACGGGCCTCCCGTCCGCCGGGCGGGTGCGCCCACCGCCCCGCTCAGTGGGCGACGATCGCCGGCAGCGGCACGTGGTGGCGCATGCGCACGGCCAGGTGCAGGCCACCTCGGCGGGCGAGGACGAGCGCGATCACGGCCGCGGCCGCCGCGGGCACCCCACCGGCGACCATCATCCCGACGTGCGCCCCGAAGTGGTCGACGACCTGGCCCATCAGCGGCCCACCGATCGCCTGGCCGCCGAGCAGCACGAGCACGTAGAGCGACATCACCCGGCCGCGGATCGCCACGTTCGACGACAGCTGCACGAGCGAGTTCGACGCGGTCTGGAAGAGCAGCTGCGACATCCCGACGGCGACGAGCGCCACGGTGAACGGCGCGATCACGGGGATCGACCCCGAGACGACGAGCAGCACCCCGGTCCAGAACACCCCACCGACGATGGTCCGGAGCCGCACGACCGCCCGCCGCGTGGAGAGCAGGGCGCCGACGAGCGCACCGATCGCCACGGCCGAGTTGAACACGCCGTACCCGGCGGCGCCGACGTCGTACACCTGTGACGCGAAGGCCGACAGCAGCACGGGCATCGTCAGCGCGAACACCGAGAAGAACGCGACGAGGATCACCGGCACGATGATCGTCGGCTTGTTGACGGCGTAGCGGAGCCCCTCGATCAGCTGCCCCTTGCCGCGGGGCGCCGGGGGCGTCCGGTGCAGTTCCGAGACCTTCAGGAAGCCGAGGGTCACGACGACGGCGACGCAGGCGATCGCGTTCACGCCGAACGACCAGCCGGCCCCGACGGCGACGAGCAGCGCGCCGGACAGCGCCGGGCCGATCATGCCGCCGAGCTGGAACACCGACGAGTTCACGCTGATCGCGTTGCGGAGGTGCTGGTGTCCGACGATCTCGGTGACGAACACCTGGCGGGCCGGGTTGTCGATGACGGTGACCATGCCGACCAGGAACGCGATCACCCAGATGTGCCAGGCCTCGACCACACCGGCGAGCGTCAGCACGGCGAGCAGTGCGGACAGCACCGCGAAGGCGCCCTGCGTGATCATCATCAGCGCGCGCTTCGAGAACCGGTCGACGAGCACGCCGCCGAGCAGCCCGAACAGCAGCATCGGCGCGAACTGGCAGGCGACGGTGATGCCGACCTGCGCGACCGAGCCGGTCAGCTGCAGGACGAGCCAGTCCTGGGCGATGCGCTGCATCCACCCGGCGGTCATCGCGACGAGGTTTGTGGCCGTGAACAGCCGGAAGTTCGGCACGGACAGGGCGATGAGGGTGTGCCGCCAGGGCGGGCGGGTGGCCTGGATCGGGAGTGGTTCGGTGGGCGGGGGGAGGGTCGTCGATGACGCACTCACGGTGAGGTGTTCTCCGGACGTCGTTGCGGATCTGGTACCCCAACGAAACTACGTGGCCACGAGCCATTCGACACCCCTATGGTGGCTATCAATCCATTGCGATGTCGAATGACCGCGCGAATGACCGCGCGAACGACCGTGCGAACGACCGCGCGACAGTCGCACGAACGAACGAGGTGCCCGTGCTCGATCCGGTCCTGCTGCAGACCTTCCTGGCCGTCGCCGAGACGCAGAGCTTCACGCAGGCCGGAGCCCGCCTCGGCATCAGCCAGCCCACCGTCTCCCAGCACGTCCGGCGGCTCGAGACCGCCGTGTCCCGCACCCTCGTCGCCCGCGACACCCGTGGCGTCACCCTCACCGACAACGGCGACGCGATGGCCGGCTTCGCCCGGACGATCCTCGCGGCGCACGCCACCGCGGACGCGTACTTCTCGGGGTCGGCGACCCGTGGGCGCCTCCGGTTCGGTGCGGCCGACGACCTCGCGATCACGCAGTTGCCGCGCATCCTCCGGGACTTCCGGCGGCTGCACCCGCAGGTGAACCTCGAGCTGACGGTGAACCAGTCGTCACCGCTCCTGCGCCGGGTGCACGCCGGGCAGCTCGACCTGGTGTTCATCAAGCAGACCGCGGGGGAGTCCGCCGAGGGCACCCGGGTCGCGACCGACCAGATGGTGTGGATGGCGCAGGACGGCATCGCGGTCGAACGCGACGAGCCCGTGCCGCTCATCGCGTACCAGGCGCCGAGCATCAGCCGGCAGATGGCGATCGACGCCCTCGAGGCCGCGGGCCGCACCTGGCGGATCACCTGCAACACCCGCGACGTCAACGGTGTGCTGGCGGCGGTGCGGGCGGGGATCGGCGTGGCGGTGTTCCCGCACTCGCTCATCCCGGCGGACCTGGTGAAGGTGTCGCAGCGGCTCGGGTTGCCGGATCTGCCGGCGGTCGACTACGTCCTCATCGCCAACCCGACGGTGCAGCGCGAGCCGATCGACGCCCTGACGAACGCGATCCTGTCCCGCGGGGTCGTCCGCGCCGTCTGACCGCCAGCCGAGGGTCCGAACCGGAGACCGAGGCCGCTACGGCGCGAGGGTCGGGGTCGTCCCGGTTCCGGTCAGGTCGGGCAGCGTCACCCCGGCGAGCGGCAGCAGCGCCGACGCGACGGCCCACAGCAGCACGAGCGTGCCGACGCCACCGAGCACGGCGCCGAGCAGCGCGACCGGCCGCTGCCACGTTGCCGCACGGTCGCGCAGCGTCACGAGCGCCACCACCAGCGCGAGGAGTCCGAGCACGACGCCGACACCGTGCACGGTCGCCGGCGCGGTGAACCACCAGGCCGCGAGTCCGAGCGTCGCGATGCCCGCGACGGCGCCCAGGACCGCCCCGGGCGTCGCACCGAGTGCACGGCGCGGCTCCGGCTGGGCGGCTGCGGCCACGGGCTGGTCGAGCAGTTCGGTCGGGAGGCCCGGCTCGGCCCCGACGGACGCGCTCGCCTCCGCCACGGGTGCGGTCGAGGGCACGGTGGCGTTCGAGGGCACGGTGGCGTTCGTGGGCACGGTGGCGTTCGTGGCCGCGGGTGCAGCCGCGGACACCGGCGCCTGCAGGACTTCGTCGAAGGAGCGCACGTGGGCGGACGCCGGCGTCGGTGCCGGGGTCACGGCGGTGGCGGCGGCCTGCTGGTGGGCGAAGCGGCGGGGCGTGCGGAAGCCGATCGGGCCGACGGGTTCGGGCTCGGTGCCCTCGACGACGACGTGCTCCAGGCCGGGCACCGAGAACCGGGGCTGTCCGGCGGAGGGCACGGGCGACGGTGCGGGGGCCGGTGCGGTGCGGGGAGCGGCGTCGATCGGTGAGACCGGGGCCGGTGCGGAGGCCACGGCGGCGGTGTCGAACGGCACGGTGTGCACGGTCGGAGAGGTCGGGGCCGGCGGCAGGAGGTCCTGCTGCGGCGGGTAGTCGGGGACCGTGACGTCGTCCTCGACCAGGGTGGCGATGGACGCGGGCTCCGGCGTCGGGTCGAGCGTGGCCGTCGGCTGCGCGGCGGAGCCGACCACGGTGGTGGGAGCCGGCGCACCGTGAGCGGCGCGCGACGTGGCGGGGGTGGGACGGGCCTCCTGGCCGGTGCTCGCTGCGGAGTCGGACGCGACCCGCCCGGCGGACGCGGCCGGTTCGACGACCGGTGCGGTCACCCAGGACGGCACGGGACGGCGCGGCCGTTCCGAATCCTGCATGCGATGCGACGCCACTGCGGTGCTCCCTTCGTCGACTGATCCATCGTCAGTTCTAGCGGCAACGGTCGCGGATGTCGCAGCCCCAGTTCCGGGGTCGCCGGTACGTTCGGGGCATGATCGGAATCGAACACCGTCCACTGGGTCCCTCGGGGCTCGTCGTCTCCACCGTCGGCCTCGGCTGCAACAACTTCGGGCGGCCGGGGACCGCCTCCGAGTCGCAGGAGGGCACGGACGCCGTCGTGCGGGCGGCACTCGACGCCGGGGTCACGCTCTTCGACACGGCCGACATCTACGGTGGCCGGCCCGGCATGTCCGAGGAGATGCTCGGCCGGTCGATCGCTGGGCGGCGTGACGAGATCGTGCTCGCGACGAAGTTCGGCATGGACATGCAGGGCGCGAACGGGCCGGACTGGGGTGTGCGGGGATCGCGGCGGTACGTCCGGTTGGCCGTCGAGTCGTCGCTCCGTCGCCTCGGCACGGACTGGATCGACCTGTACCAGATGCACCGTCCCGACGACGTGACCCCGATCGAGGAGACGCTGTCGGTCCTCGACGACCTGGTCCGCGAGGGCAAGATCCGCTACATCGGGCACTCGAACTTCGCGGGCTGGCAGATCGCCGAGGCCGAGCTGACCGCGTCGATCGCCGGCACCACGGCGTTCGTGTCCGCGCAGAACGAGTACAGCCCGCTCGCCCGAGCCGCCGAGGCCGAGGTGCTGCCGGCCGTCCGCGCCTACGCCCTCGGGTTCCTGCCGTTCTTCCCGCTGTACAACGGGCTGCTGACCGGCAAGTACACGAAGGCCGGGGGTCCGGCCGACGGACGGCTGTCGACGTCGAAGCCGCAGTTGCTCGAGGACGCCCCGTGGGACGTGCTCGACGACTACCAGCGGTTCTGCGACCACCGCGGTGTCACGATGCTGCAGGCGACGTTCGCGTGGTTGCTCGCGCAGCCGGGGCTGTCGAGCGTCATCGCGGGGGCGACGAAGCCGGAGCAGATCACGCAGAACGTCGAGGCCGGCACCACGTGGGAGCCGAGCGAGGACGACATCGCCGACATGACGGTGATCTTCGACCGGGCGTAGGCGGGCGGCCGGCGCCGGGTTTCGCGCTGGGCGACAGTTCGCGGGCTCCGCAGTCCGTGATGTGTCGCTCAGCGCGAAACCGCGCGTCAGCGGGTGGCTGCCTGCAGTGCTTCGCGCAGCTGGTCGGCGGTCAGGCGCGGGCCGTAGCCGGGGGTGTCCCGCTGGATGCGCCAGCCCTCGGCGAGGGGTCCGGCGTCGACGACGTCGAAGCCGAACTCGTCGATGAGGTCCGCGGTGACCTGCTTCGCCTCGGCGTCGTCGCCCGCGATCACGAGGGCGCGACGGTCCGGGGTACGGGCCGGGCTGGCGTGGCCGGTGAGGTCCGCGGCGCCGATGTGGTTGAACGCCTTGACGACCCGGGCGCCGGGCAGGTGGTCCTGCAGCAGCTCGGCCGTCGTCGTCGACTCGTCGTCGAGCGCAGGGATGTGGCCGTCGCGCTCCCAGTAGTAGTTGTTCGTGTCGATGACGACCTTGCCGACGAGCGGCTCCGCCGGGATCGTCTCGATTGCGGCGAGCGGCACCGTCACGACGACGACCTCGCCGGCGGCGGCGGCTTCGTCACGGGTGACCGCACGGGCCTGGTCGCCGAGTTCGGCCACCAGGTCGGCCAGGGTCTCGGGGCCGCGGGAGTTCGCGATCACGACCTGGTGGCCGTACTGCACCGCGAGCCGTGCCAGTTGGGATCCGATGTTGCCTGCGCCGATGATGCCGATCGTTGTCATGGTGTCCATCCAACGCTCGGCGGCCACGAGCATTCCCGGTGGGGCACGTGCGCCCCGGGCGGAGCATGATGGCGGCATGGACCACGAGTTCCGCGACGAGACCGACCACGACCGCTACGCGATGTACGTCGGCGGCGAGCTCGTGAGCGTGCTCGACTACCGCGAGAACGGCGACGCGATCGCGTTCCCGCACACGTACACGGTGCCGAAGCACCGCGGGCACGGCTACGCGGCCGAGCTCGTCGAGTACGCGGTCGCCGACGTCGAGACGAACTCGACGAAGCGGGTCGTGCCGATGTGCTGGTTCGTCGGCAAGTGGTTCGACGAGCACCCCGAGAAGTCAGACCTGCTCATCCGCAGTGCCGCGGACTGAGCCGACGCGAGAAGAGCGCCCCATGCCCACCATCACCCCCTTCCTCTGGTACGACGACCAAGCCGAGCAGGCCGCCCGGTACTACGTCGACCTGTTCCCCGGCAGTTCGATCGACAGCGTGGCGAAGACCCCGGACGGCGCGACCCTGGTCGTCGAGTTCACGTTGCTCGGGCAGCCGTACCGGGCGATGAACGGCGGCCCCGGACACCCGCACACCGATGCCGTCTCGTTCCAGGTCGACGTCGACACGCAGGACGAACTCGACCGCATCTGGGACGCCCTGCTCGCCGACGGCGGGAAGCCGAGCATGTGCGGCTGGTTGTTCGACCGCTGGGGTGTCGCCTGGCAGGTGACCCCGTCGATGATGGGTGAGCTCATGACCGGTTCGGGCGACCCCGAGGCGAACGCCCGTGTCTTCCAGGCGATGATGACGATGCAGAAGCTCGACATCCCCGCGCTCCGGGCCGCAGCTGCAGGTCACTGAGCCCGAATCTCGCGTACCGACCGGTATGGTGTCGGCACAGAAGACCGCCGGCCGGCGCCGGCACCGAAAGGCTGGAGCCACGATGGACCACCCGAGCTCCGGGATCCGGAACAGCGAGATCGGCCGGGCGTACACCGAGCTCGCCCGGATCACCCGACGTGCGAGCATCCGTGCCCGCGGGTCCGACCAGGCACTGAGCGTGGTCGACCAGTCCCTCGTCGACTTCGTGGTGCAGCACCCCGGCTGCATGGCCATCGACATCGCCCGGTACCTGCGCCTGAACCGCTCGACGATCTCGCGGCAGCTGTCCGGGCTCCTCGCCACGAAGCTGATCGAGACGACCGACGGCGGTACCGGCAACGCGAAGCCCCTCGTGGCGACGGACGCCGGTCGCACCGCGCTCGAACGCTCCGTGCAGCTGCACCGGGATGCGCTGGAGGAACGGCTCGCCGGCTGGTCCGACGACGACATCGCCCTGCTCGCCGGACTGCTCGAACGGCTCGGCGCCTCGGACGAGGCCGGACTGCCGATGCCCGGACGATCCTCGACGTGACCACGTCGTTCGTCCTGCTCTCCGACACGCACCTGCCGAAGCGGGCGAAGGACCTGCCCGCGGCGCTCTGGGCCGATGTCGACGCCGCCGACCTCGTCGTGCACGCGGGGGACTGGGTCGACCTCGCCACCCTCGACGCCGTGCAAGCCCGATCCCACCGGTTCGAGGGCGTGCGCGGCAACAACGACGGCCCCGAGTTCGACGACCGGCTGCCGCTCGTCGCGCACTTCGCGGTCGAGGACCTGCGGTTCGCGCTCGTGCACGAGACCGGTGCCGCGACGGGCCGGGAGCGCCGGGCGGCCGCCGAGTACCCCGACGTCGACGTGCTCGTCTTCGGGCACTCGCACATCCCGTGGGACACCGTCGCACCGACCGGGCTGCGGCTGCTCAACCCCGGCTCGCCGACCGATCGCCGTCGGCAGCCGGACTTCACGTGGATGCGCGGGACGGTGACCGGTGCCGACCTGGCCGTCGAGCTGGTGCGCCTGCCGCCGCCCGCCCGCTGAGGCCACGCGACCTGGCCCGTTCGCGAAAGCGACAGATCCCCGCGGAACATCGGCGGACATCTGTCGCTTTCGCGGGAGGGTCGGCGCCCGTCAGCGCGGAAGTGTCGCTTCCGCGGCACTGACCGCGGCGCCGGCATCCGCGGGGATCGCGGGAGCGGCGCCAGCAGCCCCCGCCCCCGGAACCACCAGCGGCATCGCGAAGAACGCCAGCTCCCACTCGGTCGAGCGGCGGAACGCGCGCGCCATCCGCCCCCGCTCGATCGGGGTCGCTGCTGCCGCCATCTCCTCGACCAGACGGGTCGCCTCGGCACTCGAGGCCGCGAAGCCCGGGTCGCCGTACGCCGTGATCCAGTCCGCGAACGCGTGCCCGTCCGGAGCCGCGCCGAGCTGCGCCCCCGCCCAGGCGTAGACCCGGAAGCAGGGGAGCACCGCCGCGGCGAGCACGGCCGCCGACCCGGAGTCCGCCGCCTCCTGCAGGTGTGCGAGGTACCCGGCGCACGTCGGGTGGACGGGGTCGTCGGCGTGGGTGCCGGCGAGGCGTCGGTGGTGCAGGTCGCGGGCCTCGGCGGCGCACCCCTCGGCCGCCGCCGTCCAGAAGGCGGCAGCCGCAGGACCACGACCAGCGCCGGCACCAGCACCCGCAGCGCCGGCAGCCGCAGCGCCAGCAGCGCTCGCCGCCAACGCCGCCAGGTGCTGCTCGTAGGCCCGCAGGTAGTGCACGTCCTGCGCGAGGTACCCGGCGAACACGTCCGCGTCGAGCGTCCCGTCGCGCAGCCCGACCAGGAACCCGCACTCGATCGTGGCCTGCAGCACGGAGCTGACGTCGGACCACCACACGTCGGTGAACCGGACCTCGGGCAGCAACGCTCGGCTCACGGCGCCGTGGTCGATGGGCCCGTTGCCGGACCCGACCTCCAGGGCATCGGCTCCCCGCAGCGCTGCCGTCAGCCAGGGCTTCGCCACCCCGACCGCGAGTTCCCAGTCCCCGTGCCGGGCGGCGAGCGTCGCGATGGCGCTCGACAGGGAGCACCCGGTGCCGTGCGTGTTGGCCGTCGCGACGCGGGGAGCGGTGAACCGCCGAGCGGACCCCGACGGCGACACGAGCACGTCGTCGGAGGTCGGCCCCTCGTCGTGCCCGCCCTTCGCCAGCACGAGCACGTCCCACGTCGACGCCACGAGCCGCGCAGCGTCCAGCGACGACAACGACGAAGGTGCCGCACCAGCAGCCGCACCAGCCCCGGCCAGCTCCGCCAACACCTGCAACTCGGCCCGGTTCGGCGTCAGCAGGTCGGCCAGCCCGAACAGCGCCCCCATCGCCGCGGCGGCGTCCTCGTCGAGCAACCGGTCACCACTCGTCGCAACCATCACCGGGTCCACGACGACCACGGGCGGCCGGTGCTCCCGCAACCAGTCCGTCACGACGCGGACGACCGGTGCTGTGCCGAGCATCCCGATCTTCACGGCGTCGATCGTGACGTCGTCCGACACCGCGTCGAGCTGCTCCCGCAGGAACGCGACGTCCGGCACGTGCACCGACCGCACCCCGTGCGTGTTCTGCGCGACGAGGGCGGTGACCACGCCCATGCCGTACCCGTCGTGCGCCGCGATCGCCTTGAGGTCGGCCTGCAGTCCGGCGCCGCCCGTCGGGTCGGTCCCGGCGATGGCCAGGACGCGCGGGACGCTCACGACTCCGCCCCGTGGTGCGACGAAGCCCCCGACGGGAGGAACGGATCGCCCGCCGCGAGCCGCCCCGGCTCCGCCCCGTGGCCGGGTCCAGGGCTCCACGCCGCCACGTACGCGGCCGCTGCGGACCCGGGATCGGCCGCGGCGCAGATGCCCGACACGATCGCGACCCCGGCGGCGCCCGCTGCCCGGAGCGGCGCGACGTCGTCGAGGGTCACCCCGCCGATCGCCACGCACGGCACGTCCGTCGCCGCCGCGAGCCGGGCGAACCCGTCGTGTCCGAGCGCCGGCGGGTGGTCGGCCTTCGTCGTGGTGGGGTGCACGACCCCGACGCCGAGCAGGTCCACGGTGCCGCGGGGCAGGCGGGCGACGACCGCCAGGTGCTCCGGGGTGTTCGCGGTCAACCCCACGTGCGCATCCGGCCCGAGCAGGGCACGAGCAGCGGTCACGGGGACGTCCGACTGACCGAGGTGCACCCCG
This sequence comes from Curtobacterium sp. PhB78, assembly GCF_003751685.1. Classification (NCBI taxonomy): domain Bacteria; kingdom Bacillati; phylum Actinomycetota; class Actinomycetes; order Micrococcales; family Microbacteriaceae; genus Curtobacterium; species Curtobacterium sp. PhB78. The sequence goes on from NZ_RKIA01000002.1 coordinate 115,785, forward strand.
GCGACCCGGTGTCCCGCGTGCCGAGCGGCGAGGGCGACGTCGAGCCGGTCGTCGACCACCACGGCGGCGTGGTCGCCCACGGCGTCGGCCACGGCAGCGGTCAGTGCCAGCAGGTCCCGTGCCGAGGCGTCCTTGTCCCGCACCTGCACGATCCGGACCCCGGCGTGCACCGCGGCGCGCACCACCCCGAGCACACCGACACCGTGCCGGTCGGCCAGGGCGCCGTCGGTGACCAGGTACACGCCGAAGTCCTCCGGCAGTCCGCTCATGCCGGCACCACCAGGGACGCAGGCTCGGCCTCGACCGTGATCCGGGCCTCGCGGACGACGTCCTCGGGGGTGAGCGACGCCAACCGGTCCAGGAACAGCGGCTGGAAGGTGCCGGGGCCGCCGGCCTCGCGGGCGGCGAGCTCCGCGGCGATCGTGTGCACCGCGGTCGCCGCGACGGCGGCCGCACCGGCGTCGTCGGGCGCGACCGACGTGAACGCGGCGACGACCGCGCCGAGGGCGCACCCGCCCCCGGTGATCCGCGTCAACAGCTCGGTGCCGTTCGCGACCCGCACCACACCGGTGCCCGGCGCGACCAGCAGGTCGACGGGGCCCGACACGGCCACCGCGGCCACGAGCCTCCCGGCCGCCTGACCGGACACGGCGTCGACCGCAGCCGCACGGGCGTCCTCGGTGCCCACCGTGCTGTCGACACCGCGGCCACCGGCCGACGTGCCGAGCAGGGCGAGGACCTCGGACGCGTTGCCGCGCAGCACCGTCGGGTGCAGCGCAAGCAGGTCGCGGGCGAGGGCGGTGCGCACCGGCAACGAGCCGACCGCGACGGGGTCGAGCACCCAGGGGGTACCGGTGTCGTGGGCGGCGTGCGCGGCCTCGAGCGCCGCGACCCGGGGTTCGGCGTGCGGGGTGCCGGTGTTCACCAGCAGGGCGTCGGCGACCCGGGCGAACGGTCCCGCCTCGGTCGCCACGTCGACCATCGCGGGCGAGGCCCCGAGGGCGAGCAGCACGTTCGCGGTGACGTTCTGCACCACGGTGTTCGTGATGCACTGCACCAACGGGCTCCGGGCTCTGACGGCCTCGAGCAGTTCGGCGGTTCGGTGGGCCCAGGCAGGGGAGGGCGCAGCGGTTTCCATGGACGATCCCTTCGCGAGTACGAGCTCGAGCAGGTTCGACGGGTGTGATCTCAGCCGCTGGTTGCGGCACCCCGTGTCTCGATCGACACCGTACACGAGCAGCTGCGCCCTGCCACGGCTCGTCTTCTCCGGCCCGTCGTCTCCGGTCACATGCCCTGCACCGTGTGACAGGGTTGGTGTGTGCCAGACTCCACGCCTCCCGGACCGCCACCGGGCCCCCGCGACCCCGGCGACGCCTGGGCGGTCGGTCCCGACGGCACCAAGGCCTGGGGACTGTTCGGCGCCGCAGGGCTGCTCGTCGACGACGGCGCCGGACGCGTGCTCCTGCAGCACCGCGTCGAGTGGAGCCACCACGGCGGCACGTGGGGCATCCCCGGCGGCGCACGCCACCAGGGCGAGGAGGCCGTCACCGGCGCACTCCGCGAGTCCGCCGAGGAAGCCGGTGTGCCGCACGACGGCGTCGACCTGCGCCACACGGCACTCCTCGACCTCGGGTTCTGGACCTACACGACCGTGGTGGGGCGTGCCGCTCGGCCGTTCGAACCGGTGATCGCGGACCGGGAGAGCCTCGCCCTGTCCTGGATCCCCGTCGACGAGGTCGACGACCTGCCGCTGCACCCCGGGTTCGGGAGGTCGTGGCCGGCGCTCCGCGCGTCCCTCACCACCACCCCGCACGTCGTCGTCGACGCGGCGAACGTCGTCGGCAGCGTGCCCGACGGCTGGTGGAAGGACCGGGCGGGAGCCGCTGCACGCCTGCTGTCGTCGGTGACGGCGCTCGCCGAGTCCGGGGTGACCGCCGACGTGCTGGCGCTGCCGTTCGCCCGCTGGTGGCCGCGGTGGACCGTGGTGCTCGAGGGCGAGGCACGGGGTGCTTCCGGGTCGTCGGACGGCGCACTGCCCCGTGCACTCGACGTCGTCGCAGCGCCGGGCTCGGGGGACGACGCCATCGTGGACGCCGCTCGTGCGGCGGTCGAGGCCGGCGACGGTCCCGTCGTGGTCGTCACGGCTGATCGCGAGCTCCGTGCCCGCGTCGAGGCGCTCGGTGCCGTGGTGCACGGGCCGTCCTGGCTGCGCGACCAGTTCTAGCGGCGGTACGCCGTCGGCACACGGTGCGAGGTCGTTCGTTCGGTGCTGGCTTGATCGCTCCGTGCGCCGCATCAACCTCGCACCGAGCGGCCGGTGTCGCACGGACTGACGCACCGCGCACGGTGCGGCGCACGCCCGCGCCCCCGCGCCCCTACGCCGTCGGCAGGTACCGCCGCGACGACACGAGCACCGCGCACCACGACACGACACCGAGCCCCACGATCACCCAGAGGACGACCGGCAGCGCCACCACGTTCGCGATCGCCGCGATCACGGCCGGCGCCAGGAACCCCGCGTACGCCGCCGCGTAGAACACCCCGGTCAGTCCGGCCAGGTCGCGGGACCCGGCGATCCGCTGCACCTCGAGCAGCGACGACACCAGGGCGAGCCCGATCCCGACGCCGATGACGACGTTCGCGGCGAGTCCGATCACGACGGACTGCAGCTCGATCGCGACGACGACAACGGCGATGCCGGCGGTCATGCACGCGAGGGCCGTCGTGAGTCCGCGGGCCGAGGTCAGCGAGTGCACGCGCCGCGCGAGCGGCTGGACCGCGCTGGACACCCCCAGGGCGACGACGGTCGCGGCGGTGGCGAACACCAGGCCCCACGCGCCGGAGGCTCCGGTGAGCCGGGTCGGCAGGTAGCCGTACCCGATCGCCGCCGAGCCGAAGATCCACGGGGCGGTGACGAGCACCACCCGGGTGAACCGTCGGTGCCCGGCGCTCGGCACCCGCAGCTGGCGCCACCACGGACCGGGGACCCCGCCGGAGCGGTTGGTCTCGGGGGTGCGCCAGACGACGACGGCGAAGGGCAGGGCGACGACGATGTGGACCAGGAAGGGCAGCACCTCGGGGATCGGGCCCCACTGTGCGATGAGCCCGGCCACCAGCGCGCCGGAGGCCGAACCGAGCGTGAACGCCAGCGAGGCCCGGCGGGCACCGGACCCGGCGTCGGCGGCGGGGTCGAAGCGTCCCTGCGACAGCTCCTTCACCCAGCTGTTGCCGACGGCCATCGCGATGCCGACGGTGATGCCGGAGAACAGCCGTCCGGCCGCCAGGAACCCGGGGCCGAGCGGTCCGAGCGCGAGCAGTCCGCTGCCGACGACGGCGGACACGATGGCGGCGAGCATGAGGGGCTTGCGGCCGTGCCGGTCGGACAGCGACCCGGCGACGAGCAGCGCCGGCGCGAGCCCGAGCACGTAGACGCCCAGGAAGACGTTGACGACGACCGACGAGTAGTGCTCGCGGCCCTCGTACATGAGCAGCAGGGGCGAGAACTGGTTGCCGCCCCACGAGCAGACGAACACCGCGCCCCACACCGCGACCCAGGGCATCACGCGCGCCGAGGGGACGGACAGTGAGCCGGTGGTGGGGATGCTCCCCGTCGCGCTCACAGGGCACCCCGGTGTGAGGCGACGTGGGCGTGCAGGACCTCGGCGTAGCGGGCCGAGTCGCCTGCTGCCAGGGCTGCCGCGAGGGCTCGGTGGTCGTCGAGCGAGGCCTGCAGCTGCGACGGCTGCACCCGCATCAGCTGGTGTCGGAGCCGGTTCTGCCGGTCACGGAGCGTCTGCGCGAAGCGCACCGCGATCGCGTTCCGCGACGCGCCGATCACCGCACCGTGGAACGCCGCGTCGACCTCGATGAACCGGTCGACGTCGCCCGTCGCGACCGCCTGCTCCTGCTCCGCCAGCATGGCCTGGAGGCCCGGGGTGACGTCCGCCACGCGGCCGTCGGTCACGACGCGGGTCGCCGCCGTGGCCTCGATCGCCTCGCGCATCTCCAGTACGTCCGCCGCCTCGTTCGGGGACATCGGGCGCACCACCGCACCCTTGCGGGACTCCAGGGTGAGCAGGTCCTCGGCGGCCAGGCGGAGAAAGGCCTCGTGCACGGGGGTGCGGGACACCCCGATCTCCTGGCACAGGGCGTTCTCGCTGATCGCGGTCCCACCCGGGAGGTCGCCGCGGATGATCGCCCGCTTGACGTGGTCGTACGCGCGGTCGGATGCGGCTTGGGTCGTCGTGTGCTGCTCCACGGTGAACGATCGTACGCCCTTGCATGCAACGCTGCATGCCGTCACGTGACGTGTTGTTCACACCACCGGGTCACACGCGGCGGCACACGTCGATACGCTGGCCGGACGTCAACGGAGACGCACACACAGGAGGTTCCCCATGGAGCGGATCACCAGGGCCGACGACCGAGTCCACCGCCCGGCCGGACCGTGGACACCGACCGTCCACCGGCTGCTCGCACACCTGCACGAACAGGGGTTCGTCGCGGCACCGGAACCGATCGAGCACGGCGACACCCTCGAGACGGTGTCGTTCGTCCCCGGGGTCGCGGGGGAGTACCCGTGGACCGAGGACGTCGCGAGCGAAGCCGCCCTCGTCACGAGCGCACGACTGCTCCGGCACTTCCACGACGCCGCGACCACGTTCCCGCGTGACGGGGCGCGCGACTGCTGGTCACAGGCCGAACGCACCCCCGTCGAGACGATCGTGCACGGCGACTTCGCCCCGTACAACTGCGTCTACGACGGCATCCAGGCCGTGGGGCTCATCGACTTCGACACCGCACACCCCGGTCCCCGGGTCTGGGACGTCGCGAGTGCCGTGTACCGGTTCGCCCCGTTCACCACCGGCGCCGTCGAGGGCATGACCGCCCCGGACCTCGACGACCGGCTCGCCCGTGCCGCGGAGTTCTGCCGCGCCTACGACCTCGACGACCGCTCCCGCAGCGTCCTCGCCGAGACGATGGCCGCGTCCCTCGTCGCGATGGTCACCACCATGGAGACCGAGGCCGCCGCCGGCAACCCGAAGTTCGTCAGCGACCTGGCGCACGGGCACGCCGACCTGTACCGGGCCGACGTCGCCTACATCGAGCAGCACGCCGACGCCATCGCCGCCGCCGTCGCGTGACCCCGACCCCTGCGCAGCTCCGCACGCTGCGGCTCGCCGCGCAGGGGATCGCCGTCCCCGGCCTCAGCCCCACCGCGGCCGTCGAACGGATGACCGCCGTGCAGGGCCGGACCTCGGCCAGGTCCTCTGGGCCATCGGGGTCCGCGCACCCGGAGCCACCCGTGACGACGTCCGCGCCGCCTTCGACCGCGGCGAGCTCGTCCGCTCCTGGCCGATGCGGGGCACCCTGCACGCCATGCGCCCCGACGACCTCCGGCTCCTGCTCTCCCTGACCGCCGAACGGACCCTGCGCAGCATCGCCCGACGCGCCACCGAACTCGGCATCGACCAGCCCTTGCTCGCCCGAGCACGGGACACCACCGTCGCCGCACTGTCCGGCCGCCGCGCCCTCGTCCGCGACGAACTCTTCGACGAGTACCGCGCCGCCGGCATCGACCCCACCGCCGGCCGTGGCTACCACCTGCTGCTGCAGCTCTCGCAAGAGGGACTCGTCGCCTGGGGCCCCACCGCCCGCGTCGGCCAAGGACTCGTGCTCCTCGACGAGTGGGCACCGGCGCTCGCCGAGGTCCCCGACCGCGACGAAGCACTCCGCCGGGTCCTGCTCGGGTACCTGCGCGGCCGGGGCCCCGCCACCGAGGCCGACGCCGCCAGCTGGACGAAGCTCCCGCTCGGCGACCTCCGCCGCGCCCGAGCCGCCGCCGGCGACACCGTCGAGGACCTCGGCGACGGACTCCTCGCGCTCGCCGACCGACCCACCACCGGCGGCACACCCACCGGCCACCTGCTGCCCGGGTTCGACGAGTACCTGCTCGGGTACGCCGACCGCTCCGCCCAGCTCGACCCCGCACACGCCGACCGGCTCGTCCCGGGGGCCAACGGGATGTTCCTGCCGATGGCCGTCGTCCGCGGGCGGGTCGTCGGCACCTGGAAGCGGACCGATCGCGCCAGCGGGGTGGCCGTCACCGTCACACCCTTCGCGGCACTCGACGACGCCTCGGTGCGCGCGCTCGAGGCGGCCGCCGCCCGGTACGCGCGGTTCCTCGACGCGCCCGTCGCGTTCGGGGTGGTGGAGGCGACCAGCCGCTGACCGCAGCCGGTGGGGTCGAGCGCATCCCATCCCTCCAGGCCGTCCCCAGCAACCACGCGGCGGACTCGTACCCTGCCTCGGGTAATGTCGCAGGGCCATGACCGACAGCCCGGCCGACGCCACCCCGTACGAAGTCCTCGGCGTCCCCGCGACCGCCGACGACGACGCGCTCCGCCGCGCCTACCGGCGCGCGGCACGCGAATCCCACCCCGACCTCGGTGGCGACGCCCAGCACTTCCGCCGCGTCCAGCTCGCCTGGGAACGCATCGGCACGCCCGCAGCGCGCCGCGCCTACGACGCCGGCTCGCGCGGCTCGTTCAGCAGCAGCGGCGCCGGTCCGTTCAGCGCGTCCGGTGCGTCCGGTTCGTCGACCGGGAGGCCCGACACCGGCCGCGACGCCTACGCACCCCCGTCATCCCGTCGCGACACCCGCCCCCGCGCCCGGTCCCACGGACACCCCGGCGGACGCTCCCGCGAGGTCTTCCTGCAGGCAGAACGCGAATGGGTCGGACTCGGTGACCCCATCGAGGACCCCTACGACCCCACCCTCATCCGTTCCGCACCCCGACACATCCGACGGCTGCTCGGCGAGGCGCTCGCCGAAGAGGCCACGGCCTCGATCGTCTCGGACATGGGCATCGGCGTCACCGTCTGGCACGACCTCGACGCCGGGGCCGAGGGCAAGCTCGACCACGCCGTCCTGACCCCGAGCGGGCTCTGGGCCGTGGAGTCGATCGACTGGGGTGCCCCCGTCCGGGTCGAGCACGGCGACATCGTCGGGGAGACCCTGGCGCCCGGCGAGCGTCCGGTGAAGGAACTCGTCCGCGCCGCCCGCGCCGTGCAGAAGCAGACCCGGGTGCGGTTCACCGGCCGGCTGCTCGTCGTGCCGGACTCCGCGGTCGAGGTCGACGTGCAGCTCGTCGGCTCCCCGAAGAAGCCGACCGCCCTCGTCGTCCGCCGCAGTGCGCTCGGGCAGGTGCTGAACGGCGTGTGGTCCCCACCCGGATCGGTCGACGTGTTCGAGATCCGCGACCGCCTGCAGCAGACCGTCCGCTTCGTCTAGTGACGGGCGTCAGTAGCCGCGGAGCTTCTCGAGGTCGCGGCGCTCCCGCTTGCTCGGACGCCCGGCACCGCGGTCGCGCATCGGTACGAACCCCGCCTCTTCCTTGGACAGCCGCGGTGGGGTCTTGTCCTCGAAGTGCTTCGCGGCCTCGGGCGCGCTCGTCCGCTTCAGGATGATGCCCGTGACGACGACGATCCGGTCGAAGCCGTTCTGCCGCACCCGGACCTCGTCGCCGGGGCCGATCGGCTGTGCGGGCTTCGCGCGCTCCCCGTTCACCCGGACGTGCCCGGCCTTGCACGCGGCGGTCGCAGCGGAGCGGGTCTTGGTGATCCGCACCGCCCAGATCCAGCTGTCCACGCGAGCCTTGGCCATCCCCTCACTCTAGGCGGCCCCTACGCTGGGCGGGTGAGCACCGGGGAACAGGCAGCGATCGCGCGGGCCCGCGCGCTCGGGGTCCTGCACGATGCCGCGATCGGGGACCGGCTCGTGGTCCGGGCGCACCACGGTGACGGCGCACAGGACGCCCTCGGGGACCTCGTCGCCCGCACCCCCGACACCGTGACGATCGCCACCCGCCGCGGCCCGGTCGAGGTCCGGCTCGCCGACGTCGTCGCCGCGAAGCCCGTCCCACCGCCCCCACCCGCGCGCGCGCCCCGCCGCTGACCTCGCACCGTGCGAGGTTCGTGCGGCGCTGGTCGTGGCCGCACGGTGCAGGGTTGGTCGGGCCGTGCGAGCGAGGTTGCTCGGTGCGAGCTTGCTGCGCTGCACGGGGCCGCCAACCTCGCACCCGGCGACGAGACCCGCACCGTGCGAAGCGCACGCACCCGCCCGCGCGCGCACGGCGAGCCGCACCCCTCCGCAGCCCGCACCCGACGTAGCCTCGTGCCATGGCAGTCCCCGTCCCGCTCGGCACCGAGGACCGCACCGCCCGCCTCACCCTCCGCCGCCCCGACCAGTGGCGCCGCGAGGACTCTGCCCAGGCGGACCTGCGCGTCACCGGCGACGACATCGTCCTCACCGTCCGATCCCGACCCAGCGACCGCGCGATCGGCGACGAGAACACGGGCCTCCTCGCGAGACTGCCCGGTTCCGTCGAAGGGCTGCTGCTCGTCGGCTGCGACACCTGGACCGCTGCCGGGGCTCCCGCGCGCCTGGTCGAGTACGTGCGTCCCGACGAACACGGCGACGTCGCGGGTGCGCACCTGCTCTTCGTCACCGGGCGGCACCGCGTCGACCTGACGATCGAACGCCCCCTGGCACGCCTGCTCGAGACCGACGAGCTCGTGTTCGCGGTCCTCGAGAGCGTCCGCGCCGCCGAGCCGTCCCCGGTCCGCCCCGAGCGCGACCTCGAGCCGCTGCCCACCCCGGCGCCCGGCCCGGAGCTCGACGGCCCCCGCCTGAGCGCCGACGCGGTCGGCACGCTCAAGAGCCTCGCCGGACGCCGGTGGAACCCGACGCTCCTCCGCACCGCGGCGGGCCGCGAACTCATCGAAGCGGGCCTCGTCGGCCGACTCGGCACGCTGCCGGAGTCGACGCAGACCCTGCTCGAGCCGTGGCAGGGCGATGCCCAGCCGGTCACGCTGGAACAGCACCTGCCAGACGGTGGCGAGTCGCGCCTCCAGGCCTGGTCGCAGACCGTCGTGGACGGGACCGCCGAGGCGGGCGCAGTGGTCGCGTCCGTCACGCCGGATCGCGCGGTCGCGCTGACGGCCGGGAGGCTCGGCATCGGCCCGACGTGGACCTTCCCGTTCCGCACGGGGTCGCTCCCAGGGCACCTGCTCGGCCGCCGGCTGGCCGGCGGCTCCGACGCACCGGACCTGCCGGAGGCCCTCGTCGAGGCGGACCCGCGGCTCGCGCGCTTCTGGGCGGCGCCGTGGACGGTGTCGTACCTGCGTCGACCGGGCAAGCCGAAGCCGGTGACGATCGTTCGCGCCGAGGGGATCGGCTTCGCCCGCGTGGGCAAGACGGAAGCCGGGGAGACCGTCTTCCAGACGGACTCCCCGGCGAACGTGTACCGGTCGGTGGTGCGGGCGCTGCTGCCTTCCGCTTAGGCGGCCGGGCCGGCGCTCGCTCGCGCTTCTGCTTCCGCTCAGGCGGCCGGGCCGGCGGTCAGGGTGACCGTGACGGTCTTCGCGGCGCCGGTGCTGTCGGTGTAGCCGACCACGACCTTGTCGCCGACGGAGTGCGACTGCACGGCCGCGGTGAGCTCGTCCGAGGTCGTGACCGTCTTGCCGCCGAGGCTCGTGATCGTGTCGCCCTCGGCCAGGCCGGCGCTCGCGGCACCGGAACCCTCGACCGTGCCGGCGACAGCGACGCCGCCAGTGGTGCTCGCGGTGCTGCTGACCTGGACGCCGAGGAAGGCCGGCAGACCGATGGTGATCGTGCTCGAGGACTCCCCGGCCAGGATCTTCTCGGCGATCGCCTTCGCGGTGGTGATCGGGATGGCGTAGCCGGTGACGTCCGCGGTGCCCGAGGACGCTGCGGTCGCCATGCCGACGACCTCGCCCTCGCTGTCGACGACGGGGCCGCCGGAGTCGCCGGAGACGATGTTCGCCGCGATCTCGATCAGACCGGACAGCGACTCGGTCCCGGTGCCGGACTCGCTCTGCACCTGGATGTCCTGGTCGGTGGCCGTGACGGTGCCCTCGGCGGCGACGAGGTTGCCCGTGCCCTCGGCGTTGCCGACGTCGGTGACGGTGTCACCGGTGCTCGGCTCGCCGTCGTCGTCGAGCGTGACGGTGGACAGGCCGGAGGCGTCCTCGAGCTTCAGGACGGCGACGTCGTTCGTGGCGTCGGTGCCGACCACGTCCGCCTTGTACTCCTTGCCGGTGGTCTCGTCGGTGATGGTGATGCTCGTGGCGCCCTGGATGACGTGGTTGTTCGTCAGGACCGTGCCGTTCGAGCTGAGGATCATGCCGGTGCCGGCCGCCTGCGAGGACTCGTCGTAGTTCAGGACGGTGTTGATCGTCACGACGCCCTTCTTCTGGGCTGCGGTCGCTGCGGTGGCGGCGGACTCGGTGCTCGTGCCGGTGCGGCCGTCGGTACCGTTGCCCGTGGTGCCGCTGCCGTCGGTTCCGCTGCCGTCGGTGCCGCTGCCGTCTCCGGGGACGGTGAAGCCGTTCGTGCCGTCGCTGCTGCCCGTGCCGCTGCCGGTGTCGGGCAGCGTCGTGGTGCCCTGCGACTGGCTCGACGTCGTGGTCGTGCTCTGCGAGGACAGGCCGAGGGCCGTGCCGCCGGCGGCGCCGACGATCGCGAGGGCCGCGATGCCGGAGCCGATCATCAGCCCGAGGCGACGCGGGCGCTTCGTGCCCGCTCCCGGGTGGTTCGCCGTCGCCGCGGTGTGCGCCCAGGCGTGGTGGGTGCCGGTGAGCGCCGGGCTGCCGATCAGGTACGGGCCGCGGCCGTCGGGGGAGTACGCGTAGGGGCCGGAGCCGTCCGGGCCGTACAGGTACGGGCCGGAGCCGTCGAAGGCGTAGGCCGGACGGAGGGTGGCGGGGTCGGCGTGGGGTGCCTCCCAGCTCATCCCGTACGCCTGCTGCTGCCGCTGCTGCTGCGTGCCGTCGGTCCGGGCGGTGCCCTGCTCGTCGTGCTCGCGGTCGGCGTCGGCGGCGGGGTTCGGGGTCTCGTTCATCGGTGCTCTCCGGTCGTCCCTCGACGACCCGGGCGGGTGTCGATGGAGACCAGTACAGGCGGCGATCCAATGACGAGCCTATGAACGGACCCAGCGACTGCTCCGGGCTTGCTCGGGGGACGCCGAGTGGGGTTCGGGCGTTAGGGTTGCCTTACTTCCCATGCGCTCCTCCACGTCCGCGCCACCGGCGCCCGCCTCCGTCTCCCGTCTGGTCGGGGCGACCGTGCTGGCCGTCGTCGTCCTCGCGGTGGCGTGCGCGCTGTCGATCGCCTACGGATCCCGGCCGATCCCGCTCCACACCGTGCTCGACACCGTCCTGCACCCGGGGCGGAACGACGAGGTCGGGCTGATCGTGCTCGGCAACCGTGTCCCGCGAACCGTCGTCGGGCTCCTCGCAGGTGCCGCCCTCGGTGTCGCCGGCGCGGTGATGCAGGGCCTGACCCGCAACCCGCTCGCCGACCCGAGCGTCCTCGGCATCAACTCCGGGGCGGCCCTCGCCGTGGTCGCCGGCATCGCGCTCTTCGGGGTGAGCGGCACGGCCGCCTACCTGCCGTTCGCCTTCCTCGGTGCTGCCCTGGCCGCACTGCTCGTCTACGGGATCGCCGCCGTCGCCCGGCGCGGACTGTCGCCGGTCGGCCTCGCACTGTCCGGTGCCGTAGTCGCCGCCGCGCTGTCGTCGATCACGACGGCGGTGCTCGTCACGAACGCGAGCCTGCTCGACCAGCTGCGGTTCTGGCAGGTGGGTGCCCTCGCCGGCAAGGACCTCGGTACCGCCGGCATCATCACGGCGCCCGTGCTGATCGGTCTCGCGATCGCGTTCGGCCTGGGCCGCTCGCTGAACACCCTCGCCCTCGGCGACGAGCTCGCGGCGTCGCTCGGGCAACGCGTGGTGCTCGTCCGGGCTGTCGGCGGACTCGTGACCGTGCTGCTCGCCGGCTCGGCCGTGGCCGCCGCAGGGCCGATCGCCTTCGTCGGGCTCGCCGTGCCGCACGCCGTCCGTCGGCTGAGCGGCCCCGACCACCGGTGGACCATCCTGCTGTCCGCGATCGTCGCGCCGGCACTGCTGCTGGTGGCCGACGTCATCGGTCGCGTCGTGGCGTACCCGGGGGAGCTGCAGGTCGGCATCGTCACGGCCCTCATCGGTGCGCCGGTGTTCATCGCGCTCGTGCGGTCGAGGGCGGTGCGGGGCCTGTGAGTCGTGTCCGTCGGTCGGTCGGTGTCCGGCACGAGCTCGTCGGTGCCCGGCGCGAGCTCGTGGTCCTGGCGGCCGTCGTCGTCGTGCTCGTCGCGCTGATGCTCGTCGGTCTCGGGGTCGGCTCGATCCCGCTCACCCCGGCGCAGGTGGTCGGCGCGCTGTTCGGCCAGGGCGACCGAATCTCGGACTTCGTCATCGGACAGCTGCGCGGCCCCCGGGTGCTCGGTGCGGTCCTGGTCGGCGCCAGCCTGGGGGTCGCGGGCGCCATCGTGCAGAGCGTCGTCCGCAACCCGATCGCGAGCCCGGACGTCATCGGCATCACCTCGGGTGCCAGTGCTGCGGGTCTCACCGCGATCGTGCTGTTCGGGGCGTCCGGCGGCACCCTGTTCTCGGTCGTGCTCGTCGGCGCGGTCGTGGTGTCGATCGTGATCGCCGGACTGGCCTGGCGGCGGGGGATCACCGGCAACCGGGTCGTGCTCGTCGGGATCGGCGTCTCGGCGATCTGCCTGAGCATCACGGGGTGGATGCTCACCAGCGGCACCGTCACCCAGGCCGGCACCGCGTTGCTGTGGTTGTCCGGCAGCCTGAACGCAGTCGACCGGAACCTGGTCGGCGTGCTCGGCGTCGCGTTCGTCGTGCTGTTCCTGCTCGCCCTGCTGCAGTCGTCGCGCCTGACCGTCCTGACGCTCGGCGACGAGGTCTCGGCGGCCCTCGGGCTCCGGCCGGACCGCGCGAAGGTGCTGCTGCTCCTCACCGCGGTGTGCCTGACCGCCGCTGCGGTCGCCACGGCGGGGCCGGTGTCGTTCGTCGCACTGATGGCGGCGCCGATCGCCCGTCGGCTCGTCGGCGGCGGCCGCGTCGCCCTCGGACCGGCCGCCGCGGTGGGAGCGGCGATCACCCTCGGCAGCGACCTCATCGCCCAGTTCGCGATCCCCGGCAACGCCCTGCCCGTCGGCGTCGTGACGGGTGTCGTCGGCGCCCCGTACCTGCTCTGGTTGCTCGCGCGCGGTCGCTGAACCCGGACCGCGCGTTCGCGCACCGCGGACGATCGTCCACAGGCCCAGTTCGGGGCTGCCGCTGGAGCCCTCCTTTCCGATACGCTGGTGGGCCAAGAGGAGGAGGTCCACCGATGCCAGATCCAGTGGTCCCGCAGCCGGACGGTCAGAAGACCCCGGAGCAGCGGCTGGTCGACACCACGTTGACCTTCAGCATGGACATGGGCGCGGCGCTCACCGCCGAGTCCGGTGTCTCAGCGGAAGAGCGCGAGGCGGTCAACGCCCTGCCGTCCGGATCGGCGCTGCTCGTCGTGCGCCGCGGTCCGAACGTGGGTGCGCGGTTCCTCCTCGACTCCGACGTCACGACGGCCGGTCGACACCCCGACGCCGACATCTTCCTCGACGACGTCACGGTGTCGCGCAAGCACGCGCAGTTCCTGCGACACGGCACGGCGTTCACCGTCAAGGACAACGGTTCGCTCAACGGCACGTACTTCGACGGTGACCGCATCGACGAAGCACCGCTCACCGACGGGGCAGAGGTCCAGGTCGGCAAGTTCCGTCTGACGTTCTACGCGTCCCGGGTCGACCTGGCGCGCCTGGCGAACGCGTAGTGGCCGCACGGTCCGCTGCGGCCCGGGCGGGGTCAGCGGCACCGGACCTGCTCACGATCGGGCAGGTCCTCGCTCGCCTCAAGCCCGAGTTCGCGGACCTGTCGAGTTCCAAGCTGCGCTTCCTCGAAGAGCGCGAGCTCGTCACGCCGATCCGCACGGCCAGCGGGTACCGCAAGTTCTCGGCGGCCGACGTCGACCGCCTCCGGGTGATCCTCGGTCTGCAGCGCGACCACTACCTGCCGCTCAAGATCATCAAGGACTACCTCGCCGACCTCGACGCCGGGCGCGAGCCCGTGCTGCCGGGCGGTGGGGACGCCCCACGTCCCTCGATCCTCGGGCGCGAGCGTCGGTACACCCGTGACGAAACGGCCCGAGCGGCCGGCGCGTCCCCGATGCTCCTGGCCGACGCGGTCTCCGCATCACTGCTGCCCGCCACCGAGACCTACGGCGAGGACAGCGTGTTCGTCCTCAAGGCACTCGTCGAGCTGCAGCGGACCGGCATCGAGCCGCGGCACCTGCGCACGCTCCGCAGCACCGCCGAGCGCGAGGTCGGACTCATCGAATCCGCGCTCATGCCCGTGTCCCGCCGGGGTGATGCGACGTCACGGGCGAAGGCCACGGAACTCGCACGCGAGATCGCCGTCCAGCTCGAGGTCATCCGCTCGAGCCTCATCCGCGCGGCGATCGGTCGTCTCGACGCATGATCCGTTCCGGTGCTCCGCGGGGGCTTGTGCGTCAGTGGGTGGGGCGTATCCTCGACACGCCGGACGCGCCGAGTCGGATGTCCCGCGCGGGAGCGGTCGGAGTCGCTACCGTTGACCTCGGAACAACTCTCAACCCGTCGTTGAACCTTCGGGTGGGAGCTCGATCGTCGTGGAAGGCAAGCGCATGAGTGGGAACGACACCCCAGGCACCGAGTCGGACACGACGCGGTACGACCTCGGGCTGCTCTTCACCGACGGCCTCCCCGAGCACGACGAGCAGAACGGCTACCGCGGCACCGTCGCCGCACGTGCAGCCGGCATCTCGTACCGCCAGCTCGACTACTGGGCACGCACCGAACTCGTGCAGCCCACCATCCGCGGCGCTGCCGGCTCCGGTTCCCAGCGCCTGTACGGGTTCCGCGACATCCTCGTGCTCAAGCTCGTGAAGCGCCTGCTCGACACCGGCATCTCGCTGCAGCAGATCCGCACCGCCGTGAACCAGCTCCGCGAGTCGGGCGTGTCCGACCTCGCCCAGACCACCCTGATGTCCGACGGCGCTTCGGTCTACCTGTGCACCTCGGACGACGAGGTCATCGACCTGGTGTCCCGCGGTCAGGGTGTCTTCGGCATCGCGGTCGGCAAGGTCCTGCGCGAGGTCGAGACCTCCCTGGTCGAGCTCGACGCCTCCGCGGCGGCCGACCCGTCCGACGAGCTCGCCGCGCGCCGCGCTTCCCGCGCTTCCTGACCAGGTTCTCGTCCCGGGGATCGTCCCGAGTGGTCACGCACCGTCGTGTGCGCGTCGCCGAGTGGTCACGAACCGTCGTCCGCGCGGCCGTCGGCCGACAGTTGGTGACCGCTCGGCGGACGTGAGCGGGATGTTGTGACCGCTGGGCGAGCCGGGGCCGGGCGTGTCTGCCGGGGCAGAGACGGGCCTCCTGGCAGTCGGCGCGTGGTCACGAACCGTCGTGTGCGCGTCGCCGAGTGGTCACGAACCGTCGTCCGCGCGGCGGTCGGCCGACAGTTGGTGACCGCTCGGCGGACGTGAGCAGCGCGTCGCGCCCGCGCGGCAGCGACCTACGCGCCTACGGCACCCGAACCGTCGGCGTAGGGGCCGATCTTGCCGGTCCGCATGATGCGCTCGAGCAGCTGGTCGAAGTTCTTCGCCATCTCCTGCGCAGACTCGCCGGGCCACACGTGCAGGGGCTTCGCGGCACCCTGCGCCTGCTGCAGCGAGGTGCGCTCGGGCAGCTGCGGCGACAGGACGAGCGGCCCGAACATGTCGCGGAGTTCCTTGATGCGGAACTGGTGCTCGAGCGACTGGACGCGGGCGCGGTTCACGATGATGCCGAGCGGCTGCAGGCGGGGCGAGAGACCGCGGCGGATCTCCTCGATGGCCCGCAGCGCACGGTCGGCTGCGGCGACGGAGAACAGGCCGGGCTCGGTGACGACGGTGACGCGGTCGGACGCTGCCCACGCGGTGCGCGTGAGGGCGTTCAGCGACGGCGCGCAGTCGATGAGCACGAGCTCGTAGTCCTGCTCGACGTTGGCCAGGGCCTCTTCGAGCTTCCAGATGTCGCGGATGGAGGGGTGCGGCCCGTCGAAGTTGATCGCGGAGGGCGACCCGACCATGACGTCGATCTTGCCCTGCGAACCCTTCGTCCACCCGGAGGGGGCGATCGCCTGACGGACGATCTTCTCCTTCGGGTTCTCGAGGACGTCGGCCACGTTGAGGTGTCCGGCGAGGTTGATGTCGAGGCCGGTGGAGACGTCGGACTGCGGGTCGAGATCCACCACCAGCGTGCGCAGTCCCTTGGCGAAGGCGGCCGAAGTCAGGCCGAGCGTCACCGTCGTCTTGCCGACACCGCCCTTGAGGGAGCTCACGCTGAGTACATGCACGATCAGCAACGTTACCGCCACTAGGGTTGTCTCACCTCAACCCGGGCTGAAAGGGACGTCGTGTTCAGCAAGATCCTCGTGGCGAACCGTGGTGAGATCGCCATCCGCGCATTCCGTGCCGCGTACGAACTGGGGGCGCGCACCGTCGCCGTCTACCCCTACGAAGACCGGAACTCCCTGCACCGCCTGAAGGCCGACGAGGCCTACCTGATCGGTGAGCGTGGCCATCCGGTCCGGGCGTACCTGGACGTCTCCGAGATCATCCGCGTGGCGCGCGAGTCGGGCGCCGACGCGATCTACCCCGGGTACGGCTTCCTGTCCGAGAACCCGGAGCTCGCCGCCGCGGCCGCCGCAGCCGGCATCACCTTCATCGGTCCGGGCGAACACGTGCTCGAGATGGCCGGCAACAAGGTGACCGCGAAGGAGCACGCGATCGCGGCCGGCGTGCCGGTCCTCGCGAGCACCCCGGCGAGTCGTGACATCGAGGAGCTCATCGCCGGCTCCGACGCCATCGGGTTCCCGGTGTTCGCCAAGGCCGTCGCCGGCGGTGGCGGCCGTGGCATGCGCCGGGTCGAGACCAAGCCCGAACTCCGTGCAGCGCTCGAAGCAGCGATGCGCGAGGCCGACAGCGCGTTCGGCGACCCGACCATGTTCCTCGAGCAGGCGGTGATCCGGCCGCGGCACATCGAGGTGCAGATCCTCGCTGACGCGACGGGCACCGAGGCGGGGACTATCCACCTGTTCGAGCGGGACTGCTCCGTGCAGCGCCGCAACCAGAAGGTCGTCGAGATCGCCCCGGCGCCGAACCTCGACCCCGCCGTCGCCCGGGCCCTGCACCGCGACGCGGTCGCCTTCGCCCGCTCGATCGGCTACGTGAACGCCGGCACCGTCGAGTTCCTGCTCGACACCGAGGGCGAGCGCGAGGGTCAGCACGTCTTCATCGAGATGAACCCGCGCATCCAGGTCGAGCACACCGTCACCGAAGAGGTCACCGACGTCGACCTGGTGCAGTCGCAGATGCGGATCGCCTCGGGCGAGTCGCTCGCCGACCTCGGCCTGTCGCAGGACACCGTCTCCGTGCACGGGGCCGCGCTGCAGACCCGCATCACGACCGAAGACCCCACGCAGGGCTTCCGGCCGGACACCGGCCGCATCACCACGTACCGCAGCCCGGGCGGCGCCGGCGTGCGTCTGGACGGCGGCACGGTCGCCACCGGTGCGCAGATCAGCCCGCACTTCGACTCGATGCTCGCCAAGATGACGTGCCGCGGACGCGACTTCCCGACGGCCGTCGCCCGTGCGAAGCGTGCCCTCGCCGAGTTCCGCATACGCGGCGTGAGCACGAACATCCCGTTCCTGCAGGCCGTGCTCGAGGACCCGGACTTCGCCCGCGGCGATGTCTCGACCAAGTTCATCGAGGAGCGTCCGCAGCTCTTCAGCGGCCACGTGTCGAAGGACCGCGGCACCAAGGTCCTCAACTGGCTGGCCGACGTCACGGTGAACAAGCCGAACGGTGACCGGTCGCCGCTGGTCACCGACCCGAGCGCCAAGCTCCCCGCCCTCGACCTCAGCGCCCCGGTGCCCGAGGGCCAGCGCGACCTGCTGCTGGCGCAGGGTCCGGCCGAGTGGGCGAAGGCACTCCGTGCCCAGACCCGGCTCGCCGTGACGGAGACGACGATGCGGGACGCGCACCAGTCGCTGCTCGCCACCCGCGTCCGCACGAAGGACCTCGTCGCGGTCGCACCGTACGTCGCGCGGCTGACGCCGCAGCTGCTGAGCGTCGAGGCCTGGGGCGGTGCGACGTACGACGTCGCCCTCCGGTTCCTCGGCGAGGACCCGTGGGAGCGCCTGGCCTCGCTGCGCGAGGCGATGCCGAACATCCCGATCCAGATGCTGCTGCGCGGCCGCAACACGGTCGGCTACACCCCGTACCCGACCGAGGTGACGGACGCGTTCGTCGCCGAGGCCGCCGCCACGGGCGTCGACGTCTTCCGCGTGTTCGACGCGCTCAACGACGTCAGCCAGTTGCGACCGGCCCTGGAGGCAGTGCTCGCGACCGGCACGGCCGTCGCCGAAGCGGCGCTCTGCTACACCGCCGACCTCCTCGATCCTGCCGAGGACCTGTACACGTTGGACTACTACCTCCGCCTGGCGGAGCAGATGGTCGAGGCCGGCGCGCACGTCATCGGCATCAAGGACATGGCCGGCCTGCTCCGCGCCGGCGCCGCCGAGAAGCTCGTCGGCGCGCTGCGCGAGCGCTTCGACCAGCCCGTGCACGTGCACACGCACGACACCGCCGGTGGGCAGCTCGCGACGCTCCTCGCCGCCGCGCGTGCCGGTGCGGACGCGGTGGACGTCGCCTCGGCGCCGATGGCCGGCACGACGAGCCAGCCGAGCATGTCCGCGCTGGTCGCCGCCCTGGCCCACACGGAGCGCGACACCGGACTGTCCCTCGACGCGGTCGGCGACCTCGAGCCCTACTGGGAGGCGGTCCGTCGGGCCTACGCCCCGTTCGAGTCCGGGCTGCCCGGTCCGACGGGTCGGGTCTACAAGCACGAGATCCCCGGTGGTCAGCTGTCGAACCTCCGCCAGCAGGCGATCGCGCTCGGCCTGGGCGACCGGTTCGAGCAGGTCGAGGACTGGTACGCCGAGGCGAACCGGATCCTCGGACGCCCGACGAAGGTCACGCCGTCGTCGAAGGTGGTCGGTGACCTCGCGCTGCAGCTCGCCGCGGTGAACGCCGACCCGGCCGACTTCGAGCAGAACCCGGACAAGTACGACATCCCGGACTCCGTCGTCGGGTTCATGGCCGGCGAGCTCGGTGACCTGCCGGGTGGCTGGCCGGAGCCGTTCCGGACGAAGGTCCTGGCGGGCCGCGACGTCCGCCTCGAGATCACCCCGGTGCCGGACGCCGAGCGCGCGCACCTCGACGCCCAGGGGCCCGAGCGCCAGCAGGCGTTGAACCGGCTGCTGTTCCCGCAGCCCACGGCCCAGTTCGAGCGGGTGCGCGAGCAGTACGGCGACCTGTCCGTGGTGCCGACCGTCGACTACCTGTACGGGCTGCGCCCCGGGCAGGAGCACGTCGTGCCGCTCGGCAAGGGCGTCAACCTGTTCGTCGGGCTCGAGGCGATCGGCGAGGTCGACGACAAGGGCATCCGAACGGTCATGGCCACGATGAACGGGCAGCTCCGCCCGGTCTCGGTCCGCGACCGGTCGATCGAGGTCGAGACGAAGGTCGCCGAGCAGGCCGACAAGTCCGATCCGAAGCACGTCGCCGCGCCGTTCTCCGGTGTGGTGACGCTCAAGGTCGCCGTCGGTGACGTCGTCGAGGCCGGAGCGGCCGTGGCGAGCATCGAGGCGATGAAGATGGAAGCGGCCATCACGGCGCCCGTGGCGGGCACCGTCGGCCGTCTCGCGATCCCGGCGACCCAGCAGGTGGACGCCGGCGACCTCCTGGTGGTGCTGCAGTAAATTGACCGTCCGTCCCATCCGCCTGTTCGGCGACCCCGTCCTCCGTTCGCCTGCGGACCCGATCGCTCCGGCGGCACTCGGGTCGAGCGGGGTCCGCGACCTCGTGCAGGACCTGATCGACACCGTCAAGGAGCCCGGCCGCGCCGGTGTGGCCGCGCCCCAGATCGGTGTCGGACTCCGCGCGTTCTCGTACAACGTCGACGGCGAGGTCGGGTACGTCCTGAACCCCGAGGTCGTCGAGGTCTCGGGGGAGCCCGAGCTCATGGAGGAAGGGTGCCTGTCCGTCCCCGGGCTCGGCTACCCGACCCGGCGGCACCCGTACGCCAAGGTCCGTGGCGTCGACGTCGACGGCGCCGAGGTGGTGCTCGAGGGCACCGGGCTGATGGCCGAGGCGCTGCAGCACGAGGTCGACCACCTGGACGGCACCGTCTACGTGATGACGCTCGAACCAGAGGTCCGACGGCAGGCGCTGCGGGACATCCGGGCGCAGGAGTGGTTCCACTGATCCGCTGGTCATGAGTGCCTGCTCATGACACCCCCACGGGGGATTGTCGCTTTGTCCTGACGAAGAGGTACCGTATCCGCGTCGGCCTCCCACCGACGACCATCCCATCCCCCAGGACTCCCGCATGACCAGTCAGACTGACGAGCTCAGCTCGCACCGCACCCGCACCAACCGTCGTCCGGCCGACACCACGGTCGCCACCGGTTCGACCGCCGTCCTCGACGCCCCCGCGACGGAGCAGTCGCCGGAGGCCTGAGCCCGCGCGCGCCTGCACTCCGCGCGCACGCACCCCGCGCGCACCTGGCGGAATCGGGCGTACCTGGTCGGAAGAAACGACCTGATACGCCCGAAACGCCTTGGTACGCCGAGACGATGGGGCGCTACGCGCGGCGCGCGCGTCGCTCCTCGATGACGGGCGTCGCGGTCGTCTGCACCTTCGACCCCGAGTAGATGTGGTCGATGTCGGCCGCGAAGTCGCGCAGGATGACCGACCGCTTGATCGTCAGCTTCGGCGTCAGGTGTCCGGACCCCTCCGTCAGCTCGGTGTCCAGGATCGTGAACGACCGGACCGACTCGGCTCGTGAGACCCGGCCGTTCGCGGTGTCGATCGCCTCTTGCACGGCGGTGAGCACGCGTTCGTCGTACGCAGCCTCGTGCGCGGAGAGCGCCGGCGTGATCCCGCGGCTCTCGCACCACCCCGGGAGCATCTCGCGGTCGAGCGTGACGAGGGCGGCGATGAAGGGCTTGCCCTCGCCGACGACCACGACCTGCCCGATGAGCGGGTGTTCGCGGACGCCGTCCTCGAGCGGTGCCGGTGCGACGTTCTTGCCGCTCGCGGTGACGATGAGTTCCTTGGCGCGTCCGGTCACCGTCAGGATGCCGTCGTCGTCGAGCCGTCCGAGGTCGCCCGTGCGGAACCAGCCGTCGTCGGTGAACGCCCGCTCGGTGGCCTCGTCGTTCCGCCAGTAGCGGTCGAACACGTCGACGCCGCGGATCAGGATCTCCTGGTCGTCGGCGATCCGGATCTCGACCCCGGGGAGTGCCGGGCCGACCGTCCCGATGCGCAGGTCCGCCGCACGGTTCACGGTCGCGGGGGCCGTCGTCTCGGTGAGTCCGTAGCCCTCGAGGATGAGCACGCCGATCGACCGGAAGAAGTGCGACAGCCGCGGCGAGAGCGGCGCCGAGCCACTGACCGCGTACTCCGTGCGGCCACCGAGGGCGTTCCGCAGCTTTGCGTAGACGAGCTTGTCGAACAGCTTGAACTTCAGGCCGAGCACGAGCGGGACCCGACCGGCGGCCAGCGCCTCGGAGTGGGCGACCGCGGTGTCCGCAGCGGCCCGGAAGATCTTCCCCTTGCCGCCGAGGTCGGCCTTCTGCTCGGAGGCGTTGTAGATCTTCTCGAACACCCGGGGGACCGCCAGCAGGAAGGACGGCTTGAACGACGACACGGCCTGCATGAGGTCCTTCGTGTCCGGCTCGTGGCCGACCAGCACCCCGGCGGACACGGACATCGCCGCGATGAAGCGGGCGAACACGTGGGCCATCGGGATGAAGAGCAGGGTCGAGGCGCCGTCCGCGACGACCTCGGGCATCGCGACACTGGCGTTCTCGACCGTCGCGGTGAAGTTGTCGTGCCGCAGGACGCACCCCTTCGGGCGTCCGGTCGACCCAGAGGTGTAGATGATCGTCGCGTCGTCGTGGCCGTGCACCGATGCCGTCCGCGCGTCGAGTTCGTCGTCGGTGACGTCCTCACCGAGCCGGGTCAGGTCGTCGAGTCCGCCGCCGTCGATCGTCCAGTGCTGCCCGAGGTGCGGCAGGTCCGGGGCGATCGAGGCGACCCGACGCGCGTGCTCCTCCTGCTCGACGACGATCGCGACGGCCTCGGAGTCGGAGAGGATCCACCGGACCTGGTCGGGGGAGCTCGTCTCGTAGACGGGGACGGAGACCAGTCCTGCCGTCCACACCGCGAAGTCGACGAGGGTCCACTCCAGGCGGGTGCGGGACAGGATCGCGACGTGGGCGCCGGGCTCGAGGCCGGCGGCGACGAAGCCCTTCGCGATGCCGCGGACCCGTGCGAGCACCTCGCCGGCGGTGATCGTCGTCCACGTGTCGCCGTGGCGCTGGGCCAGGATCGGACGCGACGGCGTCAGCCGGGCGCGGTCGCCGAGCAGCCGCGCTGCGGAGCCGTGGTCAGGAGCGACGGGGCCGCTCGTCGGACGCGAGGCGTGCCTCCCGGTCGGGACCTGACTGGCGCGTTCGGGTCGCTGATCGTTCACGGTGACTCCCTTGTCTGCCGGTTCGATTCGAGGGCGCCTCATCCTGCGAGGCGACACAGTCAGCATAGGACGCGTCACCGGGCGTTCCGTGAGTTCGCGGTGAACCGGTAGGCTCTTGGACCGTGCACGCCATCGGAATCGACATCGGGGGCACCAAGATCGCGGGAGCGGTCGTGACGGAACTCGGCGAGATCATCGCCGAGGACCGCGTGGCCACCAACGCTGCGGACCCGAACGCCATGCTCGACGACGTCGTCTCGATGGTCGAGCGACTCAGCTCAGGACACGGGGTCGGCGCGGTCGGCGTCGCGGCCCCGGGCTTCATCGACGCCTCGCAGTCGATCGTCTACTACACGCCGAACATCCGGTGGCGGAACGAGCCCCTGCGCCAGAAGCTGCAGCAGCGCCTCGGCGACCTGCACATCACGGTCGACAACGACGCCAACGCCGCCGGGTGGGCCGAGTTCCGCTTCGGCGCCGGCCGGCTCGTCTCCGACATGACGATGCTCACCATCGGCACCGGTGTGGGCGGCGCCATCGTGACCGAGGACCGCCTGTTCCGTGGCGGGTTCGGCACCGGCGGCGAGATCGGCCACCTGCGCATCGTGCCGAACGGTCTGCCCTGCGGCTGTGGCGCGCGTGGCTGCATCGAGCAGTACGGTTCCGGCCGTGCCCTGCAGCGGATGGCGAACGACGTCGCCGACGCCGGCGGCATCGGCTCCGCGCTGGCCGACGCGCGCGAAGCCAACGGCGGCGAGCTCGACGGACACATCGTGGGCGACCTGATCCTGGCCGACGACCCGGGTGCCCTCGCGGCGCTCCGTCGCCTCGGCCGTCACCTCGGTGAGGCCTGCGCCTCGCTGTCCGCGGTGCTCGACCCGCAGCTGTTCGTGTTCGGCGGCGGGGTCGCCAGCGCGGGGGACCGGCTGCTCGACCCGATCAAGCAGGCGTACCTCAACAACCTGCCGGCGCGTGGCTACCACCCCGAGCCGGACTTCGTGATCGCCGAGCTGGTGAACGACGCCGGAGTCGTCGGCGCCGCCGACCTGGCCCGCATCCACGCCCGCACGGCGTAACCGCGTACCGGCCCGCACGGCGTAGGGTCGCTCAGGCCCACCCCACCACCTGGAGTCGTCGATGACCTACTGGCTGCTGAAGAACTTCCTGCTCGGCCCGCTCATCCTCACCCTGTTCCGCCCGTGGGTGGTCGGCCGTGAGAACGTCCCCGCCAAGGGCCCGGTCATCTTCGCGTCCAACCACATCTCGTTCATCGACTCGGTGATCCTGCCGGCCGTGCTCGACCGGCGGCTGTCCTTCCTGGCGAAGAGCGACTACTTCACCGGGCGCGGACTCAAGGGCTGGGCGACGAAGACGTTCTTCAACGCCATCGGCCAGCTGCCGATCGACCGCTCCGGGGGCAAGGCGTCCGAGGCGTCGCTCCGCACCGGCCTGCAGGTCCTGGCGCGCGGTGAGCAGCTCGGCATCTACCCGGAGGGCACCCGCAGCCCCGACGGCAAGCTCTACCGCGGTCGCACCGGCATCGCGCGGATGATCCTCGAGGGCCGGGTGCTCGTCGTCCCCGTCGCCATGGTCGGCACGCGTGAGGTGCAGCAGATCGGGCAGCGCTTCCCGAAGATCAAGCGCGTCGGCGTGGTGTTCGGCAAGCCGCTCGACTTCTCGCGCTTCCAGGGCTTCGAGACCGACCGGTTCATCCTGCGCAGCGTCACCGACGAGGTCATGCACGAGCTCGCGGGGCTGAGCCGTCAGGAGTACGTCGACGTCTACGCGACGAGCGTCAAGGAACGCGCGAGCTCCGCACGCGAGGCAGTCATGCGGGAACGGAAGTCGTCGCCCGCACGTTAGGCTCTGATGGTCCCGGCACTCCGCCAGGACGCCCGTTCTGCCGCCCTCCGGCGGCCAGGCGGGCCGCCCGCACAGAACACCGAGGTAACGCCCTTGTTCGAGTCGACCGACTTCGTCGCCCTGCAGGATCCGGACGTCATCGAGGGCCTCGACTATTGGCGCACCCTCCCCATCAAGCAGCAGCCCACGTGGCCCGACGCCGCAGCGGCCGAGGCCGCCTCGGCCGAGATCGCCACGCTGCCGCCCCTCGTCTTCGCGGGCGAGGTCGACAAGCTCCGCGAGCGGCTCGCCGCCGCCGCACAGGGCAAGGCGTTCCTGCTGCAGGGCGGTGACTGCGCCGAGACCTTCGCCGGCGCGACCGCCGACTCCATCCGCGACCGCGTCAAGACGATCCTGCAGATGGCCGTCGTCCTGACCTACGGTGCGTCGATGCCCGTCATCAAGATGGGCCGCATGGCCGGGCAGTTCGCCAAGCCGCGCTCGAGCGACTTCGAGACCCGCGGCGACGTCACGCTGCCCGCCTACCGCGGTGACATCGTGAACGGCTACGACTTCACGCCGGAGAGCCGGACGGCTGACCCGCGCCGCCTGGTGCAGGGGTACCACACGGCCGCGTCGACCCTGAACCTCGTCCGCGCCTTCACGCAGGGGGGCTTCGCCGACCTGCGTCAGGTGCACTCGTGGAACAAGGGCTTCGCGTCGAACCCGGCGAACGCCCGCTACGAGCACCTCGCCAAGGAGATCGACCGCGCGATCCGCTTCATGGACGCCTGCGGTGCCGACTTCGAGGCGCTCAAGCACGTCGAGTTCTACGCGTCGCACGAGGGTCTGCTCATGGACTACGAGCGCCCTATGACCCGCATCGACTCCCGCTCCGGTCTGGCCTACGACACCTCCGGCCACTTCATCTGGATCGGAGAGCGCACGCGTGACCTCGACGGCGCGCACGTGGACTTCCTGTCGCGGGTGCGGAACCCGATCGGCGTGAAGCTCGGCCCGACCACGAGCGTCGACGACATGAAGGCCCTGGTCGACAAGCTCGACCCGAACCGCGAGCCCGGCCGCCTGACGTTCATCACGCGGATGGGTGCCGGCAAGATCCGCGACGAACTGCCCAAGTTGCTCGAGGCGGTCAAGGGCATGGACGCCAACCCGCTGTGGGTCACCGACCCGATGCACGGCAACGGCCTGACCACGCCCACGGGCTACAAGACCCGTCGGTTCGACGACGTCGTGGACGAGGTCCTCGGCTTCTTCGAGGCGCACCGCCAGGTCGGTACGTACCCGGGTGGCATGCACGTCGAGCTCACCGGTGACGACGTCACGGAGTGCCTCGGCGGGTCGGAGCACATCGACGAGGCCACCCTCGCCACCCGCTACGAGTCGCTGTGCGACCCGCGGCTGAACCACATGCAGTCGCTCGAGCTCGCGTTCCTCGTGGCCGAGGAGCTCGGCGCGCACCCGCACGTGCGCGCGTAGCGCGCAGCGGGTCGCGTCAGTCCCGCCAGAGCGACAGAACCCCGCGAACCGTTCGCGGGGTTCTGTCGCTTCCGCGTGTCGGACGGGAGGCCCGTGGCGGCCCTGCCCCGCGCCTCCCGTCCGCCGTCCGGTCGCGTTCACCTCGCGCCGCGAAAGCGACAGTGTGCCGCCGATGTTCGGCGGCACACTGTCGCTTTCGCGGTGGTTTCGGCGAGGTTGGGCGGACGGGTGTCGCTTCGGCGGACCGGACTGCCCGACCGCCTACTGGTCGTAGGAGAGCGTCACCGTGTCGCCGCGGTACACCGTGGCTCCGGCGCCCGGGTCGGTGCCGGTCACCGGCAGCGACGACTTCCAGTCGTAGAACCCGCACAGGATGTTCGTGCAGTCGGGCACGGAGACCTTGAGCCCGAGGCCCTCGAGGGTCGCGGTGGCCTCGTTGATGGTCGAGCCGACGACGCCGTCCTCGGGCAGGGTGATCGGCGTCGGACCCTTCGACACGACGACGTCGATCGCGGTGCCGCGCACGGCGGGGGAGTCCTGCACCTCGGCGGAGACGATCTGCCCGGAGGGGACGTCCTCGCTGAACTCCTCGGTGCGGGCGCCGAGGATGAGGCCGACCGCGTCGAGCTCGGCGGAGGCCTGGTCGACGGTCTTCCCGACGACGTCCGGCACGGCGCCGAGGGACACCGTGAGCGTGACCGGGCCGGTCTCGCCGTAGGCCTTGACCGACGTCAGGTCGAGCGCCTTGCCGCCGGACGCGCGGCCGGTCGCCGCGATGACGGTGTCCTTCGCGGCGTCGGCCGAGAACTCGTACCGGTTGTCCTGCAGCTCGAAGTCGTCGTCGAGCGCGGCGGTGACGGTGGAGATCGGCTGCCCGACGATCGCCGGAAGCGCGATCATCTTCGGCCCGTTCGACACGACGAGCTGCACCGACGTGCCCTTCTGCACCTCGCGCTCCGCGGCTGGCTTGGTGATGGACACCTGTCCCTTCGCGACGACGGCGTCGAACCGGGTTCCGGTCTTCGACGCCGCGTGCAGGCCCTGGGCTTCGAGCAGCTGCCGGGCCTGCGAGACCGACTTGCCCGTCACTTCGGGGATGCGCACGTTGCCACCCGGCCCCGGCCCGAAGTACCAGCCGAAGCCCGCGCCGATGAGCAGGAGCACGACGAAGACCGACAGTGCGATCCAGCCGCGCTTGCGACGCTTCGCGGAGAGGTCGGCCAGGCGCTGTCCCGCGGGTGAGAGCACCCCGGGCTGCGCGCCCGTCCGGCGCGGGCCCGGACCGGTGTTGCGGTTCCGGGTCGTGGGACGCCCGCGGTCGGGGCTGTCGATGATCGCCGTGGCATCGGTGGCCGCCGGTGCGTCGGCGGCAGCAGCACGGGCACCGGCGGCAGCAGCGCCGCCACCGGCAGCGGTCCCGCCGCCGGACGGCAGGATGGCGGTCGCGTTCTCGGGCCGCAGCACGGCGGTCCGGTACTGGCCCGTGGCGCGCTGCTGATTGCCCGCCATGTGGTCGAGCATCTCGCGGGCGTCGCGCGGTCGGTCCTCGGGGTCGCGGGCGGTCGACCAGGCGACGAGCTCGTCGAGCTCGGGCGGGACGCCGGACACCGCGGCACTCGGGACGGGCACCGTGTCGTTCGCGTGCTGGTAGGCGATCTGCATCGGCTGCTCGCCCTTGTAGGGCTGCTCGCCGGTGAGCATCTCGTAGAGCATGATGCCGAGCGCGTAGATGTCGCTGCGTGAGTCGGCGGCGCCACGGGTGACGAGCTCGGGGGAGAGGTACGCGATCGTGCCGAGCAGGGCGGCCCCGGTCGCGGTGTTCGCCGTCGTCGCCCGGGCCAGGCCGAAGTCGCCGAGCTTGATCCGGCCGTCGTCGGCGAGCAGGACGTTCTCGGGCTTCAGGTCGCGGTGCACGATGCCGGCGCGGTGGGCCGAGGCGAGTCCGGCCAGCACGGCGCGCAGGATGTCGGTCGCCTGCTCGGGCGTCAGGGCGTGGTGCTCCTGCAGCAGGTCCCGCAGCGTGATGCCCGGGATGTACTCCATGACGATGTAGGCGGTGTCGTCCTCGGCGCCCTGGTCGTAGACGCCGACCAGGTTCGGGTGGGACAGCCGCGCGGCGGACCTCGCCTCTTGGATGAAGCGCTCACGGAAGGCCTGGTCGTCGGCCAGGTGCCCGTGCATGATCTTGATCGCGACGCGTCGCTCGAGGCGGACGTCGGTCGCGAGGTACACGGTCGCCATGCCCCCGCGCGCGATGCGGGAGCGGACGCGGTACCGCTGATCGATCATGCGACCGATCATCGGATCCGTGGCGGCGTTGGTGGTCATCGGCGGCATTCTACGAATCGAGACTGCACGACACCGCACCGGCGCACCGGTCGTGACCCAATCTCGATCTTCCGGATGAGACTCAGAGGGTGGCCAGCCAGCCCTGGGCAGCGCTCGCCCAGTTGGCGTAGGCCTTGGGGTAGGCGGAGAGCTGCACGGCCTGGGCAGCGTCGGTGATGCTCATCGACGACCACCCGGGCACGTCGAGCAGCCCGCGGGTCTTGCCGACGTTCGGGTTGCTGCGACCGCCGAAGAACAGCTTCGTCGCGTACGCGGGGTCCTGCAGCTTCGCCGCACTGCCCCAGCCCTGGCTCGGCCGCTGCTGGAACAGGCCGACCGAGTCGCGGTCGCCGTGGGGCAGGTTGCGCAGGCTCGACTCCTGCATCGCGGCGGCCAGGGCCACCACGATGCCGCGGTCGGACACCCCGAGGGAGCGGCCGACGGCGACGATGGTGGCCGCGTTCTGGCGCTGCTCGGCACTCAGTCCGACGGCGGCGCTCACCGCGGCACGCGACGGCGCCGCGGCGGTCGTCGCAGCAGTGCTCGACGACGGGATGACGAGGGTCTTGCCCGCGTAGATCGTGCTCGTGTAGGTCAGGCCGTTCGCCGACAGCAGCGAGGCGACGGAGACGTGGTGGGACGCAGCGATCGAGCCGATCGTGTCGCCCGAGGAGATCTTCACACTCGACTTCGACGAACCCGACGAGCCCGACCAACCCGACGACGCTGCGGCCGTGGACACCGAGCCGCCACCGGACGAGCCGTGTGGCACCCGGAGCGTCTGACCGGGGTAGATCACGCTGCGCTGCGAGAGCTTGTTGGCGCTGAGGAGCGCCGTGGTCGACACGCCGACCCGCGATGCGATGCCGGACACGGTGTCGCCCGACTTCACGTGGTAGCTCGAGGTGCTCGACCCCGACCCGGACCCGGACGTCGATCCGGCGCTCGTGGTCGTGCGCGCCGTGGTCACCGCGGGCGTCGACGCCAGGTGCAGCGTCTGTCCGGGGTGGATGATCGTGTTCCAGCCGAGGCCGTTCCGCACCAGGACCTCCTGCGCCGACAGGCCGAAGCGGGCGGCGATGCCCGAGACCGTGTCGCCCTGACGGACGGTGTAGGTCGTGGGGGCGGCTGCCTTCGTCGTCGCGGCGACCGTCGTGACGACGGTCTGCGACGGACGTGCGACCGCGGTGCCGAAGACCGGACGGTTGCCGACGCCCCGGTCCTGGTCGACGTGGCGCTTGTGGTTCGAGTCCGCGTCGTCGTGTCGCGGTTCGGCGTGCGCGATGGGGCCGGTCAGGCCGGCGGTCACCGCGATCGTGCCCGCGAGGACGATGGGCATGGTCGCGAACCGGGCGGATCGTGCGCGCCGGGCGGCTTCGTCTGCAGCGTTGTCCACGGTTTCTCCTGATCTCGACTGTCCCGTGCGCGTGCATGCGCGCACTCACAGGTGGCACAACGCTGGCATGGTGTGATTCCCAAGTCAACCAGAGAGCCGGATGTGGTGCGTGTGACGAATGTGACGAACGTTGCGTACTCACTCGGGGCCCCGCTCTGGCACCATGGGCGTGTGAGTGCTGCACCCGTCGACGACCTCTCCCTCTCCGAGCGCTGGCTGACCGTCCCCGAACTGGTGGACCTGTTCAGCACCAGCCCCGGCCGGATCCACCGCCTGTTCGAGGAGAAGACCCTGCTGGCGGCCCGCGTCGGTGGTGTCCTGCGTGTGCCGAGCGAGTTCCTCGAGGACCGCGAGCCCATGCCCGAGCTGCGCGGCACCCTGACCGTGCTCAGCGACAACGGCTTCACCGACGACGAAGCCGTCCGCTGGATGCTCACGGTCGACGACTCGATGGGCGTCTCGCCCATCGCGGCGCTGCGCGCCGGTCGCAAGGCCGAGGTGCGTCGCGTGGCCCAGTCGCTGCTCTAGACGCGTTCCGGATGGACGGGAGGCCCGTGGCGGTGTCGCCACGGGCCTCCTGTCTGTCCTGGTGTCGCGTCTACGACGACCGGCGGCTGACCGTGTCGGCCAGCGACGCGAGCTGCTCGCGTGCCGACGGCGTCAGCGGCGACGCGTCGAGCGCCGCCTTCGCACGCTGCACGTGCCGGTCGATGGAACGCTCGACCGCGGCGACCGCACCGGACTCGGTGAGGGTGGCGCGGAGCATCTGCACCTGCTCCTCGTCGAGGTCGGGGTCGCCGAGGAGCTCGTCGAGCAGCTGCCGCGGGCCACTGGCCAGCGCCTTGCGGGCCGAGGCGATGAGCACGGTCCGCTTGCCCTCGCGCAGGTCGTCGCCGGCGGGCTTGCCGGTGACCTCGGGGTCACCGAACACGCCGAGCATGTCGTCGCGCAGCTGGTAGGCGACGCCGAGGGGGAGCCCGAAGGCGCGGAGGCCCTCGAGCTGCGAGTCGCTCGCGCCGGCGACCAGCGCGCCGATGACGAGCGGTGCCTCGATCGAGTACTTCGCGGACTTGAAGACGATGACGCGCTGGGCGCGGAGCAGGTGCTCGGACTCGTCGATGACGGGCCAGGCGGTCTCTTCGTGCACGTCGAGGTACTGGCCCGCGGTGACGTCGAGGCGCATCGCGTGGAACTCCTGGCGCACGATGCGGGCGCGCACCGGGTCGAGGAGCGCGAGGCCCTCGTCGAACACCGAGTCGCTGAGCGACAGCAGCAGGTCGCCGAGCAGCAGTGCCGAGTTCGTGCCGTACTGCCCGCGGTCGCCGACGAAGCCGGACTCCTGGTGGAGGGACTCGAACCGGCGGTGTGCTGCGGGACGCCCACGGCGGGTGTCCGAGCGGTCCATGATGTCGTCGTGCACCAGGGCTGCTGCGTGGAAGACCTCGAGCGCTGCGGCGACCGTGACGATCGCCTCGGCCGTGGTCTGGCGGGAGCCCTCCGCCAGCGGGTCGAACGAGCCGGAACGGCCCGCCACCGACTGCCATCCCCAGTAGCAGAACAGCGCCCGGAAGCGCTTGCCGCCGGACAGCAGATCTCGGGCGTACAGGTCGAACGGGGCGAGATCGGGGCTGATCGCGAGGAGCCGTTCACGCTGCTCGTCGAGTGCCCGGTCGATACGCGCCGATACGAGGTCCACTAATCGCGTACTCTCAGCCACAGTCCCTACCCTAGTGGAGCGGTTGGGACATAGAATCGGTCCACTCAACCGAGTGTTTTCCAGCCCGGTTGTTCAACCCCGCGTCGATCCCAGGAACAGAGGGAACCAAGATGCCGCTCTCGGAACAGGAGCAGCGCCTTCTCGAAGAGATGGAGCGCAGCCTCTACCAGAACGATTCCGATTTCGTGGCGCGTGTCACACGTCGACAGGGTCGTCCGACGTACACCGCCATCACGCTCGGAGTGCTCGGTGCACTCGCCGGCGTCGCGATCGTGATCGTCGGTCTCGTGATCAAGGCCCCGCTGCTGGGCATCCTCGGCTTCGTCGTGATGCTCGCCGGTGTCCTCTTCGCGTTGCGCCCGGGCATGCGTGCCCCGAAGGCGAAGCCCGCTCGGCCGGGTGCTCCGGCGTCCGGTGGTTCGGCTCGTCCGGCCAACGGCGGCGGTGGCGGCGGGTCTTTCATGGACCGCATGAACGACCGCTGGGACAAGCGGAACGACCAGGGGCAGTAGCAGCCCTCCAGACTCCTCCCTCGTGACGGGGCCGGCCTTCGGGCCGGCCCCGTTTCGCGTTCCGGGGGCGGGCAGGATCGGGCGGGGCAGGTTCGTGTGCGCGCGAGTGGTCACGACATGCCGCGCGGTGGTTGCCCGGGGGCCACGAACTGTCGGCTGCAGTCCGCGCGAGCGACGGTTCGTGACCACTCGGCGTCGCGGCGGCAGCGCGTCGTGACCGTGCGCTGACCGGCGGCCGGTCGTGGTGGAGCCGACCGTGAGCCTCGGCGCGCCATGGGACGCTCCACTGGCTGCGAAAGTCCTCCACTTTCCTCCACGCCCACCACACCCGCCCAGATCCCCGGCATGACGGGCATCCGCCACCGCTGTCCGGGCTTCGGGGCTGCCGAAACGGCCCCAAAAGGGGTGCCACGGGGCGAAAAGGGAGCGGAATCCTGGCCTAGGGGAGGGCAGTGGAGTAAAGTGGGGCTCGCAACGGTCCGGTGGAGCGGAGGGGAGGCCCGACGTGCTGCTCGGTACTCATGCCCCGAAGCTCGACGAGAAGGGTCGCGTGATCCTCCCCGCCAAGTTCCGGGACGAACTGTCCGGGGGACTCGTGATGACCCGCGGCCAGGAACGCTGCGTCGTGGTCTTCAGCGCCCGGACGTTCGAGGAACTCCACGAACGCATCCGGACCGCACCGATGACGTCGAAGCGCACCAGGGACTACATGCGCCTGTTCCTCTCGGGGGCCAGCGCCGAACAGCCCGACAAGCAGAACCGCGTGACGATCCCGCAGAACCTCCGTGAGTACGCGGGGCTCGAGCGGGACCTGACGGTCATCGGCAGCGGTGACCGTGCCGAGATCTGGTCGACCACCGCGTGGGAGGCCTACTACGCCGAAGCCGAAGAGGCGTTCGCCGACAACGACGAGGAGGTGATCCCGGGGATCTTCTGATCCGTGGATCGGGACTCCCAGCCGTGAAGCCCTGACATCACTTCCCCGATGTCAGGTCGCATGGATGGGGATCCGGACCCGCGGCCCGGAAGACGAGGGGCTGCACATGGCCGACAACGACAACGGGACACCACGCTTCCCGCACACGCCGGTGATGCTCGAGCGCATCGTCGACCTGTTCACGCCGACGCTCGACGGACCGGGCAAGGTCGTCGTCGACGCCACGCTCGGCATGGGCGGACACTCCGAGGGGCTGCTCGAGCGGTTCCCGGACCTGACGCTGATCGGTCTCGACCGTGACACCGACGCCCTCGGCATCGCGGGGGAGCGCCTGGCCCGCTTCGGCGACCGCGTCCGCCTGGTGCACACCGTGTACGACGGCATCGTCGACGCGATCGAGGGCGAGGGCTTCCGTCAGGTCGACGGCGTGCTGTTCGACCTCGGGGTCAGCTCGCTGCAGCTCGACCGGGCCGAGCGCGGCTTCGCGTACAGCCAGGACGCCCCGCTCGACATGCGGATGGACCGGACCGAGGGGCAGACCGCTGCCGACGTCCTGGCCACCTACGACGAGGGCGAACTGCGCCGCATCTTCCAGCGCTACGGCGAGGAGAAGCTCGCCGGCCGCTACGCCCGGGCCATCGTCGACCGCCGCGCGAGCGTGCCGTTCGAGATGTCGGGCGACCTGGTGCAGGTGCTCCACGACGCGACCCCGGTCGCGATCCAGCGCCAGGGCCACCCCGCGAAGCGCGTGTTCCAGGCGCTCCGCATCGAGGTGAACGCCGAACTCAGCGTCCTCGAACGCGCGATCCCGGCGGCGCTCGACGCCATCGCGGTCGGCGGTCGCATCGTCGTGGAGTCGTACCAGTCGCTCGAGGACCGCATCGTCAAGCGGGCACTGGTGGCGCGCACGAAGTCGAGCGCCCCTGCCGGGCTGCCGGTCGAGCTCCCCGAGCACGCCCCCACCTTCTCCCTGATCGTCAAGGGCGCCGAGCTGGCCGACGAGGCCGAGCGCGCCGCCAACCCCCGAGCAACACCCGTGCGCCTGCGCGCGGCCGAGCGGATCCGGAAGTGACATGAGCACGAACCTCGCACTCGTCGACCCCGCCGTCGTCCCGTCCCGCGCCCCGCGCCCGGACCGCCAGAGCCGACCGGAGCTCGTCGAGGTCACACCGACCGCGGCCCAGCGCCGTGCGCGGCCCCGCATCGGCTACGCCGTCACCGCGGTCGTCGCGCTCGGCATCCTGCTGCTCGCCCAGCTCGGCATCAGCATGGTGCTCAGCCAGGGGGCCTACACGCTGAGCGCCCTCGGCACGGAGCAGACGAACCTCTCCCGCACGCAGCAGTCGCTCTCCGAGGAACTCCGGGTGCTCGACTCGCCGCAGAACCTGGCCCGCAACGCGCAGTCGCTCGGGATGATCGCCAACTCCACGCCGGTGTACCTCGACCCCAAGACGGGCCGGGTGTACGGCACGCCGACGCCCGCGGTCGCCGACCCGGCCACGGCGAGCACGGAGAACCAGGTGCCGAACTCCCTGCTGAACGACGTCCCCCTCGCCGCGAAGCAGGGCGACACGTCGACGAGCAAGGAGACGGGCTCGACCACCGGCAGCGCCAGCACCGCCGGCAGCGCCGACGCGAAGGCCGATGACGCCGCCGACAGCGCGACGAGCAGCACGGCCGGCAGCGCCGCGTCTGAGAAGACGAGCGGCGCCAGCGCGTCGGACGGGGGTTCCTCGAAGTCCTCCGTAGAGTCCGACGCGAACCAGCTCCAGGCGCCCTCCACCCGGTGACCTGCGGGTCTGAACCACCCTCAGCACCATCCGGGAAGGACCGCACCGCGTGACGAAGACGATCCGCAACCGCCGACTGCGCTACAGCATCGTGATGATCGCCGTGATCGCCCTGGTGGGTGTCTTCGTGGTCCGCCTCGTCGACATCCAGGTCGTGCAGGCCTCGGCCCTCAACGAGCAGTCGACCCAGAAGCGCAGCATCCCGGTGACGATCTACGGCACCCGCGGGTCGATCGTCGACCGCAACGGCACGGAACTCGCCGACAGCGTCACCCGGTACAACATCACCACCGCCCCGCGCCTGGTCAAGAAGTTCAAGGGCAAGCTCGGCGGGACCCGGGTCAAGGACATCAGCGTGTCGACGGCGCTCACCGCCCTGGCGAAGGCCTCGGGTGGCGACGTCGCGACCATGCGGAAGAACATCGCCGCGAACCCGAAGTCGGACTTCGCCTACCTGGTCAAGGGCCTCGACGTGAAGCACTACGAGGCGGTCACCGACCTCGGCATCCCCTGGATCTACAAGGAGCAGCAGGCGTCGCGGGTCTACCCGACGGGTGCGACCACGGGCAACGTCACCGGCTTCATGGGCACCGACGGCGCACAGGCCGGCCTGGAGTACGCCTACAACAAGTGCCTCGCGGGCACGAACGGCTCGGAGACGTACGAGCGCGGTGAGGACGGCGTCCAGCTGCCGGGCAGCACCGTGACGAAGAAGCAGGCCAAGGACGGCGGCACGCTCGTCACGACGATCGACAGCGACCTGCAGTACATGGCGTTGCAGACCATCGCCTCTGCCTCGAAGACCCTGCAGGCCGAGTCCGCGACGGCCACGGTCACGAACGTCAAGACGGGTGAGCTGCTCGCGGTCGCCGACTACCCCACCGTCGACCCGAACGACGTGGACGCCACCACCGACAAGGGGGCATACGGTTCCCGGGCGCTCACGGCGAGCTACGAGCCCGGATCGACGATCAAGGCCGCCATCGCCGCGGCCCTGATCGACCAGGGCAAGTCGAGTCCCACCGACCAGGCGGTCGTGCCGTACTCGCGCACGTTCCCCTGGGGTGGCACGATCCACGACTCCGAGTTCCACGAGACCGAGAACCTGACGCTGACGGGCATCCTGCAGAACTCGTCGAACGTCGGCATCACCGAGCTCGGCTCGCGGCTGACGGCTCAGCAGCGCTACGACTACATGCAGAAGTTCGGACTGTTCGAGCCGGAGTCGGCGATCGACTACCCGGGCCAGCCGTCGATGGACTACGGCTCGAGCCCGAACTGGGACCAGCAGACGAACATCAACTCGATGTTCGGCCAGGGCATCTCGACGACCGCGGTCCAGGTCGCCAGCGTGTTCCAGACCATCGCGAACGACGGTGTCCGGATCCCGCTGCACTTCGTCAAGGGCTGCACCACCTCGGACGGCAAGACCATCGACGCGCCCGACGTGCAGAAGCAGCGCGTCGTGTCCGCCGACGCCGCGACCCAGGTCACCGACATGCTCCAGAGCGTGGTCACGGGCGGCACGCTCGTGGGCATGAAGCCGATCTCGGGCTACAACATCGCCGCGAAGACCGGTACCGCCGAGGTGGCCGAAGGGTCGAAGGGCTACGGCGGTCAGCGCATCACCTCGGTGGCCGGAATGGCACCCGCCGAAGACCCCCAGTATGTTGTCACGGTGACGTTCACGAAGCCGCAGACCAACAAGTGGTCGAGCGGAGCGGCTCCGGCGTTCCGCACACTCATGTCCCAGGTGCTCGAGAAGTACCGAGTAGCCCCCTCCGCGTCCGAGGCGAAGCTCTACCCGTCCACGTGGTGAGGAAGAAGGAACACTTGTCCGCACGGATCCCCCCGGTCCTCCGGCCCGAACACCCGACCCCGAGGGCGGTCGCCGAGCTCGCGAACGCGTTCGGCCTCCGCGTCGTCGGTTCCCTCGACGCCGTCGAGACGACCGGTGTCACGCTGAGCGCCGCCGAGGTGCAGCCGGGTGACGTCTTCGTCGGCGTGCACGGTGCGAACCGGCACGGCGCGGAGTTCTCCACCGAGGCCGCCGAGCGCGGTGCCGTCGCCGTCCTGACCGACGACGCGGGCGTGGAGAGCGCACGAGCGGCCGGCCTGCCGGTCCTCGTCGTGGACGACCCCCGTGCAGCCCTGGGCGACGTGTCCGCCTGGGTCTACCGCACCCACCCGGACGAGGCCACCGACCTGCCGCAGCTGTTCGCCGTCACCGGTACGAACGGCAAGACGAGCACGTCGTACATCCTCGAGGGGATCCTCAAGCAGCTCGGCCTGGTCACCGGCCTGAGCTCGACCGCCGAGCGCCACATCGGCACGCTCAGCGTGACGAGCCGCCTCACCACGCCCGAGGCCAGCGAGATGCACGCGCTCCTCGCCCGGATGCGCGAGAGCGAGGTGCGCGCGGTCGCCGTCGAGGTGAGCGCGCAGGCCCTCAGCCGCCACCGGGTCGACGGCATCGTCTTCGACGTCGCGGCCTTCACGAATCTGTCGCACGACCACCTCGACGACTACGCCGACATGGAGGAGTACTACCAGGCGAAGCTCCCGCTGTTCCAGCCCGAGCACGCCCGTCGCGGCGTCGTCTCGCTGGACACCGACTGGGGCCACCGCGTGGTGCAGGACTCCCGCATCCCGGTCACGACGATCACGGTGCACCCGGACGTCGAGGCCGAGTGGCACGTCGACATCGTCGAGGCGCACGCCGCGTACACCGAGTTCCGCCTGACCGGTCCCGAGGGCCGCGAGCTCACCACCCGTGTGCCTCTGATCGGCTGGCACATGGCCGCGAACGCCGCACTGGCGATCGTCATGCTGGTCGAGGGCGGCTTCGAGCTCGGTGCCATCGCACACGCGCTCGACAGCAACCACCGCCGCTACCCGGACGAAGACGACCGCGACGAGCACGAGGCCCGAAGCGACCGCGACGGCGCCGTGCGCCGCGTGTCCGCCATCGAGTGCTACCTGCCCGGCCGGACCGAGCGTGTCTCGGGCGAGCACGGTCCGAGCGTCTACGTCGACTTCGGTCACAGCGCCGACGCGTTCGAGAACACCCTCGCGGCCGTCCGCCAGTTCACGTCCGGCAAGGTCCTCATGCTGTTCGGCGCCGACGGCGACCGCGACACCACGAAGCGCGGCGACATGGCCCGCGTCGCGGCGGCCGGCAGCGACATCCTCGTCGTCACCGACCACCACCCCCGCTTCGAGGACGCCGCGTCGATCCGGAAGACCCTGGTCGACGCCGCGCGCGAGGCGTTCCCGGACCACGAGCTGCACGAGGTGAGCCCGCCCGAGGCCGCCATCCGCCTGGCCGTCGGTCTGCTCGGTGAGGGCGACTCGATCCTCTGGGCCGGCCCGGGCCACCAGGACTACCGCGACATCGCCGGTGTCCGCACCCCCTACTCGGCACGCGACGAGGCCCGTCAGGCCCTGCGCGAAGCCGGTTGGGAGCCGAACTCCGGTCCGGCCGAGGACCCCCGATGATCGCGCTCACCCTCGCCGAGATCGCCACCGCGGTCGGCGGCGAGCTGATCGGTGGTGCCCAGGCGACCGACGTCGCCGAGCCCGGCGACCTGGTGGTGGAGGGCTCGGTCGAGACCGACTCGCGCCTGGTCCGCCCTGGCAGTGTCTTCTTCGCCCTGCCCGGCGAGGTCACGGACGGGCGCCGCTTCGTGCCCGCCGCGACCGAGGCGGGTGCCGCGCTGGTCATCACGCCCGAGCGCGTCGAGACCACCGCGCCGCAGATCGTCGTCGCGGACGGCTACGCCGCCCTCGCCGCGCTCGCGCACGAGGTCGTCACCCGGGTCCGGATGGCATCCGCCGACCGCGTCGACGCCGAGGGGCGTCCGGCACCGCTCAAGGTCGTCGGCATCACCGGCTCGAACGGCAAGACGAGCACGAAGAACATGCTCCGGACGATCCTCGAGCAGCACGGCGAGACCGTCGCGCCCCAGGGGTCCTTCAACAACCACGTCGGGGCACCGATCTCGATGCTCCGGGTCACGTACGACACCCGGTTCCTGGTCGTCGAGATGGGGGCCAGCGGCGTCGGTCACATCGCGGCACTCGTCCGCATCGCCGAGCCGGACGTCGGGGTCGTGCTCAAGGTGGGCCTGGCGCACGCCGGCGAGTTCGGCGGCATCGAGGCGACGCAGCGCGCGAAGTCCGAGATGGTCACCGACCTGCCCGCCTCCGCGACCGCGCTGCTCAACGTCGACGACGACCGGGTCGCGTCGATGCGCGACCTGACGGCCGCCCAGGTGGTCGGCTTCGGCACGTCGGCGGATGCCGACTACCGCATCACCGGCATCGAGACGGACCGCAGCGGCACCCGCTTCACCCTCACCGCGCCTCCCGTCGATCAGGAAGGCGACCGTCCGACGGACGGTACCCAGCCTGGAGGCCCGGATCACGTGGACGTGCGCCTCGCGATCCTGGGTGAGCACCACGCGATGAACGCGGCCGCCGCCCTGACGGTCGCCCACCGCTGGGGCGTCCCGCTCGCCGACGGCGCCGCGGCGCTCGCGTCGATGACGCGCGCCGAGCGCTGGCGCATGGAGCTGCTGCAGGGCGGCCCCGAGGGCGTCACCGTGATCAACGACGCCTACAACGCGTCGCCGGACTCGACCGCAGCGGCGCTGCGGACCCTGGCGCAGATCGTGCGCCCGGGGGAGCGGACCGTCGCCGTGCTCGGCGAGATGGCCGAGCTCGGCGAGTTCTCGACCGAGGAGCACGACCGCATCGGTCGGCTCGTCGTCCGTCTCGGCAT
Organism: Curtobacterium sp. PhB78; assembly: GCF_003751685.1. Lineage (NCBI taxonomy): Bacteria > Bacillati > Actinomycetota > Actinomycetes > Micrococcales > Microbacteriaceae > Curtobacterium > Curtobacterium sp. PhB78. The sequence goes on from NZ_RKIA01000002.1 coordinate 155,171, forward strand.
CGGTCAGCTCGTGGTCGTCGGCCGCGGCGCGATGCCCATCCACCAGGCCGCCACCCTCGAGGGATCGTGGGACGGCGAGTCGGTGTTCATCGAGGACGTCGACGACGCCGTCCGGTCACTCCAGGACATGCTCCGCCCCGGCGACGTGGTCCTGGTCAAGTCCTCGAAGTCGGCCGAACTGCGATTCCTCGGCGACCGCCTCGGAGGTGTCACCGAATGATCGCGCTCCTCATCGCCGGCGCTACGTCGCTGGTGTTCACGTTGCTGCTCACCCCGTTCTTCATCAAGCTGTTCCACCGTCTCGGGTGGGGGCAGTTCATCCGTGACGACGGTCCGCAGTCGCACCACACCAAGCGCGGCACCGCGACGATGGGCGGCATCGTCCTCATCATCGGCGCCGTGATCGGGTACTTCGTCGGCCACCTGGTCGGACGTGACTCGATCACCCTGTCCGGCCTGCTCGTGCTGTTCCTCATGGTGGGGCTGGGCTTCGTCGGGTTCATCGACGACTTCCTCAAGGTCCGGCGCCAGCGGAGCCTCGGGCTCGGCGGGTGGGCCAAGGTCCTCGGCCAGGTCATCGTCGGCGTCATCTTCGCCACGGTCGCCCTGGTGGTGCCGACGTCGAACGGCAAGCCCCCGGCGTCGACCATGATCTCGGCGATCCGGGACATCCCGTGGCTCGACTTCATGGCGCTCGGCACGGTCATCGGCACCGTGCTGTTCCTGGCCTGGATCGTGCTCCTCACGGTGTCGACGTCGAACGGCGTCAACGTCGCGGACGGGCTCGACGGTCTCGCGACCGGCTCGAGCATCCTGGCGATCGGCTCGTACGTCATCATCGGCTTCTGGCAGTCCAACCAGATCTGCGGGGGTGCCCGTCTCGACGCGAACACGGAGCACGCCTGCTACACCGTGAGCAACCCGCTCGACCTGGCGGTCGTCGCGGCCGCGGTCTGCGGTGGGCTCATCGGGTTCCTCTGGTACAACACCTCGCCGGCGCAGATCTTCCTCGGCGACACCGGTTCGCTCGGCCTCGGTGGGGCGCTGGCGGGTCTCGCGATCCTCAGCCGCACCGAGCTCCTGCTCATCCTGATCGGTGGCCTGTTCTTCATCGTCACCGGCTCGGTCATCCTGCAGCGGGCGTACTTCAAGATCACCCACGGCAAGCGGATCTTCCGGATGAGTCCGCTGCACCACCACTTCGAGCTGAAGGGGTGGGCCGAGGTGACGGTCGTCGTCCGGTTCTGGATCATCGCGGGGCTCTTCGTCGCCGCGGGGGTCGGCCTCTTCTACCTCGAATGGATCGCACGCGTTGGTTGACCCGGTGTCCTCGTCCTCCCGTCTCCAGTCCCTCGACAGCTGGTACTCCGAGGGGTGGAAGGGCCTGAACGTCGCCGTCCTCGGGCTCGGCGCGACCGGGTTCTCGGTCGCCGACACCCTGGTGGAGCTCGGCGGTGCGGTGACGGTCTACTCGTCCGACGCGCCGTCGGACAGCGTCGACCTGCTCGACGTCATCGGCGCGCGCTTCGTGCAGACGCCGCTCGACACCGTGCCGGCCGCGCTGCAGGAGCAGGCGCCGGACCTCGTCATCGTGTCGCCCGGTCTGCCGCCGCACAACGCGACCGTCGAGTGGTCCGTCCAGAACAGCACCGTCTGGGGCGACATCGAGCTCGCCTGGCGCGTGCGCGACAAGGTCGTGCGCGGACCGGTCGCGGCGCCGTGGATCACGATCACGGGCACCAACGGCAAGACCACCACGACGCAGCTCACGACCGCGATGTACGAGGCCGGCGGCCTGCGTGCCGTGGCCTGCGGCAACATCGGCGTGCCGGTGCTCGACGTCGTCCGCGACCCGGACGGCTACGACGTGCTCGTCGTCGAGCTCTCCAGCCACCAGCTGCACTACATGGCGACCTCGGGCGACGGCGCGGTCGTGCCGCTCGCGAGCGCCTGCCTGAACATCGCCGACGACCACCTCGAGTGGCACGGCTCGGCGGCGGCGTACCGCGCCGCGAAGGCCAAGGTCTACGAGCGCACCGTGATGGCGTGCGTCTACAACACCGCCGACGACGTCACGCGCGACATGGTGCAGGACGCCGACGTCGTCGAGGGCTGCCGTGCCGTCGGCTTCACGCCGGGGGTGCCCGCGCCCGGGGACGTCGGCATCGTCGAGGACGTCCTGTGCGACCGCGCCTTCACCGAGGACCGTCGGAACAGCGCGCTCGAGCTTTCGACCCTCGCCGACCTCGAGGTCGCCGGGCTCGCCAGCCCGCACATGACGATGAACGTCCTGGCCGCCGCAGCCCTCGCCCGTGCCGGCACCGTCCAGCCGAGTGCGATCCAGTCCGCCGTCCGGGCCTTCCGCGCCGACCACCACCGCACGGAGCTCGTGGCGGAGTCGGCCGGCGTCGCGTGGGTGGACGACTCGAAGGCCACGAACCCGCACGCCGCCACCGCCTCGCTCGCCTCGTTCGACACCGTGGTGTGGATCGTCGGCGGCCTGTTCAAGGGCGTCGACGTCGACGGGCTCGTGGCACGCTTCGGCCCCGAGGTCCGTGCCGTCGTCGTGATCGGCACCGACCGGACCCCCGTCCTGGAGGCATTCGCGCGACACGCGTCCGGGGTGCCGGTGCTCCAGGTGGAGACGACGGACACTGATCAGGTCATGCCCGAGGCGGTCCGGCATGCCGCATCGGTCGCGAGGCCGGGCGACACGGTCCTCCTCGCCCCGGCGGCTGCGTCGTTCGACCAGTTCGGCTCCTACGCCGACCGGGGGCGTCGTTTCGCGGCGGCGGTCCACGAGCACCTGGGAGGCAACGCCGATGGCGACGACGGATCTTCCGAACAGTCGTAGCACGCCGGCGACGGGCACCCCGCGTCGCACGAACGGTGCACTCGTCGCCGTCAAGAACGTCTTCGTCGCCGAGTCCAGCACCTTCTACACGATCCTCGGCGTCACGCTCTTCCTGGTCGTCTTCGGCGTCGTGATGGTCCTGTCGTCGTCGAGCGTCGAGCAGTACGCCGCGACGCACGACTTCTTCGGCGCAGCGTCCCGCCAGGGGCTGTACGCGGTCCTCGGCATCCCGCTCATGCTCGTCGCGAGCCGAATCCCGACACGGCTGTGGCGGAAGTGGGCGATGCGGTTGCTCGGTGCCGCCCTCGTCCTGCAGCTGCTCGTGTACACACCGCTCGGCATCGACGTCCAGGGCAACCGGAACTGGATCGGCATCGGCTCGTTCACCGCGCAGCCGTCCGAGGTCGTCAAGCTCGGCCTGGTGCTCGGCATCGGCGCGATCATGTACGTCAAGCGCGACAAGCTCGACGACTGGAAAGAGGTGTTCATCCCGATCGGGATCGCCTCGCTCCTGTCGCTCGGCCTCGTGATCCTCGGTGGCGACCAGGGCACCGCGATGATCATGCTCATCCTGGTCCTCGGTGCGCTCTACGTCGGCGGGGCCCGCGCCCGGCACCTGCTCGTCGGCCTGGCGGCGATGGCGGTCATGCTGCCGTTCGTCACGATGGCGTCGTCGTCCCGTCAGGTGCGCATCAGCGCGTGGCTGTCCGGCTGCACCGACTCGAACCAGTACGCCGACCTGTGCTGGCAGCCCGTGCACGGCATGTGGGCGCTGGCGTCCGGTGGCGTGTTCGGCGTCGGACTCGGCAACTCCAAGGCGAAGTGGTCGTGGCTGCCCGAGGCGGACAACGACTACATCTTCGCGATCATCGGCGAGGAACTCGGCCTGATCGGCGCCGTCGTCGTGCTCGCACTGTTCGTCGTGCTCGCCGTCGGCATGATCAAGATCATCCGGCAGTCCCGCGACCCGTTCGTGAAGACCGTCACGGGCGGCATCCTGGCGTGGATCATCGGCCAGGCGCTCGTGAACATCGCCGTGGTGCTCGGCCTGCTGCCGGTCCTCGGCGTCCCACTGCCGCTGATCTCGGCCGGCGGGTCCGCGCTCATCATGACCCTGGTGGCGATCGGCGTCGTGCTGTCGTTCGCCCGAGACCTGCCCGGGAAGAACGACCCGCGCACCACGAACCCGCCCCTCGACAGCACCACCACGAACGGACGACTCCGGTGAGCAAGTACCTCTTCGCCGGCGGGGGCACCGCCGGACACGTCAACCCCCTGCTCGCGGTCGCCGACCGGCTGACCGAGCGCGAGCCGGATGCCGAGGTCCTCGTCCTGGGCACCGCCGAGGGCCTCGAGTCCCGCCTGGTGCCGATGCGCGGCTACGAGCTCCTGACGATCCCGCGCCTGCCGTTCCCCCGGAAGCTGAACGGCGCGGCCCTGCGCTTCCCCCAGCGCTTCGCCGCGGCCGTCAAGCGCACCGAGCAGATCATCCGCGAGCGCGAGGTCGAGGTCGTCCTCGGCGTCGGCGGCTACGCGGCGGCGCCGGCGTACATCGCCGCCCGACGCACCGGCACCCCGATCGTCGTGCACGAGCAGAACGCGAAGCCGGGGTTGGCGAACCGCCTCGCCGCGTTCCTCACCGAGCACGTCGGCCTGACCTTCTCGAACACCCGACTGCGGCACGGCCGGGTCGTCGGCATGCCGCTCCGGCGCGAGATCGAGTCGCTCGACCGCCGTGCCAGTCGTGCCGAGGCCCTCGCCGAGTTCGGGCTCGACCCGGCTCGCCCGGTGCTCCTCGTCACGGGGGGTTCCTCGGGCGCCCGCAGCATCAACCGCACGATCAACAAGTCCGCGGCGACCATCGTGGGCGCCGGCTGGCAGGTCCTGCACGTCGTCGGTGCCGCGTCGGACATCGGTCCGAGCGACCTCGACGGCTACCACGTGCTCGCCTACTGCGACCGGATGGACCTGGCGTACGCGGCGAGCGACTTCGTCGTGTCCCGCTCCGGTGCCGGCATGGTCTGCGAGCTCACCGTGGTCGGGCTGCCGAGCGTGCTCGTGCCGTACCCTGTCGGCAACGGCGAGCAGCGGCACAACGCGAAGGACGTCGTCGACGCCGGGGGAGCCGTGCTCGTGGCGGACGGGGAATTCGACCCCGACTGGGTGACGTTCCAGCTCCTGACGATCCTGCAGGACCGGGCCCGCATCGCGGACATGACGGTCCGGGCAGGCAGCGTCGGACACCGCGACGGCGCGGACCGGATGACCGACCTCGTCCTGGACGCAGCACGAGGCACCGAACGAGGTGCCGCACGAGGAACCGCACGAGGCAACGGCGCCGCCAGCACCACGGAGGAACCATGACCATCAAGCCGGACCTGACGCAGCCGATCCCGGACGACCTCGGCACCGTGCACTTCGTCGGCATCGGCGGCGCCGGCATGAGCGGCATCGCCCGGATGTTCCTCGCCGCCGGTCACCGCGTGACGGGCAGCGACTCCCGCGAGACCGAGACGACGGGCATCATGCGCGACCTCGGCGCCGCGGTGCACATCGGCCACGACGCCGCGAACGTCGGTGACGCGGACACGATCGTCGTCACGAGCGCGCTGTGGCCGGACAACCCCGAACTGCTCGAGGCGCAGCGCCGCGGCCTGCCGGTGCTGCACCGGTCCCAGGCCCTCGCCGCCCTCATCGCCGAGCACCGCCTCGTCGCGGTCGCCGGCGCGCACGGCAAGACCACGTCGACCGGCATGATCGTCACCGCGATGGTCGAGCTCGGCCTCGACCCGAGCTTCGTGAACGGCGGCGTCATCCAGTCGCTCGGCACGAGCTCGGCGCCGGGCTCGAGCGACCTGTTCGTGGTCGAGGCCGACGAGTCCGACGGTTCGTTCCTGCTCTACGACGTCGCCGTGGCCCTGATCACGAACGTCGACGCCGACCACCTCGACCACTACGGCAGCGAGGATGCCTTCACCGAGGCGTTCGTCGAGTTCGCCGCGAAGGCGAGCGAGCGCGTCGTCATCTCGAGCGACGACGCCGGCGCGAAGACCGTCACGGCGGGCATCCGCGCGCGTGCCGACGCCCCCGAGGTCGTCACCTTCGGCGAGGCCGTCGACGCGGACGTGCGCATCGAGCGGATCATCGAGTCCGCGGGCGTCGAGGTCGCGTTCCGCGCCGGCGGCGAGGCACACCACCTGACCCTCCGCGTGCCGGGCCGGCACAACGCGATCAACGCCGTCGGTGCCTTCGCGGTCCTGACCGGCCTGGGCGTGAGCGCCGCCGACGCGATCCGCGGGCTCGAGGCCTTCGGCGGCACCCAGCGCCGCTTCGAACTGCACGGTGTCGAGCGCGGGGTGTCGGTCTACGACGACTACGCGCACCACCCGACCGAGGTCGCCGCGGCGCTCAAGGCCGCCCGCAACGTCGTCGGCGACGGCCGCATCATCGCGATCCACCAGCCCCACCTGTACTCCCGTACCCGTCTGATGGCCGGTGACTTCGCGCGGGTCTACGAGGAGCTCGCCGACCACACGGTCGTCCTCGACGTCTACGGTGCGCGCGAGGACCCGGAGCCCGGCGTCACCGGCGCCCTGGTGCAGGAGCGCTTCGCCGACCAGTCCCGCGTGGAGTTCCTGCCGGACTGGGACGAGGCCGCCGCCCGTGCCGCCGCGGTCGCCCGCGACGGCGACATCATCATGACGCTCAGCTGCGGTGACGTGTACCGGATCATCCCGCAGGTGCTGGGAGCGTTGGGCCGGTGAGACGACCCGAGGGGTTCGACGAGGGGGACGCCCGCAGGGACGCCCCGGTCGAGGGCGCCGACGCGCCCCGGCAGCGTCGTGGCCCCTCGATGCCGCGGCTCCCGTTCCGCGGGCGCACACCCGACGACCGGGAGGCCCGTCCCGCGTCCGACGCGTCGGCTGCGGTCGACGAGGCGTCCGAGCCCACCCCCGACCCGACGGCGAGCACTGATGCGTCCGGTTCGCCCCGTGACCGCGTCGGCGCCCTCGCCGGCGCCGCCGGGCGCCGCTTCGGCGCCGGCCTGTCCACGGTGGCCGACCGCCTGCGTGAGTACACGCCGAACGAGGACCACCCCGACGACCGCGACCGGACGCGCCCCGGTGCGTCCGGCGGTGGGGTCGACCCTGACGCGACCGTGACCGACGTGCTCGACGCGGGCAGTGCCTCCCGGCCGGTCCAGCACGACGACGCACCCATCGGTGCCGGTGTCCGCGCTGCCGAGACCGCGCGTGAGGCGCGCATCGCGAAGCGTCGCCGTCGCCTGCTCGAGCGGGCCGAGGTGCGGCGGTTCACCCGGCGCAGCCGCCACCGCCGCGCCGCGTGGATCACCGCGGCCGGCATCGTGCTCGTGCTCGGCGTCTCGATCCTGGTGGCGGTGTTCTCGCCGCTGATGGCCCTGCAGACGATCGAGGTCAAGGGCACCAACCGCGTCGACGAGACCGCGCTGCGGCAGGCCCTGTCCGACCAGATCGGCACCCCGCTCGCGCGGCTCGACTTCGACGAGATCAAGCAGGACATCGCCGGCTTCCCGCTCATCGAGAGCTACGTGACCGAAGAGGCCCCGCCGCACACCCTCGTCGTGACGGTGACCGAGCGCACGCCCGTCGTGGCCGTGAAGTCCGGCAGCTCGTTCGACCTCGTCGACCCGGCCGGCATCGTCGTGCAGTCGTCCCCGCAGCGTCCGGCCACCATGCCGCTTGCCGACATCGCCCGTGCGCGCCTCGGGTCCTCGAGCTTCCGCACGATGACCGAGGTCGTGCTGGCGCTGCCGTCGACCGTCCGGTCGCAGGTCACGCGGGTCGCCGGGTCCACCGCCGACGACGTGACCCTGACGCTCAAGGACGGCTCGACCGTCGTGTGGGGGAGCCCCGACGACTCCGAGGCGAAGGCCGCGCTGCTCGCCGCCCTGGTCAAGGACCACGCGGCGCGGAACCCGGGCGTCGTGGTCGAGTACGACGTGTCCGCACCGGACAACGGCGTGATCCGCGCGAAGGACTGAATTGCCGACCTGATCGGCGACACGCGGCGTGGCGGGGCGACAGTGCGCGGAACCCACCCGTAGCGTCGAAGCCAGCACCACATCTACCAGCATTGCCCCTGAACTTCAAGTAGAGGTTGAGGGTTCAACCGGAGGCCTGACTGACGTGACCACGAACCACAACTACCTCGCCGTCATCAAGGTCGTCGGTGTCGGCGGCGGCGGCGTCAACGCCGTCAACCGGATGATCGAACTCGGCCTCCGTGGCGTCGAGTTCATCGCGATCAACACCGACGCGCAGGCGCTCCTGCTCAGCGACGCCGACGTCAAGCTCGACGTCGGCCGCGAGATCACCCGCGGCCTCGGCGCCGGCGCGGACCCCGAGGTCGGCCGTCGCGCCGCCGAGGACCACGCCGAGGAGATCGAAGAGGCCCTCGCCGGTGCTGACATGGTCTTCGTCACCGCCGGTGAAGGCGGTGGGACCGGCACGGGTGGTGCGCCCGTCGTCGCCCGCATCGCCAAGTCGATCGGCGCCCTCACCATCGGTGTCGTCACGAAGCCGTTCAGCTTCGAGGGCAAGCGTCGCCAGTCCCAGGCCGAGAACGGTGTCGCCGGGCTCAAGGACGAGGTCGACACGCTCATCGTCGTGCCGAACGACCGCCTGCTCGAGATCAGCGACCGCGGCATCTCGATGGTCGAGGCCTTCGCAACGGCCGACCAGGTGCTCCTCGCCGGCGTGCAGGGCATCACCGACCTCATCACGACCCCGGGTCTCATCAACCTCGACTTCGCCGACGTCAAGTCCGTCATGCAGGGTGCGGGTTCCGCGCTCATGGGCATCGGCTCGTCGCGCGGTGCCGACCGTGCCATCAAGGCCGCCGAGCTCGCCGTCGCGTCCCCGCTGCTCGAGGCCTCGATCGACGGAGCGCACGGTGTGCTGCTCTCGATCCAGGGTGGCTCGAACCTCGGCATCTTCGAGATCAACGACGCCGCGCGTCTGGTGCAGGAAGCCGTGCACCCCGAGGCGAACATCATCTTCGGTGCGGTCATCGACGACACCCTCGGCGACGAGGTCCGCGTGACCGTCATCGCCGCGGGCTTCGACGGCGGCGAGCCGGCGCAGCAGCAGAAGGAGCGTCGCTCGAGCTACGTCGACCCCGAGTCGAGCGCGACGGCCCCCGTCGCCGCCTCGACCGGTGCGATCGAGGACTCCAGCACGTCGAGCCCCTCCTGGGCCTCGCAGGAACACCAGCCGCCGGTGCAGCGCGCCGCCGACCCGGCGTTCGACGACGACGACGAGCTCGACGTCCCCGACTTCCTGAAGTAACCGGTCCATGGCAGGTGATCCGCGCCTCCCGTCCGCCTCGTCCAACGACGACGGACTGGAGGCGCGTCTCGCGTCCGTCAGAAGTGGCATCGCCGACGCGGCGCGCGCCGCAGGGCGCTCGGCCGACGACCTCACGCTGATCGTCGTCACGAAGTACCACCCGGCGTCCCTCGTCCGTGCGCTGGCGTCACTCGGCGTCACCGACGTGGGGGAGAACCGCCACCAGGAGGCACAGGCCAAGGCCTCGGAACTCGCTGACCTCGACCTGACCTGGCACTTCATCGGGCAGCTGCAGTCGAAGAAGGCCCGGCAGGTCCGTCGCTACGCGCACGTCGTGCAGTCCCTCGACCGCACGTCGGTCGTGGATGCCTTCGCGCCGACCGAGGCCGAGCCGGAGCCACCGGTCATCGACGGGTTCGTGCAGGTCAACCTGACCGACGATCCCGGCCGCGGCGGCGTGCAACCGGACGACGTCGAGGCGATGGCCGCACGCGTGCTCGAGACCGGCACCATCCGGTTGCGCGGGGTCATGGCCGTCGCGCCGCTGGACGAGGAGCCCCGTGCGGCGTTCGCCCGACTGCGGGCGATCTCGGACCGGGTCGTGGCGCTCGAGCCCGGCGCCACCGACATCTCGGCCGGCATGAGCGGCGACTACGCCGACGCCGTGCTCGAGGGCGCGACACACCTGCGGATCGGTACCGCAATCACGGGAAATCGGCCGGCGGCACCCTAGCCTCGTTGCAGGGCATCCACGTGCACCAACCTCCGGAGGAACCATGGCCAACCCGCTGAAGAAGACGATGGTCTACCTCGGCCTCGCCGACGAGGAACTCGACTACGAGGACGAGCAGCCGCAGCAGGCCGCGCCCGCGCGCCAGCAGGCTCCCGCCACTCCGGCCGCAGCCCCGCAGGATGCCCCCGCCCCGGCGGACGCTCCCGCGGCCGCCGCAGCTCCGGCAGCGGCCCCGGCCGCCGCTCCCGCGAAGACGCACACCCACCAGCGCGGCGCCCAGGTCACTCCGCTCCGCCGCTCGCACACGACCGCACAGAAGGCGACCCCGGTCCAGGAAATGAACGAGATCCTCACCGTCCACCCGCGCGAGTACAAGGACGCCCAGTCCATCGCCGAGAGCTTCCGCGACGGGATCCCCGTCATCATCAACCTCTCGCAGATGACCGAGAACGACGCCCGACGCATGATCGACTTCGCCTCCGGCCTGTCGCTCGGCCTGTACGGCAAGATCGAGCGCGTCACCAACAAGGTCTTCCTGCTTTCGCCCGCACACGTCGCAGTGAGCGGTGAGCCGGCTGAGGTAGAGTCCGACATCGAGGCGAACTTCTTCGCCCAGTCCTGAGCCGTCCCCCGGCCACCCGCCCGTGAGCGTCGTCGCATGACGGCACTCGCCCGAGACGAGCGAGCCCCATCGTGTCCGTGATCCTAGGGATCATCTCCCTCGCCCTCCTGCTGTACTTCTTCGTCATGTGGGGGCGGTTCGCGCTCGACCTCGTGCAGAACTTCAACCGGTCCTGGCGGCCGCGCGGGGGACTGCTCGTGGTCTCCGAGTTCGTCTACACGATCACCGATCCGCCGATCCGCGCGGTCCGGCGGGTCCTGCCGCCGCTCCGCATGGGGCCGGTGGCACTCGACTTCGGCTGGACGATCGTCATGCTCGTCGTGATCATCGCCCGGGTCGTCGTCAACGGCATCGCCGTCGCGGTCTGACCCGATCCAGGTCCGCGACACGCGCCGCGCCGATGCAGTGGTCGTCGTTCCTCCCCGTCGTCGGTGTACGGTGGTCGGGATCGATGCTCGCCTCCGGCGCGGCATCCGCACCACACGTGGTGACTGGTAAGTTCGGTCACGACGCAAGTGGTTCCACACGTTCAGCAGTTCTATTGAGGTGACGGCAATGGCTTTGACGCCGGAAGACGTAGTCAACAAGCGGTTCCAGCCGACGAAGTTCCGCGAGGGCTACGACCAGGACGAGGTCGACGACTTCCTCGACGAGGTCGTGGTCGAGCTGCGTCGCCTGACCGCGGAGAACGACGAGCTCCGCCAGCGCCTGCAGGCGGCCGAGTCGGCCCCGCAGTCGGCGCAGGCCGAGCAGCCCGCTCCCGCGGCAGAACCCGAGCCGGAGCCCGTGCCGGCCCCGGTCGAGGCGGCTCCCGAGCCCGCTCCGGTCGCAGCGGCCGCCCCGGCGACCACGGTCCCGGCGGACGAGGACACCGAGGGCACCACGAACCTCCTGACGCTCGCGCGTCGTCTCCACGAGGAGCACGTCCGCGAAGGCGTCGAGAAGCGCGACGCGCTCATCGCCGAGGGCACCGCCCAGGCAGCGCGTCTCGTCTCCGAGGCCGAGGCCAAGCAGCGCCAGATCATCGCCGACACCGAGAACACGAACCGTCAGCGTGTCCAGGTGCTCGAGCAGGAGCAGCGCCAGCTCGAGGGCAAGATCGACGAGCTCCGGACCTTCGAGCGCGACTACCGCGCCCAGCTCAAGAGCTACATCCAGGGGCAGCTCTCCGAGCTCGACTCCTCGAACGAGCAGTCCGGTCTCACCCCGGCGCCGGCATCGGCGCAGGGCTTCGGCAACTGACGTTGTCGCGACCAGCATCACGAGCGAAGGTCAGTGTCCGCGCTATCGCGGCACTGGCCTTCGCCGCTGTCGTGGTGGTGGCGTTCGACCAGGTCGCGAAGGCACTGGTCGTCGCGAACCTGCCGTACGGCACCCCCGTCCCGATCCTGGGCGGGGCGCTCCAGTTCCTGTACGTCCGGAACCCCGGGGCGGCGTTCTCCTTCGCGGTGAACATGACGTGGGTGTTCTCGATCATCTCGGCGGCGGTCGTCGTCGCGATCATCATCTACTCGCGTCGGATCCGGTCGATGTGGTGGGCCGTCGTGCTCGGCATGCTGCTCGGCGGCGCGCTCGGCAACCTGATCGACCGACTCTTCCGTGAGCCCGGCTTCGGCCGTGGCCACGTGGTCGACTTCATCTCGACGCCGTGGATGATGCCGGCGATCTACAACGTCGCCGACTCGTTCATCTGCATCAGCATGGTGGTCTTCGTGCTGCTGGTGATCCTCGGCGTGAACCTCGACGGGTCCCGCACGGTGTCCGCCAAGCGCGCTGCGCAGGCGGACACGACGGAGCCGCTCGACGGCGGGGCCGCGTTCTCGTCAGCTGACGCTGCTGTCGACGAGCCGACCCGCGCCTCCAGTCCGAACGACGGCGACCGACGCGACGCGCTGGGGCACGACGCCACGTGAGGCTGTGCCTATGAACGTCCAGACGCGTTCCCTCCCCGTCCCCGACGGGCTCGCCGGCGAGCGTGTCGACGCCGCCATCGCGAAGCTCCTCGGGTTCAGCCGCTCGTTCGCGGCCGACGTGGTCGCCGCCGGTGGGGTCCGGGTCGACGGCGTCCCCGTCGACAAGTCCGACCGCCTGCACGCCGACTCGTGGCTCGAGGTCGAGTGGTCCCCGAAGGAGCCGCCGCGCATCGTGTCGGCGGCCGTGCCCGGGATGACGATCGTGCACGACGACGAGGACATCGTCGTCGTCGACAAGCCCGTCGGCGTCGCTGCACACCCCTCGCCCGGCTGGGACGGCCCGACCGTGCCCGGGGGCCTCGCCGCAGCTGGGTTCACCATCGCGACCTCGGGCGCCGCCGAGCGTGCGGGCATCGTGCACCGCCTCGACGTCGGCACGTCGGGACTCATGGTCGTCGCGAAGACCGAGCTCGCGTACACCCACCTCAAGCGCGCCTTCAAGGAGCGCACGGTCGAGAAGGTCTACCACGCGCTCGCGCAGGGGCACCCCGACCCGACCTCCGGCACCGTGGACGCCCCCATCGGTCGGCACCCGTCGAGCGACTGGAAGTTCGCGGTCACGGCCGACGGCAAGCCGAGCGTCACCCACTACGAGACCCTCGAGGCGTTCCGGTCGGCGACCCTGCTCGAGGTGCACCTCGAGACCGGGCGCACCCACCAGATCCGCGTGCACATGGCCGCGACCCGCCACCCGCTGGTCGGCGACACGATGTACGGCGCCGACCCGGTCCTGGCGCAGGAGCTCGGGCTGACCCGCCAGTGGCTCGACGCCGTGCGACTCGGTTTCGACCACCCGCGCACCGGCGAGTGGGTGTCGTTCCAGGCGGAGTACCCCGACGACCTGCGCCTCGCGCTCGACCGCATCCGAGCCGCTTCGTCCTGACGGGCGCGCGCGTCGTCGTCGCGCCGGTCGCGCCGGTCGCGTCGTGCCGCCGAGGTTCCGAAATCTCGGCATCTGGGCGCGCTGTGCGTCGGTCTGTGGAACCCTGGTTGAGCGCCCGCGGCGTGTTGTGGAACCTCGACGGGGAGAGACGGGGGAGCGACGGGCGAACGATGGCCGTGCCGCATCCGTCACGTTCAGACCCCGCCCGGGAGGCCCGTGGCAACGCCGCCCCGTGCCTCCCGTCCGCCACGCGCGGGCTCCACCGCCGTGGGGACATGATCTGCAGGCTTCGGGCCCGCCGACCGACGGTTCCTGCACCCTCGACGGGCTGCGCGCGGCGTGTCGTGCGACCTCGGCGTCGGAGCGCTCGGACACGCGCGGGTTTGTCCGCGGTCGCGGTTAGGCTGTTCGCGTCCCGCAAGCAGCTCGTTCGACCGGAGGTTCCGTGGCGGATTCCGACTCCTTCGTCCACCTGCACGTGCACAGCGAGTACTCGATGCTCGACGGCGCGGCCAGGCTCGGCGACCTCGTGCAGGAGACCGCAGCGCAGGGCATGCCGGCCGTGGCGGTGACCGACCACGGCAACATGTTCGGCGCCTTCGAGTTCTGGAAGGCCGCCAAGGCCGGCGGCGTCAAGCCGATCATCGGGACCGAGGCGTACATCACGCCCCGGACGCACCGCACGGACAAGACCCGTGTGCGGTGGGGCGACGGCGGTGGGGACGACGTCTCCGGTGCCGGTTCGTACACGCACATGACGATGTTCGCCGAGAACACGACGGGCATGCACAACCTGTTCCGGCTGTCGTCGAAGGCGTCGCTCGAGGGCTACTACTTCAAGCCGCGCATGGACATCGAACTGCTCGAGGAGTACCACGAGGGCATCATCGCCACGACGGGGTGCCCGTCGGGCGAGGTCCAGACGCGCCTGCGCCTCGGCCAGTACGACGAAGCCGTCAAGGCTGCCGCTGACTACCGCGACATCTTCGGCAAGGAGAACTACTTCGCCGAGGTCATGGACCACGGGCTCGAGATCGAGCGTCGGATCATGAGTGATCTGATCCGGCTGGCGAAGGACCTCGACATCCCGCTGGTCGGCACGAACGACTTGCACTACACGCACGCACACGACGCCAAGTCGCACGCGGCCCTGCTGTGCGTGCAGTCGGGTTCGACGCTGAACGACCCGAACCGGTTCAAGTTCGACGCCGACGAGTTCTACCTGAAGTCCCCGCAGCAGATGCGGCACGTCTTCCGTGACAACCCCGAGGCCTGCGACAACACGCTGCTCATCGCCGAGCGGTGCAACGTCGAGTTCGACACCTCGGCGAACTACATGCCGAAGTTCCCGGTGCCGGCGGGCGAGACCGAGCACTCCTGGTTCGAGAAAGAGGTCGCGAAGGGGCTGGACTACCGGTACCCGGACGGCATCCCGGCCGAGGTGCAGGAGCGTGCCGACTACGAGGTCGGCATCATCAACCAGATGGGGTTCCCGGGGTACTTCCTCGTGGTCTCCGACTTCATCCTGTGGTCGAAGAACAACGGCATCCGCGTCGGCCCCGGCCGTGGTTCCGGTGCCGGCTCGATGGTCGCGTACGCGATGCGCATCACCGACCTCGACCCGATCCGGCACGGCCTCATCTTCGAGCGGTTCCTGAACCCGGACCGTGTCTCGATGCCCGACTTCGACGTCGACTTCGACGACCGGCGCCGCGGTGAGGCGATCAAGTACGTCACCGAGAAGTACGGGTCGGAGCGCGTCGCGCAGATCGTCACGTACGGCACGATCAAGGCGAAGCAGGCGCTGAAGGACTCCTCGCGCGTCCTCGGGTTCCCGTTCGGCATGGGCGAGAAGCTCACCAAGGCGATGCCGCCGCCCGTGATGGGCAAGGACATCCCGCTCACCGGGATCTTCGACAAGGACCACCCGCGCTACAAGGAAGCCGTCGACGTCCGCACCGTGGTCGAGAACGACCCCGAGGCGAAGACCGTCTTCGACACCGCGCTCGGGCTCGAGGGGCTGAAGCGCCAGTGGGGCGTGCACGCGGCCGGCGTCATCATGTCGAGCGACCCGCTCATCGACATCATCCCGATCATGAAGCGGGAGCAGGACGGCCAGGTCGTCACGCAGTTCGACTACCCGGCAGCGGAGTCGCTCGGCCTGATCAAGATGGACTTCCTGGGGCTCCGCAACCTCACGATCATCAGCGACGCCCTCGACAACATCAAGAACAACCGTGGCATCGAGCTCGACCTCGAGACCATGGGGCTCGAGGACCCCGAGGCGTACGCGCTCCTGCAGCGCGGTGACACGCTCGGTGTCTTCCAGCTCGACGGTGGGCCGATGCGTGGCCTGCTGCGCCTGATGAAGCCCGACAACTTCGAGGACATCTCCGCGCTCATCGCCCTGTACCGTCCGGGCCCCATGGGTGCGAACTCGCACACGAACTACGCGCTCCGCAAGAACGGCGAGCAGGCGATCACGCCGATCCACCCGGAGCTCGAAGAGCCCCTGGCGGAGATCCTCGGCGGGACCTACGGCCTGATCATCTACCAGGAGCAGGTCATGGCCATCGCGCAGAAGGTCGCGGGGTTCTCCCTCGGCCAGGCGGACATCCTCCGCCGCGCGATGGGCAAGAAGAAGAAGTCCGAGCTCGACAAGCAGTACGCGGGCTTCGAGAAGGGCATGCTGGACAACGGCTACTCGGCCGCGGCGATCAAGATGCTGTGGGACATCCTGCTGCCGTTCTCCGACTACGCGTTCAACAAGGCGCACTCCGCCGCGTACGGCGTCGTCTCGTTCTGGACCGCGTACCTGAAGGCGCACTACCCGGCCGAGTACATGGCGGCGCTGCTCACCTCGGTGGGCGACGCCCGCGACAAGCTCGCGCTGTACCTGAACGAGTGCCGCCGTATGGGCATCAAGGTCATGCCGCCGGACGTCAACGAGTCGATCGGCTTCTTCGCCGCTGTCGGTGAGGACATCCGGTTCGGCATGGGCGCGATCCGCAACGTCGGGTTCAACGTCGTCGACGACATCGTGAAGGCCCGCACCGACAAGGGCCCGTTCGAGTCGTTCCACGACTTCCTGCGCAAGATCCCGATCTCGTCCGCGAACAAGCGGACCGTCGAGTCGCTCATCAAGGCGGGTGCCTTCGACGAGTTCGGCGACTCCCGCCGCGCCCTGGTCGAGATCCACGAGGGCGCGGTCGAAGGCGCCGTCAAGGTCAAGCGTGACGAGGCCCACGGCAACGTCGGCTTCGACTTCGACTCGCTGTTCGCCGAGGTCGCCGAGGAATCACCGGCCACCGGTCCGGTGTCACAGGTGCCCGACCGTCCGGAGTGGTCCAAGCGCGACAAGCTCGCGTTCGAGCGCGACATGCTCGGCCTCTACGTCTCGGACCACCCGCTCGCGGGGCTCGAGATCGAGCTCGCGAAGCACCAGTCGATCACCATCGCCGACCTCATCGCGGCCGACGACTCGGTCGAGGGCGAGACCGTCACGGTCGCGGGTCTGCTGACGAGCGTGCAACACCGGGTGGCGAAGACGAGCGGCAACCCGTACGGCATCGTCGACATCGAGGACTTCGGTGGCCAGATCGGCGTGATGTTCCTCGGCAAGACCTACCAGGAGTTCGGTCCATCGCTCGTGGCCGACTCGATCGTGGTCCTGCGCGGTCGTGTGAACGTCCGCGACGACGGCAAGGCCCTGCACGCAGTGAGCATGTTCCAGCCGGCGATCGGCGACGCGATGGGCTCCGGCCCGCTCACGTTGTCGCTGCCGGAGCGGCAGGCCACCACGTCCACGGTGACGGAGCTCGCGGCCGTGCTCGGACGGCACCAGGGTGAGACCGAGGTCCGGCTGAAGCTGCTGAAGGACGACGTCGCGCGCACGTTCGAGCTGCCGTTCCCGGTGAACCTGACACCCGACCTGTTCGGCGAGCTGAAGAGCCTGCTCGGGCCGCGCTGCCTGGTGTAGCGGGGGCGTGACCGTGGCCGGACACCGGATCTTCGGGACGCCCTTCGCGGGGGTCTACCCGCACTACCTGGCGAAGGTGGAGCGGAAGGGCCACACGAAGGGCGAGCTCGACGCCGTCATCACGTGGCTGACCGGGTTCGACGACGCAGCGCTCGCACGGCACCTGGCGGACGAGACCACGTTCGAGGACTTCTTCGCCGCCGCGCAGCTGCACCCGAACGCGCCGCTCATCACTGGCGTGATCTGCGGCGTCCGGATCGAGGAGATCGACGACCCGCTCATGCGTCAGATCCGGTACCTCGACAAGCTCGTCGACGAGGTCGCGAAGGGCCGTCCGATGGCGAAGGTGTTGCGGACCGCGTGACCGGAGCCGGCGGGAGCGTTCCCGGCGCCGAGGCGCTGCGTGCCTTCGGGGTCGCCGGGTCCACGCCCGTGCCGCTCGCGGGTGGGCGCGGGCTGACCTGGCGTGCCGGGGGCATCGTCCTCCGGCCCCACGACGGCGCTGCGGTGACCGACTGGCGTGCCGGCGTCCTGTCGGAACTCGAGCGCGCAGCGGAGTCCGAGCACCCGGCCGAGTTCCGCACACCCCGCCCCGTGCCCACCCGCGACGGCAGCTGGCGGTCGGGGGACTGGGAGGCGTGGGAGTTCGTGCCCGGCGCGGCCGACGAGTCCCGCGTCGAGGACGTGATCCGGGCGGGTCGTGCCTTCCACCGCGCGATCGCAGACGTCGAGCGGCCCGCGTTCCTCGGCACGGATCCCGGCGCCGTCAGCGCAGCCAGCGCCGGCACCGACCCGTGGGCACGTGCCGACCGGATGGCGTGGGGCGAGGAACCGCTGCCCTCGGACCCGACCCTCGACCGGCTCGCCGCGGCGTTCCGCCCGGTCCGAGCACCGTCGCAGCTGGTCCACGGGGACCTGCTCGGCAACGTGCTGTTCGCCGACGGGCAGCCACCGACGATCATCGACTGGCCGCCGTACTGGCGTCCGGCGGGGTTCGGCACCGCGATCGCGGCCGTCGACGCGGTGTGCTGGCACGGGGTCCCGGTTGGTCGGCTCGACGCGCTCGGCGACGACGAGCCGGAGTGGCGTCAGCTGCTGGTCCGGGCGCTCGTGTTCCGCATCGCGACGCTCCACCAGCTGGGCGCGTGGGACGCGACGTGCGTCGCACGCAACCGTCCGGTGGTCGATGTGGTCGCCGTCTGACGGGAGGCCCGTGGCGGGGCTGCCACGGGCCTCCCGTCAGCAGGTGCGTCGTGTCAGGCGCCTCGCCCGGTGATCGCGCGGATCCGCGCGACGACGCGGGGGTTGCGCGCCCCGAAGCTCAGCGCGGTGAGCCGGCGGAGCGACACGGTCGCCCGGTGGACGAGCAGGCCCGTCGCCTCGGCGATGTCGGAGACGGCGTGCCACCGGGCACGGAGCGATGCCGGGTCGATCTCGGTGGCGGCCGCCATCCGGATCAGCTCGACGAGCCCCTCGCCGCCACGCCAGGACGTGCTCTGGTTCTCGAAGCGGCGCAGGATGCGGTCGATCGCCGAGGCACGGTGGTTCGCGACGGCGTGCGACCAGCGCACGTCCTGCGACACCGGGTCGACGAGGATCCAGCGGGGGGCGTTCGCGTTGAGCGCCGAGAGCTGCGCGAACGTCGTCAGGGTGCCGAGGGCGATCGCGACGTCGAAGATCTGCCGCGGGCGACCGCCCACGGCGATGGCTGCCCCGGGGAACGCCTGCCGCGCGGTCCGGATCTGCGACTTCGCGACGATGACCGTCACGACCACGTCGTCCGGAGCGGCTTCGAGGGTGTTGAGGACTCGAGCGACGACTTCGTTCGTCAGGTCCGCCGGCACGTGCAGTGCGACGCGGACCACGTCGTCGTCGGGCAGGAACGCGTCGGCGAACACGTCGACGGCGTCGCGGTAGCGGGCGAGGAACAGGGCGACGGCGCCGGCGTAGAACGGGTACCGCTCGAGCAGGACGCGCTCGTGCTCCAGCCGGAGCGACGGACCGCGGTCACCGCTGAAGCTCGTCGAACCCGTGTGCAGGACGAGCGCACGGTTCGCCAGCACCGACGTGAAACCGTGCTCGTTGATGCGCAGGCAGAAGTCGTTCTCCTCGCCGTAGCCGGGGGAGAACACCTCGTCGAACAGGCCGAAGCGGTCGACCATCTCGCGCCGGATCAGGAAGCAGAACCCCATCGCCACCGGCGACACGGTCGAGCGGGGGAGCAGGTACTTCGTGCGGCCGTGCAGCTCGCGCGTCCGGCGCGGCGGCAGCGTCGCACGCGGGTTGCGCCGGGCGTACGGGAACGACGCGATGGTCGCGTTGTCGCTCCGCGCACACACGACGCCGATCGCGTCGTCGGACGCCAGCACCGCGGTCATCTCGTCGAGGAACCCGGGCATCGGCACCGTGTCGCTGTTGAGCAGCAGGACGTCGTTGCCGGTCCGGTCGAGCTCGAGGACGGCGCGGTTGCAGTTGCCGACGAACCCGAGGTTGCGCGGGTTGCGGGTGTACTCGAAACCGGCGTGCTCGCCGACGAGCTCGAGGACGCGGGCTTCGATCGTGTCGACGTGGGGCCCGACGTCGTTGGCCAGCAGGACCCGGTCGACCGAGAAGTCGACGGTCTCCAGCAGCGCCTGGATGCAGCGCTCGAGGCCCGGGAGGTCGTCGTAGATCGGGACGACGATCGTCACCGGACGTCGGTCGCGGCTCATCGTCGCACCAGCTTCCGCGCGACCACACCCGGTCGGGCGAGCAGTCGGCCGACCGTTCCGGAGCGGGCGCGCACCCGGTTCGCGAGCAGGCCGAGCGCGGCGCGCGCACTCGTGGCACCGAGCGACGCGTACGCGCCCGGGAGCTCGAACCAGTACCGCGCGGCCTGGGGGAGCCGGTAGCCCTCGGTGCCGGCCAGCGCGACGAGGCGTGCGATGGCCGCAGCGTTGTCGTGGCCTGCGCCCGTGACCGAGGCGAGCCGGTCCGGAGCAGCCGCACCGTGCCTCCTGGCCGTGTCCGGGTCGGCCGCGTACGACGCGAGCGCGTCCGCGAGGGCCGAGACGTCGTCGGCGTCCACGAGCACGCCGGTGACACCGTCGTCGACCAGCTCCGCGCTCCCGCCCTGGCGGGTCGCGACGACCGCCTTGCCCAGGGTCATGTACTCGGCCGTCGTGCGGCCGAAGGCCTCGATCGTCGACGGTGTGATGCAGACGTCCGCCGCCTGGATGAACGGAGCGGGCATGTGCTGCTCGCCCGCGAACACGACACGGTCGGCGACGCCGAGCGCGCGGGCGCGCTCGGTCAGGCGCTGGTCCTCGCCGGGGTGCTTCCAGCTGCCGACGAAGCACACGCTCGCGGCGACGCCACGTTCGTGCAGCGCGCCGAGGGCGTCCACGACCCGGTGCTGCCCCTTCGACTCCTCGACACGCCCGAGGACCGTGATCCGGAGTCCGGGCTCGGCCTGCGGGAACGGTGCGACCGCCGGCTTCTCGTCCTTCGTGGCCAGGAGTCGCTCGGTGTCGACCGTCGGGTACGCGACGGACAGCTTGTCGGCGGAGATGTACTGCGCCAGGTGCTCGCGCATCGCCTCGGAGTTGGTGACGACGGCGCCGGACAGCAGGCCGATGTCGCCGAGGGCACCCGCGCGCCCGGTCTGGAACTGCAGCCCGTGGTCGAGGTCGCCGTACTCACGGACGAACCACGCCTGCGGGATCCCGAGGACCGCGGCGGCGAACGACGCCCACGGTGCGACGAGGGTGTTCGTGACCACCAAGTCCGGGCGCTGCCGCTCGTACAGACGGATGATCGCGTTCACCGCGGCGTAGTCGACGGTGGCGAACGCCGCGCGTTCCGCGGCCGGAGCCGGCTGCGGGCTCGGGAGCGCCCACCCTCGGAACCGCAGGGCGTCGTAGGACCAGCCGCGGTCGTCGAGCGCCTCGATGAACTTGCCCTTCGGTGCCTTCGTGACGAAGGTCGGGGTCATCGTCGGGTCGATCGCCAGCCAGTCCTCGACGAACCGGAGGAGGGACCGCTCCGCGCCGCCGAGGTTGACGGGCGCCGTCGAGTGGTTGGCGAAGCTGACGATCACCCATCAACTCTACTAATGATTTTCCAAGCGTTTGCTCTCTGGCCACTCACCGCGCGCGAGTCACCGCGTCGAACGTGCGTTGTGCAACCAGTGTGCGAGAATGTCTCGTCCCCGAATCCCTGTGAGGAGCGCTCCGTTGCGCCCCGGAGGAGCCTGCACCCGAAGCATGACGTACCTGAACGAGCTCATGTCGTCGCGCGAGTTGCTGATGAACCTCACTGCGCGCGAGGTCAAGGGCAAGTACCGCCGCACGGTCTTCGGGCAGCTGTGGTCCCTGATCAACCCGCTCGCGACGATGCTGATCTACACGATCGTGTACTCGTTCATCTTCCGGGCGCGTCTCGAGGTCGGTGACCCCAGCGGACTGAACATCTACCCGCTGTGGCTCATGTGCGGCCTGCTGCCGTGGATCTTCGCGCGCAACGTCATCAACTCCGGGATGACCTCGATCGTTGCCAACGGGTCGCTGATCAAGAAGGTCTACTTCCCGCGCATGACGCTGCCGCTCGCGGCCGTCGGGTCGTTCGGGTTCACCTGGCTCGTCGAGATGGGTGTGCTGTTGATCGCCCTCGCCATCGCGGGGTCGAACTTCTGGATCTACCTGCCGCTGATCGCGCTGACGATGGTGTTCCTCGCCATGTTCGCCGCCGGCCTCGGGCTGATCCTGTCGATCATCAACGTGCACTTCCGCGACATGCAGCACCTCGTCGGCATCGGCCTGCAGATGTGGATGTACCTGTCGCCGATCATCTACCCGCTGTCGCTCGTCGAGGACGCCGCGAACAAGGCCGGACACCCGTGGATCATCCACGTCTACAAGCTCAACCCGATCGAGCGGTTCTCCGAGGTCTTCCGGAACCTCATGTACGACAACCGTCTCCCGAACTGGACCGACCTGGTCGCGTGCGCCCTCGCAGGATGCGTGTCGCTCGCACTCGGCTACTTCGTGTTCTCCCGCAACGAGAAGAAGCTGGCTGAACTGCTGTGAGCGATGCTGCCGTCACCGTCGACCACGTGTCGAAACGATTCCGCATGTACAGCGAGCGCAACGACTCGCTGAAGAGCATGGTCATGCGCGGCAAGAAGTCCGTGCACGAGGACTTCTGGGCACTGAAGGACGTGTCGTTCGAGGTACCGCAGGGCAAGACCTTCGGGCTCATCGGCAAGAACGGCTCGGGAAAGTCCACGCTGCTGAAGTGCCTGGCGAAGATCCTCTGGCCCGAAGAGGGCTCGATCACCGCCCGCGGCAAGCAGGCGTCGCTGCTCGAGGTCGGTTCTGGGTTCCACCCGGAGCTCTCCGGTCGCGAGAACGTGTTCCTGAACGGCTCGATCCTCGGGATGAGCCGCAAGGAGGTCACGCGGAAGTTCGACGACATCGTTTCGTTCTCCGGCGTCGGTCACTTCATCGACCAGCCGGTGAAGAACTACTCGTCGGGCATGTACGTCCGACTCGGGTTCTCCGTCGCGGTCGCGGTCACCCCGGACGTGCTCGTCGTGGACGAGGTGCTCGCCGTCGGTGACTCGACGTTCCAGAACCGCTGCCGGACGAAGTTCAAGGAGATGAAAGACGAGGGCCGCACGGTCATCCTCGTGTCGCACTCGATGAGCACGGTCAAGTCCATGTGCGACGAGGTTGCGTGGCTCGACAGCGGTGAGCTGAAGCAGATCGGCGACCCCGAAACGGTCATCAAGGCCTACGACGCAACCGTGTGATGAGCAGCGACCCGCAGCTCCGAACCAAGAATCCGGAACGACCAATGTCCAGCGCACCGCATTTCCGTTTCGCAGCCGTCTTCGCGACCTACAACGTCGCGCGATTCCTCCCCGACTTGTTGCAGTCGCTGGAACGTCAGACGCTCCCGATCGAGCAGGTCCAGCTGGTGTTCGTCGATGATGGCTCGACGGACGACAGCTACGCCATCCTGAGTGCTTGGGCCGCAGATCGCGCGAGTCACGTCACCGTGATCAAGCAGGAGAACGCATGGGTGGCTGCAGCTCGGAACACCGGGATGCAATTCGTGGACGCCGAATGGGTGACGTTCGCCGATCCGGATGACGTCTTCGACGACCGTTACTTCTCCGAGGTGGACAAGTTCGTCGACGTCCACGGGCACGGGACGGTGAATCTCTTGGCGACCCATCAGATGCGGCTCCTCGCATCGGGCGCGCTCCGGAACACCCACCCGCTCCGGAGGAAGTTCGCCAAGGGATCACGGGTGATCGATCTTCACTTGGAGCCCTTCATCCAACTGGCGGTGAATTCGAGCTTCTTCCGGGTCATGGCAATCCGTTCGCACGCGCTCGAGTTCGATGGCCGGGTCCGACCGGTTTTCGAGGACGCTCACTTCATCGGCAAGTACCTGCTGCTGACCGGAGCACATCACCTTGGAGTCCTCGCGTCCGCGAAGTACCACTACCGGGTCCGCGGCGACGGAACGTCATTGATGGAGTCGCACCACGACAAGCCCGGCAAGTACACCGACGTTGTTGAATACGGCCTGCTCGACCTCGCAGAGACAGCAGCATCGGAAGGGCCGCTCCCGCGGTGGCTCGAGAACACGCTCTTGTACGACCTGTTCTGGTATTTCAAGAATGAACGCGCGATCGAGTCGCGGACAGCGTTGGCGCCGCCGCACGTCTTCGATCGCTTCCACGAACTCGTCACCCAACTTCGTGCTCTCATCAGCGACGAAGCGGTCCGGACCTTCGACTTGATGGGCGTCGAGGCGGCGGTCCGGCAAGCCGTGCTGATCGGCTATACCGGGAAAGCCCAGCGGCCACGGTACGTGCGACTGACGCGAGTCGACGAACGAACGCAACAGATCCGGGTTTCGTACTGGTTCACCGGAGATGAGCCGTCCGAACGCTGGATCGTCGACGAGCGTGACGCGCTTCCGCTCCACGCGACGACCCAGGACTATGTGTTCTACGGCCGAGCCGTTCTGCGCCAGAGGCACGTCTGGCTGGCTCGGGGCATCCGGTCGAAGGTCGTGCTCGACGGGGTGCAGATGGCGTTTGGCACCGACGCCGTTGTCGAGCCCGAGCTCGAACTCACCGCACGCCAGCTGCACCCATTGATCATGGACCAGCGTGCGCGCTTTCTCCCCGCTTGGGACGGCCTCGACCGGCCGGCCACAAGATGGGCGCTGTCGACGCTGCGACGCACTTTGTCGGCCTCGCTGGAGAAGAAGCACCGGGCTGACGTCGCTTTGGCGTTCCGCGCACGAACGCGCACACTGCGCACCCGGTTCGCGAACGCATGGGTGTTTATGGATCGCGACAACCAAGCGAACGACAACGCGGAGCACCTTTACCGCTGGGTTCGCAGGCACCATCCGGAGATCAACGCGTGGTTCGTGCTCACGAAGGCGTCTCCCGATTGGGCGCGGCTCGCGGCGGAGGGTTTCCGCCTCATCGCGCATGGCACGCCGACCTGGCGTGCACTCCTCCTTCACGCTTCGCACGTCGCTTCTTCGCACATCGATGCTTACGTCGTCCAGCCACTCGACCCGAGACGATATGGGCCGCCGAAGTACCGGTTCACGTGGTTGCAGCACGGCGTCACGAACTACGACATCTCGCGTTGGATCAATCCGAAGCCGGTGGATCTCCTCGTCGTCGTCACTCCTCAGGAGCGCGACGCGATCGCCGGGCCCGGACCGTACTCGTTCTCGGATCGTGAGGTGCTACTCACCGGCTTCCCTCGCCACGATGAGCTCCTCCGGAAGCGGCAATCCGTTCCGGAATCGGATCGAGACTCGATCCTCATCATGCCGACGTGGCGGAAGCGGCTCTCCGGCCGACAGTCGCGTGGCTCGAACGAGCGAGCGAAGAACCCAGAGTTCTTCGAAAGCGACTACGCGAAGAGTTGGATCGACCTGTTGTCTTCCTCTGAGCTCCGCGCACTAGCTACCCGCGAGGGGAAGCGAATCGTCTTCATGCCGCACCCGAACCTTGAGCCCTACCTCGAGGACTTCGATCTGCCTGATGAGATCGAGGTCGTCGGATACGCCGAGGCGAACGTCCAGGAGGTGCTCGCGCGCGGTTCCGCCATGATCACGGACTATTCCTCCATCGCGTTCGAGGCTGCATTCCTCGACATGCCGCTCATCTACTTCCAGTTCGATGCTGAAACTTTCTTCGATGGGACGCACGTTGGCCGACGAGGGTACTTCGACTATGGTCGCGACGGCTTCGGCCGTGTCGCGTTCCGCGCAGACGAGGTGATCAATTCACTTCGGGTGGTCGCGGAATCCGGGTTCCGGTCGGAGAGTCGTTTCGCAGCGCGAGCCGCTGCCTCCTTCATCACGCGCGATGAGCAGAACAGTCAGCGAGTGTTTGACGCCATGCGAAGACTCGACACCGATCGGCGGGTCGCGAAGCCGCTCGAAAGCAAAGTGAGCCAGGACAATGAGTGAACGCCTGTCGACAGATCATCACGCCGATGATGCCCGTTACATGTTCACGGGTGTCATCGCGGCCTTCAACGTTGGTCGCTACTTGGACGACCTCTTTACATCGTTTGAGGCGCAGACGTTTGACATGAGTCGGGTACAGCTCGTCTTCGTCGACGACGGTTCGACTGATGACACGCTCGTTCGCCTCCGTGAATGGGCCGCGACCCGCGGCGAGGAAGTCGTCGTGGTCACGCAGGAGAACCAGTGGGTCGCGGCGGCGCGGAATGTTGGCTTGCGGCTGGCGCGCGGCAGGTGGGTGACGTTCATCGACCCCGACGATGCTCTCGACGCTGACTACTTCGCCGAGGTCGCGAAGTACGTCGACATCCACGGCGACCACGAGGGCCTAGCGCTGCTCGCCGCACACCAGATGCGACTCTTTCCGGACGGTACTCTGGTCGACAACCACCCCCACCGAGCGAAGTTCAAGTCGGGTTCGCGGATCGTTGACCTCGCGGTGGAGCCCATTTTCCAACTGAGCGTGAACTCGGCATTCTTCCTCCGTGAGATCTTGCTCGACCGGAACATCGAGTTCGACGGTCGTGTGCGGCCGCACTTCGAGGATGGGCACCTGATCGGACGTTACTTGCTAACGTCGCACACGCATCTCCTCGGCCTCATGGCGTCCGCGAAGTACCACTACCGCACTCGCGAGGATGACTCGTCGCTCTTGGGGTCGAGCTTCACAGACGAGGGCAAGTACACCAACATCCTCCGGTTCGGCTACCTGGATCTGCTCACGCAAGCGCGCGCCCTCGGCGAAGTGCCTCGTTGGCTCGAGAACACAGTCCTGTACGAGCTGTTCTGGATGTTCAAAGCGCAGCTGGCCATCCACTCGTTGAGTGCGTCAGCACCGGCTCACGTGTTCCCGGAATTCCACGAGCTGGTCCGGGAGATCCTTTCGCTAATCGCGTCGGATGCCATCCGGAGTTTCGACTTCATCGGCGTCCAGTACGCGATCCGCATGGCGTTGCTGCACGGGTACGACGCGGAGCAGCCGTACCGATCGCATTACGTCCGCCTGACCGAAGTCGACGAGGTCCACCAGCAGGTCAAGCTGGAGTACTGGTTCACGGGAGACCTTCCTGACGAACAGATCGTAGTCGATGACCGAGTGCGAGCGCCCGAACACGAGACGGTCCAGGACTTCGAGTTCTACGGTCGGATCGTTATGCGCAAGCGGTTCCTCTGGGTGTCTCGGAGCCGGCACGTGCAGGTCCGCCTCGATGGTGTCCTCCGGTCCATCGGTCGCTGGGAGCAGCAACCGACGAGCGAGGGCCTCACACCGGCGGTCGTGAGCCAGGTGGTGCAGGAGCAGCGGCGGCGCGTCCGAGACCGCTACGCGCCTGCGGATATCTCGTACCCGCGGTACCTCCGACGGAGCCTCGGTGCATGGGCGCGCAAGCGAAAGTGGTCGTCGTGGAAGTTTGACAATTGGCTGATGGCGTCATCGCTCCGTCTCCCGTGGGTCCGTCGGCGCTTTGCCCACGCCTGGGCGTTAATGGACAAGAACGACCATGCCAATGACAACGCAGAGCACCTCTACCGGTACCTCGCGAACGAACAGCCAGACGTCAACTCCTGGTTCATCCTCGAGCGGACGAGTCCGGCGTGGTCGCGGCTCCGTGCTGAAGGATTCCGTCTAGTTGCTCACGGGTCGCGCCGCTGGAAGCAGCTGCTGTTGAGTGCCGACCACTTCGCGTCATCCCATGCTGACTACTACGTCACGCACCCCATTGACCGCCGACGCTACGGTCAACCGCGGTACTTCTTCACGTTCCTGCAGCACGGGGTCATCCAAGATGATCTCTCTCGCTGGTTGAACGGCAAGGACCCGCACCTGTTCGTCACGACGACCGCTCCGGAACATGCCTCGATTGCCGGTCCGGGTCCGTACAAATTCTCCGACAAAGAGACCAAGCTGACGGGCCTCCCGCGCCACGATGAGCTGTCGCGAAAGCGCGAGCGTGCTGAAGAGATCGAACGAATCGTTATCATCCCGACCTGGCGGCAATACCTCGTGGGGGACCGTGTCGGGGGCGCTAACGAGAGAGCCAGGATCGACAGTTTCAGCGACACCGAGTACGCACGTCGTTACTCTTCCTTGGTCAACTCCGATCGATTAGCACGTATCGCGTCTGCGAGCGGGAAGCGCGTTGCGTTGATGCCCCACCCGCACATGCGTCCGTACCTCGAGGAGTTCGACCTGCCCTCGAGAGTCGAAGTGCTTGACTTCGGAGTGGACGACATCCAAGAGGTGCTAGCGAGCGCGGCGTTCGTTATCACGGACTATTCGTCGATCGCATTCGATGCAGCCTTCATCGATGTCCCGTTGGCCTACTACCAGTTCGACAAAGCGGAGTTCTGGGGAGGGAAGAACCCGAGACGCGAGGGGTACTTCGATTACGAGCGGGACGGTTTCGGCCCCGTGGTCAACGACGAATCCCAGTTGATCGACATCGTCGAAGACGTCGCCGGTCGCGGCTTCAACGTGCAGGAACCATTTGCCGGGCGCGCGGCCTCCGCATTCGCCGCAACGCGGGACCGCGGGTCGAGTCGGCGTGTGTACGAAGCGATGCGGGCTTTGGAACGACAGCGTCAGACGGACTGACGGTCTGCGAGCTCGTGCATCCGGGCGATACTCCGATCGAGGTCCGCTCCGTGCGCCTCAAAGTCGAATTCCCAGGCGGAGTGGAAGGCCGCTGTCGAGAAGTCGTCCCCGTGCTGCAGCTTCGCTCTCGACCAGAGGTAGTGGACTTCGTCCGCAAGTGCCGTCGCGTAGAGGAATTCGTTGCGCGCAGTGTACGAATCGTGGGAGAGCACGAGGACTCCGTCGAGACGCGGAGCGAATAGCATCGAGAACATCCCCGATCCCGCGAAGCCCGCAACGACCGCGGCGTTTCCGAAAAGGTTTGCCTGTTCAACGAACGGGAGGGTCTCGGGGTAGACGATCTCGAATCCGCGTGCAGCGAAGCGTGCCTCCACCGCTTCGAGGTTGACACAGGCTCGGTTCGTGGGTGCGTTTTTCCGGGAGACGAAGATGCGCCGTCTCTCGGGCTGCGCGGTGACCAAACCTTCGCGGAGGCGCGCCCAGGTCTTCTTGATCAACGGGTGGAAATGATAACGACTGAGGTTCTGCCAGAGGTACGAACTCCACACGTACTGCTGAACCTGGACGTCGTCGTGTACCCATTCGATGTCCGCATCCTCGATGCCGTAGGCGTTGAAGAGGGCCCGCTCGACCGTCGGCGAGTAACTTTCGTCGGGGATTCGGTAGATCGCGCGGAGCTCAGGGTCGGCTTTCTTCGCACTGTCCCATCCCCACAACTTGCTGACCGTTTCGGTGAGGGTGTGCCCGAAGTGCCCGGTCATGGTCGAGCTGAGGTCGTAGAACGACCCCGCCAGCGGGCGCACCGGTCGTTCCTCACGAACGCGGCCGAATTCTTGGTTGAAGCTCACGAGCTGGGGGTTCGAGACGCTCCGAGCGCGGGCATGTCTGAACGACGATGGGATGACCGTGTCGTTAATCACCGTGAGGCCGTCTCGATGGATCGTCACGCCTCCCGACACCTTTCTGACGTACGAATGGTGGTAGTTCCACTGCTGCGGAGGAAGCCGAGGAGCGGCGCCGCGCTCGACGACCGTCGTCGCGCCCTCGAACCTGCCGCCGTGCCGAGTCTCAAGCACGGACATGCGTGCGAGCGGCAGACGAGCAGGAATTATCGTGTTCGCGTTCTCGTCCTTGACCTTGAAGAGGTGCTGTCTCGTCTTCGTCAAGAACACCACTCCTTCGAGTTCGCTCGCCGTACCGATGGACTGCGACAGCTCTTCGAATCCCGCTGAAGACCGATTCCTCTCGGCGAGGAAACCTTCAGTACCCCACCACCGGGGCGCTGACGGAGCATGTTCCGCGACATACAGGCCGCCCTGGCGAACGTGGTAGTACAGCCACTGCCAACGGAGCGATCGCTCCGCATCGGTTCGAGATCGAACGTCGATGACGGCCTGGACGCTCCCAAGCGTCACGATGGCGCCGGTCTCGTCCTCGAGTTTGGTGGCGGGAATGCTTCGGAGGCCCGGCCGTTCTGTGTGGTTCGGTCCGATCACCACCACGGACGGGAACTCGTGGACGAGCCACACAAGCGCTGGATGGTCGTCATCATCAGCCACGAACGCAACCCTGCCGTGCACACCGGCGAGAGATTTCGACAATGTCTTGGCGACCTTGCGCCAATCAGTAGTGATGACCGGCGATCGCCCGAAGATGCCCATGCGCCAACCCTATGGTGCGAGGTCGTGTTCCATCGATCAGCGCGTTGCCGGCACGCGGACCTTCGCCTCGATCATGTTGTGGTCGGAGGGGATCACAGACGTCCCGGGGTTCCAGTTGTTGACGAACTCGTCACTGCCCTGCAGCCCCTGGGTCAGGATGTAGTCGATCCGCTGACCGTCCTTGTTCGGGTCATCGGCTTGCTTCGACGGCGCCTGGTAGTTGTTGTACGTCGTCTTGGCAGTTCCGTAGCGGTGCTGTGATGCCGAGGCGTCGTAGAAGCCCCCTCGGATCAACGTGGGCTGCGCGCCGTCGATCGCGTCTTCCGGGTACCGGCTGTCGTTGAGGTCGCCGCCGAGCAGGACGGGAAGCCGCTTGCCCGCGGCGTTCGGGGTGTTGACCCGGTTGAGCGCCGTCAGGAGTTGCGTGGAGTTCTGACCGAGGAGCGTCTTCCGCGGCGTGCTGTACGCGCTCGACGGGATGCCGTAGTGCGCGGCGACGACGTAGAAGGTGGTCCCGCTGCCGTCCTTGGCCTGCAACTCCGCCCAGGGGGTGTTCGTGTCCGGCGCCGCCGAGGCAGGGGAGACCTCGTAGTCCTTGATGCCGGCGAGGACACCGTGGTCGAGGACCGTGTACTTCGCCGGGTCGTAGTAGATCCGGTTGCCCTGGTGGGACTTGCTGACGGTCATCGGGGCGGTGTCGACCAGCTGCAGGTTCGGGAGGCGTCGATCGAGATCCAGGTAGGCCTGCTCGGACCCGGCACCGTTCGAGAGACCACTGGCCTCGAGGACGGTGAGCACGTCGGGGGCCTTGTCGTTGATCACCTTGGCGATCGCTGGCGCACGCTTGGCCCAACCGGGAGTGCCGCTCGTCTCGCAGCCGGAGCACAGGACGTTGTAGCTGGCGAGGTGCACGGGCGTGCCGGAAGCGTTCGGCTTCGTGGGCGTGGGCCAGGCGCTCACCTGCGCAGACTTCCGGACGAAGGTCGAGTTGAAGTAGGTGTTGCGCGCCATCGCGCGGACGTAGATCGGGTTCCCGTACGCGACCGAGGTCAGGTCGCTGTCGGATCCCGGCAGGGTCCACGTGCGGGTGGCAGGGTCGAACGCCGACGACCACGGCGTGAAGTGCGGCGTCCACCGGTCAGGGGTCCGGTTCTCGTTGGGACCCGCTGACCATCGCACTTGGTAGTCGCTCGCGTTGGCGACCTCGGGGATCGACACCGTGACGCCGTTCGTCGCGGGCTTCGCCGTGATCGTGCCGAAGTTCGCCACGGCGTTCGGTTGGAGCTTCGTCGTGACCGTCTTCGCCCAGGCGCCGGCCGTCGTGCCGGTCTTCGCCGCGACCGTCACGTAGTACGTCTTGTCGGGCTGGAGCTTCGTCATCCATGCTCCGACGGTGGTCGAGTCCTTGTAGACCGGGCTGCCGAGATCCGACCGCGTCGACCACTTGAGGACGTAGGCGGTCGCCTTCGGGACCGCCTTCCAGGTCATCTTGACGCTCTTACCGGCCCAGTCCTGTGTGGCCTTGGCCACTCCGGTGACCTGCGCGGGCTTCGCCGCAGCCTGAGCCGGTGCCACCACGAGCACCGACGACACCGCGATCGCGCCGACGACGGCGAAACGAGTGATCCAACGAGAAGACATCCCGACCCCCTGACCTGATCTCCGCTCGACGGTAGACTGTCTCGGCTCCGGGCGGTATCCACCGAACGGGGGACCGCAGACGAGGAGTGTCGAGAACGTGCCAGGTCCGCTCCTCTCGGTCGTCATCCCGGTGCACGACGCGGCGCCGTGGATCGGCGAACTCCTCGACAGCGTGCTCGACCAGGACGTCGAGGCGATGGAGGTGCTGGTCGTGGACGATCGTTCGTCCGACGGGTCGGCCGCGATCATCGACACCTTCCGTGCTCGTGACGCGCGCGTCCAGCGCCTCCGATCGGACGCCCCCGGCGGTGCGGCCGCGCGGAACACCGGAGCGGCAGCAGCCCGGGGGGAGTACCTCGTGTTCGCCGATGCGGACGACCTCGTCCCGCCGGGCGCGTACCGAGCGATGGTCGGGTCGCTCGAGGCGTCCGGGTCAGATCTGGTGATCGGCGACCACCTCAAGTTCTCGCCGACACGCACCTGGAGTCCCACCGCCCGCTGGCACGCATTCGACCACGCGGTGCAGGGGACGACCCTCGCCGAGACCCCAGCGCTCCTGACCGGTAGAGCGTGCTGGAACCGGCTCTTCCGACGGTCGTTCTGGGAGCGGGCTGCGCTGGGGTTCCCGAACGTCGGCCACGCCGATGACATCGAGCCGATGACACGGTCGGTCGTGGAGGCGCGTGCGATCGACGTCATCACGACGTGCGTGTACCTCTACCGCGAGCGCGCCGGGGGAGCTGGCGGATCGATGTCGAACCAGGTGGATGAGGCCGCCCTGCTCGACTACCTGCGTGAGGAGACGGCGTGCGCGACACTCGTGCGTGCGGCATCCCCGGCGGTCGTCCGACAGCAGTCACTGCTGGTCCTCGACGCGGACGGCTGGGTGCACCTCGACCGGTACTTCGCATCGGTCCCGTCCGGCTCGCCGATGCCGGGCGGTGTCGAGCAGTCCCTCGACCGCCTGCTCGACGAGTTGGACGCAGCGGTCCTCGACGACGTCGCCGCCGAGCGCCGGTGCTTCTTCGCCCTGCTCTGGGCCGGGCAGCCTGATGCCGCGTCCGACTTCGCCGCTGCGATGCGTGCTCGGGAGTCAGAGCCCGAACGGTTCCTCCGGGAATGGGTGTCGGCCACTGCGGTCCTGCTCGACTCCGTGGCACCCGCTGGCCTCGACCAGCCGGCGCTGGTCGATGACGGTCTCCTGACCGCCCTGCTGCACGCGGCGGACCGGATCGATGCCCCGGGCCTCGCACCGCTCGTCGCCGCTGCTGAGCGTGTCGTCCGGCGCGCTCCGACGGGCCCCGGCGGATCCGAACTCCTCGGGGCGACCCGTCGAGCTGTGCTGTCTGCTGATCCCGAGGCTGTCCGCCTCATCTCGCTGTTGCGGCACCACGCTCCGGTGGTCGTCGACCAGGTCACGCCCAGCGTCGACGCGCTCCGTGTCGAGGGGCCGGCGCCGTCACCGTCCCTCTCATCGTCCATGCGGCTGGTGCTGCGTTCGGGCGATCAGGTCCGCACGGTCGACCTCGATGGGGCAGGTCCCCGATGGCTGGGGCGGATCCCCGCCGACGGGGGTCCCGACGCAGCGGGGCGTTGGACGGTCACCGCCGGGTTCCGGCTGTCCACCATCGACGTCGAAGTCCCGGTCGTGACCGCGCGGATGCCGTTGCCTCCGCTCGACGCGCGCCACGTGCTGCAACCACTGAGCAATCGGCGCGACGGCTGGCGTTTCCTGGTCGATCACCGGGCGCCCCGATCGGTGCTCAGCCGGGTCCGGTCGGCCGCGGAGCGACTGCGCCGTTCACGGACCTGAGCGCCGCTCCGGTAGCATCGCCGGGTGCGTCGTGCGAAGGACGGGTCCGATGGGCCCCAGCGAGGATTCCGAGCCGACATCCAGGGGATCCGAGCGGTCGCCATCGCCCTGGTGATCCTGTACCACCTCTGGCCGAACCGGATCACCGGCGGGTACGTGGGCGTCGACGTCTTCTTCGTCATCTCCGGCTTCCTGATCACCGGGCACATCCTGAAGGCTGCCGAGCGCGAACGGCCGGTCCCGATGCTCATCGGGTTCTACGCACGCCGGATCCGACGGCTGGCGCCCGCCGCAGTCGTCGTGCTGGTCGCGGTCCTGGTGTTCACGGTGCTCCTGCTGCCGGCCTCGACATGGTCGGCGACGGGCTCGAACGTGCTCGCCGCGTCGTTGTTCTCCGAGAACTGGTTTCTCGCCGCCCAGTCGATCAGCTACCTCGACGCCGATGCCGTCCCCTCCGCGGTGCAGCACTTCTGGTCGCTCTCGGTCGAGGAGCAGTTCTACATCGTCTGGCCGCTCGTCCTGCTGGCCGCGATCGCCCTCCTCGCACGTCGTCGTGCAACCTGGATCGTCGTCGTGATCGGCGCGGTCGGCATCGTGAGCTTCTGCTGGGGGCTCCTGCACACCGCGACCAACCCGGATGCGGCGTTCTTCGACACCACCGCTCGGGCCTGGCAGTTCGCGGTCGGGGCACTCGTCGCGTTCGTGCCCCTGCCCGGCGCGCGCACACGGCTCTGGGCGCCGTGGGTGGGGCTGGCCGCCATCGCGGCCGCCGCACTGCTCTACTCCGAGGCCACGCCGTTCCCCGGCATCGCTGCGGTGCTGCCGACGGTCGGCGCTGCGGTCGTGATCGCCGGACGCGCACCCGCAGCGGAACCGTGGTCGTTCGGGTTCCTCGCTTCGTTCGGACCGGTGCGCTGGCTCGGCGACGTCTCGTACTCCGCGTACCTCTGGCACTGGCCCCTCATCATCCTCGTTCCGCAGTGGCTCGGCGTGGACCTCGGCCTGCGGTTGAAGCTCGCCATCCTGTGCGCCACGGTCGTCCTGGCGTGGGCTTCCCACCGGTACGTCGAGAACCCGGTCCGTCGGAGTGCGGTCCTCACGAAGCGACGTCGACGCAGCTTCGTCGCCGGCGGTGCGACCCTCCTCGTGTTGGTCGCCGGGTGCTTCGGCACGGTGGGGGTGGCGAACGCCCAGATGGACGCTGCGGACGACCGACTCCTCGCGCAGGTCACCGGAGGGCAGACGTGCCTCGGCGCAGGTGCGATCGGCGACCGGTCGTGCGCTGACCCGTGGGGCGACATCGACGTGGCCGACGTTCCAGCGCCACTGTCGGACAAGCCGCTCGTCTGGAAGGACGACTGCATCGACGACGTCACGGAGAACACCGAGAAGTACTGCACCTACGGTGACCCCGACGCATCCGAGACCCTCTTGCTCTGGGGAGACTCGCACGCTGGCGCCTGGTCGAGTGCCTTCGACATCGCGGGGAAACTCGACCACGTGAAGGTGATCGTCGCGGCGCGGAACCGGTGCCCGTCGAGCATGGAAGCCCCGACCGGCACGACCTACGGGGACGTGATCCCGGCCGATCAACGCGGGTGGTGCGCGGCGCGGAACGACTGGGTGATGAAGACCCTGGTCCCACGTGCCGATCGCGTCGTGCTCGCTGACCTCTGGGCGAACTACCGTTTCGCGGGGACGGACTCGGCCCAAGCGGACGGCTACTCCGAGCTCATCGACGGCGTTCGGGATGCTGGGCTGCCGGTGACGATGCTGCAGCACGTGCCGCTCACCGGACAGACCCTCGAGGACAAGGTGATCGGCCCGTCGTGCCTTGCATCGGGTCGGTCGTGCACGAACGACGTCGCACACGCTCTGCCGCCGTCGACCTCGCTGCCACAGCGTCTGCTCGTGGACGAAGGCTACGGGGACGTCGTGCGCTGGGTCCCGGTCGAGTCGCAGTTCTGTCACGACGGTCGCTGTTACTCGGCGATCGGCGGCGTCTCCGTCTACTTCGACGGGTCCCACCTGTCCAACACCTACAGCGCTTCGCTCGGTCCGTGGCTCGCGACCGCTCTGGACCGCACCCAGCCGCTCAGCGTCGTCGGCTGATCTGGGGGTACCCGCACGTGCCGTCGGGGACCGCTGGTGCGAGAGAATGTCGTTCGTGCGTCGCTCTCGATACCTGATGGCTGCCGTTGCGCTTGCAGTCGCCGTCGCGGTCCCCGTGGTGACCGTCGAACCGAACGCTCTCCGAGCAGCCGAGGTCGCGCCCGAGCACGACCTGCGTGTCGCCGTGGTCGGGGACTCCCTGAGCGCGGGACGATCGGGTTTCCTCGGCAACGGCCTGGACGACGAGAGCTGGATGACGTACGCACAGGGCGACGGCATCGAGTACGCCGGTGGATGGGCACGGGCCGGCGCGACCCCGGACGCCATGGCAGCAGCCGTCAGACCGGTCGGCGACGTCGACGTGCTGGTGATCCTGGCGGGCACGAACGCCGTCCGCCTCGGGAAGTCGCTCGACGAGGAGCGCTCGGCGTACGAGCGGATCGTCGAGACGGTCGGCGCCCGCAAGGTCATCGTGGCGGACCTGCCGCCGTACAGGTGGCGGCCGGGAGCAGCGGCCACCTACCGGACGGCGCTGCAGCAGTTCGTCGCCGACGAAGGGTGGACGTGGGCGGATCCGTGGACGTTCGCCCGGTCCGGGTCCTCGTGGGCGGCCGGAGTGAGCACCGACGGCACACACCCGGCGGGCGCCGCCGAGTACCGGCAGCTCGGCGAGGCGTTCCGGAGCATCATCCTCGCCGTGGGGACGTCCGCCGCACAGGACGACCGCCGCTGACGCTGCGGCCGGCCCGGTCTCTGTCGATCGGTACGATGAAGCATGCTCTCGACGCCGGCCGTCCCGGAACACCTCGCGACGCGCCGGAGCCGATCGGACCGTTCGGTCGCGGTCGACCTCGTCCGGGTGGTGGGCGTCGTCGCGATCGTCGCCGGGCACACCTGGGACCAGCGGCACTTCGCCCAGGCGGGTCTCTACACGTGGCACGTCCCGGTCTTCTTCGTCCTGACCGGGTACCTCTGGAAGTCCGGTCGTTCAGCCTCCGACGAACTCGGACGGCGTGCGCGCACCCTCTTGGTCCCGTACCTCAGCTGGCTCGTCCTCGTGACCCTGATCTGGTTCGCGTTCCGTGCTGCGCTGGGCGATCCGTTGGACACCAGGACACTCACCCTGCTGCCCCTCGGCGGCGACTGGATCTCGCGGCCGTACTCGGCGTTCTGGTTCGTCACCTGTCTCTTCGTCGCCGCAGTGCTGATGCGGTGGCTCGAACGCGTCCACCCGGTCCTGCCCTGGTTCGTTGCAGGCGTCGGCATCGCCTGGTGCATCGGTGACCGCTTCGCCATCGCGCACATCCCGGAGTCGGCGGGCATGGCGATGCCCGCGCTCGCGTTCATGCTCGTCGGGATGCTCCTCCGTCGTTTCCGTGCCACGATCGACCGCCCGATCGTCACGGGGCTGGTCCTGCTCGTCCCGTCGTGGTGGCTCGGTTGGTCGGGAGCCCTCGACACGCTCAACATGAAGGCCGGCAACCTCGGGACGCCGGTGCTCAGCGTGCTGATGGCGGCGGCGATCTCGTGTGGCATGCTCCTGGTCGCTGAGGGGACGGAACGCTGGATCCCGCGCTGGGGCCGGACCGTGGTCTTCGCCGTCGCCGCCTGCGCGATCCCGATGATCCTGACGCACACGCTGTCACTGGCGATCACGGAGCGTCTCGGCCTGCCGTCGTCGAAGTGGACGTTCCTCATCGCGTACTTCGTGCCGCTCCTCGTCGCGCTCGTCCTGCGGGCGACCCCGGCGAAGCGCTTCCTGTTCTGAGCCGACTGCCCCGCGGCAGTCGGCCCCTGGGTCCCGACGTGGGGCCGCGCCACTACCCCTGAACGGCGTCGAGCAACGCCGTGTACCGCCGCGACGATGCGAACGGCGCCAGCCGCCGGCTGAACTCCGCGGCCTCGGCAGCACCCGCGGCAGGCGCCGCCAGCGTCACGCGCAAGGACTCCACGGCATCGCCGGCGTCGAACCACCTGACCCACGCCTCGTCGCCGAACTCGGCACGCAGGTGCGGCTCGTCCGGCAGGACCGACGGCACGCCGAACGACGCGGCGAGGTGCAGGACCCCGGAGTTGAGCACCCGCCGGTAGGGGAACACCGCAGTGTCTGCCGCTCGGAACCACCGCTGGACGTCGATGTCCTCGACCTGATCGTGCTCGCGCACTGCACGCACGTCGTCGCCGAGCAGCCGGTCGATGTAGTCACGGTCGTCGGACGTGGTCCGGCCGGCCAGCAGGAGCACTGGCCGCTCGGACGGCTTCGTCCGACGCACGGCTTCGACCAGGACGTCGATGCCCTTGTACGGGCGCATCTGGCCGAAGGCGAGGACGGCGTGGTCGCGGTCCGTGAGTCCGAGCGACGCGCGCGCTTCCTCGCGCGACACCGAGTCCGGGTAGACGCCCTGGTAGCTCGGGTGCGGGAGGTGCACGACCTTTTCCGGGTCGAGCTCGTAGTACGAGGACACGGCCGTGGGTGTGTCCCGGTTCATCACGTGGACGACGTCTGCGGCGCCGGCCAGGTAGCGGTTCAGGTCGAGTTCGAGCTCGAGGTGCCGTGCATCGTGGGGGAGGACGTTGTGGATGGTCCAGACGAGACGTGCTCCGCGCGTGCGCGCCGCGTCGACGGCGGCGCGGAAGCGATCGAGCCGCGCCTGCGCTTCGTCGAGGTCGTCGTCGTGTCGCTGCACGATCGGGGACGTCCAGTGCATGTGGAAGACGTCGCCGGTACCGAGCCGGCCGAGGTGCTGCTCGAGCTGCTCCAGACGCAGGCTCTCGAGGACGTTCCAGCCGCGTGCCCGTGGGGCCAGCAGCATGAGGTTGAGGTACGGGTTGTCGCGGTAGGCAGGGAACACCGCGAGGAGGCGATCGGGCACCGACCGATCCTACGGGGACTCGGCCGGAGAGCGGGGTGGCGTCAGTCGAGCGTGGCGACGATGAACTCGGCCTCGTGCAGGACCGAGCAGAACGCCTGGCCCTCGTGGTCGAGCGCATCGCGCTTCAGGATGACTGCACCGCACACCGAGCACTTGGTCGTGAAGGTCGACCGCACGACGTCTGAGATGAGCGACATGGGACCATGCTGCGCGCCGAAGGTGAACAACGGGGAGCGATCGCCTCGGAAGCCGGTGAACGACCCCGAAGAATCCGCCTGGGACGCGACGAAGCCTCGGGTCAGAGCGTCCGGCTGACCTGATCGGCACCGGCACCGGCCGGCACCACCTCGGCGAAGTCCCCGTCCGCCACGATCTGCCCCGCCGTGAGCCACACGACGTTCCGCGCGCCCGGCTGCGGCACGAACGACGAGACGTCCGACCCCGTGCCGCCGCTGACCAGCACCGTGACGTCGTCGAGTCCGCTCGACCCCCGGTACCAGGACGTCGGCAGGTCGATCTGCACGGAGTGACCGGCAGCCTCGAGCGAGGTCACCAGCGCGGTGACGTCCGCCACCCGAGTCCCGTCGTGCTTCACCGCGACCCGAAGACCGGCAGCTGCGGAACCGCCGGAACCGCCTGCGAGGTCCCGGACGACGATCGGCCGCGACGACCGCACCATCACGGCGTGCCCCTTCGGCAGCCCCGGCTCGACACCGAGCCACCGCAGGCCGGCCGCCTCGTAGTGTGCTCCGGCGTCCGCCGCCGGGTACCGCCCGCGCCAGCGCTCGTCGAACACCCGCCGGTTGTCCACCCGGGCGTCGTCGCGACCGGGGGTCCGGCTCTCGTGGTGCACGACGACCGAGGACGGCACGACGGCGAAGGCCGAGCCGTCCGGTGACGCGGCGAGGGCCCGCAGGCACAGGTCGACGTCCTCGAGCCCGTTCGCGAACACCGGGTCGAACCCGTGCCAGCGGATCAGGTCGGCGGCCCGGAACGCAGCGGCAGCAGCAGTGATCGCCGAGAAGCGGCGACCACCGGCAGCACCCAGCCGGGCGGCGTCGGTCCCGGCACCCGCCAACGCCCGCGAAGCGTCGTACCGCGGGTGGTCGCCGAGGAAGTGCCAGGGCAGCACCTTGTCGCCGCCGAACACCGTGCCCGCTGCCTGCACGACCCCGTCCGGGTAGACGAGCAGCGGTTGCGCGCCGAGCACGGACGGGTCCTCCAGCGCGGACACCAGCGGCTGCAGCCACCCGGTCGTGACCTCGGTGTCGTTGTTGAGCATGACGACGGTGCCGCCGGTGGACCGGGCCAGGCCGAGGTCGCTGCCCAGCCCGAAGTTCCGGTTCCGGTCCTCGCGCTGCAGCAGGACCCGCGGCTCGTCGCCGAACCAGGCGCCGAGCACGGCCGAGACCGAGCGCGGTGAGCCGTTGTCGACCAGGACCACCTCGACCCGGTCGCCCTCGTGTTCGGCGGCGTGCAGCACGGCGTCCACGGCACGCCGGGTCATCGTCCAGTCGCGGAACACCGGCACGACGACGGAGACGAGTCCGGCGTCGCGCGCCGGTGCTGCCTCGGCCAGGGCGTCCCAGTCGATGCGGTGGCGGGCGAGCGCGACCTCCTGCCACGACGCGGGCTGGGCGGAGGAGA
Source organism: Curtobacterium sp. PhB78 (assembly GCF_003751685.1). Taxonomy (NCBI): domain Bacteria; kingdom Bacillati; phylum Actinomycetota; class Actinomycetes; order Micrococcales; family Microbacteriaceae; genus Curtobacterium; species Curtobacterium sp. PhB78. Next base: position 195,437 of record NZ_RKIA01000002.1, read on the forward strand.
CCCGCCGCGGGTCGCGGACGTTGTCGTAGTCGACGCCGATCACGGGCACGTACGCGGGCACGCCGGAGCGCTTCCCGATGCGCAGCAGCCACTCCCAGTCGATCCAGCGGCGCAGGGTCTCGTCGAACGGCCCGACGGCAGCGGCGACGTCACGACGGACGACGAGCGCGTTCAGGTCGATGAAGTTGCCGGCGAGCAGGTCGTCGAGCGTGCCGTCCTCGCCGCGGTACGTCTCGGCGGGGGCGGTGGAGTCGTCGGCGTTGTTCGCGCCGATCATCCGGACGCCGGTGTGCACGCCGGGGCCGTCCGTCTCGAGCAGCCCGGCGAGTGCGGCGGACAGGTGCTCGGGTCGCCAGGTGTTGTCGGCGTCGAGGAACGCGACGAAGTCGCCGCGCACCGCCGCGAGTCCGGTGTTGCGCGCGGCTCCCGCCCCGCCGTTCTCCCGCTCGACCAGGCGGACGCGCGGCTCGTCGGCGGCGATCCGACGCACGACCTCGGCGGTCTCGTCGCCGGACCCGTCGTCGACGACGAGGAGCTCCCAGTTCGCGTGCCGCTGCGCGCGCACCGAGGCGATCGCCGCACCGACCACGTCGGCGCGTCGGTACACGGGCATCACGATCGACACGAGCGGTTGCTCCGCGTCGCGTCGCGCGACACCGCGCGGGTACCGGCTGAGCGCCTCGGTGACGTCGGGCCCGTCCCACGTGGCTCGGTAGCGGCGCCGGGTCCGGTGCTGCGCGTCGGCGAAGGCGCGAGCAGCGGAGACGGCTGCGTCGCGTGCGGCGCCCCAGGTCGGTGCGTGGCCACGGCGGCCGGGAGGCACGGGGAGCGTGGTCGCGTCGGTCGCGTTCCGCAGGAAGTCGCGGAGCGCATCGAGCGTGGACGCCGGGCGGTCGGCTTCCGGCACCGAGGCGGCGTACACGCCAGCGTCGAAGAGGGGTCCGGTCTGGAAGAGCTCCGGGCCCTCCTGGTGCAGGGCGTCGTACCAGGACATCGCCGGGACGGGCTGGTGCTCGCGCATCCACTCGTGCTCGATGAGCGGGTGCAGCGAGAGTCCTCGCTGCCCGTCGTTGTGCACGTAGAACGCGATGGCGTCGGCGTCGCTGTCGAACGTGCGTCCGGTCTGGGCCTCGAAGTACGCGCGGTCGAGCACACCGAACTCGGCGATCCGCCGGGCCCAGCGGTCGAGCCGGTCCGTGACGGTCAACGGCTTCTCGGGGCCACGGAACGGGCGCGCCAGGCGCCGCGCGACGCGGCCGAGGCCCTTCGCCTCGGCCATCAGCGGCGACCCGGCAGCCGTGCGGCGACCTTGGCGATCGCCTGGCCGGTACGGAACGAGCGGCTCGCGCGCAGGTCGTCGAGCTCGCGGCGGAGCCGGGTGACCTCGTCGGAGGCGTTCCCCGCCGCGACCTCGGCGGCGGTGAGGTCGAGGGGGAGGAGCGCTGCCCATCGGCCCTCGAGGGCCTCGGAGCGCGAGGCGAGCGGCGCGGTCAGGCGACGGTCGAGATGCTCGCGCGCCGCGACGAGTCCGCCGCGGGTCGTGGCGACGACGTGCGGGTCCAGCAGCACGGCGACCTGGTCGGCTCCGGCTCGGTGCGCCGGGGACGACCACGGCAGGGCGGTCGGCGCGGACCGCACGACCACGAGCTCCAGCGACCGTCGGTTGGCGGCGACGACCTCGGCGGGTGTGGGGTCCACGAGGACCGTGACGGTGACGAGGTCGTCCGGGTTCGGGGCGTCGGAGGTGACCGTCCACCCTACGGGGACCGACGTGCCGGGGGCGAGCCGGGCCTCCAGGTCGAAGCCGTCCGCGAAGGCCGCGTCGATCTCGCGGACCAGACCACCGGCGTCCTCGACGTGCCGCAGGTCGACGGCGAGGCGGGGCGGGGGACCCGCGGGGACCAGGGCGTCGGCGAAGCGCTCCGTCGCCGTCGAGCCGTGCCGCTGGTAGGCGGCGACGGCGTCCGGCAGGAACGGGTAGCGGCGCTCGAGCTCGCGCTGGTGCGCAGCGCGGAGGGCGTTGCGGTTGCCCGAGAAGCTCTTGCCGCCGGCGTGCAGGACCAGCGCGCGGTTGGCGATCCGCGACGTCCAGCCGTGCTCGGCGAGGCGCAGGCAGTAGTCGTTCTCCTCGCCGTACCCGGGGGCGAAGGCGTCGTCGAACAACCCGTGCTCGGTGATCAGCTCGCGGCGGGTGAGGAAGCAGAAGCCCATCGCGACGGGCAGGACCTGCGAGACCGGCAGGAGCGGGGCGACCGCGCCCCAGACGGCCCGCGTGCGCTCCTCGGTGCGTGCGGCACCCCGGTTGGTCAGGCGGTAGGGGATGCTCGCGATCGTGGCGTTGTCGCTCCGTGCCGTGACGACGCCGGTGCGGTCCTCGTCGAGCACGTCGAGCATGGCGTCCAGGAACCCCGCGGTGGGCACGGCGTCGCTGTTGAGCAGCAGGACGGCCTCTCCCGTGGTGCCGGTGCCTTCGGTGCCGCGGTCGAGCTCGAGGACGGCACGGTTGCACGTGCCGACGAACCCGAGGTTGCCGTCGTTGCGCTCGTACCGGAACCCCGGCCGACCGTCGATCCGCTCGAGCAGGGCGCGTTCGATCGCGTCGGCGTCGGGACCGCAGTCGTTGACGAGCAGCACCCGGTGCACCGACGTGTCGAGGTGCTCGACGAGCCCGTCCACGCAGCGCAGCAGGGACTCGAGGTCGCCGTAGACGGGGACGACGACGAGGGTGGTGCGGGTCATCGGGCGGACTCCTCGTGGTCGTGCTGGTCGTCGTGGCTGTCGTGGCTGTCGTGGCTGTCGCGACTGTCGTGCTCGAGCGCGTTCGCAAGTGCGTCGACGGCCGCGTCGAGCGGACCGCCGAGCGCGTGCTCGGCGAGCGGGGCGAAGCCGGTGGGGCCCTCGGCCGCGGCGCGACGGACGGCGTCGGCGACGGCCAGGCCGAGCGACCGGGCGTCGGCGGGCACGGCCGTCAGGTTGGGGTGCAGGTGCGCACGAGTGCCGCGGAACTCGTTCGTGACCACGCGAGCGCCGGAGATCGCGCCGTCGAACGGCGGGTGGCTCGGGTGCGGACTGTGCTGCAGCGAGAGCACGACGTTGGTCGAGGCGATGAAGCGGAAGTAGTCGTCCCAGGGCATCGTGCCGTGGCTCACGAGCTTGACGTCGCCCCTGCCGCCGTCGAGCTCGACGTCGCCGTGCTGCTCGCCGGCCGAGTGGAACTCCACCCGGATCCCGTCGGCCGCGAGCTCCTGCACCGCGACGCGCAGGGCGGCGACACCGAGCCGGAACAGGTTGCGGTGCTTGCTCGGGCGGCCGTAGAACAGCACCCGGACGACGTCCTCGTGCCGTCGGGCCGTGGCGACGCGTTCGAGCAGCTCCACGTCCAGGTGCGGTGCGAAGGTCCGCTCCGCCGGCACGTCCAGGTCCTCGACGTCGGCCAGGTACTTCCGCAGGGGCTCCGAGTTGACGAGCACCCGGAAGCCGGCGCGGTAGGTCGAGGCGGCGACGGCGTACTCGGTCGACCACGGGCTGAAGCCGGGCTCGTAGTCCTGCACCAGGTACACCACCCGGTCGCGCGGGACGACCCCGGCGGTCACGGCGACGTCGATCGGGTGCGCGGTCTTCCAGTGCGTGGCGATCCAGACGTCGTCGCGGCCGAACTCGGTGTCCAGGACGTCCTCGCGTCGGACCACGCGGACCCCCGGGCGGCCGTCGACCCGCGACTCCGGGAACCGGTCCGCCACGAGCGCCTCGGCCGCGGCCGCACTGTTGCCGGGCGTGGTCCAGCGGACCATGACGACCCGGACCGACCGGCCCAGGCGTGCACCGAGCGCGATCGCGACGGCCAGCGCCGTCTGCACCCCGGCGAACGCCGCGCCCTCGCGGAGCTCGTCGACGACGAGCACCACCTCGGGCTCCCGGTCGACCGTCCGGATGCCCGCCAGGGCGAGGCTCGTCTCGACCAGCCCCTCGAACGGTCGGGCAGCCAGCGGTGCGCGGTCACGCTCGCGCCGGGCCACGCCGACGTCCACGCGGGACACCGTGCGCCCGAGCCGTTCGCGGACGTCGTTGCGGTAGTGGCCGTCCCGCGCGTACCGCTCGTTCACCCGGACGAGGTCGCTGACCAGGCGCCGTGCCTTCTCGAAGTTCATCGACCCTCACGTTACTGGGCGTGGGGGAGCACCTCGGTAGGCTTGTCCCCTGATGATGCAGCGAATCGACCTCCGTGGCGGCCTGCCCGCCCGTGCCGAACTCCTCCGACTCATGCCGCGCGCCGTGGGTGACGTCTCGCACGCGGTCGACGCCGCCCGCGAGCTGGTCGAGGACGTCCGACACCGCGGAGCGGACGCACTGCACGACCAGGCCGAACGCTTCGACGGCGGCGCCCCGGCGAACGTCCGGGTGCCGGTCGCCGAGATCGCAGCAGCCGTGGCCGGGCTGACCCCCGAACTACGGGAAGCGCTCGACGAAGCCATCCTCCGCGTCCGCGCCGCCAGCGCCGCACAGGTGCCGGCCGGCTCCGTCACCACGCTCGCCGACGGCGCCGAGGTGCACCAGCGCTGGCAGCCGATGCGCCGCGTCGGCCTCTACGTGCCCGGCGGCAAGGCCGTCTACCCGTCGAGCGTCGTCATGAACGTCGTGCCCGCACAGGTCGCCGGGGTCCGGTCGATCGCGCTCGTGTCCCCGCCGCAGCGCGACCACGGCGGTGCGGTCCACCCGACGATCCTGGCCGCGGCCGGACTGCTCGGCATCGACGAGGTCTACGCGATGGGCGGTGCCGGCGCGATCGGCGCGCTGGCCTACGGCGTCCCCGCGATCGACCTGGAGCCCGTCGACCTGGTCACCGGTCCTGGCAACAACTACGTGGCCGCCGCGAAGCGCCTGGTGCGCGGTGTCGTCGGCATCGACGCCGAGGCCGGCGCGACCGAGATCCTCGTGATCGCCGACGAGACCGCCGACCCCGGGTTCGTCGCCGCCGACCTCATCAGCCAGGCCGAGCACGACGAGCAGGCCGGCAGTGTGCTGGTGACGACGTCGGCGACGTTCGCCGATGCGGTCGAAGCCGCCATCCCGGAACGCACGGCGGTGCTCGGGACGGCTGCGCGCCTCCAGACCGCCCTGGACGGACCGCAGTCCGCGATCGTGCTGGTGGACTCGCTCGCCGACGCCGCGACCGTGAGCAACGCGTACGGGCCGGAGCACCTCGAGATCCAGACGGCCGACGACGACGCGGTGCTCGCCGACATCGACGCCGCCGGAGCGGTGTTCGTCGGGCCGAGCACGCCCGTCAGCCTGGGGGACTACCTGGCCGGGTCGAACCACGTGCTGCCCACCGGCGGCCAGGCGCGCTTCGGTTCCGGGCTGTCCGCGTCGACGTTCCTGCGGCCGCAGCAGGTCATCCGGTACTCGGCGTCGGCGCTCGACGAGGTCGCCGCGCACATCGTCGCGCTGTCGACCGAGGAGCAGCTCCCCGCGCACGGCGCCGCCGTGACGGAGCGCACGAACCGATAGCCTGGGCCACGACATGTTCTGCCCTTTCTGCCGCCACCCGGACTCGCGCGTCGTCGACTCACGGACGAGCGACGACGGAACCTCCATCCGCCGCCGTCGACAGTGCCCGAACTGCGGACGACGCTTCTCGACCACCGAGACTGCGTCGCTCAACGTCGTCAAGCGCAACGGCGTCACAGAACCGTTCAGCCGCGACAAGATCGTCTCCGGCGTGCGCAAGGCCTGCCAGGGGCGCCCGGTCACCGACGGCGACCTGGCCGTGCTCGCGCAGCGCGTCGAGGAGACCGTGCGGTCGTCCGGCTCGAGCCAGATCGACGCGAACGACATCGGCCTCGCGATCCTCGCGCCGCTCCGTGAGCTGGACGAGGTCGCGTACCTGCGGTTCGCCAGCGTCTACCAGGCCTTCGACTCGCTCGAGGACTTCGAGGACGCCATCAGCCAGCTCCGCCGTGACCACCACGCTGCCGGCTCGCCGGCGGGTGCCGGCGCGTGAGCGGGGTCGCGGAAGGCCTGGTCCGGTCCGGGTACGCCGTCGTCTTCCGGTCGGTCTTCGCCAAGATGGACCCTGAGCGGGCCCACCACCTGGCGTTCGCCGTCATCAAGGCGCTGCCCCACGTGCCGTTCGTCGGCGGTCTGGTCGAGCGGTACTCCCGCCCAGCAGCTGCTGACGGCATCACGACGATGGGCATCCACTTCCCGTCGCGCTTCGGCCTCGCCGCCGGGTTCGACAAGGACGCCCGCGGCATCGGTGGCCTCGGTCTGCTCGGCTTCGGTCACGTCGAGGTCGGCACGATCACGGCGAAGCCCCAGCCCGGCAACGAGCGTCCGCGCCTGTTCCGTCTCATCGAGGACCGCGCCCTCATCAACCGGATGGGCTTCAACAACCACGGCGCCGGTGCTGCTGCCCGCCGGCTCGAGCGCGCCCGACGCAACCCGGGTCGCCCGGTCATCGGCGTGAACATCGGCAAGAGCCGGGTCGTCGCCGTCGAGGACGCCATCGACGACTACCTGGAGTCGACACGACGCCTCGCGCCGTTCGCGGACTACCTGGCGGTCAACGTCAGCTCACCGAACACGCCCGGCCTGCGCGGCCTGCAGGAACTCGACCAGCTCCGACCGCTGCTGTCCGCCGTCCGCGACGCCGCCGGTGACACTCCCGTGCTGGTGAAGATCGCGCCGGACCTGACCGACGAGCAGGTCGACGCCATCGCCGGCCTCGCGGTGTCGCTCGGGCTGTCGGGCATCATCGCCAACAACACGACGATCTCCCGTGAGGGGCTCACCGCGGACCCGGCCGACGTCGAGGCGATGGGTGCCGGGGGACTCTCCGGCGCTCCCGTGGCCGCGCGCTCCCTCGAGGTGCTGCGTCGGGTCCGTGCCGCGGTGCCCGCCGAGTTCTGCGTCATCGCCGTCGGCGGGGTGACGACCGAGCAGGACGTGCAGGACCGCATCGACGCCGGGGCCACCCTGGTGCAGGGCTACACGGCGTTCCTCTACGAGGGGCCGAGCTGGGCCACGCGCATCAACCGCTTGCGTCGCAAGCGGCTGCGCCGCGCCGCGCGCTGAGCGCGGGCGCGGGCGGGCGCGCGTCCCGCCCGGCGCCCTCCAGGTTCCGAAATCTCGGCATCTCGCGGCCCTCGGCGGCCGTCTGTGGAACCTCGGCGGCGTGCATGCGGCGAGTCGTGGAACCTCGCCGGCCACCCCTGGGACGGGAGGCCCGGTGCGGTCCCGCCACGGGCCTCCCGTCCGCCGGTGCGTGGCCACGCCCGGCCGCGGCCGCTGAGTGTCCGAGATTTCGGAACCTCGGCGCGCGGGCGGGCCGTTTGTGGAACTTCGGCGACGCGCACGCGGCGAGTCGTGGAACCTCGCCGCGCAGCGCGCGCACGCCGGAACGACGAAGCGCCGCCCGGCGAGGCCGGACGGCGCTTCGGACAGCGACCCTGGGGTCAGAGGGCGGGGTACTGCCCGCGCTTGACCTGGGGCTTCGGCAGGCGCAGGAACCGCAGCTGCCACGCCCGCGTCAGGATGTAGAGGAACGTGCCGCGCTGCATCTCGCCGAACTTGGTGGTGAGCTTGCGACGCATCGACAGCCAGAGGACCACGCAGTCGATCACGAACAGGGCCACGAACGCCCACACGAGCAGGAGCGAGTACGAGGCGATCGCGGTCTGCGAGGCGGCGAACCCGACGATCAGGAACAGCACGAGCACCGGCATCATGATCTCGCCGACGTTCCAGCGCGCGTCGATCCAGTTGCGGACGAAGCGACGCTGCTCACCGCGGTCCTTCGCCGGCAGGTAGCGCTCCTCGCCGTTGGCCATGCCGACGCGGGCACGCTCGCGGTCGGAGTTGAGACGCGCGCGGGCGGCCTTCTTGTCGACCGGCGTGTTGCCGACGAGGGGGCGGCGGTTCGCTGCCTCGCGCTCACGGCGGGACGGCGTCGGGCGGCCCTTGCCCTGCTCGAGGAGTTCTTCCTCGGTGGGGTTCACGGTCGTGTTGGTCTTGGGGGCTGCCTTCGCCACGGTGCGTTCCTAACGGCGTTGTGCGTGCGGGATCGTCCTCTAGATTACCGGGCATGACCGACACCGCACAGCCCAGCTCCGCGACCGATCCCGCTCTCCTCGACGCCCTGCGCGAACAGGTGCAGGGTGCACTGCCCACGACGATCGCCGATCTGTCCGCGCTGGTGCGGATCCCGTCGGTGTCGTGGTCGGCGTTCGACGAGGCGCACGTGCTCGCGAGCGCGCGTGCCGTGGCGGACCTGGCGCTGAGCACCGGGGTCTTCGCCGAGGACCAGGTCGAGATCATCCGTTCGGCGATCAGCGACGACGAGCCGCTCGAGCTCGGCCAGCCCGCGGTGCTCGCCGTCCGCCCGGCCCGGAACGGCAAGCCGACCGTCATGCTCTACGCCCACCACGACGTGCAGCCGCAGGGCGACGACGCCCTGTGGGAGACCCCGCCGTTCGAGCCGACCCTCTGCGGTGACCGGCTGTACGGTCGCGGCGCCTCGGACGACAAGGCCGGTGTGATGACCCACATCGCGTCGCTCCGGGCGATCCACGCGCAGTTCGGCGACGACCTCGACCTCGGTGTCGTCCTGTTCGTCGAGGGCGAGGAGGAGTTCGGCTCCCGGTCCTTCCGCACCTTCCTGCGTGAGCAGAAGGAGCACCTGGCCGCCGACGTCATCGTGGTGGCCGACAGCGACAACTGGTCGGTCGACGTGCCGTCGATCACCGTGTCACTCCGCGGCAACGTCACCTTCAAGCTCACCCTGACGACCCTCGAGCACGCCAGCCACAGCGGGATGTTCGGGGGAGCGGCGCCGGACGCCATGATCCCGATGGTCAAGCTGCTCGCGTCCCTGCACGACGACGCCGGTTCGGTCGCCGTCGACGGGCTCACCTCGTACGAGGCCGATGTCCCGGCGCGGACCGACGACGAGCTCGCCGTGGACGCGGCCCTGGTCGAGGGCGTCCGACCGATCGGCACCGGCGAGGTCCTGTCGCGCATGTGGTTCCAGCCGTCGATCACCGTGACCGGCATGGACGTGCCGAGCGTCGCGAACGCCTCCAACACGCTGCTGCCGACCGTCTCCGCCCGCGTGTCGGTGCGGGTCGCACCCGGCCAGCCCGCCACGGAGGCGTACGCGGCCGTCGAGCGGCACCTGCGGGCACACGTGCCCTTCGGTGCCCGCATGGAGATCTCCGAGCCGGACAGCGGCGACGGCTTCCTCGTCGACACGGCCGGCTGGGCCGTCCAGGAGGCCCGCACGGCCATGCGCGAGGGCTGGGGTGCCGAGGCGGTCGAACAGGGCATCGGCGGCTCGATCCCGTTCGTCTCGGACCTCGCCGCGGAGTTCCCGGAGGCCCAGATCCTGGTCACCGGGGTGGAGGACCCGGACACCCGCGCCCACAGCCCGAACGAGTCGCAGCACCTCGGCGTCCTGCATCGGGCCATCGCGTCCGAGGCGATCCTGCTCGCCAGGCTCGCGACGCGCAGCTGACGGTGCTTACAATCGACGCCAGGCGCGGTGAACCGCACCGCCCGGAGGGAGACGCGCGATGAGCGACACCATCACCACCGACGCACCGGTGACCGAGGCGGCCTCGCATGGCGTCCTCCTGAGCGACGCCGCGGCCGGCAAGGTGGCGAGTCTCCTCGAGCAGGAGGGCCGCGACGACCTGCGCCTGCGCCTCGCCGTCCAGCCCGGGGGCTGCTCGGGTCTGATCTACCAGCTGTACTTCGACGAGCGCCTGCTCGACGGTGACGTCACCGCCGAGTTCGACGGGGTCGAGGTCGTCGTCGACAAGATGAGCGTCCCGTACCTCGACGGCGCGACGATCGACTTCGAGGACACCATCCAGAAGCAGGGCTTCACGATCGACAACCCGAACGCGCAGGGCAGCTGCGCGTGCGGTGACAGCTTCCACTGATCACCAGCCGATCCGACACGCGAGCGGGGAGCGACCGACACGGTCGCTCCCCGCTCGCGTTCGTCGGGGGATGCGGTCGCAGTGTGACCGGGGAAAACGGCCGGTCAGGAGTGCGGATCGCGGCGATGAGCGTGTCGGGTGTGCGCGAGCGGTACCGAGCTGCGAGTAAGCTAGGAGTGTTCCAATCAAGCTGGGAGCCAGCCACGTGTCGCCTTCGTGCGACTCGGCGGGTTCGGCTCCGGGCTCACGTCTTTTGCGAGAGGTAACAGTGCGTTCGAATCGCCGTATACGTTGGGCGGCCGTCCCGGTGGCCGTCGGTCTGGTCATCGCACTGGCTGGCTGCACGCAGCAGCAGATGAACGGATGGCTCCCCGGCACGGAGGAGACGAAGGACGTCACCAACCACACGAGCCGCATCGTCGGCCTGTGGACCACCAGCTGGGTGGTGCTCCTCGCCGTCGGTCTCATCGTCTGGGGTCTGATCATCTGGGCCGCCATCGTGTACCGCCGCCGGAAGGGCCAGACCGGCCTGCCCGTGCAGATGCGCTACAACATGCCGCTCGAGATCTTCTACACGATCGTGCCGCTCATCCTGGTGCTCGGCTTCTTCGCCTTCACCGCGAAGGACCAGGCCGCGATCGAGAAGCCGTTCGACGACCCCGACGCCACCGTGCACGTGTACGGCAAGCGCTGGGCGTGGGACTTCAACTACATCAACAAGGACAACCCCGAGGACAGCGTCTACTACCAGGGCATCCAGGCCCAGGAAGAAGAGAACGCCAAGGGCGCCATCGACGAGTCGCAGCTGCCGACCCTCTACCTGCCGCAGGGCAAGAAGGTCGCGATCGAGCTCTCCTCGCGCGACGTCGACCACTCCTTCTGGATCATCGACTTCCTGTACAAGAAGGACATGCTCCCCGGCAAGACGAACTGGGAGTACTTCATCCCGGAGAAGCTCGGGACGTACCAGGGCAAGTGCGCGGAGCTCTGCGGTGAGTACCACTCGCTGATGCTCTTCCAGGTGAAGGTCGTCACGCCGGCGCAGTACCAGGACTACCTCGACACCCTGAAGGACCAGGGCAAGGTCGGGCTCCTCGGTGACGAGTACAACACCAACACGAACGAACCGAACAACAAGGCGCCGGTCGAGGCGTCCAGCGAGAACAAGTAGGGGCTCGTCAGATGACAACGTCTTTCGTCGGCCAACCGACCCAGACTGCTTCGCCGGACTTCCAGGCGTCGAAGGTGGGCCGGAAGGGCAACATCATCGTCCGGTGGATCACCTCCACCGACCACAAGACCATCGGGTACATGTACCTGATCGCGTCCTTCGTCTTCTTCCTGCTCGCGGGTGTGATGGCCCTGGTCATCCGTGCCCAGCTGTTCGAGCCCGGCCTGCACGTGGTCGCGACGAAGGAGCAGTACAACCAGCTCTTCACGATGCACGGCACGATCATGCTGCTGATGTTCGCGACGCCGCTCTTCTCGGGTTTCGCGAACGCGATCATGCCGCTCCAGATCGGTGCTCCCGACGTCGCCTTCCCGCGACTCAACGGCTTCGCGTTCTGGCTCTACCTGTTCGGCTCGCTCATCGCGGTCGGCGGCTTCCTCACCCCGCAGGGTGCGGCCTCGTTCGGCTGGTTCGCCTACGCGCCACTGAGTGACACGACGTTCACACCAGGGCTCGGCGGCACACTCTGGGTCTTCGGACTCGGCATGACCGGCTTCTCGACGATCCTCGGCGCGGTGAACTTCATCACCACCATCATCACGATGCGTGCCCCGGGTCTGACGATGTTCCGCATGTCGATCTTCACGTGGAACACCCTCGTGACGGCGCTGCTCGTCCTGATGGCCTTCCCGGTGCTCGCCACCGCGCTGTTCGGCCTCGGGCTCGACCGGGTGTTCGACGCGCAGATCTTCAACCCGGCCAACGGCGGTGCGCTGCTCTGGCAGCACCTGTTCTGGTTCTTCGGGCACCCCGAGGTGTACATCATCGCGCTGCCGTTCTTCGGCATCGTGTCCGAGGTCTTCCCGGTCTTCAGCCGCAAGCCGATCTTCGGGTACAAGACCCTCGTCTACGCGACCATCGCGATCGCGGCCCTGTCGGTCACGGTCTGGGCGCACCACATGTACGTCACGGGTGGCGTCCTGCTGCCCTGGTTCTCGCTCATGACGATGCTCATCGCGGTCCCGACCGGCGTGAAGATCTTCAACTGGGTCGGCACCATGTGGCGCGGCTCGGTGACGTTCGAGACCCCGCTGCTCTGGGCCGTCGGCTTCCTCATCACGTTCACGTTCGGTGGCCTCACCGGTGTGATCCTGGCGTCGCCGCCGCTCGACTTCCACGTGTCCGACTCGTACTTCGTCGTGGCGCACTTCCACTACGTGGTCTTCGGCACCGTCGTCTTCGCGATGTTCTCCGGCTTCTACTTCTGGTGGCCGAAGTGGACGGGCAAGATGCTCAACGAGCGTCTCGGCAAGATCCACTTCTGGCTCCTGTTCATCGGGTTCCACACCACGTTCCTCATCCAGCACTGGCTGGGCGTCATCGGCATGCCGCGTCGTTACGCGACCTACCTGCCGAACGACGGCTTCACCTGGATGAACCAGCTGTCGACGATCGGCTCGATGATCCTCGCGATCTCGTTCCTGCCGTTCATCTTCAACGTCTACGTGACGGCCCGGAACGCACCGAAGGTCGCCGTGAACGACCCGTGGGGCTACGGCCGCTCGCTCGAGTGGGCCACCAGCTGCCCGCCGCCCCGCCACAACTTCACGTCGATCCCGCGGATCCGTTCCGAGTCCCCGGCCTTCGACCTGAACCACCCCGAGGCAGGTGTGCCGATCGGTGTCGGCCCCGCGAAGGACGCCCCGGATGCCCCGACCTACGACGCCGCGAAGGGCGAGGTGAAGTAAGCCGATGCGCGCGAACACCAACCTGTTCTGGATCCTCTTCGGGTTCTTCATCCTCGCGGACGCCGCGTACACGATCTGGGCGCTGCTCTACTACGGCCACCCGGAGTGGGTCGGCACCGTGGCGATCGGCCTGACCGGCATCATGTCCGCGTTCATCGCCTTCTACCTCGGCAAGGTCATGGCGTCCCAGGGCGGCGTGCTGCCCGAGGACCGCCCCGATGCCAACATCGAGGACGGCGACGCCGAGCTCGGGCACTTCAGCCCGTGGTCGTGGTGGCCCATCCTGCTGGCAGCAGCGGTCGCCGTCTGCTTCCTCGGTGTCGCAGCCGGGCTGTGGATCGTCCCGATCGGACTCGCCCTGGTGGCGGTCACCCTGGTCGGCTGGGTCTACGAGTACTACCGCGGCAACTTCGGGCACTGACCTGACGCTGCAACGCACCTGACACTTCGGGCGGCACCACATCCGGTGCCGCCCGAAGTGCGTCCAGGCGCTGCACGACCACAGCACACGACCCTGCGCTGCCGACGCAGCGCACGACCCGGCGCTGCACACCACAGCGCCCCACGATCTCCGGTCCCCGATCCGGAACAAACGGGCCCGCCCGCGGCTTGACTGGAGCGGACCTCCCACCACAGCGAAAGGAGTCACCTCAGGTGACCGACAAGCGCACCCTCATCATCTTCGGCGCGACGGGCGACCTCGCCTCCCGCCTGCTGCTGCCGGGCCTCGGCACGTTCCTGCAGAGCGGTCGAGCGGTTCCCGTCCAGCTCATCGGCACGGGCCGCAGCGCCCGGAGCGAGGAGCAGTGGAAGGACATCGTCACGAAGTCCTTCGCGTCGCAGGACGTCAAGGGACCCGAGGTCGACGCCACGCTCGCGTCGACCCAGTTCATCCAGGGCGACCCCACCGACCCGGAGCACCTCACGGCACTGCTCGACGCGGCTGAGGCCGAGCCGATCCTCTACTTCGCCCTGCCCCCGCAGATCGCCTCCGACATCTGCGAGGCACTGCAGCAGGTCGAGCTCCCCGCCGGCACCACCCTCGCCTTCGAGAAGCCGTTCGGCACCGACGTCGCGAGCGCCCAGGCCCTCAACGAGACCGTGCTGAAGCTGGTCCCGGAAGAGCGCGTGCACCGCACCGACCACTTCCTCGGACGCACCACGGTCCTGAACATCATCGGTCTGCGCTTCGCGAACCGCCTGTTCGAGCCGATCTGGAACGCCGACAACATCGAGAAGGTCGACGTCTTCTACGACGAGACCCTCGGTCTCGAGAACCGCGCCCAGTACTACGACGAGGCCGGCGCGATGGTCGACATGATCCAGTCGCACCTGCTGCAGATCCTCGGCATCGTGACGATGGACGCCCCGGCGGACATCGACGCGGTCGAGTTCCGCTCGTCCCTGGCCCGGGTGCTCCGTTCGACGCGGCTCAAGGGCGACGACGCGAAGATCGCGTCGCGCCGCGCCGTCTACACGGCCGGCACGATCGACGGCAAGGAGCTGCCGTCGTACCAGGACGAGGACGGCGTCGACAAGTCGCGGAGCACCGAGACGCTCGCCGAGATCTCGGTCGAGGTCGACACGGCCCGCTGGAAGGGCGTCCCGTTCACGCTGCGGTCCGGCAAGGCACTCGGCAACAGCCGGAAGGAGGTGCTGATCACCTTCAAGCCGGTCACGCGCCTGCCCTCCGGCCTGAGCGGTCGCCCGAAGGCGGACACGCTCCGCATCGTCCTGAACCCGGACGAGATCGAGCTGACCGTGTCGGCCAACGGCGGTGGCAACCCGTTCGAGATGGGCCAGGTCACCCTGTCGTCGTCGTTCAGCGACGGCGAGCTGACCCCCTACGGCGAGGTCCTGAACGGCATCTTCCACGACGACCCGCTGCTGTCGATCCGCGGCGACGTGGCCGAGCGCTGCTGGGAGATCGTCGAGCCGGTCGTCAAGGCCTGGAAGGCCGACGAGGTCCCGCTCGAGGAGTACCGCGCTGGTTCGCGCGGCCCGGCGGACTGGGAGTCGTCGTCCTGACGGACGTGACCGTCGCGCCCTGAACGGGCGGAACTGCGGACGGGAGGCACGGTGCCAGCTGGCACCGTGCCTCCCGTCCGTTCGTGGTCAGGACCACCGCGTCAGGCGGGGTTGCCGGCGCGCTCGCCCTCGCCGGTCCACGAGCGGGTGCCGCCGTCGTGCACGGGCAGCCGCGTGCGGTGCCCGGTCGACGCGCCCCGCGCCCGCGCGATCGCGTCCGACGCGGACACGAGCGTCAGGTGCGACAGCACCTGCGGGGTGTTGCCGACGTGGTGTCCGGTGGCGACGTCGATCTCCTCGGAGAGCATGCCGACGTCGTTCGCGTACCCGACGAGCACGTCCATGAGGCGCTCGGCGTCGTCGATCCGGCCCGATGCCGCGTACTGCTCGACGAGCCAGAACGAGCACGCCAGGAACGGGTGCTCCGCTCCGGCGAGCCCGTCGAACCCCGACGACGTCCGGTACCGCAGCACGAGCCCGTCGTCGCCGGTCGACAGGTCCTGCTCGATGGCGGCGACGGTGCCGGTCATGCGCGCGTCGTGGGCGGAGACGTACCCGATCTGCGGCAGGACGAGCAGGCTCGCGTCGACCTCGTCGGTGTCGTAGTGCTGCCGGTAGCTGCCGCGCGCAGCGTTCCAGCCGTGCTCCTCGATCTCGGCCCGGACCTGGTCGCGCAGGGTGCGCCAGCGGTCCACGGGCCCTTCGAGACCGAACTCCTCGACCGCGGCGACCCCACGGTCGAACGCGGCCCAGATCATCGCGCGCGAGTGCGTGAAGTGCCGTCGCGGGCCGCGCATCTCCCAGATGCCGTTGTCGGGCTCCTGCCAGTGCTCCTCGACGTAGCCGAGCAGGGCGCGCTGCAGGGCCCACGAGTCGGCGTTCTCCTCGACCCCGAGCTCGCGGGCGTCGTGCAGGGCGGCCAGGACCTCGCCGAAGACGTCGCCCTGGTACTGCGTGTACGCGCCGTTGCCGACCCGGACGGGCGTCGAGCCGGCGTACCCGGGCAGGTGCGGGAGCTCCCGTTCCGGCAGTTCGCGCTCCCCGGCGATGCCGTACATGATCTGCACGTCGGCGGGGTCGCCGGCGATGGCGCGGAGCAACCAGCCGCGCCAGTGTGCCGCCTCGTCGCGGTAGCCGTGCGCGATGAGCGAGGCGAGGGCGAGGGAGGCGTCACGGAGCCAGACGTAGCGGTAGTCCCAGTTGCGTTCCCCGCCCGGGTCCTCCGGCAGGCTCGTGGTCACGGCGGCCACCACGCCGCCGGTCTCGCCGTGGGTCATCGCGCGGAGCAGCAGGAGGGAGCGGCGGGCGGCGTCGGCGTAGCGACCCTCGGTGCGCGCCGTCGCCATCCAGTCCGTCCACCACGTCACGGTGCGGTGGAGCTCGGCGTCGACGTCGACGGGCTCCGGGGGCTCGCGGTGCGAGGGGTACCAGGTGAGGACGGTGTCGAGCACGTCACCGTCGTGGATCGTCGCGGTGGCCGTGTGCCGGTGGTCCGAGGCCCGGAAGCGGGGACCGCGCACGATGACCGACCCGGGGCCGGCGGTGGCGAGCAGTGCCGGGTCCTCATCGCCGCCGATCTGGCGCACCCACGGCAGCGCGAGGGCGTAGTCGAACCGGATCCGCAGGGTCTGCTGCACCTCGACCGAGCCGCTCAGGCCGCGGACACGCCGGACGATGGACGGGCGGTGGGCGCCGACGGGCATGAACTCGGTCACCTCGACGGCACCGTCCGCCGTGGTCCACACCGTCGACAGGACGAGGGTGTCGCCACGGTACTTCCGGTGCGCCGTCGCGGCGGGGTCGGTCGGTCGGAGCGTCCAGTGCCCGTGGCCCTCGGTGCCGAGCAGCGAGGCGAACGTGGCGGCGCTGTCGAACCGCGGCAGGCACGCCCAGTCGATCGTGCCGTCGCGACCGACGAGTGCGGCGGTCGAGGTGTCGCCGATGACGGCGTGGTCCTCGATCAGGTTCGGGGGAGTCGCGGGGGGCGCGGGTGCTCGCTCGGTGTCGGCGGTCCGGTCCGTGTCGGTGCTCATGCCCCGATCGAACACCCGGAGGCCGAGCGTCGTGGCCGCGCGGACGGGCCGCCGGCCCTCTGGCGGCCGTGTGCCGTCGGCCGTCTGGCGGCAGTGTGCCGTCGGTGTGCCTGAAGCCTCGCTCAGGCCGGGTCGGAGGCGTCCGCCTCGGCGAGCCCGACCCGCGCGAGTTCGGACCAGAGCCCGGCACCGTCGGGCGCGTAGACCCACGGCGCCGAGGTGTCGCGGGAGCGTTCCTGCGCCCGGGAGCGTCCGCCGGCCAGGACCGCCTCGCTCGTGGACAGCTGTCGGATGGCGACGCCCGCGACGTTCTCCGGGTGCTCGCGGGCGAACTCGCCGTACAGCGACTCGTCGTGCTGGCCGTCGTCGCCGACGAGCAGCCACTGCACGTCCGGGAAGTCCTTCGCAAGGCGCCGCAGGTTCTGCTGCTTGTGCAGCTGTCCGCTCCGGAAGAACCGGTCGTGCGTGGGGCCCCAGTCGGTGAGCAGGAGCGTGCCGGACGGGTACATGTTGCGGGTCAGGAAGCGCTGCAGGGTCGGCGCGACGTTCCAGGCACCGGTGGACAGGTACACGGTCGGGGAGCCGGGGTGCTGCGCCTGCACGCGTTCGTACAGCACGGACATGCCCGGCACGGGGCGGCGGGCGTGCTCGGTGAGGACGAAGGAGTTCCACGCCGCCAGCATCGGACGGGGGAGCGAGGTCACCATGACGGTGTCGTCGATGTCGGACAGCAGCCCGAAGCGGGTGTCGGGGTGCACGACGAACACGTCCGCCTCGACGTCGCGCCCGCCGCCGGCCGACAACCGGACGGTGCGCCAGCCCGGCTCGAGGTCGATCGGCACGATGGTGTCGACGACCCCGCCACGGTCGGTCTCGACGACGTGCGAGACCCCACCGGCGGTGACGGTGACCTCGGCGTGGTCGACCGCGACGCTCGTGAAGCTCTTCCACCCGCGGACACCGGCGTACGAGACGTCGGAGGCGAGGCCACGGCGGGTCAGCAGCACGCGGCAGAGGATGCGGACCCATCCGGGAGCGCCGTAGCCGGTGTAGGGGACGACGGTCGGGACCAGGCCACGGCTTCGGGCGCGGTGCTCGCGGAACTCCTGGACGGCGTCCTCGATGCGGGCCGCGCGGTGCAGGAGCGGCTCGGCCAACGACGGCTCGTGGGGCGTCGGGTCGGGCATCGCCCCATCATCCCATGCAGGACCCGGAAGTCCACGTCCCGCGGCACCTGTGGTGAGTCGCA
The DNA here is from genome assembly GCF_003751685.1 of Curtobacterium sp. PhB78. NCBI lineage: Bacteria > Bacillati > Actinomycetota > Actinomycetes > Micrococcales > Microbacteriaceae > Curtobacterium > Curtobacterium sp. PhB78. The sequence goes on from NZ_RKIA01000002.1 coordinate 213,607, forward strand.
GCCATGTTCCAGCCGGTCTCTGCGAAAATCGTCCTCGTCACACCAACGAACCGCGCTGGAGCGCAAGAGGAGAACACGTGCTCGTCACCGAGGTAACGAACGCTCTGCCGGGGGGATCATCACTGCTCAGGAACGAGCCGGTCCAAGCCCGCAGTTCGGCGCGCCTCGCGGGTCTGCTCGACGCTGCTGCCGCGGTGATCGACGAGATCGGGTTCGAGCGACTCACGACCGCGATGGTCGCCGAGCGGGCCGGAGCGTCCATCGGCACCGTCTACCGCTACTTCCCGGACCGCATCGCCGTGGTCGACGCCCTCGCCATCCGCTGCACGCAGCGGCTCGCCGCGCGCTTCGTCGCGGCGCTCGACGCGAGCGGCGCGGAGACCTGGCAGCAGGCCTGCGACGCGCTGATCGACGAGACCGCCGAGCTGTACCGCACCGAGCCCGGCTTCCGCGCGATCCGCTTCGGCGACACCGCGGACACCGGCACCGGTGACGCCGAGGACCGCATGGGAGCGCTCGGCGCCGCCGTCGGGCAGATCATGCGCGACCGGTTCGGGCTGCCCGACAACGAGCGCATCGCACGTGCCTGGGTGGTGCTGGCCGAGTCCGGCCACGCCGTGCTGGCGCGGGCCCACCGCGACCGCGAGCACCCCGACACGGCGCTCATCGCCGAGTACCGCACGATGAGCCGTGCCCACATGGAGTCCGTGGTCGCCGCCGGCTGACCGCCGCGGGGTCCCGCACCCATCCGACGACGCCCGTGCTTCCGAACAGGAGGCGCGGGCGTCGTCGTCCGCGCTGGTTCCGTCGTGCGCTCGGTCCGGTTCACGGCGGTGCGCACCTGTCCGGGACGCGCCGCGTGCCGGAACGGGTGAACCGCTGTCGGACCCGACGGGTACTCTCATCCGGAGTCGGGCTACCTCCGAACAGAAGGGCACCCATGATCGAGTTCCGCTCGGTACGAAAGACCTACCCGGACGGCACCACCGCGGTCGACGACTTCGACCTCGTGATCCCGTCCCGGACCACCACCGTCTTCGTCGGCTCCAGCGGCTGCGGCAAGACGACGCTGCTCCGGATGATCAACCGCATGGTCGACCCCACCTCGGGTTCCGTGCAGATCGACGGATCCGACGTCTCCGGCGTCGACCCCGTGAAGCTCCGGCGGAGCATCGGGTACGTCATGCAGAACTCCGGTCTGCTGCCGCACCGCAAGGTCGTCGACAACATCGCGACCGTTCCCCTGCTCACCGGGGTGTCGAAGGCCGACGCCCGCACGCGTGCGCTCGAGCTCATGGACACCGTGGGACTCGACCGGGCGTTCGCCGACCGGTACCCGTCCCAGCTGTCCGGCGGGCAGCAGCAGCGCGTCGGTGTGGCCCGCGGCCTCGCCGTCGACCCGAACATCCTGCTCATGGACGAGCCCTTCGGCGCCGTCGACCCGCTGGTCCGCAACGACCTGCAGGACGAGCTCATCCGCCTGCAGCGTGAACTCGGCAAGACCGTCGTGTTCGTGACGCACGACATCGACGAGGCGTTCAAGCTCGGCGACCAGGTCGTCATCCTGAAGAAGGGCGGCGAGATCGCCCAGCAGGGCACGCCGTCCGAGATCCTGGCCGAGCCGGCGGACGACTTCGTCGCGAACTTCATCGGCGTCGGCCGTGGGCGTCGGTCGCTGCGCGTCGAGCACACCCCCACGGGCCCCATCGTCGTGGACGGCGACGGGCGTGCAGCCGGTGTCCTCACCGGACCGGTCAACGTCGTCGACGCCGCCGCAGCGGTGCAGGCCGACCCCGCATCGAACCAGGCCGGAGCGTCGCTCGACGCCCCGGGTGCTCCGGCGCAGGGTGAGGGCACGCGGTGAAGTGGGTCCTCGCGAACCTCGACACGATCCGTGACGCCACGGTCGCGCACCTGGCCATCGCCATCCCGCCGATCATCATCGCGTTCCTGCTGTCCATCCCCATCGGCTGGCTCGTCGTCCGACTCCAGCGCCCCGGCGGATCGCGGTTTGCCTCGGGTGTCGGCAGCGGCATCGTGACGTTCGCCGGTCTGCTTTACGCGATCCCGTCCCTGGCGCTGTTCGTGGCACTGCCCGGCATCATCGGCACCGGGCTGCAGAGCCCGGTCAACGTCGTGATCGGGTTGACCCTGTACGGCCTCGCGCTCATGGTCCGGTCGACCGTCGACGGGCTCACCTCGGTGGACTCGGGGACGAAGTCGGCCTCGACCGCGATGGGGTACTCGTCGGCGCAGCGCTTCTTCCGCGTCGAACTACCGTTGGCCGGGCCGGTGCTGCTCGCCGGGCTGCGGGTGGTCTCGGTGTCCACGATCTCGCTGACGACCGTCGGCGCCGTCCTCGGCATCCAGAGCCTCGGCTCGCTGTTCACGGACGGCCTCGGCCGCGGGATCTACGAGGAGATCATCTCCGGCATCGTCATGGTCCTCGTCCTGGCGTTCGTGCTCGACGGGATCCTGGTGCTGCTCGGCCGGATCGTCATGCCGTGGACCCGGACGACCTCGGTGTCGCGCCGCCGGACCCGCCGTGTCCTGCAAGCAGCGGAGGTCGCCTCGTGATCATCGGACAGGCCTTGGCCTGGGTCTTCGACCCCACCAACTACTCCGGGTACAACGCGATCCCCGGCCGCCTCTGGGAACACATCTGGATCACGCTGCTCGCCGTGGTGATCGCCTCGGTGATCGCCGTGCCGATCGGGTACGCCATCGGCCACACGCGCCGCGCACGGGGCTTCTCGATCGCCGTGTCCGGCGGGATCCGCGCACTGCCGACGCTCGGCGTGCTCTCCCTGTTCGGACTCCTGCTCGGCATCGGCCTGCAGGCTCCGCTCCTGGCGCTCGTCGTGCTCGCCATCCCCTCGGTGCTGGCCGGTGCGTACTCGGGCATCGAGTCGGTCGAACCCGTGACCGTCGACGCCGCCAAGGCCCAGGGCATGACGGGCTGGCAGATCCTGTGGAAGGTCGAGGTCCCGCTCGGCCTGCCCCTGCTGATCGGCGGCTTCCGCGCAGCCGTGCTGCAGGTCGTGGCCACGGCGACGCTCGCCGCGTACGTCGGCGCCGGCGGCCTCGGCGGCTACTTCTTCCTCGGTCTGAAGACCCAGGACTACGCCGAGATGCTCGGCGCCTCCATCCTCGTGATCGCACTCGCGATCGCGTTCGAGATCGTGTTCGCCGTGCTGCAGCGGGCGTCGGTGCCCAAGGGCACCGCCGACCCGTCGGCCCGGCAGCGCCAGGGATCGCGCGAGCGAGCCCGCAATCCCATCCCGGAAGGAAATCCATCGTGATCACAGCAAAGATCCGTGCGGGCGTCGCAGCAGCGCTCGCACTGGGCGTCGTCGCCGCCCTGACCGGCTGCGCGTCGAGCGACCCGCTCGACAGCGGCTCCAGCGCGTCGTCCGACTCCAAGACGATCGTCGTCGGCTCGCAGCAGTACTACTCGAACGAGATCATCGCCGAGCTGTACGCACAGGTCCTCGAGAAGAACGGCTTCGAGGTCAAGCGCAACTTCAACATCGGGCAGCGCGAGGTCTACATCCCGCAGCTCGAGAAGGGCGCGATCGACGTCATGCCCGAGTACAGCGGCAACCTGCTGCAGTACTTCGACAAGAAGTCCGACGCGAAGACCGCGGACGAGATCGACAAGGGCCTCGAGACGGCGCTGCCGAAGGGCCTCCGGGTCCTCGACGAGGCCGAGGCGACCGACCAGGACAGCTACACCGTTACGAAGAAGTTCTCCGAGGACAACGACGTGACGAGCCTGGCCGACCTGAAGGACGTCACGTCGAAGCTCACCGTCGGCGCGAACTCCGAGTTCCAGACCCGTCCGTACGGTCCGAAGGGCCTGAAGTCGGTCTACGGCGTCGACGTCGACTTCAAGGCGGTCGAGGACTCCGGCGGGGCCCTGACGGTCAAGGCGCTGAAGGACGGCACCGTCCAGCTCGCCGACATCTACAGCGCCGACCCGAGCATCAAGGCGAACGACTTCGTCACGCTCGAGGACCCGGAGAACCTGATCCTGCCGCAGAACGTCATCCCCGTCGTCTCCGACAAGGTGAACGACAAGGCCGCGGACGCGATCGACTCGGTCAACGAGAAGCTGACGCCCGAGGCCCTGATCGAGCTCAACACCAAGAGCACGGCGGACAAGGAGAAGGCGTCCACCATCGCCAAGGAGTTCCTGACCGACGAGGGCCTGCTGTAACAGCAGTCCTCGTGCGTTAGACGACAGGCGTCGGGCAAATGCCCGGCGCCTGTCGTCGTTCGGCGGAGCGCGAATCGGCACATCCGTGCCGCACGGTTGTGCCGTGCAACACCCTTGCACGTTCGTGCACAGAACATTTCTACAAGTTGTCGAAGTCGGTGGTGACGCGGTACCGTTGAAGAGTCCCAACGGCTGTGACATCTGATGTATCCGTTCCACAGGAAGACACTGACGTGCACCGACTGCGCGCGGCGACCCGACTGGGAAGTGCCGCATGACCGATCTCCTCGACCCGCTCATCCTGTCGCGGTGGCAGTTCGGTCTGACGACCATCTACCACTTCCTCTTCGTCCCGCTGACGATCGGCATGGCCGCCGTGGTGGCCGTGTTCCAGACCGCCTGGTACCGGACCGGTCGCGCGCACTACCTGCAGCTGACCCGGTTCTTCGGACGCATCTTCCTGATCAACTTCGCGATGGGCGTCGTGACGGGCATCGTGCAGGAGTTCCAGTTCGGCATGAACTGGTCGAACTACTCGCGCTTCGTCGGTGACGTCTTCGGCGCCCCGCTCGCGCTCGAGGGGATCCTGGCCTTCTTCTTCGAAGCCGCGTTCATCGGCGTCTGGATCTTCGGCTGGGACCGCTTGCCGAAGGGACTGCACCTGGCGAGCATCTGGTGCGTCAGTGCCGGCACGATCATGTCGGCGTACTTCATCATCGCCGCGAACGCGTTCATGCAGCACCCGGTCGGCTTCTCGATGAACGAGGCCAAGGGGCGCGCGGAGCTCACCGACATCTGGGCGGTCCTCGGCAACAAGGTCGCCCTGGCCGCCTTCCCGCACACGTTGTTCGCCTGCTTCATGGTCGCCGCAGCAGTGATCATCTCGGTCGCCGCCTACCACCTGGCGCGGAACCAGAACCTCGAGACGATGATGCCGGCGCTCAAGTTCGGCATGTGGACCATGGTGGCGGCGGGCGCGCTGACGGTGCTCACCGGCGACCAGCTCGGCCTGACCATGGTCGACACCCAGCCGATGAAGATGGCCGCAGCGGAAGCGCTGTACAACACGGCGACCGGCAAGGACGCCTCGTTCTCGATCTTCACGCTCGGCACCCCCGACGGCGTGCACGAACTGTTCTCGATCCGGGTGCCCTACCTGCTGTCGTTCCTGTCCACGCACACCTTCAACGGCACGGTCGAGGGCATCAACGACCTGCAGGCGCAGTACACCCAGGTGTACGGGCCCGGCGACTACAAGCCGATCATCTGGGTGACCTACTGGTCGTTCCGCTGGATGATCGCGCTCGGCGTCGGTGCGGTCATGGTGTCCCTCGCCGGCCTCTGGCTGACCCGCAAGGGCCGGTTCCCGACGAAGCGCTGGATCTGGCGCGTCGCCACCTGGACCGTCCCGCTCCCGATGGCCGCGATGATCGTCGGCTGGATCTTCACCGAGATGGGTCGCCAGCCGTGGCTCGTGTTCGGGTTGCTCAAGACCAGCGACGGCGTCTCGCCGAACGTGACCGGGCTCGAGGTCCTCATCTCGCTCGTCGTGTTCACCGTGATCTACGGCTCGCTGGCGGTGGTCGAGTTCAAGCTCATCAAGAAGGTCGCGCAAGAGGGCCCTGCCGCTCCGGCAGAGGTCGACGAGGAGACCGGCGAGGTCAAGCACGAAGTGACGGTGTACTGAGATGGATCTGCCTGTCCTCTGGTTCGCGATCGTCGGCGTGTTCTTCGTCGGTTACTTCGTCCTCGACGGCTTCGACTTCGGGGTCGGCATGTCCCTGCCCTTCCTGGGCAAGGACGACACCGACCGTCGGGTGCTCATCAACACGATCGGCCCGGTCTGGGACCTCAACGAGACGTGGGTCATCGTCGCCGGCGCCTGCTTGTTCGCGGCGTTCCCCGAGTGGTACGCCACGATGTTCTCCGGGTTCTACCTGGCGCTGCTCCTCATCCTCGCGGCGCTGATCCTGCGCGGTGTCTCGTTCGAGTACCGGCACCAGAACAAGCACCTCGAGTGGAAGCGTCGCTTCGACCTGATGATCATCGTCGGCTCCGCCCTGCCGTCGTTCCTCTGGGGCGTCGCGTTCGGCAACGTCGTCCGCGGGATCCCGATGGACTCCGGGCACAACTACACGGGCACGCTCTTCGACCTCCTCAACCCGTTCGCGCTCCTGACCGGCGTGGCGACGCTGCTGGTGTTCTTCACGCACGGCGTCGTGTTCGTGGCGCTGAAGACCGAGGGCGAGATCCGCGAGCGCGCGAAGCGCCTGGCGACCCGGGCAGGCATCCTGACGATCGTCGTCGGCGCCGCGTTCCTGGTCTGGATGGCGTTCGTCCGGGCGACCCCTGCCTCGCTCGTGCTCTCGGTGGTCGCGGCACTCGCGCTCGTCCTGGCCGTGCTGTGCAACGCCTGGGGCAAGGAGGGCCGGGCGTTCACGCTCATGGCCGTCACCATCGCCGCGATCGTGCTCGCCATGTTCACGGCGATCTTCCCGGACGTCATGCCCGCCACCAACGACCCGGCGAACAGCCTGAACGTGTACAACGCCTCGAGCGGTTCGTACACGCTGACGGTGATGAGCTGGGTGGCGCTGATCTTCGTGCCCCTCGTGTTCGCGTACCAGGCCTGGACGTACTGGGTGTTCCGCAAGCGTGTCTCGCGGACCCAGGTCACCCAGGCCGCGCACTAGGCAGGCGACGGTGAAGCCGCTCGACCCGCGACTCCTGCGCCTGTCGCGGACGGCGCGCGGCTTCATCGTCGCGGCCGCCGGCACCGGCGTCCTCCGCACGGTCGCGACCATCGCGATCGCGTGGGGGATCGCCGCCGCCGTGACCCTCGGCATCGACGCGGTCCAGGACGGCCGTGCCCCGAGCGCCTTCGGGCAGGCGCTCGCGCTGCTGGGCGGCGCGTTCGTGCTCCGTGCCGTGGCGGCCTGGGCGACCGACGACCTGGCGGCCCGCGCCGCGGCGAAGGTGAAGAGCGAGATGCGCACCACGGTGCTCGCCCGCGCCGCCGAGCGGGGTCCGTCCTGGCTGGCGGGCCGGTCGAGCGCGGGGTTCGCCACCACCCTCGGGCCGGGCCTCGACGCGCTCGACGCCTACTTCGGTCGCTACCTGCCGCAGCTCGCACTCACCGCGATCGCCACACCGCTGCTGCTGGTCGCGATCGGCCTCGGTGACCTGACGAGCGGGCTGATCATCCTGTTCGCCCTGCCGGTCATCCCGGTGTTCATGATCCTGATCGGACTCGCGACCCAGTCGTTGCAGCGGAAGCAGTCCGATGCCCTCGCCAAGCTCGGCGGTGCCTTCCTCGAGGCCGTCGAGGGCCTGGCCACCCTCAAGGTGTTCGGTCGCGCCCGGCGCCAGGTCGGCCGCATCGGCGCCGTCACGGACGAGTACCGTCGCGGCACGCTCGGGGTGCTCCGGCTGTCGTTCGTCAGCGGGTTCGCGCTCGAGCTCGCCGCGAGCCTGTCCGTCGCCCTCGTCGCGGTGTCGATCGGCATCCGGCTGGTCGACGGCTCGCTCGGGCTCGGCGCCGCGATGTTCGTCCTGGTGCTCGCCCCCGAGGCGTTCGCCCCCATCCGCCAGGTCGGCGCGGACTTCCACGCCGCCCAGGACGGCGTCGAGGCATCGGCAGCGGTCCTCGACGTCCTCGACGACGACACGGAGCCCGCGCCGCACCACGACACGGACCGCGCGGCGACCGCTCCGGCTGCCGCGGCGCTGGCCGTGCACGGTCTGACCGTCCGCCGGCCCGACGTGGTGATCGGCCCGCTCGACCTGCACGCCGACCCCGGCACCGTCGTCGTGCTCGCCGGTCCGAGCGGCTCGGGCAAGTCGAGCGTCATCGCCGCACTCCGCGGCGTCCTGCCGCACGACGGCACCGTGGTCGTCCCCGGCGCCGCCGGTACGACCGCCGCCGGCCGCACCACCTGGGCCGACCAGCGACCCCGCCTCGTGCGCGGGACCGTCGCCGAGAACGTCGCGCTCAGCGCGACCCCCGACGCCGTGGACGTCCAGACCGCGTTGCGCGACGCGGGGCTGGGGGTCGACCCGGGCCTCCCGATCGGCGCCGGCGGCAGCGGACTGTCCGGCGGCCAGGCGCAGCGCGTCGCCGTCGCGCGGGCGCTGTACCGCGCCCGCCGCGTCGGCACGCCGTTGGTCCTGCTCGACGAACCGACGTCGGCGCTCGACGCCGAGGCCGAGGCCCACGTCGTCGCCGCGATCCGCGGCCTGGCGGCCGACGGCGCGGTCGTCGTGGTGGCCAGCCACCGACCGGCGGTCGTGGCCGCGGCCGACGTCCGGGTCGACATCGGCACCGGTGGGTCGGTCACCGTCCGGACGGGGGTGCGCGCATGAGCCGGCAGCGGGTGCTGTCCCGGGAGGCCCGTGGAGCGTCCGTCCTGCGGCTCGCGATGCCGCACGGGTCGGGTTGGGCGAAGGCGGTCGCCGCCGGCGCGCTCAGTGCGGTCTGCGCCGTGGCGCTCCTCGCCGCGAGCGGCTACCTCATCACCCGTGCCGCGGAGCACCCGCCGATCCTCTACCTGACCCTCGTGATGGTCGGCGTGCGGGCGTTCGCACTCGGGCGTGCGGCGCTGCGCTACGTCGACCGGCTCGCCGGGCACGACGCGTCCTTCCGGCAGCTCGCGGTGGTGCGCACCGAGATGTACCGGCGGCTCGCCTCGGTCGCACCGGCAGGGCTCGGCAGCACCGGCCGTGGCGACCTGATGACCCGCCTGGTCACCGACACCGACCGGCTGCAGGACCTGCCCATCCGCGTCGTCGGGCCGCTGGTGTCCGCCGGGGTCGTCGCCCTGCTGTCCGTCGTCGCGGTGGCGATCGTGTCGGTGCCGGCCGCCCTCGTGCTCCTGCTCGGCCTGGCGGTCGCGGCGCTGCTTGGGTCGGTCGTGACACGGTCGATCGCCGAGCGCTCCGACCGTGAGACCGCGGCGGACCGTGGTCGGGTCGCCGACCTCGTGCTCGACACCGTGCGGACGCTCGACGTGTTCGCGGCCTACGGCACCCTCGAAGAGCGGCTGGCGCACATCGCCCGTCTCGACGCCGGCGTCACCCGTGCGGTGCGCCGCCGTGGCACGGTCGAGGCGCTCGTCGGTGCCCTGGTCGGGCTGGTCGGCGGCGGCGCGGTCATCGGGATCCTGGCCGTCGGTGCGCCCGCCGTGGTGTCCGGGGCGCTCGACGGACCGCTCTGGGCACTGACCGTGTTCGTGCCGCTCGCCCTGTTCGAGGTCGTCGGCGGGGTCCCGCTCGCCGTCCTCACGCTGCGCCGGGTGCGCGCCGCCGCCGAGCGGGTCGAGCAGGTCGTCCCGGCACGGGTGCCCGCGGGCATCGTGCCCGAACCCGAGCAGGACGCCGACCCGGCCGAACTGGCGGTGTCCGGTCCGGTCACCGTGGCGGTGCGCGACCTGACCGTGCAGTGGCCCGGAGCCACGACGCCGGCGGTCGACGGGGTCTCGCTCGACCTGCACCCCGGCGAGGTCGTCGTGCTCGAAGGGCCGAGCGGCGCGGGGAAGTCCACCCTCGTCGACGCGCTCGTCCGGTTCGTCGACCACCAGGGCTCGTACACGCTCGACGGGGTCTCGGCGAAGGACATGCACCCCGACGCCGTCCGTGCCCGCATCGGGCTCATCGAGCAGGACCCGTTCGTGTTCGACCAGTCCGTCCGACAGAACCTGCTGTTCGCCCGCGAGACCGCGACCGACGACGAGCTGCTCGCCGTGCTCGACCGGGTCGGCCTCGGCGAGTGGGTCGGACGTCGCGGCGGGCTCGATGCGTCGGTGGGGGAGCGCGGTGGCCTCGTCTCCGGCGGACAGGCGCACCGGCTCGCCCTGGCGCGCGCGCTCCTGCACGCGTTCCCGGTGCTCGTGCTCGACGAACCCACGGCCGACATCGACCCGGACCTCGGCGACGCCGTCCTGCACGACCTCGTCACGACGGCCCGCGCAGCGGGACGGACGGTCGTGATCGTGTCGCACGTGCCGGTCCGGGCGGACCTGGTCGACCGCACCCTGCGGATGGCCGCCGGCCGCCTGCTCGTCGGATGACCCGACAGGCGGACGCTGGACGGGCCTCCCGGCTTGTATCGTTGACGTCCGTGACCACCGAGCAGCACGCCGAGGACCCGAACGCCTACGACTTCCGTCGTATCCAGGAGAAGTGGCAGCCCCGCTGGGAAGAGCTCGGGCTCTTCACCACCGACCTGGACGACACGCGTCCGCGCAAGTACATCCTCGAGATGTTCCCGTACCCGTCCGGCGACCTCCACATGGGGCACGCCGAGAACTGGGCCCTCGGCGACTTCGTGGCGCGCTACTGGCGCCAGCAGGGCTTCAACGTCCTGCACCCCATCGGCTGGGACTCCTTCGGCCTGCCCGCCGAGAACGCCGCGATCAAGCGCGGGGTGGACCCGAAGGACTGGACCTACGCGAACATCGCGCAGCAGAAGGCGTCCTTCAAGCGCTACGCGCCGTCGTTCGACTGGAGCACCGAGATCCACACCTCGGACCCCGAGTACTACAAGTGGAACCAGTGGCTGTTCCTGAAGATGTACGAGAAGGGCCTGGCGTACCGCAAGGACAGCTGGGTCAACTGGGACCCGGTGGACCAGACCGTGCTCGCGAACGAGCAGGTCCTGCCCGACGGCACCTCGGACCGCTCCGGCGCCGTCGTCGTCAAGAAGAAGCTCACGCAGTGGTACTTCAAGATCACGGAGTACGCCGACCGCCTGCTCGACGACCTCAACCAGCTCGAGGGACGGTGGCCCGCCAAGGTCATCGCGCAGCAGCGCAACTGGATCGGCCGGTCGGTCGGCGCCGACGTCGACTTCGTCATCGAGGGCCGTGACGAGCCCGTCACGGTGTTCACGACGCGCCCCGACACGATCCACGGCGTGACGTTCCTGGTCGTCGCACCGGACTCGGACCTGGCCGCGTCGCTCGTCGCTTCTGCGTCCTCCTCCGTCCGTGCGGACTTCGATGCCTACCTCGTCGCCACGCAGAAGACGTCGGAGATCGACCGGCAGAACGCGGACCGCCCGAAGACCGGTGTGCCGCTCGGCCGCTTCGCGATCCACCCGCTGACGGGGGAGCGCCTGCCGATCTGGGCCGCCGACTACGTGCTGGCCGACTACGGTCACGGCGCCGTCATGGCCGTCCCGGCGCACGACCAGCGCGACCTCGACTTCGCCCGGGCGTTCGACCTGCCCGTGAAGGTCGTCGTCGACACCAACGCCGCGGTCACCGGAGCGATCCCGGTGATCACCGAGGACACCGAGCTGCCCGACCTCAACCCCACCACGACGGGCGAGGCGCTGACGGGTCAGGGCCGGATGATGAACTCCGGCCCCCTCGACGGCATGTCGAAGCAGCACGCGATCACCGCCGCGATCTCCCTGCTCGAGGAGCGCGGGACCGGTCGCGCCGCCAAGACCTACCGCCTGCGCGACTGGCTCATCTCGCGCCAGCGCTTCTGGGGCACGCCGATCCCGATCATCCACGGCGCCGACGGCAGCGAGCACCCCGTGCCGCTGGACCAGCTGCCGGTGCGGCTGCCCGAAACCGAGGGGCTCGACCTCAAGCCCAAGGGCACCTCGCCGCTCGGCGGAGCGACCGACTGGGTCAACGTCCCGAACCCCGTCGACGGGACGCCCGCGCTCCGTGACACCGACACGATGGACACCTTCGTCGACTCGTCGTGGTACTTCCTGCGCTTCCTGGCGGCGAACGACGACACCCAGGCGTTCGACCCCGCCGTCGCTCGCAAGTGGGCGCCGGTCGACCAGTACATCGGCGGCATCGAGCACGCGATCCTGCACCTGCTGTACGCGCGCTTCGTCACCAAGGTGCTCTTCGACCTCGGTTACCTCGACTTCACCGAGCCGTTCTCGGCACTGCTCAACCAGGGCATGGTGCTGTCCGGCGGCTCGAAGATGTCGAAGTCCAAGGGCGGCGTCTCGCTCGGTGACGAGCTCGACGCGAACGGCGTCGACGCGATCCGCCTGGTGATGGGCTTCGCCGGCCCGCCCGAGGACGACATCAACTGGGAGGACGTCTCGCCGTCCGCCTCGGCACGCTTCCTGGCCCGCGCCTACCGCCTGGCGACCGACGTCACGTCGACCCCCGACGTCGTCTGGGCCGAGGGTGACCGCGCCCTGCGCCAGGTGACGCACCGGTTCCTGGCCGATGCGCCGGGCCTGATGGAGTCGTTCAAGTTCAACGTCGTGATCGCCCGGCTCATGGACCTGGTCAACGTGACCCGCAAGGCGATCGACAGCGGCCCCGGTGCCGCCGACCCCGCCGTGCGCGAAGCCGTCGAGACCGTCACGCTCGGCCTCGCCGTGTTCGCGCCGTACACCGGCGAGGAGATGTGGGAGCAGCTCGGGTACGAGGCCACCGTCGCGCTGCACGGTTGGCGGAAGGCCGACCCGACGCTGCTGGTGCAGGAGACCCTCACCGCCGTCGTGCAGGTCAACGGCAAGGTGCGCGACTCGTTCGAGGTGTCGAAGTCGATCGAGCCGTCCGAGCTCGAGGCACTCGCCCGTGCCTCAGCGAACGTGCAGCGGTACATCGGTGACCGCGAGATCGTGAAGGTCATCGTGCGGGCGCCGAAGCTCGTGAACATCGCCATCAAGGGGTAGCCCTCGGGCGGCGCGGCCGTCCACGGGGTGGGCGTCTGGCCGTCCACAGGGTGGGCGTCCGACGCACCTGTCCACAGACCAGCACTCCGGAGCCCGGCCGATCGGCCGGGCTCCGTAGCGTTCGGGGCATGTCGTCGCCCTCGTCACCGGACCCTCGGTCAGTGGACGGCGCGCCCTCGTCGGGACGCGTGCTCTGGTTGCGCCTGGTGCTGTCGCCGCGGGCCGCGGTGGTGCTGGCCGGGGTCGTCGTGGCGGTGGCGCTCGTGGTGGTCCTGGTCGGGTCGCTGACGGGCCGTGGTGGTGCAGGGGCGGGCGGGGTCGTCGTCAGTGGTGCGCCGACCGCCGGCGCGCCGACTGCCGGGGTGCCGACCGCCGGTGCGCCCATCGCTGGCGCGCCGACCGCTGGGTCGTCGACCGCCGGTCCTGCATCCGGTGGGGAAACAGCTGCCACTGGTGGGGCGCGTGTGGTGGTGCACGTGCTCGGGGCAGTCGAGCGCGACGGCGTGGTGCGCCTGCCGCCGTCGAGCCGGGTCACCGACGCGATCGAGCGGGCCGGCGGCGCGACGGCGGACGCGGACCTGGACCGACTCAACCTGGCACGGGTCCTGACCGACGGCGAGCGGCTGTACGTGCCGCGCGTGGGCGAGGACGAGGTGCCAGCGGCGCTCGATCCGGTCGACGGCGGTGCGGCCGCGGCGGGCAGTAGCGGGGACGGCAGTACGGGTGCCGCGGGCGCCTCGGGAACCGGCGCCGACTCGGTCGTCGACCTGAACAGCGCCGACCAGGCTGCGCTCGAGACCCTGCCCGGCATCGGCCCGGGGTTGGCTGGCCGGATCCTCGCCTGGCGCGACGAACACGGCCGGTTCACCGCGGTCGAGGACCTGCTCGACGTCAGCGGCATCGGCGACGTCCGGTTCGCGGAGCTGCGTGACCGCGTGCGGGTCTGAGTCGTGCCCGTGCAGCTGCGACCCAGTGCGACGGACCTGCGGGTGGCGGTGCCGGTGGCGATCGCCTGGATCGTGACGACCGTGCTCGTCGGGGGACCGGCGGCAGCGCCCGTGGTCGGGATCGTGGCCGCCGTGCTGGCAGTGCTGGCCGTGCTGGCCGTGCTCGCCGGTGGGAGTGCGATCGTCGCGGGTCGTCGTTGCTCGGGCCGTCGCCGCCGCACCGTGACCGCCGGTGCCGGCCTGGTGCTCGTCGCGGCGGCGCTGACCGCGTTGCTCGCGGTGTCAGTCACCGTGGGTGAGACCCGACGAACGCCGGAGGTGCTCCGGGCACTCGCCTCCGCGTCGGGCACCGTGCCGTTCGACGCAGTCCTGTCGCGCGACCTGGGCCCGGGCGACCGCTCCGTGCTCGCGACGCTCGAGCGTGCCGCCACGGAGCGTGCGCTCCGGGTACCGGTCCGGCTCGTCCCGCCGGGCGACGGTGCGCTCGTTCCACCGGGTGACGATCACGACCGCGTGCTGGCCGCGGGCACGCTGGTGACCGGCACCGGGACGATCGAGGCCGACGTCCCCGGTTCCGCGACCGCGTTCGTGCTGTTCCTCCGGGGTGTGCCCGCCACCGAGCCACCCGGGGGACTGCTCGGAGCCACCGACACCGCGCGCCGGGCATTCGTCCGTGCGACGGCGGACCTGCCCGAGCCCGGGGCTGCGCTCCTGCGTGGCCTGGCGATCGGCGACCGGTCCGGCCTCGACGCCGCGACCGAGGCAGCGATGGAGACCTCGGCACTGACCCACCTGACCGCGGTGTCCGGGGAGACAGTACGGAACAGAGGTGGGTCCCGCAACTCGGACAAGTGCGATCACAAGCGAGGACGCGTGAGCGAAGCCTAAGCTGGTGAAGCTACCCGCAACCCGAGGCTCCACCTGGTGGAATCACAGCTGGTCCCGACTCTCGGCCGTCGACCAACTTGGGCACTTGAAGCCTCAGCCCGCCCGGCAGCCGTGCGGACGACTGGCGCGCTCTTCCATGCCAAGTCGTCCGGCGGAGGCAGGACTCCTCGGTCGGCTGCGTGAGCGCATCCTCGCCAGCCGTAGTTAGGGCGTCTGCTTCCCTGGGCGGATTACCGGACTCGGACTTTCGCACGTGCACGACTTGAGCGGTGAGGCGCGCTTGGGGCGGGGAATGGTGCGAATGCTTCCCGACAGCCCCTTCTCTGCGAATAGGCTGAGGAGGACCGCAAGCACGACGACAGGACGCCGTTTGAATAGCAACCCGTTCGCGTCTCGACTCGAGGAGCGAAACGACTGGCTTAACGCCATCGACGCCGAACTTCATCGCCTGCGGGTCGAACTCGACTGGTACGAGCAGTTCGACCGGCTCGCCGTGATGCGGAAGGCCGCTGATGCCGAGGCGGCGGCGAAACAGGGGTCGCTCGCTGTCTCGAGCTTGGAGGCTGCACTCGTTGTCACGTCGAGGGACTACTACCGAGCTCGTGATGCTGCAAAGATCGGCATCAAACTGCTCCGTGTCTTCGATGCGAGTCGGCGCGCAGCAGCCGAAGAGCGTGATGCGCTCCTCAAGAAGCTCGGCACGGACAGGAACGCTCTGGCTGAGGCGACAGCGGCACGTGACGAATTGCTCGAGCGATCGGTGACATACCGGAGCGACCTTCAGCGTTTCAGTGCTTGCGAACCGCGCGAGGTGAATGCCGCCATCGGCCGGCTTGAAGCGGAAAGGGCCGAGCACGACGCCGAGTTCAACCGGCTGACGGCAGCGTCTGCGGCGCTGGACTCGACGCTTGCGGAACCGCTCAAGGCGCTGAGCGAAGCTCAACAAGAACTTTCGGCCCGACAGGAAAAGCGTAAGCGAGCCCAAGAAATCGAACGGCGATTCGCGGCAGCTGACACCTCTCGAGACCGGGCGATACTTCACGAGGAAGCCAGACGATACCTCGGCGTCGACAGCCCCAGAGCGTTCCTCCGTGATAGTGGAAGCTCCGTTGCATCGCTCGAGCGTGCGGTCGCGAAGAGGCAACGGCGCGTAGCCACGGAGGTCCGCCGCGCACTCGTCGCGTACGACGCGAGAGCGATCGTCATCGACGGCAGCAACCTTTGCCATGACGGGCAGTCCTTTGTCGGCCTCGAGCCACTGAAAGCGATCGTCCCGACCCTGGCCGGGAGATACGACGTGACGGTCATTTTCGACGCCACCATCGAGAGGACATTCGCCGCATCAACGCTCCGGAAGCAATTGGCCGACGTAAGGGTGCATGTCGCGCCGGACAAGCAGGCGGCGGATGAGTCGATTCTTGACGCTGCAACCGCCCCGAGGACGTACGTCATCAGCGGCGATAAGTACGGGGACTTTGAGGACAAGCCGGCGGTACGCGACGGACGCGTTCTACGGCCGGAGATCCTTGGTAACAGGGTTACCATCCGCGATCTTGGAATGGTGAACATTGCATTCCGCCGCTGAAAGGTTCGGAGCCTCTTCGGGTGGGCGCGCCTGTCCAGGTCTCGCCTCCCTTGAGCTTGGGCGTAGCCGGATGAGGTCTTCCGCGAAGGCGCTGCTGGTCGAGTCGAGAGCGTCGCCCCCGCAAGCGGAGGGAGGGCTTAATTTGCCTTCGCGTCGCAACCGTGCCTGAAGTAGATCCGTGGCCTCCAGGTTGCGGTAACTATCGTCGATCCAGCGAGCTAGTCGACACCCGTGCCCCAGGTGTTTCCCGTTGGTAGTTGTTGAGGAGGGCAGTCAGACTGTTGAAGCCGACTTCTTCGGCGAAGCATCGATAATCACAACTTCCATCGTATCCGGCTTATTTAGTCCGAGGTCGAGGACCGCCTCTTTCGTCCTCTCGATCTCTCCGGACGTGTATGCAATGACGACGAAGACGGCTGAATCGGTGTCATTCGCCTTCTTGTAGACCTCGACCTGATTCGCCATATTGCGCTTGAGTGAACTGCTTTTTGCAAGTTTGAATTCTATCAGGCTGCTGTCGAGTCCTGCTGAGACTTTGAAATCGACCGGTCCTCGACCATTGTTGACCTCGCGGTTGACGTCGAATCTGGATTTCTGCAGCAAGAGCCCGAAGAACAGCTGAACATCCTGCTCGCTCGATAGGCCCTTGTTGTCGCCTTTGTTTAGTAGGCGCCACCCGTCCTTGTCCTCGATGTAGCGCTTAAACGTTTCGACCGCCTGCCGTGCCTCCTGGGTGGACGTCCAACGCTTCTCGTAAAGATCCGTTTTCTGCGCAATGTCGCGAGCAGCTCTCTGCACCTGATCGCGCAGCAGCATTTGCGTGGAGTCTACCTTCTCGCGGCTCTTGGAGACGGCATCATCGCCGGTGTCTTCCTTGAGCTTGATGTAGCAATCGACCAGTTCGGGGAAGTAGCGCAACGCGAGCAGTCGCGCCTCACGCTGTTCCTTGTCCGACGACGTACTGGTCAGCCGCTGCCCGAGGTAGTTGTTGACGTCGGCCCTGAGTTGGGCGTTCTCCACCGCGTCAAGCACGGTGTCGAACGAGCGCTCCATGTCCGGTCTGTTGATCCACGTGTCGTCCTTGGTGAGGAGATCCACCGGAGTCAGAATGACGAAGTCGCCGTCGGTGAATGGAAGGTCGTAGACTTGAGAGGCCCACGTCTGGGTGATGTAGTTGAACTTGGCCCGCGCGACCGGCACCTTCCGCCGGTCGCCTTCGGCAAGGTGCTTTACCGCGAAATTGCTCGTATAACGCAGCAGGAAATGCTTGATCAGGTTCGTCGTCAAATCCGAGATAGTGTCCCGGCCAACTCCACCGCTGACTAGCGCGAGCTTCTCAACGTGGCTGGAATCGGTAATCGGCTCATTGCCGATGTTACGGAGAAGACCGCCGAGCGCACCATGGAGGGCGACAGCAAACTTCTTGCCGAGGCCGTGACCGGCGTTACCTCCGACGGTGAAACCGAGCCAATTTTGCCGCACCTCGCTGAACGTGTACCAGCTCCTGATGCGGCCGGGGCTCAATGGTTCATGCGCATGGTCCCGCAGGAATCGGAGGTAGTCCACAATCTGCTCGTGCAGCGCGCGGTACTCATCCCTGTCGCTGTTGAATAGTAGGAACGGGTCGATGAACACAGGAAGGTCTGTGACAACGGAGATGTCGAAGGCGCCCCACTCCTCGAGCACCCGCGGGTCGACCCTGAAGCGGTCGCTGAAGTAAATCCCGGCGGGATCAGCTGTCCAAGCCACGCGCTGCTCAGCCACGCTCGACCAATCTTCGTTTCGCCTTGTCGTAAACGTGGTCGACGATTTCGCCTGACATGATCATGGCGACGGCTTGATTGATGACGTTGCGGGGCACGACGAACCACTCGGACGGGTCGTAGTCGCGCCCCTTCCGGTCGATTTGAGTGAGATCGAGGCGAGCGTCGGCGAACACCCGGTGCAGCAAAGCCTCCAACGCCGACGCCTTGACGTTGTACACCCGGTAATCTGCGACGATTTTGACCGGAGCCATCAGATACGTCGGCGACGTCGACGCGCCCTTCAGGCGCTGCTCGACTGTAGTGGTCGAAAAGCCGATCTTGTGCAAGTTCTCGGTGTTCGCGATCAGCGGATCGGCGCTCATCGACTGCAGCACGTAGATGTGTCCGCTCTCGATGTCTGCTTCGAGAATGTCGCTCGCGTCATGCCCTGTGCGTGCAAGCACCTGCCCCTGGGCTTCGTACATACGAGTCTGGAGACTCTTGTCGTACATGGCGGACTCGGTGCCGTTTTCGAACACCAGCCGCAGGCGCTGCTTCTTGCGCGATTCGCCGCCGATCACCAGATCGACCTTCTCGCCGACCTCGGCGACAAAGCACATGACGCCGTTGAGTACGAAGAACACGCCCTCGCGGATCAGGTCCATGCCCGTGAACGGCTTGAGCACGAAGATGCCGTCCCGCAGTTCGGCGTGCTTCGCCTTGAACAGAGGCTCGAACTGCTCGAAATCCTTCGACTTCACGCGCTGGGCCACGGACTCGGCCGACTCGGGGCGCTTGATCACCGGCAGGCCGGACACGTCGAGGATCCCGGAGTCATCGCCCAGCAGCTCGTCGAGATCGTCGCTTTCCAGCAGGTCGTCGATGGATGCCGGCGCTTCAGGTGCTTCCAACAGCCCGAACTCATCGAGGTGCTTGACCGCCTCTGCCTTCGCCTCGTTGGCCAGGAACCCGTCCAGGCGCGCGCCGAGCTTGCGCTCGGCGATGTCGCGCGTCTGCGAGCTGGGAAGCCGTCCCTCGGTCCGCCGGAACTCGACGATCTCCAGGAACGCCCGCTCGAGGCGGTCTGACGAGGTGAGCTTCTTCGGCTTCTCGGGAGCGGTCAGCAGCTCGTCGTCGAGGATGTCGTCGAGGCTCAGCGGCGCTTCGGGCTCGACGGTCTCGTTCTCGTTCATTCGACCACCGTTTCCGTCGCGGCCTTCTCCGCCTCGCGCTGCTGCTTCAGCTTCTGCAGGAACAGCAGCGCTGCCGCCATGCGCTTCTCCGTCGGGTCGTCCGAGCGCAGATCAGGGCGCTTGCCGTTGACCTGCACCCAGGTCTTGATCTTCGGGTACAGCGCCAGTGCTTCCTCCTCGGAGAACTCGATCTTCGTCGACGTGATCGTGTCCTGGATCAGGCGCAGCACCGAGGGCGTGACCGACTTCGACAGCACCTCGAACGCCCGCTGGAACGGGTTCACCGAGTCGATGAGGTTAATGTTCAGCTCATCGATGTTCACGAACTTCTCGGCCATCTTGATGAAGCGCTTGTCGCCGACCTCGCGGACCTCGCCGTTCTTGACCACCGAGTCCACGATGACCTGCTGGCGCACCTCCTCGACCTGCTCCTCGGTCAGGTCCGGGTACTTCTCCCGGATGATCTTCGGGATCAGCACCTTGTTCGTCGTCTCGGCGTCGACGGAGCCCGCGGCGGCCCTGGCGAACGTGTCGTCCTGCAATATCGTCGCCTTCAGGTCGTTCAGGTCAGTCGTGACGATCTGCTTCACGCGGTCGCTCGAGGGCTCCTTGAATCCCTTGATCTTCAGCTCGCCCTTCTTCGCAGGCTCGTCGTCGTCGAACTTCTTCGTCTTGAAGTTGAAGTTCGGAGCGAGTACCTGCTCCATGAGCAGCGAGGCCGTAATCGCCTTCAGCATGTTGTTCACAGACACCTTCACCTCGCCCTGCGAGGCGTCCGGCTCGGCGATCAGGTTCGTGAACTGAGCGTGCGACTTGCCGGGGCTGTCACGAGTCACGCGCCCGATGATCTGGATCACCTCTGTGAGTGACGCCCGGTAGCCGACCGTCAGTGCGTGCTCGGCGAAGGGCCAGTCGAAGCCTTCCTTCGCCATGCCCAGCGCGAGGATGATGTCGACGCCGTCACGCTCCTTCGACGCGGTGTGGGACAGGTAGTGCAGTGTGTCGCCGCGCTTCCGTAGGTCGGTGTCGTCGACGAGGTCCGCGACTCTTAGGAGCTCCCCGGTGTCCGCGCGGCGCACGCTGATGATCCCTGTATCTGGATCCGTCGACTCGACGTGTCCGATCGCGTCGAAAATTCGGCCGACTTCATCGATCTTGTCCTTCGTGGACTCGCCCGAGTTCACGCTCGGGATGTGCACGATGGTCTTCTTGTCGAGTTCGAGTACTTGATCGATCGCGTCCGTGTATCGGCCCTGGTAGAAGTGGTGCCCGATGCCCAGCGAGTGCAAGAACTCGTAGCCGTTGAGCTGATCGTAGTAGTTGAAGGTCACCGGCGTGAACTTCGCCTCGTCTTCGGCGGAGAGCACCGGCACCGAGTCGCCGCGGAAGTACGAACCCGTCATCGCAACGATGTGCGCGTCCGAGGCGTTCATCACGTCGCGCAGTAGCGCACCCAGCCGCGACGTTTCCGTGTCTGCCGACACGTGGTGGAACTCGTCGATGGCCAGTACCGTACCGTTGAACGACCCCGGGGCCAGCTTCTCGAAGGCGAAGCGCAGCGTCGCGTGCGTGCACACGAGCACCGCGTCCGGGCCCTCGAGAAAGTCGATGAATGCGTCGACCTTCCCCGCCGACGAGCCCGCGTCGCACAGGTTGTGCTCGTCCTTGATTTCCCAGTCCGCCCAGAAGCCGTGCTTCGTCAGGGCCGTCGAAGCGAATGATGCGCCGATGGACCGCTCCGGTACCGCGACGATGACCTTCCTGCGGCCCTGGTTGTAGAGCTTGTCGAGTGCCACGAACATCAAGGCGCGCGACTTGCCCGACGCCGGCGGGGCCTTGACGAGCAAGTGCTGGGCATCGCGGTGCTGGAAGACGCGCTGCTGCATCTCGCGCATGCCCAGCGAGTCGGTGTTCACCGACGCCTTCGTCTGCGCGTACGTGACGTCAACGACGTTCACAGGCTTGTTGATCGCTTTCACTTCGCAGTCCTCCGGGACCTCTTCGCCGGGGCCTTCGCGGCCTCCTCAGCAGTCATGCGCTCGTACAGCGCGAACAGATCGGACAGACGTTGCTCGTCCGTCTCATACAGCTTCTTCGAGTAGATCGAGTCGACGAGCGAGTCGATCTCCGCGTGAGCCTCACGCAGGTCCTGCGGCATCTTGTCCGGGTCGTAAAGCTCGGCCAGAGTCTGCTCGCAGTGATACTCGCGGACATCCAGCACGCGCATCGCGGCGATATTGAGCTTCTCCCTGGACTCCTCCGGAAGTAGAGGGACTGGAAAGTTGTTGTAAACAATTGTGTTGGAGTATTGGTAGTCTTCGCGCATACGTCCTGAGACTGCGTTTGTCCACGCCATGTGCATCTTCGAGGTCAAGAGAGCGAACACCCAAGGATCGGCGTCAAGGATCTGAAACGCCTTATTCGAAATGATTTCCTGAGAGCTGATAATTCCCATCGGAATATAATCCCTCCTCTCCGAAGAAATGCTAGGCACTATGATTGACGAGTTGCGGGACGTTCGCTGCTCTCGAAAGCTCCATGCAGTTGCAGCCTTCTTCTGCGTTCCCGCATCCCTGCTATCATGACGAAACTGCGCCGAACGCAGGATGCGCGCATTGACAGCAGGGATGGAGCGAGCAAGGTCGACATCCTTCGGAGTGATCCACAAACACCATCGTTCGGTGTTGGAGATGTACTCACTGCTCCCATATAGCCGGCGGAGAAACGATGTGGCCTCTGGCGCTTCGTCGACCAGTTGCTGTCGTTCGGAAGCATTCATCGTCAGCGCGCCTCCGTCCAGAGGCATGTTGCCGAACATCATGATCGGCATGCCTGCCGCTAGGGGCGATGAGCGACGCAATATGTCGACGGCGGGGGCGTCCGTAAGATAGCCATTGATGTTACCCGCGCGCATTTGCAGGTCATCAGCGTAGATATACCTTGTATCAGCGGACCGATTACGCAGGGAGATCACGACCACCGTCACCCCGGCATTCCGACGAGCGTTGTTCTCCCACTTGAAGGAAGTGTAGGCATACCCGATCTCAAGACCTTGCGCAAAGAGCATGGGGAACAACAGGCCGACATGTTCACCCTGTGCCACGGAGTTCGTGGCAACTAGCGACATCTTCGCGCCGGTATCACGAATATAATCTGCCCCCTTAACGAACCAAAGGGCGATATAGTCCAAGTTCCGAGAGAACGGTCGCTGGCCGAAAACCGCGGTGAAGTCGGACTTTTGCTCTCTCGTTTGTTTACGCGCGCCCGCATACGGCGGGTTGCCAATCACGTAGATCTCCGCCTCTCCGTCGTTCCGGCAGACGTCATTCCAGTCTACCCGCGTCGCGTTGCCCGCCTTTACCTGTCCTGTTTCCTTCAGTGGAATGAGGGGGATCTCGACTCGGAATTTCTCGCGAAATTCCCGATTCATCTGATGCTTTGCGATCCAGAGCGAAAGTATCGCAACCTCGACCGCGAAATCGTCGATCTCGATCCCGTGGAAGTTCTCAATGTTGATCTTTGAGTCGGCCCAGAGGACCTGATGCGACGCGCTCAGCTGAGCGAGCCGTTCGAGGATCGCGTGCTCGAGCTTGCGGAGCTCCTTGTAGGCGATAACGAGGAAGTTGCCCGACCCACAAGCGGGATCGAACACTCTTATCTCCGCGATGCGGTCTAGCAGGCGGACGAGCCGTCGCTCGCTGTCCTGCGCATCGTTGATCTCATCCTTCAGGTGGTCGAGGAACAGCGGCTCGATGGTCTTCAGAATGTTCGGCACCGACGTGTAGTGCTGGCCCAGGTCGCTACGTTTGCCCGGCGTCACGATCGCCTGGAACATGGAGCCGAAGATGTCCGGGTTGATGTCGCGCCAAATCAGGGTTCCCGATGCGATCAGTTCATCGCGGGCCTGCTTTGTGAAACGCGGCACCAGTTGATCGTCCTTCATGGTGAACAGTCGGCCGTTAACGTACGGGAAGTCGACGAGGTGGCTTGGCTTGTCTGCGGGATCCTCGGTGTCCAGGGCTGCGAACAGGTCGGTCAGGAACTCAGCGAGATCCGAGCCGTCGGACTGTGTCTGTGATCCGACCGCGTTCGTGAACTGGTTGTCCGCGAAGATGCCCGTGTCCTCGGCGAAGAAGCAGAACAGCAGGCGGGTGAAGAACACGTTGAGTGAGTGACGCCCGCGCTCGTCGTCGAAGATCCCGGGGTTGGCGTGCAGCAACTCGTCAAACAGCTTGCCCATGCGCCCGGCCGCCTTGACGTCGGCGTGAGACTCGGCAACGTACTGTGCCTTTTCCATGCCGGCCCACGGCAAGAAGAAGGTGAAGTGCTTATCGATCTCCCGAATTGGGAACCCGATCGTTTCGTTCGTCTTAGTGTCGTGGGCGACGACGTCGACGTAGTCGGTTGCGATGACGAAGCGCGTACTGAAACGGACGGCCGCGGGGGACGTCTTCAGTTCCTCGACGACTTGCAGGGGATCGGTGTCGGTCGCCTTAAAATAGACGATGCTCTTCTGAGCCACTTCGGTCGTGGGATCGACGGCCACGTTCAACGAGCCATTGCGTAGTCGAGTGACGTTCCCCTGCGGTTTCCCGTAAGCAAGCAGCAGATCGAAGATGAAATCCCGGTCGTACGTCTCCCGGTTGGCTAGGGGAGCAACACGCTCCTCGACCGCCTTGAGGCTGAGTCTTGCCATGTCTTTGTCCTAATCTGGCGCAGGTGAGACCTCGCCTTACCGCTACATCAATGGTTGCTTCGAGGAAGCGGCGGGTCGGATACATCATAGCGATGGAGACAGCGGTCCAAGGAGGACGGGTCCGAAGAGCCCGCGTGGCCGTAGGACTGAGTCGGTCAGGCGGAGCCTCAGTCCGACCGTGGCGCGCCTCGGACCACTCAGGATCACCCTTCTTTCGGCAGAGGAGGCAACAGGTCCCGCAGGACGTCGTCAAGGAGACGCCGTTTTGTGTACCTCGCCATCAAGTCTATCTGCTTATGCCCGTCGCGACGATACGCGAATCCCGACTCGGAGAGAACGATCACCCCCTCGTTACCTCCGCGGAACAGAACCCACAGGGGTGGAACTTGGGGCCGACCCGACGGCGTTAGTACTGACTGAACGCCCTGGAAATTAAATAGCCAGGACGAATCATGTGGAGTTGAACCCAGCATGCTGTTCCAGGAGATGGCGTGAATTTCATGTCGCTGGTTCACGGTGCTGGTGAGAATCTGGGCGATCAATCGATATGTTAGTGAGCGGGTCGTTGTCGCAGGAGTGGGGCCAACTGCCCACCCGAACTTTGACTCGATTCGATTGACCCAGGCGTGCGGGTTGTCCTCGCCAAAGACCATCGGCCAGGTAGTCCACTGTGCCGGACCGAGACCTTCGACGCCACGGGCGGGATGGAGCGTGACGTGCGCCATACCGCCCGAGTCACGGGGAAGGTCACGACTGACCCGCAATCGCCGAGCATCGTCAGCGTAATCTTGGTCGATCCGCAAGGTTGAGTCCCGTCGGCAGAGTTCGCTGGCGATCCACCATGACTGAGCAACGGTCCAGCGCTTGGCGAGGCGCTGTCGGTTTTCTGGGCTTCCCATCCTCGGACTCTACGACCGCGGACCGCCCTCATGTTGGCACCGCTCCGGCCCATCGAATCGTTCCCGCCGTCGACGCGAATGGCGGACCGCTGGCCGTGGAGCTCAGGTTCGGATGTTCCGCCTCAGCCCGCCACTAAGGGATACCCGGACGAGACTCCTGGTCCTAAATCGAGGCGTATTCCTTCTCGACCGCGTGCCAGAGTTCAGCACGCGCGCTCTCGCAGTCGGAGAGGCGAAGGTGGTCGGGGGCGAGCACGACGAACTCGTGGGGGATGACCCGGCCGGCGCGGTCTTTCCGCTGTTCCGGATCGGGGAATCGCACCGCGAGGGTCTCGGCCCGCTGGGTGAACACGAAGGGCGCTCCATCCGAACCGACGAACGCCGCCTCGTACACCTCGAGCGGATTCGTCAGCCCGCCAGTGCGAAGGAATCGGAATCCCCAAGTTCTCCCTCGGGTGGCCCAGATGAGATTCACTTCGGACTCTCGATGAGGACGTCGTTCTCTACAGCACGGTTGAGATCGAGGCGGAAGCCAAGCAGCACGGCGGTGAGGAAGTCGAGGCGGTCTGCTGCCTTGTCATACGCGTCCTGCAGCTTCTCCGTGCCCTGCTCGATGAGCGGGTCGACGATGAACGGCGCGAGGGCAGGGAGGAGCTTGAGCTTGCCCGGAAGCTTCACGGCGAACGCACTGAGGAACGAGATCGCGGTTCCGGCGTTCTTCATGAGCTCGATTGCGACCTTTCCGCCGCGGTGGAGCGCCTTCGCCCAGCGCAGCTGACGCGAAAGCGGCAGCATCGCCGCGATTGGTAGCATCAGCGGCACCCCGATCTGCTGCCCGAAGTCGATCTTGTTCGGTTCGAACTTCCCGGAGGAGAGCAGAACGAAGTCTTCACCAAGGGAGAACGCTTCCGACTCTTCAGCGAAAGCGGCGAGCTCCTCCCGCAGGAGCGTCATCTCCTGCCCAACCTTCTCCACGAGCAGGTCCCGGAACGCTGTCACATCCAGGCTCGGCAAGAGGTCCGCCTTCGACAGTCCGAAGATCCAGACCCTGGGGAACCGGACGAGTCGCTGCCCATCGGGCAGGAGCTCGTTGCGGACTCGAGACACGTGGGCGATGTAGTTGGTCAGCAGGGCTTTGAGATAACGCTCTTCCTCGCCGGCGTTGTCAACGAGTCGCTGCCCGTCGACGAGCAGCACAGCCACGTCGGACGCGACCAGCCCCCTGAAGGTCTCTGCACGTCGATCGAGTTCTTCCTCGGTCGACGGTTCCTCCTCGAACCATTCACCGGGGTAATCGTGCCACACCAGCCGCAGCTCCTCGGCTGCTGGCTTCTTGCCCTTCGACACAGAATTCGGGCGCTGCTTGACCGAGAACACGTAATTCGCGGCCTAAAACCGGTTCGTGGCCGGGGTTGCGCCGGAGTTTTTCATCCCGAGGTAGTTCTGATGCAGCCGCAGGCCCTGCGTGGTCGTGTCCGCGGTGATCTTGTACAGACTCTTCTTGATGAAGGCTGGCTCTTGTGCAGCGCCGTAGAAAGACGATAGCAACACGGTCTTGCCGCTGCCGGACTCGCCGAACACTGCGATCTGCTGTTCCCGGGCAACCTTCGATGGCTTCATGATGCCAAGCTAGAGGACCATGGGGGAGGCCGCCGCTTGCGATCACCTTGGCTCGACTCGACTAGGTCGTCAGCGAGGCGGGCGCCTGCGCCAGGCCAACGCACCGGCCACGTCAAGAAGCTTCAGCATCGTAAGGAATGCGTCATCCAGGTACTCCTTCGACTGTGCCACCGTGCAACCGTCTTGACCACCTCGGCTGCGCCGAACACCGCGATCGGTCCTGAAGGGCAAGCCAAGGAGTCGACTGATCCTGCAGCAGTCCCCTGGCTCATGGAAGCGCATGGCTCCGACGCTGGGAGCGACATGCTCCGTCCAGCGCAGGCGGAGTGAACCCCGGAGGGCTCCGGTGATTGTCGGGCCGCTTCGTCACGCGTAGTGGGTCTTTCTCTTGTCGGAGGGCAGTCGCTAGCATCCGAGCATGCCAATCCCGACAGTTCCTCACAGCAAGCGCGTAGTTCTCATCTCGTATGACATGCCCTCCGCCGAACACCAGGGCATACGGCAGTTCTTCCGCGGCTACGGCGAGGAAGGGAGCGCTTGGGTGAGCATTCAGGCGTCCACTCGCCTACTGCTGACGCTGGACACCCCGGAGGGCATCAGGAAAGAGATTGAGCACTGGGCGGACGGGCAAACCTTCATCGTTGATGTGACCCACGCTGACTTCTCGGGTATGGGCAAGAAGGCCGTCTGGGAGTGGCTAGACAAGGCGAGAAGCGAGTGCAAGGCCATTGAGCGCCTGCGCGAGCGTGCGAGGCTCGAAAGTGGTCGGCAGCGCCAGGGAGAGATGATCGCGAAGCGCTATGGCTACGACTCGAAGCAGTATGAGGAATGGATAACTCGTGACGAAGAGATCAGCAGTCTCGATCGTCTCCTTGATGACGAGGGAAAGGCGTGACACCGTCGCCAGATACGGCTCCGGGCTCGAGTCACATTCCGACCCTCATCGTCGACAACATCGTCCCGGGCATCATCGTCACCGTGGTCGGAGGCCTAATTCTCACGGCGATCCTGAGCAAGCGTTTCCGCTCGTGGCTGTGGCGCGTCGTCAAGTGGCCCTTCACGATTCGTCTGACGACGACTGAGCGTCTGCGGGCTCGTGAAGAGAAGGGATGGCATCGACGTCAGGGAGAGCTTGACGCGGAGCGCGCCGTTTCGATCGCGCAGCCGCGCTGGAGCATCAGGAAGGTACGCAGCGCCGAGCGCCCCAATGTGTTCGCCATCCTCAACGCAGCAGAGGACGCCGTCGCTAGGAATGTTGAGGTCCTGGCGGACTCCGAGGAGTTTGTCTTCTACGACAGTGCCCGTTTCGAAGACCTCTCTGCAGGCCGTGGGACAGGGTTCGACGGCATGGTCCAGCCGGGTGGTCGCCTCTTGGGCGTGACGTTCAGGATCGTGTGGACTGACGGCAATGATGATCGTCGGCAGCAGGATGTGTTTATGAGCCGAGGGTCAGCGAGAGCCGGCGGCTTCTAGGCGCGATAGAGCCGCCTTGATCGTGCTGGGGTAGTACCTGCCGCTTCCGGTCGAAGTGGGCGTCCGTTCGTCGTGGAGCCCGTTCGCTATGGACGCTAGGACCGGCCGTCGCTGCGCTCGGCCAGGATCCGTTGTCAGCGATGGGATCCATATGAACGGTAAGTCGAGACGTACGCCCTTTTTACGCGCCTCGGCTAGTCCGTCCTTGGTGCGCTGGCCGATCATCTGCCGCTCCCGTTGGCTGACGGACGCCAGGAAGTGACGACCACCCGACCTGTCGGAGTCGCCGTGTCGGTACCAAGGTCGCTCTGACGCCCGAGCCCTGGTTCGAGGCTCTCTCCATCAGCCGAGCGAAGTCGGCCAGGCTCCGGCTGAGACGATCCAGCTTCGAGGCGACCAGTGCGTCGGCCTCACCTGTGAGAGCAGATCGAGGAATCGCATGATGTCAGGTCAGTTGATGTCTTCGCCTGACCGTCCGCCGTCCTCGAGGTACTCAACATCCCAGCCCTGGTGCTGGGCGCGGGAAGCAATTGCTGAGCGTTGCGCCTCGATTCCGTACTCTTGGCTCTGCGTCGAGACGGGCATCCGGCTGGCCAATCCAGGTCTGTCTGGTCTTCATCTAAGTAGGGGTCGGAGGCAGTCCTCGGCGAGGTGCGACTGGCTATTCGCCACCAGTCGTCCCTGGCCATCCTTTATCCAGGGGTTATGCGTGTGGGTCGTAGCGAATGACCCGCTTCGTCTCGTGACGAACTTCGCCCGTCGGTGTCGTGTACGTCAGGAATACTTCGGGGGGTGCCCCGTCGTGACTTGCTTGCTCGAACGAAGGGAACAACCCGATGTACGCCTGCAGGAGCATGTTCCTGCCGGGAGAGAGTTGCGGAATCGTCTGCGCCCCGTGTATCGATCCCGAAGGATCGAAGTCCATTGCCACCGTCAGACGAATCGCCTCCGCCTTGCCGATGTTGCGGACGCGCCACGTGGACGTTTCAGCCGGCACCGGAGGGTCGACCGTGTAGTCGAGGAGTTCTTCGCGAGGTCCGGCTATGACTTCTAACTGAGGAAGGGTCTCCCATTCAAGGGCAGCAATTGCCGCCGATGCTTGCTTGCGTGCGGACTCCGCAGCCTTCTCGGCGATTGCAGTCTGCTTATGGGCGGACTCCGCGAACGACTTCGCTGACTCGGCTTGGCTCTTGGCTGCGTTTGCCTGCTCATTCGCGGCACGAGCGTCAGTTTTCGCGCTCTTGATCTGCACCCAACCAACCACGGCAACGACGATCGACAGCACGAGGCTGATGAGCGCAACAATGAAACCACCGGTGTCGGTCCAGCTCGTTCCGTCACCGGGGCTGGGGTGGGAGGAGGAAGTCGAGGTAGCGGCCAGCAGAACGGAGTCCATCAGGTTCCTTCGGTTAGGCGACGATCAACTCTCGAACGCTACCGGTTGGGACCGGCGCGGCTCACGTGATGATGCGCACTCGGCGTGTCAGCACGTCGTGAGTGTGTTCGGCTCGGCGCTGGCAGCGCCAGCGGGCGGTCGTGTGGCATGCCGCGGTGAAGCACCTGGGGCCTCGATCGTTCCAGGTGAATGCGCTCGCGCGGCCCCGTAGATGGCGCTATCGTCGCGTCGTGATGAACCGCTACGATCAGAGCGATCTGAACATCTATGGTGCCGAGGACGACTTCGAGATGGACGCCATCATGGATGCCAAAGAAAGAGCGGATTTGTCGGCACCGTACAACGCCGCTGAGCCTGTAGGCGATGACTGGACCCGACTCCTTGCAGCAACGAGGACTGCGGCTCGCAGTCTCGCGCGCCCGGATCTGCCGGATGGGCCGGGGGTGTACCTCTGGTCCCGCCGCGGCGCACCGCAGTACGTCGGTACGGCGTCGAGTGTGCAGAAGCGAATCTTCAAGCATCTAGGTGGAGGTGTCAGTCTTGCAAGCTCGTCGTTGCGTCGGAACGTATGTGAACTGCTGTTCCAGATCCCCCCTCACGTCACGGGCAATCCGACTCGGCAGAAGGTGACGGCTGAGCAAGCAACAGCGATTCGAAGCTGGCTGCTCGGCTGCGACGTGTCCTGGCTGCGGACGCGAACCGAGCAGGACGCTGCCGCAATGGAGGGCCGGCTCCGGCGAGCGTTCCGCCCGCCGTTCAACCGGGTGTGAACCTCGTACAGCGGACCGTAAGCAGCTGCGTCGAAGGTCAGCGGGCGACAACCGAATCAACTGATCGCAAGGTAGCGACGCGGTAGCGCCCCTGCGCGACGAGTTCGTGTGGGCGCGGTTCCATGCCCAGGCTACGGCGACCTCGACGCGGTTGGCGGGAGTCCTCGATCGGGCGCTCGCGCTGATCCCAGCCGCGACCGATCTCGCTGAGCGGCGTCAGCGATTCCCAGAGCTCTTCGCCGGTGGCGAGCCGGAGCGTCGCCCACATCGACGCCGAGTGCGAACGCTGATCACCGCACCTCGCGACAACGCCCCGCTGCTCACTGAGCAGCGGGGCCTTGTTCTTCCCGGCTCGCAGGCGACGTTGACTGGTTGACCGGGTAGGGATCCGGCGAGGCGGGCGGTTCGGGTCCGCGCACCGTGTTCGGATCGGAAGGGTGTGAGCCCCCCCAGATCAGCGCCGGCCGGGTGAGCCGGTGCTGTCGAGGATCACGCTACGGAGCAGCACCGCGCCGGCGGAAGAGGCCGCGGCCGCGAATGCGTGAAACCGCACCGATGGGCGGTTGTGGGGCGATGAGGAGCCGGTCGGCGCCGCTTCGTCGTCACTGCCAAACATCCTGTCCACCTCGGTATTTCGGACACGTTGGGTGGCAGTTGGACAAGTTAGCTGGCGGACGACGGGGCCGCGAAGATACACACGCGCCTGATCTGCTCAGCCTCTCGTCACTTCACCCCGCGCCAAGACGTTCCGATAATCACTATTATCGGAACTGAGCCGATTAGGGTCACACTGCTCGGCCGGGGTCGAACTTTGGGTGCCGGAGACTGCCGCTCCCGCTCTCCCGTCTGCCGGGTCCGAGCTTCATGCGAGATTGGCGGGCAGAGTGATGTCAAGCTGCTGAGCCGACCAGCGGAGACAGCCCATTCCACTCACGCGCATCTCGTCCCGGTCTCGGACGACAGATCGACTGATCGAGAGTGCGTACGGTTCGCATGGGCTCTCCTGGGGTCGATGTTGTGTACCGATGCGCACAGATCGTGCGCTCGGAGGCGGATGTACCGCCGATGCTGGAAAATGCGGTCCGCAGGTACCTCTGAAACCCCTGTTCAACCCGGGGATGCTCAGGGGGCGTACCGGCGATGGGTCTTCAGGATTTTCAACTACGGTCCGCAGCCGATGAGCGTGGAAGCCTGTACTTCTCTACCTTGACCTCAAATCAAGAGAGAGATGTACGGGATGTACCGCCTGATCTCAGGAGTCCACACACGCGCATGCGCGCGCACACACGCTTAGGAGTTCTCCGGAAATGGCGGCACCCGCGGTGCATCGGCTCTACTTCCGCGGACTGGTGCGGATCCAGGCGTACCGCCGTCGATTTCAGGCGCGGTGCTCCGACTTCGATCACCGCCCGTCGCACGAGTCGACCTCGCCTCTGAACTGGGCTTTTCGTCACACGTGCCGCGTACCGCATCGGCGGTACGCGTTCGCGGCCCGAACGCATGAGCGCGCCGTGCCACGACCAAACCCCCGAGGAGCAGTGGCTCCCCGGGGGCATCTCGGTAGGTGACGCCGGCACACGCCGGCACTGCGGTCATCCGACCAGGCTGGTGCCCTTCCACTCCTCGAGCAGGTTCGCCACGCGCGGCATGCCGTGCCCTTCGTGCAGCTCGGCGGGCTCGGGCTGCCAGTACTTGATGTCCGGCAGGTCGTTCTTCATCGGCAGCGAGCGGGATGGGCCGTCCTCCAGGCCCAGGTAGTAGTCGTGCGGAGGACGGACGCCTTCGTGCCACACGGGGACCCGGTCGGGCTCACCGATGGGGTCGAAGCCGAACAGTGCCGTGCGACGCTCGATGCCCGCCGCGTGTGCGTCGGTGTTCGACTGCTGCCATGCAGTGTCGTTGAAGATCACGCTCAGGATGAACGAGGCGACGCCGAGGCTCGCGGCAACGATGATGACCGGAAGCATCGTCTTGAAGTGGGGCGGGAACCACGAGATGACCCACCAGACGACTACGAACAGCGCGTCCGCTGCGATCAGCGAGAGGGCGAGGGCATTGAAGACATGGCTCTTCTTTTCGCGGCTGGTCTTGGGGGAGTACTGCTTCGAGGCAAACTGCGCGCGGTCGGTCTCCGTGACGTGCTCCGCGACGTCGTCGCGGAACGCAGCGGCGATGTCGTGCTCACGAGCAGCGAAGCGCTCGGCGAACGCTGCGGCGCCAATCTTCCAGTCGCGGAAGGCGTGACCGTCCGGACCGAACCGCCAGGCGCTGACGGCATTCTGCTCGTCGGACTCGGCCTGCATTCGGGCCGCGCGCGCGTCAGCCTGTTCCTGCATCCATGCCGCTCGCTGTTCGGCGGCTATCTGCTCGTTGTACGCGCGCTGCTGAGCTGCCTGCTGAGCTGCCTGCACATCCCACTGGGCCTGCGCTTCGCGGAACGGGCGGTCGAACTCCTCCCGCTTGCGCCGCTTCTCCGCCTGGTTGGCGAGTTCGGTCTGGCGAGCGATGTTCTTCGCCATGCTGTCGTTCATCGGATCATCGAAAAAGCCCAAGGTGGTGTGTCCTTCCGTGGATGGGGTTCAAGAAACGAATGCCCTGCACACCGCAGAGACTGCGATGCACGGGCCATTCGACGGGGTGGGTCATGTGGTGGCCGCAACGTGGCCATCGGCCTGTCAGCAGTGCGTGGAGCCACCGGAGCCGTTGCCGGTCCAGCAGCCGCCACCGCCGGAGCCGAGGCTGCCGCCGCCCCCGGCCGGCGGGTCCGGGGCAGCAGGTGCGGCCGGCTTCGGAACGGTGTAGGTCGATCCGCCACCGGAGCTGCTCGAACTCGAGCCGCCCGAGTAGCTGGACCCACCGGAGTAGCTGGCGCCGCCGGAGTAGATGGAGCTGGAGCCGCTGCTGTTCGTCCGCGCGGGCGTCTTCGCAGCGGCTGCGGCCGCAGCCTGCGCGGCCGCCGCCTGGCGGGCGGCCTCGGCGGCTGCCTTCGCGGCGGCAGCCTCCTCCTCGGCCTTCTTCTTCGCAGCGGCTGCGGCAGCCTCAGCGGCCTTCTGCGCCTCGATTCGGGCGTTCTCGTCCTTCTGGAAGGTCGCGAAGTCCGTCGTGAGCGCCGTCACCGTTCGGTCGAGGCCGGTCGAGTCGGAAGCGACTTTCTTGGCCTGCTTCGTGATCTTCGTGGCGGTGTCGCGGTCGGTGCACTTGGTCGGGACCTTGATCGCGGAGAGGGTGTTCTTCGCGTAGGTCACGTCCTTGATGAACTCCTTGCCGCCTGGACGTGCAGGCACGGCCTTCACGGCAGGCTTGCCGTCCTTCGCGGCGACCTCCTCGACGGCCTCGGTGGCCGCGAGCATTTGCTCGCCAAAGTCCTCGTTCGCGCGGTTCGCAAGGTCACCGTGGTGGACGCCCTTGGCGTCGATGAAGACGCTGTCGGTCGTCGTGCCGTAGTCGATGAACCAGACGCTCTTCGGCGCGACGAGCGACTTCGCGGTCGCCTGGTCGTAGCCGCAGGCGCCCTTCGAGGGGGCGGCGAAGGCGTTCACGTCGACCGTGAAGCTCTTCCCGTACGGCTCGTCGCTGGAGCTGAAGTTCTTCACGAGGATCGTGTTCGCGTCGACGACCCGGACCACCTGCACGTGACGTGCCTGGGGCTGGGTGGTGACGACGACCGTCGGGACGGTGTCGCTCGTACCGTTGCCCGCGTGCGACGGAGCGGTCCCGGACGTCGAGCAGCCGGTGAGCAGAGCGGTCGTGAGACCTGCGATGGTGGCGATGGTCCCCAGGCGCGCTGAAAGCATGGTGGTTGTTCTCCCCAATATGTTCATCGGGGCCGAAACGACGTAGTCATTCGATGCAGACGTTGCTGTCGTGTTCCCTCGAACCCCCG
Organism: Curtobacterium sp. PhB78; assembly: GCF_003751685.1. Taxonomy (NCBI): domain Bacteria; kingdom Bacillati; phylum Actinomycetota; class Actinomycetes; order Micrococcales; family Microbacteriaceae; genus Curtobacterium; species Curtobacterium sp. PhB78. Next base: position 247,577 of record NZ_RKIA01000002.1, read on the forward strand.
GGATCACCGTTCCATGGCGGCAGACCCGCAACCAATTCGAACGCGCCCCCAATCCGAGGGGTGGTCGACTTAGCCAACACCCCAGCGTGACGCTCGGTGACTTGTCTTGAACGTCCCGGACAGGCTCTGCTTCTGGGCCGTGCCGCTGCATCGGCGGGGTGCGTAGGGGTGGGCGCGTGCCTTGCCACGTTTGACACGCGGTTCGAACCTGAACTTGTGGCTCCGCAGCCTGCAATTATGGGCGCAATTCTGAATGCCGAGATGATGGGCACGTGCTTACGATGAGACGTGACCACCAAGCGGACACCAGCGTCTAGACAGCGCCCGGGCATGCTGGCGTACGAAGCGTCAGTTGCACTCTCGTCGCCGACATCGTCACTCGGCTCCGCGAACGCCTCGGCGTGAAGCTCATCGCATACATCGGCAACGTGTCAGTTCGACGCGTCCAGTTTCGGCTTGGGCTGACGGCACCCGTTCTTCCAGGGCAGGGAGACGAGCAGCGGCTCCGCACGGCCTACCAGATCGCTGGCACGCTCGGGGAACGCTATTCGAGTGCAACGACCCAGACGTGGTTCCGCGGACGGAACCCGGATCTTCAGTACATCGCGCCAGCGCGGATGCTTCGTGAGCAGGACCCCGACGAGATCGGCGCGCAGCTGCTCGTTGCAGCGTCCTCTTTCGCGTACGCCGGATGAGATCAGCGGTATTCGACGCCACGACCTGCTCGGTGCGGGCTGCGCGGCGGTTGGCCCTGAACACCTGAATGCCGTGCGGACCTCCTGCTGGCTCGAGGAGCCGTTTCCGACAGCCGACTCTGCGCGGCACGTGCACGAGCCCCTAGTGCGTCTGCGGCCGTGAGCGGGCGCTTGGTGGCGGACTCTGTCTCCTTGATGTGGAGCAGCGGGATCCCGAGTTTGTCGCCGAGCTGGCGCAACTTCGTCAGGACGCGCCGAGGGTCCATCTCGTCCCAGCGAGCCGTCTCCGAGTAGCCAGTCTGCGGGAGCTGGTCCGACTCGTACGCCGGCTCGATCCCGAGCTCGTCCCGCCACCAGGACAGAATCGCCTGCTCGAGGTTGTAGGCGTCGTCACCCGTCGCGACGTCGACGGTCCACGCGGTCACCCACCCGAAGCGTCGGTGATCGCTGAGGCGTCGTAGGTTCGGGCTCGCGCAGCCGATCTTCACAGCATGCAGGTCTGCGATGAGGTACAACACCGCGGGGCCGTCGTAGGGGAAGTCGCTGAAGCAGTACCGGCAAATGCCCTTCCCCTGCGCGACGTTCCCCAGCGTTGGCGTCACGACCCTGCCGCAGACGTGCCGCGACGCCCAAGGGCGTCCACTACCCGGGTACGGCTCGACCGGATCCAGGCCTTTCTTGGCCATCATGGCTCGGGCATCGACCTCAGGCATCCGGAGCTGGTCCGCGAGGTCGCTCCGGAAGCACGCTCTGCATCCACGACTCCCGGCCTTGACGTTGGAGTACGTCGGCGACGTCTCTCGTCCACATCGCAGATGTCGGCTGCGCCACGGGGTGTCCACACCGCGGTACGGCTCGAGTGGCTCGAGCCCGGCCGCCCGGAAGAACGCGACCGCTGCATCCTCGCTCAGTCGCTGGGCGACGTGCGCGGCTTCCTGGCCGCACTCCCGGCAGGGCCCCTGACCTGCCGCCACGTTGCCGAGTCTGGGCGTCACGACCCTGCCGCAGACGACGTGCCGCGCGCGCCACGCCTTCGCGGACGACCCTGGCCACGGCTCCAGCGGCTCAAGGCCCCGAGCACGGAACTCGGTCTCTGCACGAGCCGCTGTCCACACCGCCCGGCCAGCCGCTCGTGCGGAGCAGTCACGGCAGGCCGTCCCGTTGGCACGCACCGTGTTCAACGATGGAGTGAGCTCGTCACCGCACTGAGCATGGCGGCTTCGCCATGGCTTGTCGGCGCCCGGGTAGGGCTCCAGCGGCTCGAATCCGGCTGCGCGCATCTCGTCGACCGCAGCGTCTGCCAGCCCCGCTCGCCGCTTGACGCCGCCGGCGAGCGACGCGCAATGCTTGCAGGCGGCGCCCCGCTTCCGAACGTTGCTGTAGTTAGGCGCGATCTCTCGCCCGCACGGCTCATGAACGCACGGCCACGGGACGGCGCTGCCCGGGTACGGGCCGAGCGGGACGCAGCCCGCATCTCGCATGACCCGTTCTGCTTCCGCCGGATCCACTCTTATCCCCACGTCGCGGATGTTAGGGGACGCCGCCGACAAGGCAACGCCGGGAGGAGCTACCAGCCGAGGGAGTCGTGGAGGGCGACCGAGTCGAGCACCATGCCGTCGTCGATCCGAACCTGACGGGCCTGCTGCACCTCGTCGAAGCCCTCAACTGCGTTCCCGGTAACCCGGACCTTGGTCCCCGCGGGGGCGAATCCGAACTTCGGATCTGTGTTGGCAAACGCGAGGATCGCATCGGCGTAGTCGTCCGGGTCGACGACGTACATGAGGCGTGATGGTGTGACCTGCCGCATCATCCGGACGACTCCAGAGACGCTGGTGAACGTGGCAGGTGTCGATGGTTTGAACGGGGAAGCGGTCAGCTCCAGGCCACGCTGCTGCTGCCAGAGCAGGAACAGTGGCGCGAGGATCAGGTCGTTGATCTCGTGCTCGCCAACCCAGAAGCCCTCGCGGGACAGGATCTCGCGGTAGAGCACGCTGTCGGCGTTGCCCAGCTCGTTGGTGAGCGCATGCGGACCTGGGACTTCTACCTGCCTGACGAGGAGGTCGTGACGACCTCTTGGGGACAGCACCTCACGGGCAACCCGCTTAACGGCGCGATGCTCGAGGACCTGGCGCGACGGCCCCAGCCCGGACGGACAGACCTCGAAGTGGCGGTCGCGCTAGCTCGCCTCGCGCATGACGAGTACGAAGCCAACGGCACAAGTGGGACCGCACTACCGAACGAGGACTCGCGACTTCTTCTTCGCACCCTCCGCGCGGTCCTGACGCGGCGAAGCGGAGGCAGCCACCGTCGCCCGGGTGACGGCGTTCACCGTGCGCGCGCCAGACGAGGTCGACGAGATCGTCGAGGCGCTGCAGACCTCCGACGCCCAGGGCTCGTACTCGTCTGTGGTGACGGGCACCGACCCGAACGGCGGGCCGTTCGTCAGCCTCTTCGCCGGCGCCGCCGAAGTCCTCGAGCGCGACGACCTCCTGATCATCGATCGCATCGAGATAGAGACCGGCTTCGATCATCTGCCGCACCTGGTCCCCGCGATCATGACCGCTGTGCAGAACGGGCCCGCAGGGCGGACCGCGGCCTTCGTGCTCGCTGACCCAGCGCAGTGGAACTTCGTGCTGTCCAACGACGAATGCGAGGCCATCAACCTCGCTCCGTGGGCAGAGACCGGCGTGCTCGTCGGCGTCAACGCGGATCGGCATGAGGCGCACGAGCGCGCCACGGACCTGATCGCTTCGCGTACGGCCGAGGACGCACCGACGCCCGGATCCCGCGCGGGCGAGATGTGGGTCAGCGAGATCCTCGACCGCGCAGCTGAAGAGCCGGCCCTCGCCGTGCCGTTCGCGTTGCCGCCGGCGATCCCGGCGAACATCTGGGCTGGCGCACCGGCGGGCCTCCTGCACGTCGACGCCGACCCGGACACCGGCACGCTCACCATCCAGACCGACGATGGAGAGTTCGAGGTCGTCGGTCTCCCCGGCAACGCGCCTCAGCTCGTCGGCGCTGCAGTCGGCAACTCGATCCAGACGCAGGCCTGGCTCCGCGCAGTGCACGAGCGCTGGTGGACGTACCAGCACGCGCTCCAGACCGGGTGCACGAAGTGATCGACCAGTTCCTCGACGGCACGCTCGAGTTCGCGACAGACGACGGCGAACCGCACCTGCACATGTCGAACCTCGAGCTGCAGCGTTCTGCGTCGTCGCTGCCCGGTGAGCTGACCGTCGAGCTGGTACGCGAGGACGCCGAGCCCCTCGTGCTCGGCGTGCGCCTCGACGAGGACGGGATCAAGGAGAACGTCGGCGCGATCATCGTGCACGAGAACGGGCACGTCGAGGCGTTCCTCCACGACGAGTGGCAGCCGTGGCTGCCCGACTACGAGCCGGTGCTGCAGCACCTACTCAGCCTCGGCGTCGAGGAGTTCGTCGTGGGCGTGCTCCACGATGAACTCGATGCTGGTGTGACCGGCGCGATCCTGACCGGCGACGTCGACGGCCACTGACCCGGTCGTCTGCGAAGAGCGACCCCCGCAGCCATCCGGCTGCGGGGGTTCTGTCTTGCTGGTGGTCGCGTGCGGATTGTCAGTAGGCGATGAAGTAGGTCACGTTCGGCGAACCGTTCGTCCCACCCACCGAGCACTCGACATTGGCCTTGCGCTCCGCGCCGAAACCATTAGTGATGTCGGCTTCGAACTTCAGGTAGATCTCGTCCCCCCGTACTTCCTGGGCGAGAAGGCCGATCAGCGTGTGCCCCTTGAACCCGTAAGGGAACTCCTGCTCGCCGTACTGCTGGCAGGCCGTTGAAGCCCATCCGAAGTCGAGCCCCGAGGGCGTCGTGTTCGCGGCCTGAGCCGGCGCTGCTGGTTCTGCGCTCTCGGTCTGCTCGGGTGGCGCGGTCGAGGTCGGCGTCGCTGTCTCCTCGGCCTTCGGTTCGACCTTGAGGGTGACCGTGGCGTCTTTGGCCGCGCGCGTCCCGGCCTTCGGGCTCTGCTCAAGGACCATCCAGTTCGACGCCACCCACACGGACTCGTCGCCAGCATCCCACTTGACCGCGAGACCGGCGTCGGTGATGTTCTTCTTCGCCTTGTCACCCGCCAAGCCGCTGACGTCGGGGACGCTGATCGAAGCAGCCGTGGCAGTTGCGGTGGGTGCAGACGCGTCTGCCTTCGTGTCGCCGTCTCCAAAGACAGAGCCGAGCACGATCGCGACGACCGCCAGTGCAGCGACTGAGCCACCCGCGATCCACACCCAACGCGGCGTGAGCTTCTTTGGCCGACGGAACTGCAGCGTCGTCCGAAGCATGCCCTCGTCCTGGCTGACGAACTCCCATCCTGCGGACTCCCACTTGCTTCGCGACCGGGCCTCCAGGCCGCGAACAGTAGTCACGGACTTTGTCTCATAGCGCGGAGCTGACTCGTCAGGTGTTGTGTTCTCGTCGACCATCGACTGACCCTTCTGCCTCGTCCGCTTCGGGTGCGTGAGGCCCGCTGAGCATAGCGGGAGGTGAAGGGATGCTCAGATCCCCCCCTTCGCGCGCCAGGCACGAGACGTGTGACGCTCAGGATCAGTCGCTGAGGCCGTGGAACTTTTCGCGGTTGAGGATGTCGACCACGTCGACGCGCGTTGTCGACGCAAGTTCCTGGGCGGCGTCTGGCGGCGGTTCACCGCATGTCTCGCTCTCGAGCTACTGAGCATCGGTCATGACCAGCGACCATGAACTCACTATGAAGAAGCTCATCGCACCCCTCGCCGTCGCGACCATCTTGGCGCTGACCGGCTGCAGCGCCGCCGAACAGGCTGGGCCTGCGGTTGACAGCACGGATTCGGCCGTCGCCCAGAGCGCGCCGGCTCCCATCCCGACGCCAGAAGCCGCTCCGGACCTCACCGGCAACTGGAAGCAGAACAACACCAAGAGCTCCGACGGCTGGACGGCCGCCACGATCACGGGCGACACGATCACCGTGAACTTCGTCACCGACAACGGCGACACCACGTCCCTCTTCTGGGTCGGCACGTTCACGCCGCCGAATGACGCGAAAAGCCCCTACACATGGACGTCGACCCGGGACAAGGCCGCGACCGACAGTGCGCTCCTGGGCTCGACGGACGACACGAAGGACTTCGTCCTCGACCAGGGCGAGATCAGCTTCCCAGTCTCCATCAGTGGGACCACGGCGACGGTGCGGATGTCGAAGGTCTGAGCTCCCTTCTCGGAGACCTGAGCCGGGCGGCCGGCCAAGAACAGAACCCCGCAGCCTGCTGGCTGCGGGGATCGGTTCTTCTCGCCCCAGTGTCCGCGGAACTCGTCACCATTTCTTCGCGTCGGTCGCGGCTCTCGGCGTGTGCGAGCAGCAGAGGTCCGTCATCGCATCGATCAGCGACCCCAGGAGTTCACGCGTGCCGCGAAGATCCGAGCCTGGGTCTCGAGCACCGGCGGGAACGTGACGACGACCGTTCCGTCCGTCGTCACGATGGTGAGATACCGATTCGAGGTGTCCTTCGTCGCCCCCGATCCGACGACCGCACCGACCACGGCGCCAGCGCCGCCGGCGAGCAGACCACCGACGAGCGCGCCGCCCACAGTCCGACCGGCTGACGAGCGCTCCGACGACGTGCCGTCGACGGTCGCTGTTGCGCCAGCCATCGCCCACCGCGACGCCCCGTGCGCGAGGTTGCGGCCTTCGAAGTAGTAGCCCTGGGAGTTCCCGGCCGGCGCGACGAGTCGCCGTTGCGGACGGTCTCGACGCATCTGCGCCTTCCGCTCCTCCCGCCACTGAGTATCGCCGGTGGTCAGGTCGGTGAACGGCACGCCCGTGGTCTCGGACAACGTCGCAGCGAGCTCGTCACCGGACCCGTCCTGGTTGAAGCGGAAGGTCAGGCCGTCTGCCTTCGGCTCCGGCGTGAACGACCAGCCCTTCGCTCGAACGCGGAGTTGGTCGCCCTCGTACTCGAGGCGCTCGATCTTCGCCAGAGGGACCCGAACGCTCTTGGTGAGCTTCGTCCCGCGGACGCCGAACCCGAACCGGAACTCGAGGTACTCGTCGGTGAGTGCTGCGACGCCGTCTCGGCCCTTGATGTCCATGCCCCCATCGTGTCGTCGGTTGGTGAGGTGGTCCAGCCCCCGAACACGGCGTCGGCTGGTTCAGCCTTCGGGAGTGCCCGTGCCAGTCATCTCCTGCAGCCGCTGCGCGGCCGCGACCCGAGCGCGGGCGCTCTCGTCGATGTCCACTCGAACCACCTCGACGGCGCTGTCGCGCATCGCCGCAGTCAGCCACGCCTTCGGGCGGAGCAGGTACTGCTCGACCTCCTCATCGATCACGGCGATGATCAACCGCGTCGATCCGAGCTTCCGCCCGGCCCAGGTCAACTTGAACGCGTCGGTCGCGAGCTTCTTCGGTTGGCCACCTCGAAGCACGCCCGTGTGCGCGTACGCCTCCACCATGACTGCACGGTCCTCGGAGGCTCCATCGATCTCGACCCGCACGCCGTCCTCGAACGTGATGCGGGCGGGCGCGAGCGGGACGCCGACGTACGCGGCAACAGCCGCGATGATCAGCGGCTCGGCGTTGCGCTGTGCCAGCGAGTCGGAGACGTGCGGGGCGGTCATCGTTGCAGCGTAGTTCCGGCGCCCCGCCGGGGCTTGGCGGCTGACCGAACGCGGGCGGCGGGTTCCCGCGCTTCGGCTACGTGAAGAACACCAGCGTGCCGACACCGACCCAGGCGAAGAAGATGCCGGCCAGTGCCGCGATGCTCGCGAGGCTGGTCGCGATGATCGCGGAGACCTGTTCCTTCCAGATCCGGAGAGAGCTCGTCGCGATGACGAGGGCGAGCACGGCCGCGGGCAGGGTTCCGATCAGCGCGAGAGCCTGCACCGTCGCCGTGACCCGATCGCCTGCGGTGGGTGGCGTGCTCCCTCCGTCGTAGTCGAACTGGGACGGCGGGGTCTGGGCGGCGGGATCGAACGCCCCGGTCGCCCAAACCGCGATCCCTGTGGCGACGACCAGCGCGATAGCGACGAGCGCTCGGACGTTGAGCGGAGCGCGCTGCGTCTGCCCCCAGAACCCCATGCGACGACACTAGTGTGGCGCGATGATTGGGCACGAGGAGGGGTGATGATGCAGCCGTCAGGACCGCCGGCGGCCGCGGACGGGCATCCGCAGCTCGGCTCGACGCACAAGAACGGCGATCGCCGGTTCGGCATCACCGGGCCCTACTCGAGCGTCCTCGCCGGTCGAGGCACGCCGTTGCTGTCGAGCCTGTACCACTCGACGGTCACCGAGCACATCGGATCAGTCCGCGTTGGCGACGAGCTCCACGTCGAGTGGCGAGGCACCCACTGGTGGGCGACGTCGGACGAAGGCACGGTCGGCCGGCTCTCCTGGTCGAAGGGGCTTCGCGAGCGGACGGCGTACGCACCGGACGGGCCCAGTCCCTACGACTTCGACGACGGGACGCTGTACGTGCAGCACGTCACGGTGAACGCCGCCGGTGAGGTCGTCGACTGCGGCGGGTACGTCGTGCCCGACGACTACGAACCGTCGGACTGGCCGATGACGCCGATGCCGGACCCGGCGGAGCGCGAGCTGAGCATCACGATCGGCGTGCCGGCGCCCATGACTGGGTCCGTGCCGCCTGCGGGGGAGCCACCGGCATCCCAGGCAAGTAGCGAGACCACGACGCGCAGTGGCTGACTTCGGCGGCTGCTCGGGCGCGGCTGAGAGGGAGAGCAATCGACGATGACGTACACACCGCGAGAGCTGGCAGCCGAACTCGGCTACACGAACGAATCCCGGCCGGGACTGGTCGTGCGGAAATACCTGCGCGTGAAGTACCCGACGCACACCGGGCTCTGGGAGCTCGACGAGGCGCAGGCCGACGACGTGCGCGCGAACGTGCCCCGCGCGTCGTGACAGGCAGCAATCGAGCTTGAGACCACGATCGCGGCGATTCGAGCGAGCGCCGCACGCCGTCGGCACGGCATGGCAGTTCACCCCGGGCACGACCGTCGGTACGTACACGTCCCCGGCGGGGCTGCACGGCGACAGGGTGACAACCGCTACAACTTTCCCAAGTGCCGACCTGGGGATTCCCGTATAGGTGTCCCGCGAAAATGCCCGGTGAAGGGGCGCTAAACGCTACACGGCGGCGTCGTCCCCAGCGGCTGCATCTGTGGCAGCGGGGGAGAGAGGTGTCGCGAGCATCCGGTAAAGGGTGGTGCGGTCGATGCCGAGCCCGCGGGCGACGGTGGTCTTGGGGACGCCGGTACCGATGAGTCGGCGTGCTTGAGTGATCTGGTCGTCGGTGAGTTTGCGGTTGCGGCCCTTGTACTTGCCGGCGGCTTTGGCGATGCGGATGCCCTCGCGTTGGCGTTCACGGATCAGGGTGCGTTCGAACTCGGCGAACGCGCCGAGGAGGTTGAGCATGAGCCGGCCGACCGCGTCGTCCGTGTCGCGGCTGTAGGTCTGCTGCTCCTTCACGAACTCGACCGAGGCGCCCTTCGCGGTGATTTCGTCGACGATGTCGCGCAAGTCGCCGAGGGAGCGGGCGAGCCGGTCCATGGATGCGACCCGGACGGTGTCGCCGTCGCGGACGTATCCGATGCAGTCGAGCAGCGCGGTCCGGTCGGTGCGGGAGCCGCCGGAAACCTTCTCTTCGAACACCCGGTCGACGTCGCCGATGGCCTCGAGCTGTCGGTCGAGGTTCTGGTCGCTCGAGCTCACCCGAACGTACGCGACGGTCTGCGCCTTGTGTTGCACCACCTCTGGACCCTCGCACACTCCTGTAGCAAAAGGACGAATCGGCACCCTGGAACCACGCGATTCGACCACCGGAGCCATTGTGGCGTTGGGGTATACCCCAACACGGCGCGTCCGACGACGACGCCCGGTTCGACTGGCACGAGTAGGTGACCTGGAGCGCGCGGCGAAGCAACGTCAGCCCTAGGATGCGAATCACTGCTAACCGACCGAATGGATCCAGGTGCCAGCGAAGCTTCTGCCCAACGAAAAGCTCGACCTCGGTCGCTCGGAGCCCTACGCCGAGCCTCCCATGTCAGATGAACAGATTTCCGCACGTTACGTGAGTGGCGAGATTCGGATCGTTACCGATCAGGCCCGAACTCAACTCGCTGAGCTGCCCGCGGTCCTTTCGTCAGGTCGATGGGAGCTTCGCCCGGACTTCCAGCGTCGCAGCCGCTGGAGTGCCCCTAAGCAATCAAGGCTAATCGAATCGTTCCTTATGAATGTTCCTGTGCCTCCGATCTTCCTCTACGAATATGAGTATTCAAAGTTCCAGGTCATGGATGGTCTGCAGCGCCTAACGGCGCTGTCGGCATTCTACAAGAACGAGTTAGTACTCACGGGTCTTGAATACTGGCAAGTGCTGGAAGGCCGCACCTACGAGCAGCTACCTCTGCAATTACGCCAGGGCATTGATCGTCGGTACCTTTCGAGTATCGTCCTTCTGTATGAAACCGCTCAAAACGCAGAGCAGGCGGATCAGCTCAAAGAGCTCGTCTTCGAGCGCATCAATAGCGGTGGGGAGCCGTTGATGCCTCAGGAATCCCGAAACGCACTCAGTAAGGGGTCGCTGAACTCCGTCCTGCCACGCCTTGCTCGAACGCCGAGCTTCTGTCGCGAGTGGGGAATCCCCGAGCCCGACGACCGGGAGCTGGAGAGTGGGGAGGTAGCGGAGGAGGTCTTAGCCAATGAGAAGTATCGGCAGATGGAAGACGTCGAGATGGTCCTCCGATTCTTCGCGCACCGTCAGCGAGGAGGCGTGGCTGCCCCCCGGCGCCTGCGTCCTTTTCTCGACGAATACTGGACAGTAGCGAATCGTGAACTCGACGAAGAGACGGTCGAAGCTGTGGGCAGGATCTTCGTCGCGACGATCGATTTGGCTGAGGCCGTATTGGGGGAGCGTGCATTCTATATTCGGCGCGACCGCAACGGTGTGAGGTCGTGGGTGCCACGGGCGACGCTCCTTGCATACGACTCAATCATGGCCGCATTCAGTAAGTTCATCGACGAAGAGGGCACTCTCCGCGCGCGCAAGGAGGAAGTCCTATCCGGGTTGGAAGCCCTCTATGACGAGCACGCCGCCGCGTTCGATGGTCGTAGGACCGATCCGCAAGACTTGGCGGAACGCGACGCACTCATCGAGGGTCTCTTGCGGCGAGTCGTGGCTCACGGCTGATGAAGCAGATCACCGATCTGATAACGTCGGCTACTCGCCGTATTCACTCGGACTTAGACCTTTATGATGTTCTGTCAGGAGCCCTTGAGGCCCAGTATGCGGAGGACAGAGAATCCTTACGTGAGCTGGATCAGCGTGCTCGACGATCGACTTACGTAACTGTAATCATTGCATGCTACGGTGTCATAGAGCAGACGATTGACGAGATTCTAATCTCAACGACAATAGTGCTAAATTCCGTATACCCGTCCCGATCCGCACTTCCGGAAAAAGTTCAGAAGGACCATCGCGAGCTCCTTCTTCGATGCCTTATCGACGGGGACCGAGCACGCACCCGCATGCCTGTTGAAGAAGCTGCCGCACTCGCCGCGCTAGGGACATCCTCAGAGGCTGAGCCGGGGTTGATCGGCGCTGCTTTCACACTGTCTACAGCGAATTATCGTTGGGACTACGTAGCGCAGTTGTTGAGCCGATTATCTGTGAATCTCTTGCAGCGAATCTCCAACATTACCACGGAAGAAGCGGATCGTACCGGGTTCAACTCCTTCGAGTCCTTTCTGATCGATTTAGTCCAGCGCAGAAACGATGTTGCCCACTCATATGGCGACGACGATACGCTCTCACCGGACCTATTGCGTTCGTATGTCGACACTGTGGGTGCATACCTCCGGTCGGTTAATGCGGCGGTGACCGAAGAGCTACTTAGTCGGGTAATTGACGTGCGACTAACGTCTTTGGGCACGGTAGTGAAGCGCTGGGAAGGTAGGGTTGGCGTCAAGATGGAGAGAGGTAGGCTGAGTGTGGGCGACCGACTCCTTCTGGTAAAGCACGATGCGGCGACGGTTCACACCGTACGTTCTCTTCAAAGTCAGGATCAGGGCGCTGACCATTTTGAAGTAGGCAACGAGGCCTTGAACGTTGCTGCGGGCGTCGACCTGGCACCGACAAACTGCGAAGGTGCAGCGTCGTACGTTGTCGACGATGACTGGGCGGATCTACTACCAACGGCGATGGATGGTAGTTGACATGATTTCGCCGTATCGGCGCGAACGAGAACAGCCGGCCGCCCTTCGGGGCGGCCGGCTGTTCTGTCCGGGGGAGCGTCAGTGCGCGGCGTCGTATGCGTCGCGGACGGCCTGGCTGATGCGGCCGCGCGAGGAGACCTCGTGGCCGTTCGCGTTCGCCCATTCGCGGATCTTCGCGAGCTCTTCCGAGTTTCCGCGCTTGGGGGCGCTGGCACCGGTGGTCCGGCCGGACCGGCCGCTCACCTTGCGGGCGGCCGCCACGTAGTCGGAGAACGCTTCGCGAAGCGCGTCGGCGTTGTCGTTGGTGAGGTCGATTTCGTAGTTACTGCCGTCGAAACCGAAGGTGACGGTACGGCCTCTGCCGTCTTCGATGGTGTCGCCGCTGAGGTCGTCAACGAGGTATGTGGTGACTTTCTGCGCCATGGTGGGTCGCCTTTCGCTCGGGGGTCACATCAACCCTGGCATAGCTCGCCGGATAGATCGACTTGATGTTTCTTCTTCCCGCGGCCGGTCCAGGCAGACGGACCGGTGAGTTTGAACCGTCACCGGCCGTATCCGGGTATGCCGCCACTCTTGCCCAGCTAAAGCGGCAAGTGCTCGCTGCGGGCAACCATTTTGCAGCGCCAAGGCGACGAGGGCTGGGGGAGCGGCGCTCCGCGAAGTCATCGATATCGACCGTGCGTGCGCTGGTGGCATTCAGTGGCGCTTCTCGGGATTCGTTTGTCACACGGCCGAGAATGGAGTTCAATCAACGCGCAAGGCCGCGAATCCGGTCGAGTCCCCGCGAGATGGCGTCATCCTCAGAGCGCGTGCCTCGGATGACGTCGCGGACGAGGTCCGAGAGCTCCGGATCCCTGAAGTCGCGGCTGGCGTCGAGGTCGCGCGGGGTGACTGCTGCCCGAAGCGTTTGGTCGACCCGATAGCCGCTGAGCACGCGACGGGTTGCTTCCGCGCTGGTGATGAGGCCCTCGTCGACATCGGGTTGCAGATCGATTGGATACGAGCGGTATGGCGGTGTAGCCGGGATCCGACGGGGAACCGGAATCTGAGACGTTATTGCCGTCGTCGACTAGCGCGATCACGAAGGGCAGCGCCTCGTCGGCGGTCATGCGGCCGTCTGCGACGCGAAGCAACAGTTCACGGGCGTTCGAATCGACCACGGCGCCGCCTTCGGCGCCACTCGCGCCGCCGCTGAACGCGACACGACGGTCGGTCTCGGCTGGTGTCGTTGTGGGCGATCGGTGGTGATCGACGTAGTCGAGAGCGTGCGCGATCGCATCGGTGGCGGATACTTCGCCTGCTGTGACGCCCCGGAGGAGCGCTAGCAGGAATGGGTCGGACACGTGATGGCCGGTACTGACCAGCATCTCGCGGCGATTCGAGTCGTGGTGAGCTGCACCGTCGGTTTGGTCGTTCAATGGTCTCCTTGGCGGGTTGGACAGATGGTCCACTGGCACGTCATCGATGACGGCTTCAGGCATCGATAGATGGGAGTGCGGACATGATTGCAGCCACGGCATCGCTGTCCTTGCCGGACCTGAGCCAGGCGTTGGGGGACCAAGCCTCATGGACGATGAGCTCATGGTGAGGGTCGCTGAAGAACTCGTCGGCATCGCGAATTCGCCAGCCCTCCGGAATCCTTCGAAGGAGCTCTGGCACTCCATCAACGACGCACGCTTCCTCGACGTCGAACTGCCAGCGAGGGAACCGAAGCACCCCGAGCATCCTGACTGCGACCAGCTGGCCGACAGACAACGCGTGGTCCAGCTCCTCGGGAGTCCAGCGAAGGAGCTCGAGTACCCATCGGCGGGACATGGTGAGGTCGACCGTTATCTGATCGTCAGGGTCGAGCACGAGATACAAGCGAGTTGCCAAGTTCTCCGCATCGAACTGCTCGGCCTCGCCGTAGGCGCTCCTCTCGATGAGTTCCTCAGCGACCTCGGCGACGCGATCTCGCCACGGCGACTTTCGAGGCTTGACGATTTCGAGGGCGGAAGCGATGGCGTCGACACTCAGGTCAACATCGTCGACCAGCGGTCGGAGCGCCTCGCTGAGACGATAGACGGTATCGCCACTGATTGAGGGGCCCAGGGAGTCGCCGTCGCTCATTCGGAGCCTCGATCACAGCGAGGACTCCAACGATGCGGCGAACCGAAGCGGTGAGCCGAGACGCGTCGCGGTTCGTCATGGCTGCCCACTACCAACGTCCGCTGCCTTCCACGATGTCACGCACAGCTTCTGGGTCTCCGCCGTCCTCGAGCCATGCGGCGGGCGTTTTGCGGCCCTCGCCGTAGAGATCTTCTTGGCGGGTCGTGAAGAAACCGCCCATGGAGATCCAGTCCCAGCGCTGTTCGAGTGCGGGGATCAGGTCCGGGAGGTGCGGCAGGACCCGCCCGACGGGACGAGTGTTGAGCTGCCAGGTCGGGAAACGAAGTTCGCCGCCGATGTCGACGGCGACAAGCCGATGCTTCGCGACTTCCGCGCGGACCTCGTCCTCGGAGAGGTGGAGGAACCGCGCAATGCTTCGGAGCGACCTCGTGTCTCGTGCTGCGGTGAGCCATGTCTTGATCTCCTGCAGGCGGAGTTCCCCTCGGTCAACCTCGCGCTGTGTCTCGGCGAAGGACTGCTCGGTGAACACGCCGAGCTCAATGAGCGCCGCCCGCTGATCGTCGACGTTTGGATCGTGGGGTCGGATAGGCTCAAGTGTCTCAATCAGAGTCGACAGGCCGCGCAGCAGGTATGCGCGCTCACCGCCAAGACCCCGAAGCGCTTCGATGAGGCGCTGGACCTCGTCGTCGTCTGGATCTGTAGGCGATGATTCTCGTGTCGTCATGCTGGGATGCTCGCAGGGTCGAAGATGCGGCAGCCTGGTTCCCCGTCGCGCGGTACGAATCTGCTCGAATACGAGCATCCCGGATATCGGCTATTCTTGCGCCTCGGGAGTGTCAGCGGTCTTGTGGGTCAGCAATGCGGGCCGTGTCCCGCGCGAATGCTTGCCATAGCGTGCGTACCGCAGCGGTGGAGCAGGCGCAACTCAGTACACCGGCGACGTCATGATCAGGCTACGCATCCCGCATAGCCGTGCGGGGGACCAGCGAGGGTCGACAGCCGCATGTGGAGCACCGTGCCGTGAGCGACGATGCACCGCAGCTGGCCAGCGGCGTCCTTCAGTTTCACGCGAGACCCCGTTGAGCGGTAGCTCCCCAGGGGTTCACGTTGGCACAAGCGCGCCCCTACGCGATGAGTTCGGCCGTCTTCGCCAGCGTCTGTGTGAACCGCTCCTTCGCGCCGGCCTGCGCGAAGGACTGGCCCGCCGGATGCACCGTCCGGAGCACGCGGTACCGGTCGCCGATCGTCAAATCCAGGTGCGCGTCCCACCCGTCCTGCGCCTTCTGGCCCGAGAGCACGATGACGCGGAGGTCAGGCAGCAGCTCGAGGAGCGCACGGAGCTCCAGCGACCCCTGCGTGAGCTCGACTTTCGACGGCTTCACCGACGCACGTCCCAGCACCCACGGCACGATGTTCCAGGCGAGCATGCGCTCGTGCAGGCCTACCTCGTTGCGGGTCCGCCAGATGTTCTGCGCCGTCGGGTCGTCGTTGTCAGCGGAGATGAAGCCCGAGCCGCCCCACTGCGGAACCGTCTTCGGGCCGGGCGCTTCGAGCAGCAGCAGCGCACGGGCACCGACGCCGGCTTCGGCCGGGTCGAAGTGCGGGAGCACGATGTCCCGCTGTCGCGCACGGCGCTTCGCCTCGACGCTGCGCGCCCAGGCCTCTAGCGGCAGCGTCGCCTCGGCCGACTCGAGCAGCTCGTTCCGAGCCGCAACGAGCGCCGGCTCACGGAAGCCGCGAGGTGCATCGAGGTACATGACGCGAGCGTACCGAGGGCGAGTAACGACCCTGCGGGCTTTCGAGACAGACGGTCGAGATCTGGAAATGTTTGGGCGTCATTTGGCCGGAATCTGACCACTGAATGGCCACGTCACGCCCTCAAACGTCACTGTCCAGAGTTGGTCCAGCGAGTGGCCGCCCGGTGACCAGCAAACGGTCCTGATCTGCACAAAAAGGCCGCGAGGTGGCCATTTGACGGCCACTGATACTGAACCGCGTGTCAGTGGCCGTCATCTGGTCTACGTGTGACCGTCAGATGGTCACTTGCTGGCTTCCCAGCCCGAATGCCGAACTCGCGGCGTGCTCCCCTCGACTAGTCGCTGCGCATCGACGCGCGCTGCGTGTTCCCGGGCCAGGTCCGCCTCGTAGACCTCACGTAGCGGCTTTCCGTTGCTCTGCCGCTTGTCCAGCCAGCGTTCGATGTACGGCGGCAGGCGATCCAGCTTCTCGTTGAATCCACGCAGCCGCTCGCGCTCCGCCTCTGCCTCATCTCGAGCCCGCCGGGCGGCTGCCTGAACAGCGGCGGCCTCGCGCCCCATCTCGTCCGCTTCTTCTCGAGCCTTCAGTGCCTTCTCCTGGGCGGACGCGAGTGACTCCTCTCGACTTTGCAGCGTCGCTTCTCGTTGGTCGAGGTTCTTCGCTCGGTTACCGAGGCTATGTTGCAGCGTCTCGTACGTCGCCCGCTCGGCTTCCGCATCCGCTGTCGCGTCGTGAAGCCGATCGGCCTTCGACTGAAACTCGCTGCTACTGAGGTGCTGGCGTGAGCGCTCGGTGACGCGATCCTCCACGTCGTACCCGGCAGCCGCCATGTGTTCGCGGAGGTCCTTGTGCTGGCGACGGAGGTCGCCCGGGCCCTTGAAGTAGTCCTTCTGGGACAGGCGCCCATCAGGCGTTACGGGCGTGATGAGGACCTGGAGCTGAGGGTTGTACTCGTCGAGGTGCAGCGAGAAGCCGAGAACGTTCTCCTGCCCGAACTCCTTGGTTGCCCATTCGAACGAGGCGCCCATGTAGTCGACGGCCTCTTTGTTGGGGCCATGGGTGCGCCAGTCGGGATTGAACTCGTCGAACCACTTCGGATCGAGCTGCAGGATGAGGCCCCGAACCAGGACGGCATCCTTTCGCAGGGGGCGCTTGACTATCGCGAGACGGCTCTCCAAGTAGGTCTGGAACTCGGCCGACGGCGGCTTGCCATCGACCGAGACGAGCTGGCGGAAGTCCCCGGCCCCGTCGTTGATCAGCGTGCGGTTGTTGTGTGTCCGCTCCGGAACGATGTTCTTGTTCGTCTGCACGAAGTGGAAGCCGGCCTCCTGATCAGCCTCCCGCGCGATGTGGCGAAAGAAGCGCTGCGCGTGCCCTCCGCGTCCCACTTTGTGTGAGGCGTCGAACGTCATCGTGTAGCTCATGCTTCGCCACCCTCGACGCTGATCGAGCGCTGCACCGACTTCGTCGTCGCACCCCTCGATGCCTTCGGCGACTCTCCCGAGGGGCTTCTTCTGCCGCGACTCCGACCACCACCCCAGTGCACCTTCGGGAGGGTGGTCGTCTCCTTCGCGGCAGAAGAAGGTGTAGCCCCATACACTTCGCGGCCGCTTCGCTCTTCGAAGTTCCTGGTGCCCTGCGGGGCGCCGACGTGCTGCGCGCATCGAGGGCCGCGCTTCGGCGGCCCGAGGGGCCCAACTCGCTGGTCGCTCGTCGGGCCGGCCAGAGTCGCCCAAGGCATCGTTCGCGCGTCGCGGTCGTCGAACGTTGTTCGTACGATCGCGCGCGCACGTGGGCAGCTGAGTGCGTCGCACGTCACAACGGCGTGTCCCCATGGGGCGCTCCCAGCAAGCGCGCACCAGGCCGAGCTCGATGGATTGAAGGTGATCATCACGCTTCACGCTGCCGTCGGGTCGACGAGCAGTCCGACGCGCACAGCGCCCTTCTTCATCCGAGTTGCCGGGATGCCGAGCTTGTCGAGCGCCTCCCCGAACTTCGACCGGCCGAGCTGATGCGCGGTATGGATTCCCTCGTCCGAAGCCCATGCCTGATACGCGCCAAGGAGGACGGTGGTCGTGTCTCCATCCTGCTGATGCATGAGGCAGCGGGCTTCGATGAACCGGCGAACATCGTCCTGCGAGTTGGCGTAGTCCTTGGTCGCCAGGACGACCGACGCGGGCTCGTTCAAGCCGTTGGCGAGGTAGTCCCGCAAGCCTTCGATTGCCCACGCCAGGACGGCGTCGCGGTCCAGCTTGAGCTTCGAACTGAGTTCAGGATCCTGCTGGGCCTTCTGGATCACCACGTTGAATGGCACCACGCGAACTCGCGCCCACGTCGCTGGGTCGTTCGCCGGGAGCTTCGGCAGGAAGTTCGTGATCATCAGGATGAGGAAGGCGGGAGTGAACTGGAACGGGGCGCCGTACAGTTCGCGTGCAGTGATCTCGTCGTTGCCCGTCATGCGCTTCATGAAGGCTGCCGAGATCCGAGCGTTCTCCTCAAGCTCTGATGCGACCAGCAGCCGGACGCCGCGCAGCTTCGCAAGCCCGGGCGTTGCGTTCTGGGCGTTACCGCCGCGCTGCACCTCGAAGAGCCCAGCCTCCGCCACCGCCGCGTAGTCGCCCAGCGCGTCCATGCAGGCGGTGTACGCGACTCCCTTCCCGTTTCGCCCCTCACCGGTGACGATCGGAAAGATGTGCTCGCGAACCTCGCCGAGAAGGCTCAATCCGATGAGTCTCTGGAAGAACCGCTGCACTTCCATGTCCGGGAGAACCTGATTCAAGAATCCCTGCCAGGGGCCCGACTGTGCCAGGTTCGTCGGGTCCGCCGAAGCGCGGGTCAGCTTGGTGATCAGGTCGCTCGGATCGTGAGCACGAAGCCGCATCGTTCGAAGATCGAGCGTGCCGTTCGGCATGTTCAGCAGGTCGGGGCCCGCATCGAGCTGATCGATCGTCGCCGTCATCCCCTGAAGACTCGATGCGATCTTGAGGACGCCGGCGAGGCCGCCAGCGCTCTCGCAAGACTGCACGAGGGTGAAGAGATTCTTGCCGCGGCGGGCCAAGACCTCGTCGTGTTCGAACTCGCCCTTGGCGAGCTCGTTTGACGCTCGCAGGCGCAGACGGCGAAGCGTGCGAAGGAGCGCGTCCTGCGTGAGTCCCGTGTCGGCGACCCACCGGGTGTCGTCGAAGGCCATCCAGCCCATGTTGCGGACGAAGAGGAAACGACCGAAGTTGTCGAGCGCGAACTCGAAGGCGATCTGGGCCTGATTCCGGTGCGACTCCGCTCCATCCTGAAGCTCGGCGAGCAGGGTCGACTGAGATACGATGGTGTTGTTCAAGATCATCTTTCTGATGGTTGGTCGGCCTCGGCGTCTTCAGCGCCGGGGCCTTCTTGTTTGACTGATCGCTGCGCGATCGTGCGCTCGTGCGCTGGGGAGGCGATGAGGCGAGCGCCGTTGGCCTTGTCGAGTCGCAGAGTCGCGGGTCGCTGGGCTCGCTGACGCAGCGCGGGTAGGCGCAGAGAGACGCAATCGCTCGATGGGGTTGGGCATCGCTGTGCAGCAGCGAGGGGTGACGTTGGTGACGTTCTGGAACAGAAGCTCACTGGCCGTGCGCGACCGTGAGATGACTCAGGAGTTCGCTGGTCGAGTGCCCATCGGGACACTCGTCGTACGAACGGATCTCGACTGCTTGCAGGTCCGTTCGGTGACGTCACCAACGTCACCGCCTTGATCGAGCTCTCTCAAGGGGAGGCTTCGGGCGCAACCCGAGCAAGCAGTGAAGCCGAGCCGTCGCGGCTCCTAACGAGACCGTAATTGTTCGGGTCTTCTTGGGGGCAGGCGGGACTGGTTCGCGTCCACTCAGCGTCCGCTGACGTCGAACGACGGATGTGGACAATCGAGTGATCAGCTGCATCAGTCGCGAAGGGTCGTCGCGAACGCGCTCAGGATGATCGCACGCTGCTCGGCGCTGAAAGGCGGCGCTTTCGCAGCCACGCGCTTGGCCCACTCCTGCAGGCTCTCTTCCGTCGAGTTCATCTCAACGGGTTCGGCGAACTCGTCGAGGTCGTCAGGTCGGATGTATACGCGACCCTTCGCCTTGACTGCCCGGAGTCCGCCATCCTTGATGTGTCGCCGCAGGGTCGAAACGCCGTATCCGCTCCGTTCAGCGGCTTCCGCGAGCGTCAGGCCGAAGGCGCTGCGGGAATCGGGCAGGCGAGTGTCAGTGATGAGGTCGGTCAATTGATGCTCCGATGTATCTAGAGCACAACGAATGATCAGGAGAAGGAGAGATCAATCAGGCAGTCTGTGGCTGATATCGCGCCCGGCACACGTCAGAGCCGGGATTTAGATCTTTTGGAGTTGTGCGTCCGGCGTCTGCCGAACAGGTAACAGTCAAACAGCATTCGTGAGCAATGGAGAGTACGTTTGCGGGCCAGGTGTCCCCACTTCGGGGGGTACTCGTCGCTGTGGGTGATGCCCGCACCATTCACCTGACATGACCACCAGCTCGGCAAAGTACCGCGGCACAGAGCCGATGTCGCCATCGCTCCGCGACCGTGACCCCGGCGGGCCGGGACGCCCGCTTAGGGGGAACCGAGAGGGCCTGAGTAAGAAGCCCCGCAGCCATCTCGGCCGCGGGGCTTCTGCTCGCTTCGCTACCTCGACCGCCGTCGCTGCAAGAATCCCACCAAGGTAGAAGCCTCGATGCGGATCGCCTCTCGGACGCGATTGCGCAGGGTGGTCATCGTTGCATCGACCTCCTTGAAGTCCTGCCAGACCTTCATCGGAGCGCCCGCGAACTCGTCATCCTCGCCGCCTCTCAAGCGAGCCTCGAAGCCCCGCTCCCAGCGTCGTGCCAGGATCTCTAAGACATCGTTCGCGGCGTCACTCACTGCAACCGGCGCGATCAGCTGCAGCAGCTCGACCTGTTCCTGGACGACACGCATCGCTTCTTCGGTCTGCTCGAGCACGGCGTCAAGGCGCTGTCGCGGGTTGGATGGCCCTAGGCGCGCCAGTTCGAGCTGTGCTCGGGACACCGCTGACGCGATAGCAACGTAGGCCTTCTTCAGGTCGTTGTCCCACTGCCGCTGATCCTCACGTCGGAGTTTCCGACGGTCGCTGAACCACAGCGAAAACAGCGCCCCTCCGGTGGTGATCGAGGCGGCCGCAAGAACGAACGCACCGGTGAGCAGGGGCGTCACCCATCCAGGAGCGCTGTCAGTGATGACGTGTACGTCAAGCGGCGACGGGCTCGGCGTCGGCACCAGCGTCGCAGCCGTGCCCATCACACGCACAGGTACTGCAGGTCCGCGTCGTACTGGAAGCGGAGCTCCTCGTGGCTGTCGAAGTCGACGTTGCCCGAGACGCGGACGGCGTCGTCCTCACCGTTCTCGCGCATCAGGTCGGGCATCGCTTCGGCGCTCGAGGCACCCATGATGAGGGACTGGATGAAGGCCTCAGCCTGCGCCGGCTCGACCTCGCCGAACGACACCTTGCGCCCAGTGCCCTTCTCGCGGAGCCGCAGCCCCTGACGTCCACCCTCGCCCTTGTACGCGTCGATGTAGCACCGCACGCTCGTCGTCTCGGCCATGTCCACCCTCTCCGTGCTCGTCTCCCCGATCCTCGCAGAGAGGTGACGCTCACCACTCGTCGGGGTTAAGACCCTTCGCGCTGAGCGTCTGGGCCGCCGACGATACGGCGACCGCGCGGTCAGTGTCGGTGGCCAACACGAAGAGGGCGACACCCGCCTCCTCAGCGAACGAGAGCCCTGCCGCCGTGTAGCGCCCCGTCGTGAAGAACATCGACTGCTTCTGCTTCACGGTGGCCGCACCGAACAGGTCGCGGATCTCCTTCACGGCGACCGCGCCGGCGTACCGCTTGCACTGAGCGACGAAGTGGTCGCTCGTGATGTCGATGCCGCCGTCGCGCGATCGCTGGGTCACGCGCACGCCAGAAGCGCCCTTGTGCTGCATCCACACGGCGCAGAAGTACTCGTACGCGGACGGCTCGACACGCTCGGCCGTCGGAACAGGGGCGTCGCCGTATCGTGGCCGGCGTGCGAGCCGCTCCATCGTCGACACGAAGGTGCTCTCATCTCCCGAACGGACGAGGCCCTCGATCTCGGAGCGAAACCGTTCCGGGACACCCATGGCGCTGCAGAACGCCGCGGCAGCCGCCTCGTACGCGATCTTGGTCGTCGCATGAGCGCGCTCACGGATGTCGCTCTCGAGTCGGTGCTGGGCACGCTCGGCCGCTTGCTTGGCTGCGGCCCCCTTCGTCGTGTACATCACGGCGCTGATGATCCCGAACCAGACGGCGGCGATCAGCGCGATGATGCCGAAGATCCACGACATCGACAGTCCGATGTAGACGCCGCCTCCGGCCATCACCGCAGCGAGGACCATCCCTGCATACGAACCGCCGTTGTCCGGCGGTTCAATCCACGAGGGGCCGATCTGAGGCGGGTCGATCCTCTGCCCAGCGGCAGCGATGTTATCCAGCTCAGCTCGGACGAAGTGCAGCTGATCGCTTCCAGTCCGAAGACCATCGATCCGACGAACGGCGACGTCTGTGGCTCGCTGCCGAACGGTGTCCTCCCAGCGCACCGGCTGGTTTCTCGGCGGGTGCACACTGTCGATGCTCACGTCGCGAGTATGCCTCAGCGGTCGGACATCGGGATGACGATGACCCGACGATCCCACCACCGATGCGCCTTGTTCCGAACCAGGAAGGACCCCGTGACGATCACCGACCAGCTCACGCCGACCGAGTACGGCTTCCGGGTCCGCGCGACCGACCAGTACGTCATCGACGTCCGCAAGATGCTGTTCAACTGGCGGCTCATCGGCAGCCTCGCCCCCGCGTACGGCATCACCGACCAGCACGGGTTCTGCTACTTCGGCCGGACCGAGGAAGCGCTTCACCGTGCCGTCGCCGCCGGCCTCACATGGGAGGACCCGCTCAACACAGAGCCCGAGGGGTTCGACAAGCAGGCGTTCTGACGGAGGCTACGTGACCTGCTCAGCTTGCCCCGTGACCTCGTCGACCAGGAAGAGCCGCACACCCACACGACGCGCGAAGGCGACCGCGTCTCGGCTGTACGACCCAGTCGTGTAGAACTCCCCGGTCTTGCCCTCACCCTGAGCAGCGCCGTGGAGCTGTTGCACAACCGGTGCGCCGACGGGTCTCCGCTGGCGCTTCACTTGCGCCACAGCATGCCCCGACTCGACGTCGATGCCCCCGTCGTGACTCCCCGAGCGGACGGTGCCATGCATGATCCGGGCGACAGCGTGCTCGAGGTGTCGCCACGCTCGGTCACCCGACGAGGCCGACATCCGGCCTCGTGCGGTCCGATCCGCGCGGGCGTCTGGCGGAAGCGGCTGTCCCGACCAGTTCCACGCCGAGCGCGGCACTGTGAAGCCGCCTGGCGGGGTCGGCAGGAAATGATCATCGAGTTCGTCGTCTTCGGGCTCGACCAGAGCAGCCTGTCGCACGGCGATTCGAGCGACCGCGTTCTTCTGCTCGGGTGACAGGGATGAGGCTCGCGAGCGATTGAGCGCGTCGACGCGTTGCTGCGCGATCGTGAGGGCCTCCACGCCGCTCGCGCCACTGACCTTGACCGCGGCGATGACCTCGTCGACGAACGAACCCAGGTCGACGCCCGCGATCACCAACTGCACCATGGTGCGACAGTAGCGACCCTCAGCGACACGGTCAGCGTTGCGTCTCCCTCAGGAGGCGTCCGGGTCAGCGCCGTCCTGATCGGCGGGCGGCTCCTTGGACGCGTCCATGGCGGACCGAGCCTCGGCGATGGCCTCTCCTGGGAGGACCCGCTTAACCTCGATCCCGAGAGCTCCGACGAGCGGGCGTTCTGACTCATTTGACCCGTCGCCAGATCTCCACGTCCCACTTTCGAGACCGGGGAGGACGCAGCGCTGACTCAGTCGTCAGGTGAAGCTCCACGCTTGTGTCGCCTAGGAGACCCCACGTCCGCCGGCTCCAAGAACGGTCGACGTACTCCGCGCCACCGATTCCCGACAGTTCATCCTCGGCTTCCTTCAGATGCGACAGCAGACCCGTCAACGCCCACATCGCGGCCGTCGGTGCCGTCAATTGCAGTTGGATTGCGTGGCTGCGCACCGTCCTGATCACAGCTTGCAAGTGACCGCGCATCGTCTCGACATCGAGGTCGTGGGAACCGGCGTGTTGCAGCAGTACGAGCAGCGGACCCATCTCCGCGGCGACACCGATGTAGTTGTCCTTCAACTCTCGGTCCCACTGTCGCCGGTCTTCCCGGCATAGCTTTCGGCGATCGCTCAACCACAGGGAGCCCAGAGTGATGAAGGCTGCCGCTAGAACGAAAGCTCCCGTGAGCAGCGGTGGTAGCCACCATGGTGGTGTGTAGGCGGCCGCTGCCGCGATCGTCTGGATCATGGCGTTCCTCGGTCTCGGGTGAGCGCATGTTCGCTGACGACTGGGCCTGAAGCAACAGATCGAGACTCCTGAACCACAGAAGCTTCGCAGTCAGACGGCTGCGGGGCTTCTGCTCTTCGCCCAAGAGGTGGCCGGGGCTGACCTCCCTCCCGCCGGATCTACCCGCGATCCCAGCGCATCCCGCCGGACCACTGGATCAGCGCCACGCAACGACCACGCGATCCCGGTTCGGGCCCTGCTTGCCGCGCCAACCCCGGCCGATTGGCTTCACCATCGGCGTCAGTACAGCGCGGATCAGTCGTCGCTTGTCCTGGAGCTCCATGTCTGGCCAGCGATCTCGAAGGCCCCCCTCCGAGACAAGCCTGGTCACGAGCGGGTCCAGCGTTGACAACTTCCCGAGCCGTGCCCGTGCTGCCTCGATCTGCGGCAGTACTCGTGCTTCCTGATCAGTGATCAGATCGAAACGCATCTGTACGGCGCCCTGGGCACGGACATTCTCGAGGTACTCCTCGTACCCCCTGATCTCGGCCATGAGCGCTTCGCGTTCAACGTCTGCCTTGTCGTCTTCGTCTTCACTGAGAGCGAGGAAGTCTGGCCGCTCGAGCCGTTCGAGAAGAAGCTCGACCACAATCTCGTCGAGCAGCTCCTCCCGCATGCTCACGTGAAATCCCGCTGGTCCAGACGCTCCCGGTGCTTTCGAAGCACCGTCGCAGACGTACGTCTTGTAGGTCACCCGAGGCAGCGGATGCCCATCTGCGTCGAACTTCCGCTTCCCGGCGCTCTGGCGGCCCACGTGGAGCCGACCTCCACATACCGCGCAGATCGCGATGCCTGCGAGCAGATGTTTCGCGGGCCAGTCGTTCGTACGGCGGCGCGACGCCGGATACATCACAGCCTGGAGCTTCTGCCACTCGCCGAAGCCCACGAGTGCCGGCCAGACGGCATCCCCAACAATCTCCCCCTTATGTTCACGTTTACCGGCGTAGGAGGCGGTTGACAGCATCTGCTTGATTGCCGGCGCGGTCCATCCGATCTCGCTGCGATGCTCCGTGCGGCTCGGCCGCCGCGCGGGCACGCCGCGGGTGTTGAGATCTCGGGCAACGGCGCGGAACGAGTCGCCGCCGAGGATTCGGCGAGCGGCCTCTCGCACCACGGCTGCCTGCTCCGGATGCTCCTCGATCCGGAGGAGGCGACGCGTCTGCGGGTCGTAGACGCGGACGTACCCATAAAGGTTCTTACCGTGAGGCGCGCCGCGCTCGGCCGCCGCACGAACGCTCCGCAGCAGCCGCTCGGACGTCTTGTCCGACTCGTACTCGGCGTCGACTGCGTCCTCGAGGAGGCTGCGCCGGTCTCGGGCATTCTTCGGGTCGTACAGCCGGCCGTGCGTGGTGACCCAGATCTGCACCTTCCGCTCTTTGCAGAGGTCGACCAGGTCTACCCACTCGCCGACGCGTCGCGACCCCCGGCTGGACTCCCAGATGGCGAGAACGTCTGCGCCGAAGTCACCAGATTCGAGGTCGTCGATGAGACGCTTGAAGTCCTCGCGCTGCTTCTTGGCGTACCGACTGGCGCTTCGATCGGTGTCCCGATACGGCTCCCCGAGGGCCAGAACCCAGCCCTGCCGCATGATCGCCGCAAGGTTCTCATCGTGTTGCTGATCGGGGCTTTTGCCCTCTCCCGACCGGTCCCGAGACACACGCAGATACTCGCGGACGCTCAGTGTTCCCATATGACCCTCCCTTAACAACTGTATCCGGGGCGAACTGCGCGGTGATCGTCGGCCTCGTCGTGGTGGTCGGGCGACTCTGCGGGATGCCTCGGGGGCTCCGGGCGGCGTCGGCCGTCGCCGTGCTGCTCGCGTTCGTGGTGCTCGTGCGGCCAGACCCGTCGATCGTTCGGGCCACGGTGATGGCGGTCGTCGTGCTGGTCGTGCACCTGTCCGGCCGCCCCGTGCGCGGCGTGCCCCTCATCGCCCTGGCCGCGATCGGCATGCTGGTGGTCGACCCCTGGTTCGCGCGGTCGTTCGGGTTCGCGCTGTCGGTGCTCGCCACGACCGGCATCGTGGTGCTCGGGCCACCGCTCACCAGGCTCCTCGCCCGACGGCTGTGGACCCCGGCGGCCGCCGCCCTCGCCGTGCCGGTGGCAGCACAGGTCGCCTGCTGGCCCGTGACGATCCCGCTGTCCGCGGCGCTGCCGACCTACGCGGTGCCGGCGAACCTGCTGGCCGAGCCCCTGGTACCGATCGTCACCGTCGTCGGCCTCGGTGCGTGTCTGCTCGCGCCGGTCTGGCCGTGGGGTGGGTCGGTGCTGGCAGCCGTCGCCTGGGCCCCCGCGTCGGCGGTCGGGGGCATCGCCCACGGTGCAGCGCTGCTGCCGTACGCGTCGGCGCCGTGGCCGGGTGGGACCGTCGGAGTGGTCGGCGCCGTGGTCGTCAGCGGGTGCCTCGCGGTCGCCGTGCTGAGCACTCCGACGGCGCGGAGCCGCCTGCTGCTCGTCGCGGGAGTCGTCGTCGTGGTCGGTGTCGCCGCCGTCGCGGTTCCTGTGCTGGTCGTGCGCGGTACCGTCCCGCGCGACTGGGCGGTCGCGGCGTGCGACGTCGGACAGGGTGACGCCGTGCTGGTCCGTGGCGGCGACAGCACGGCCCTGATTGACACCGGGGACGACCCGGACCGCCTCCGGGCGTGCCTCGACCTGCTGCGGGTCCGCCGGATCGACCTGCTCGTCCTCACGCACTTCGACCGCGACCACGTCGGGGCGGTCGACGAGGTCGCGGGCATCGTCGACACGGCGCTCGTCGGACCGGTCGGCCGTGCGTCGGACAGCCGCGTCGTGCAGGACCTGCAGCGCGGTGGCGCCGACGTCCGGCAGGCCGACGACCGGGTGTCCGGCGTGCTCGGGCCGCTCGGTTGGCGTGTGGTGTGGCCGCGCGCGGGCAGCCCGGACGCCGGCAACGACGCGAGCATCGTGCTCGTCACCGAGCCGCCGCCAGGTGCCGACTGCCCGACGTGCCTGTCCGGGGTGTTCCTCGGTGACCTGGGGGAGACCGCGCAGCGTCGGGTCCGCTCCGGCGGTGCGCTGCCAACAGACCCCGTCGACATCGTGAAGGTCTCGCACCACGGTTCGGCCGACCAGGACCCGCTGCTGTACCGGCAGCTCGCGGCCCGTGTCGGACTCGTCGGCGTCGGCGCGGACAACACCTACGGCCACCCGACTCGGTCGGCGCTGTCGATGCTCGCATCGTCGGGGACCGCCGCGTACCGGACCGACGAACTCGGCACCGTCGTGGTGGGTCGGGCGGCGGCCGACGACCTGCGGGTGTGGACGGAGCGCACGCCATCGGTGGCCGCCCGTAGGATCGTCGGAGCACTCGTCGCACCGGCACCGTCCGGGTCGGCACCACCGGAAGGACCGCATGCCCGCCAAGAAGCCCGCGCGCGCCGCAGCGAAGATCGACCAAGTCCCCTGGTCGGGGATCCGGCCGGCCCCGGTCGTGCTCGTCACCGGGCCCGAGGCGTTCCTGGCCGACCGGGCCAGCAGTGTGCTCAAGGACCTGCTCGTGGGCGAGGACCCGGCGCTCGAGGTGCACGACCTCGAGGCCGACCAGTACGCTCCCGGGCTGCTCGCGACCCTCGCCAGCCCGTCGTTGTTCGGCGAGCCGCGGCTCGTGCGGGTCACCAACGTCGAGAAGTGCACCGACGCCTTCATCACCGAGACCATCTCGTACCTGCAGGCCCCGGCCGACGACGTCACCCTGGTGCTCCGGCACGGCGGCGGGGTGCGTGGCAAGAAGCTGCTCGACACGATCCGCAGCGGGGTCGGCGGCGGGGTCGAGGTCCTGTGCGACGAACTCAAGCGCGAGACCGACCGCATCGACTTCGTGAACGCCGAGTTCCGCGCCGCCCGACGCAAGATCGCGCCGTCGGCGGTCCGCACCCTCGTGGTCGCCTTCGCGGACGACCTGGCCGAGCTCGCCGCCGCGTGCCGGCAGCTCCTGGCGGACGAAGCGCAGGAGATCACCGACAAGGTCGTCGACAAGTACTACGGCGGCCGCGTCGAGACGAACGCGTTCAAGGTGGCCGACATCGCCCTGGCCGGACGGTCCGCTCCGGCGATCGTCGAGTTGCGGCACGCGCTGGCGACGGGCGAAGCACCGGTGCCGATCGTCGCGGCGTTCGCGAGCAAGATCCGCACGATGGCGAAGGTCAGCGCGTTCCGCGGGCCGAGCGGTCAGGCGGCGTCGGCGCTCGGCATGGCCCCGTGGCAGGTGCAGCGCGCGCAGCGTGACGTCGCCTCGTGGAGCGAGACGGGTCTCGCGAACGCGATCACGAGCATCGCCGAGGCGGACACCGCGGTGAAGGGCGGCTCGCGCGACGCGCACTACGCACTCGAGGTCATGGTCCGCACCATCGCCCGACGCGGCGAGGCGCGCTGAGGCGACCCGCGCCTCCCGGTCGTCGCGCGCTCGTCGCGCGCCCACACCCGCGCACTTGGTGAGCAGAAATGGTCGAGTGCCGACCGGCCACTCGACCATTTCTGCTCACGAAGCGTGCGGCCCGCCGCCGCGCCCACGCCGCCCACGCCCAACACCCCCGCACACGACGAAGGCCCCACACCGTTCGGTGCGGGGCCTTCGTGCAGCGCTCAGGAGATCAGAGCGACGCAACCTTCTTCGCGATGGCCGACTTGCGGTTCGCGGCCTGGTTGCGGTGGATGACACCCTTGCTCACGGCCTTGTCGAGCTTCTTCGACGCGGTGGCCAGGGCAGCAACGGCCTTGTCCTTGTCGCCAGCGGCAACGGCGTCGTTGGTGTGACGGATGAACGTCTTCAGCTCCGACTTGTAGGCCTTGTTGCGCTCGGTGGCCTTGAGGTTGGTCTTGATGCGCTTGATCTGCGACTTGATGTTCGCCATGTGTAGCTCCTGCTTCGTCTCGTACGGGTGGGCGCGACCGCGGGGTAGAGGGGCCCTCGGTCGCATCGCGTTCCACCCGTGGGCGGGGAACGCGCAAGCCAGCCACCAACATTACCAGGCGAACGGCCCGCCACCAAAGCACGAAACACCGCTGGATCGGCGTGATCTCGCGGCAACACGCACCGGATACGGTGTCGGGCATGCCATCCCTCGCTCCTCGGATCGACACCGTGCCCGCCTCCGGCATCCGGAGGGTCTTCGAGCAGGCAGCGCTGCTGCAGTCCGCCGGCACCCCGGTCACGATGCTCGTGATCGGCGAACCGGACGTGCCCGTGGCGCCGCACATCGGTGACGCGGCCCGTCGCGCGTGGACCGAGGACCGCACCGACTACACGCCGAACGGCGGCATCGCACCCCTGCGCGAGGCGATCCGCGACAAGCTCCGCCGCGAGAACCGCATCGAGGCCGACCTCGAACAGATCTGGATGACGATCGGTGCGACGCAGGCCCTGTTCCAGGCGATGACGCTGACGCTGAGCCCCGGCGACGAGGTCCTGGTGCCGGACCCCGGCTACACGACCTTCACGATGAACGCGCACATCCTCGGGGCCACGCCGGTGCCGTACCGGCTCGAACCGCAGCACGGGTTCGAACCCGACCTCGAGGCACTCGAGGCGAGCGTCACCGAGCGCACCCGCGTGCTCGTGGTGAACTCGCCGTCGAACCCGCTCGGCTCGGTGTTCGGCGAGGACACCCTGCGCGCGCTGCTCTCCTTCGCGAAGCGGCACGACCTGTGGGTGATCAGCG
The DNA here is from genome assembly GCF_003751685.1 of Curtobacterium sp. PhB78. Classification (NCBI taxonomy): domain Bacteria; kingdom Bacillati; phylum Actinomycetota; class Actinomycetes; order Micrococcales; family Microbacteriaceae; genus Curtobacterium; species Curtobacterium sp. PhB78. The sequence goes on from NZ_RKIA01000002.1 coordinate 277,517, forward strand.
ACGAGGTCTACGAGTACTTCACCTACGGCACCCGCCACGTCAGCCTGGCTGCGCTCGACGAGGACGACCGGGTGTTCTCCGCGTTCTCGCTGAGCAAGACCTACGCGATGACGGGCGTCCGGGTGGGGTACCTCGTCACGCCGAAGGGCCTCGGGCCGACGATGCGCACCACGCAGGAGGCGATGATCAGCTGCGTCGCCGAGCCCGACCAGTACGCGGCGCTGGCGGCGATCGTGGGGGACCACTCCGCGGTCCGCGACGCCCGCGAGCACTACCGGGCGAACCTCGAGGTCGCGAAGGAGGTCCTCGACGCCGCCGGGATCCGGTACCTCGACCCGCGCGGCGCCTTCTACCTCTGGGTCGACGTGTCGCACGCCTCGGACGGCGACGTCGCGGCGTGGGCGCTCGGCCTCCTGCAGCGCGAGGCCGTCGCGGTCGCGCCCGGCAGCGCGTTCGGCCGCACCGGCGAGGGCTGGATCCGCGTCTGCCTGGCCGCCACCCCCGACGACCTGCGGCGCGGCCTGGGCGCGTTGCCGGCGCCGGCGCACGCTTCCGTCTGACGGCGGCGACCGTCCGGACCGGGGCGGGTGACGCACGGGAGGCCCGCCCCGCGTTCCGCATCGCACGTCGCGCAGCCGCGCCGTGCCTCCAGAGCGGGTGAAGCATGGGAGACTGGGCCGACCGTCCGACCCACCTGAGGAACCGTGAGCCCACAAGCATCCGCTCCGCTCGAGCCCGCCGCGACCCCGGCCGGCGCGATCCGCAACTTCTGCATCATCGCGCACATCGACCACGGCAAGTCCACGCTGGCCGACCGCATGCTGCAGATGACCGGCGTCGTCGAGGAGCGCGCGATGCGCGCGCAGTACCTCGACCGCATGGACATCGAGCGCGAGCGCGGCATCACGATCAAGTCGCAGGCCGTCCGCATGCCGTGGGAGCTCGACGGTGAGACCTTCGCGCTCAACATGATCGACACCCCCGGGCACGTCGACTTCTCGTACGAGGTCTCGCGGTCCCTGGCAGCGTGCGAGGGCGCGATCCTGCTCGTCGACGCCGCCCAGGGCATCGAGGCGCAGACGCTGGCGAACCTGTACCTGGCGCTCGAGAACGACCTCGAGATCATCCCGGTCCTCAACAAGATCGACCTGCCGGCAGCCGAACCCGAGAAGTACGCGGCCGAGCTCGCGCAGCTGATCGGCGGCAAGCCGGAGGACGTCCTGCGCGTCTCGGGCAAGACGGGCGTCGGCGTCCCCGAGCTCCTCGACCTGGTGGTCCGGCGTGTGCCGGCACCGGTCGGCGACGTCGAGGCCGCGCCCCGCGCGATGATCTTCGACTCGGTCTACGACAGCTACCGCGGCGTCGTCACGTACATCCGGATGATCGACGGCTCGATCAAGCCGCGCGAGAAGGTCCAGATGATGTCGACCAAGTCGACGCACGAGATCCTCGAGATCGGGGTGTCGAGCCCCGAGCCGATCCCGACGAAGGGGCTCTCCGTCGGCGAGGTCGGCTACCTGATCACCGGCGTGAAGGACGTCCGCCAGTCCAAGGTCGGCGACACCGTCACGAGCGCGCAGAAGCCCGCGACCGAGGCCCTGCCTGGCTACACGGACCCGAAGCCGATGGTGTTCTCGGGCCTGTACCCGATCGACGGGTCGGACTACCCGGACCTCCGCGACGCGCTCGACAAGCTCAAGCTCTCCGACGCGGCGCTGGTCTACGAGCCCGAGACGTCCGTGGCGCTCGGCTTCGGCTTCCGCTGCGGGTTCCTCGGCCTGCTGCACCTCGAGATCATCACCGAGCGGCTCTCGCGCGAGTTCGGCCTCGACCTCATCACGACCGCGCCCAGCGTGATCTACGAGGTCACGAACGAGGACAACTCCGTGACCGAGGTCACGAACCCGTCCGAGTTCCCCGGCGGCCGCATCGTCGAGGTCCGCGAGCCCATGGTCCGCGCGGCGATCCTCGCCCCGAAGGACTACGTCGGCGCGATCATGGAGCTGTGCCAGTCGCGCCGCGGCTCGCTGCTCGGCATGGAGTACCTCGGCGAGGACCGCGTCGAGATCCGCTACGAGATGCCCCTCGGCGAGATCGTGTTCGACTTCTTCGACCAGCTGAAGAGCAAGACGCAGGGCTACGCGTCGCTCGACTACGAGCCCATCGGCGACCAGGCGGCCGACCTCGTCAAGGTCGACATCCTGCTGCAGGGCGACCAGGTCGACGCGTTCAGTGCGATCGTGCACCGCGACAAGGCCTACGCCTACGGCACGCTGATGACCGAGCGGCTGCGCAAGCTCATCCCGCGCCAGCAGTTCGAGGTTCCGATCCAGGCGGCCATCGGCGCGCGGATCATCGCCCGCGAGAGCATCCGAGCGATGCGCAAGGACGTCCTGGCGAAGTGCTACGGCGGTGACATCACCCGAAAGCGCAAGCTCCTCGAGAAGCAGAAGGAGGGCAAGAAGCGCATGAAGACCATCGGCCGGGTCGAGGTCCCGCAGGAAGCCTTCATCGCCGCGCTCTCCGGCGACGTGGAAGAGAAGAAGAAGTAGCGACGGGTCAGCGGGTCCGAGCGGCCCGCGCCCGCAGCACGGCCAGGCAGAGGGCCGGGAGGCTCGCGGCGGCCAGTCCCGCCAGTGCGGTCCGCAGGATGACCAGCCCGGCGGCCGCACCGAAGTCCGTCTGCTGGGTCGCGGCGATCCCGGATACGACGGCGCCGAGGGCCAGGGCGATCGTCACGGCGCCGAGCCACTGCGGCATCCGCGTGGCCCGGTGCCGCCGCACGGCGGACACGAGGCTGGCGCCGAACAGCAGGACCCCGGCTCCGGCGCAGCACGCACCGACCGCGGCGATCGCGTTCGCGGTGTCGAAGGTGTCCCACTGCGCGGCCGGCACGGTGACGTACCGCGTCGACGAGCCGATGCTCGCCGTCGTCGCGTCGACGAGGACACGCGCGAGTGCGGCGGCGCCGAAGGCGACGAGCGTGAGCGCGGCGAGCGTCGCGGTCCGACGGTCGACGGACCGCCAGGGCGCGGGGGTGGAGCGGGGCACGCTGCAACGATAGGGGCGGGGCGGGCGGGTGTCGGGCCTCCAGTTCGGGGTGCACGCGAACCCGACGACGCGACCCGGCCGACGCGACCTGGCCGACGCGACCTGAGCGGTGATCGGTTCGATCCGACGGGGCAGGCGCAAGTAGGCTGACGGCATGAGCATCCGCGGGAGCTACCGGACCGCCCTGACCTACGGCGCGGTGGGGGCGACCCAGGCGTCGGACCTCATGACGTACCCGCCCGAGGGGTTCACCCCCACCGAGTCGCGTGCCCGGATCGGGCACGGCGACCAGCGGTTCGAGACTGCGGTGACGCAGGCCCTGACGTGGCAGATCCAGGAGCGCAGCGGCATCCGCGTGCGCGTCGAGGAACAGCCCGACGACGACGAGGTCCGGTACAACCCGGTGACGTTCGACGACGACGGTGTCCCGATCGCCCCGGCCTCGATCGGCACGCCCCGGGTCGAGAAGTTCGCGCCGGACGGCACCCCGCTGGTGACCGCCGGCACGTCGGCGACGCTCACGATGCACGCCTTCGGGCGGACGGTGCAGGCGCCCGTGCGGGTCGTGTCGATCATCGACGAGCACGACCGCAAGGGCTTCGCGTACGGCACGCTCGAGGGGCACCCGCTCTCCGGCGAGGAGTCGTTCGTCGTCGAGCGCACGTCGGACGGTTCCGTGTGGCTGCAGATCCGGCAGTTCTCGCAGCCGTCGAGCCGGAAGTGGCAGTTCGTCGCGCCGCTGCTGCGACGGCAGCAGAAGGTGATGGCGGAGCAGTACCTGGCGGCGCTGCGGGGCGACTAGCGGGGAGCGCGTGCTTGCGAGCGCTTGCGTGCGTGTGCATGCGTGCGTGCTTGCGTGCGTGTGCTTTGTGCGCGTGCGCGCCGGGTCAGCGCAGTGGCGGCAGCGCCGCGATGGCGTCCTCGATCAGCGCGGCGTCGACCCGGCAGTCCCGCGCGACCGTGACCGCGTTGGTGACCCGCAGCGCCTCGACGTCGAACACCCCGGTGGCGACCGCCAGGAAGGGGATGCCGGCGGCGTCCGCGGCCTCGCCGTCACGCGGGGTGTCGCCGACGATCACCGCACGGGTGCCGGCGAGCTCCGCCGCCGCACGGGTGGTGACGTCCGCACGCTCCACCTCGGTGTCGCCGAAGTAGGAGTGGTCCCAGTCGAACAGGCCCTCGTCGAACCCGGCACCGGCCAGCTTGACGCGTGCGCGGTACTCGGAGTTGCCGGTGAGCAGGCCGTTCCGCCACCCGAGCTCCGCGAAGCGGGTGAGCAGCGCGGTGGCACCGGGGACGGGGGACCGGTGGTCGCCCGAGGCGTGCCGCTCGGCGGTGAGGTCGCGCAGGTGGCCGCTGACCGTCGGGATGATCGTGTCCTCGAACGCGTGGGCACGGACGTGCTCGGCGATGAGTCCGGCATCGGTCCGACCGTGCTGGTGCCCGACGCGCAGGGTGAGGTCGCGGCCGACCGCACGCTCGAGCGCGAGGTGGTAGAGGTTGCCCGGGGACGACGCGTTCATCACGAGGGTGCCGTCGATGTCCCACAGGACCGTGGTGGGGACGGGGTGGTGCTCCATGCGTCCATCATGACGGACAATGGACTCCATGCCGAGTGCTCTCCCGATCGCCGATCCGGCACCCGCTGACGGACTGATCGTGCCGAGAGCCGCGGCGGGCTCCGCCGCCGGTTCCGACCCGGCGGCCGTACCGTTCGGGGTCTACGTCCACGTGCCGTTCTGCCGGGTGCGCTGCGGCTACTGCGACTTCAACACGTACACGGCGTCCGAGCTCCGCGGCGTGCGCCGCGACGACTACGCCGGCCACGCCGTGCGGGAGATCGAGTGGGCCGCGACCGTGCTCGACCGCTCCGGCGTCCCGCGCCGGCCCGTGTCGACCGTGTTCTTCGGTGGCGGGACCCCGACGATGCTGCCGGCGTCCGACCTGGCGATGATCCTGCGGGCCATCGACGACACGTGGGGGATCCTGCCCGGCGCCGAGGTCACGACCGAGGCGAACCCGGACTCGGTCGACGCGTCCTCGTTGCAGACGCTGCGCGAGGGTGGGTTCAACCGGATCAGCTACGGCATGCAGTCCGCGGTCCCGCACGTCCTCGCGACCCTCGACCGCACGCACGACCCGTTGCGCGTGCCGGTCGTCGTCGACCTCGCGAAGCAGCAGGGGCTCGACGTCTCCCTCGACCTCATCTACTCGACACCGGGGGAGTCCCTCGACGACTGGCGCACCTCGCTCGACGCCGCGCTGGCCTGCGAGCCCGACCACGTGTCGGCGTACTCGCTCATCGTCGAGGACGGCACCGCCATGGGCCGCATGGTGGCGCGCGGGGAGCTCCCCGCCCCCGACGACGACCTGGCCGCCGACATGTACGAGCTCGCCGACCAGGTGCTCGGCGACGCCGGGTACTCCTGGTACGAGGTGTCGAACTGGGCCCGCGGCGACGCGCACGCGAGTCGCCACAACCTGTCCTACTGGAAGGGCCACGACTGGTGGGGTGTCGGCCCCGGCGCGCACTCCGCGGTCGCCGGCACGCGCTGGTGGAACGTGAAGCACCCGGCCGCGTACGCGAACCGGGTGCTGTCCGGCGAGTCGCCGGCCGCCGGGCGCGAGGTCATCGACGATGAGACCCGCTACGTCGAGCGTCTGCTCCTCGCCGCGCGGGTCCGCGGGGAGCTCGCGACGAGCGAGATCCGCCAGGAGGCCCGTGGCCGGGTCGCCGGCCTCATCGCACGCGGTCTCGTGGACGGGTCGGCCGCGGTGCGGGGACGCATCGACCTGACCCTGCAGGGTCGCCTGCTGGCCGACGCGGTGGTGCGGGAGCTGCTGGACTGACCGGCGTCCCTACTGCTTGATGAACTCGATCGACAGGGGGTAGCGGTAGAACTGGCCCTGGTTCGCGGCGACCGCCGCCATGATGCCGAAGACGATCGTCAGGATCGCGATGATCGGGAGCAACAGTGCCCCGATCAGTGCGAGCGTGAGGATCCCCGATACCACGTAGGCGATGCCCATCGTGATGTGGAAGTTCAGTGCGACCCGGGTGTGCTCGCGGATGAAGCCGCCGCGGTCGCGCAGCACCAGGTACGCCACGAGCGGGGCGACGAAGTTGAAGAAGATCCCGCCGATGTGGGTCAGCGTGGCCCAGAGGCGCTGGTCCTCCGGGCTCATCGGCTGCGGCGGGGTGTACCCGCCCGGGTACTGGGGCCCGTTGGGGTTCTGCGGGCCACCGGGCTGCTGTCCGTAGGTCATGCCGGAAGCGTATCGGGGGTGCAGTCGTGCGGGCGTAGGATCAGCAGTCGACACGTCCGAGTGCCAGGTCGACCAGGAAGGAGCGCTCGTGGTCAGTGAACGCAGCCTCGAGGTCCTGAAGGCCATCGTGCGCGACTACGTGGCGTCCCGTGAACCGGTCGGCTCCAAGACGATCGTCGAGCGGCACGCCTTCGGCGTCAGTGCCGCCACGATCCGCAACGACATGGCCCTGCTCGAGGACGAGCAGCTCATCGTCGCGCCGCACACCTCGTCCGGCCGGGTGCCGACCGACAAGGGCTACCGGCTGTTCGTCGACCACCTCGCCGCAGCCCGGCCGCTGACGAGCGCCCAGCGGCACGCCATCGAGACCTTCCTCGGGGCCCCGAACGACCTCGACGAGGTCCTCGGCCGCACCGTGCGCCTGCTCAGCCAGCTCACGAACCAGGTCGCCCTGGTGCAGTACCCCTCGATGGTGCGCGCCCGGGTGCAGCACGTCGAGCTGGTGCGCCTCGGCGACGCCCGGCTCATGGTCGTGCTCATCACCGACACCGCCCGGGTCGAACAACGCGTCGTCGAGACCGACGTCGCGCTCGACGAGCCGCTGCTGACCGAACTCCGCTCCGTGCTGAACGGCGCGGCCGTGGGGCTCCTGCTGCAGGACGTGCCCACCGCGCTCCGTGCGGTCCCGCAACAGCTCCGGCCCGACGCCCAGGCGCTCGGCGGGGTCGTCGTGGCGACCCTCATCGAGCAGGTCGCGGCGAACCGTCAGGACCGCCTGGTGATGGCCGGTGCCGCCAACCTGGCGAAGAGCGAGCAGGACTTCTCCGGCGGCCTCTTCCCGGTGCTCGAAGCGATCGAGGAACAAGTCACCCTGCTCCGGTTGTTCGGGGAGATGCAGGTGGACGACATCGCGGTGGCGGCGAGCATCGGCGTCGAGAACGCCGAGTACGGGCTCGACGCCACGAGCATCGTCGCCGGCGGGTACCTCGCCGGTGGCGGCGAGGTGGCACGCCTGGGTGTCCTGGGACCGACCCGGATGGACTACGGCACGAACATGGCTGCCGTCCGGGCCGTCGCACGGTACCTGTCCAAGCTGCTGGGCGAACACTGATCGACTGCAACACCGACCGACCGACCGAACACAACCGACTGAGGGATACGTGGCAGACCACTACGACGTCCTCGGCGTCCAGCGAGACGCCTCCGATGCCGACATCAAGAAGGCCTACCGCCGCCTGGCGCGTGAGCTCCACCCGGACGTGAACCCTGCTCCAGAGGCAGCCGAGCGGTTCAAGGACGTCACGCACGCGTACGACGTCCTGAGCGACCCGGAGCAGCGGCGCCGGTACGACGCCGGGCCCCAGGCCGACAGCCCCTTCGGTGGCGGCGCCGGCGGGTTCAGCGACATCTTCGACGCCTTCTTCGGCGGCGGTGGCGGTGGCGGCCGGGGCAGTGGTCCCCGCAGCCGTGCCGAGCGCGGGCAGGACGCCCTGCTCCGCATCGACGTCGACCTCGACGAGGTCGTCTTCGGCACCCACAAGGACGTCGAGGTCGACACCGCCGTCCTGTGCGAGACCTGTCACGGGTCGTGCTGCGCACCCGGCACCAGCCCGCGCACCTGCGACATCTGCGGCGGGTCCGGCAACATCCAGCGCCAGGTCCGCTCGCTGCTGGGCAACGTCGTGACGAGCGCCCCGTGCGGCACCTGCCGCGGCTACGGCACCGTCATCCCGAGCCCCTGCCCGACCTGCCAGGGTCAGGGCCGCGTCCGCGCCCGTCGCACCGTGCCGGTCGACGTCCCCGCCGGCGTCGACTCGGGCCTGCGCCTGCAGATGCCCGGCCAGGGCGAGGTCGGCCCCGCCGGTGGCCCCTCCGGCGACCTGTACCTGGAGATCCGGGTGCGGCACGACGACGTCTTCAGCCGCGACGGTGACGACCTGCTCGCCACCCTCGAGGTCGCGATGACCGACGCCGTGCTCGGCACCACCACGACGATCGACGGACTCGACGGGCCCGTCGAGCTCGAGATCCGTCCCGGGGTGCAGAGCGCGGACGTCCTGGTGATCAAGGACCGCGGCATCACGAAGCTGCGCGGGAGCGGCCGCGGCGACCTCCGGGTCGGCGTGCAGGTCGTCACCCCGACGAAGCTGTCGCACAAGGAACGCCAGCTCGTCGAGCAGCTCGCGAAGTCGCACAAGGCGTCGGCGCCGCAGCTCGCCCGGTTCCAGCAGGGCATGTTCGGCAAGCTCCGCGACCGCTTCTTCAACTTCTGATGGCATCGCTCTACGTCGTGGAGTCGCTCGACGGGGTCGCCGTCGGTGGCTCCGTGACGCTCGACGGGGCAGAGGGGCGGCACGCCGTGACCGTCTCGCGCGTGCGGGTCGGTGAGACGCTGCGGCTCTCGGACGGACGGGGGACCGTCGTGTCCGGTGCGGTGGAGTCCGTCCTTCGCGACTCGCTGGTGCTGTCCGTGGCATCGCTGTCCGTCGACCCGCTGCCGGTCCCGTCGCTGACGCTCGTGCAGGCCCTCGCCAAGGGCGGCCGCGACGAGATGGCGGTGCAGGCGTCGACGGAGATCGGCGTCGACCGGATCGTTCCGTGGTCAGCCGCGCGCAGTGTCTCCCGGTGGGAGGGCCCGAAGGTCGAGAAGGGTCGATCGCGGTGGACGGCCATCGCGCACGAGGCCGCGAAGCAGGCGATCCGGTCGCGGGTGCCCGAGGTCGGGCCGCTCGTCACGACGGCGCAGCTCGTCGCCGCGCTCGGTGCCGGTGCTGCGGTGCTCGTGCTCGACCCCACCGCGACCGTGCGGCTCGCGACCTGGGAACCGACGGCGGACCTCGACGAGATCGCCCTCGTGGTGGGGCCGGAGGGCGGCATCGACGCCTCCGAGCTCGAGCGGCTCGAAGCCGCGGGAGCGATCAGGGTCCGGCTCGGCGACAGCGTGCTGCGGACCTCGACCGCCGGTCCCGCGGCACTCGCGATCCTGCAGGCCGGACTCGGGCGCTGGTGAGGGAAGGCCCGAGGTCGGTCCTGCGTTCTACGATGGAGTCATGAGCACCAGCACGCCCAGCGTCTTCAGCAAGATCATCGCGCGCGAGATCCCGGCGACCGTCGTCGCCGAGGACGACCGCGTGATCGCGATCGAGGACATCGCCCCGAAGGCACCCGTCCACGTGCTGGTCATCCCCAAGACCGAGCAGTACGCGAACGTCGCCGAACTCGCGGCCGGTGACCCCGACCTCCTCGCCCACCTGGTCGCCACCGCGCAGCGCATCGCCGACGAGCGCGCCGGCGGCCAGTTCCGTCTCGTCTTCAACACCGGCGAAGCCGCCGGTCAGACCGTGTTCCACGTGCACGCGCACGTACTCGCAGGTGAACTGCAGGAAGGCACCCTTGCCGGCTAACGAACCAGCACAGCCCACCACCGACGACGACCAGGTCGTCTCCGTCGCCCTCCAGGTCGACGGCATCGCCATGGTCCAGCTCCTCGGTCCCCAGGACCGCCTGCTGAAGACCGTCGAACGGCAGTACCCGGGCGTCAAGGTCGTCGTCCGCGGCAACGAGGTCACGCTCACCGGGCCCGAGCGCGAGGTCGCGCGGGCGAAGGCGCTCGTCGACGAACTCGTCGGCATGGTCAAGCGCGGGCAGGACATCGGCCCGTCGGACATCCCGATGTCGGCACGGATCCTCGACGACGACCGCAAGCCGTCCGACACCTTCGGCACGCCGATCGTGTCGAGCCGCGGCAAGTCCGTGCGGCCGAAGACCGACGGGCAGCGCGCCTACGTCGACGCCATCGACGAGCACACCATCACGTTCGGCATCGGCCCCGCCGGCACCGGCAAGACGTACCTGGCGATGGCGAAGGCCGTGCAGGCCCTGCAGCGGCGCGAGGTCACCCGGATCATCCTGACCCGTCCCGCGGTCGAGGCCGGCGAGCGGCTCGGGTTCCTGCCGGGCACGCTCACCGACAAGATCGACCCGTACCTGCGGCCGCTGTACGACGCCCTGAACGAGATGATGGACCCCGAGTTGGTCCCGAAGCTGCTGGCTGCGGGCACGGTCGAGGTCGCGCCGCTCGCGTACATGCGCGGCCGGACGCTCAACGACTCGTTCGTCGTCCTCGACGAGGCGCAGAACACGACGCCCGAGCAGATGAAGATGTTCCTGACGCGTCTCGGGTTCGGCTCGAAGATGGTCGTCACGGGTGACATCACCCAGGTCGACCTGCCGGGCAACGTGTCCGGACTCCGACTCGTGACGCGGATCCTCGAGACGGTCGAGGACATCCACTTCGCCCGCCTCGGCAGCGAGGACGTCGTGCGGCACACGCTCGTCGGTCGCATCGTCGACGCCTACACCGTCTACGACGAGGAACGCCTCGCCGAGCAGGCCGGTCACCGTCCCGGTGGCCGTGGCAGCGCGCCGGTCGGCAACCCCGACGGCGCCAACCGCGCCGAACGCCGTGGTCGGCCGCCGCAGGACCGCCAGCGACCCCCGTACCCCCAGAACGACGCCCGAGGAGGCAACCGGTGAGCATCGAGCTCAACAACGAGTCCGGGGTCGAGGTGGACGAGCCAGCCATCCAGCGCCTCGCCGCGTTCGCCCTCGACGCGATGCACGTGCACGCGGACGCCGAACTCGCGATCGTCCTGGTCGACGAGGGCGCGATGGAGCAGCTGCACGTGCGGTGGATGGACGAGCCCGGCCCCACCGACGTCCTGAGCTTCCCGATGGACGAGCTCCGACCGGGCACCGAAGAGGACCCAACGCCCGCCGGCCTGCTCGGCGACATCGTGCTCTGCCCGCAGGTCGCCGAGGAACAGGCGAAGACCGCCGGGCACTCCAGCACCGACGAGATGCTGCTGCTCACCTGCCACGGCATCCTGCACCTGCTCGGGTTCGACCACGCCGAGCCGGACGAGAAGGCCGAGATGTTCGGGCTGCAGGGTGAGATCCTGACGGCCTTCGCGGCCCAGCGCCGGGGTCGGTAGCCGATGCTCGTCGTCGTCGGTCTGCTCGCGGTCGCGCTCGGGCTCGTCGTGCTCGGCGGGCTCCTCGCCGCGAGCGACGCCGCGCTCTCCGTGGTGTCCCGTGCCGACCTCGACGAGATCGCCCGCGGCAACGAGCGTCGTCGTGCGCTCGAGGCGATCGCGGACGACGTCGGCGCGCACGTCAACGCCCTGAACTTCTTCCGCGTGCTCGCCGAGACCGCCGCAGCCGTGCTCGTCACGATCGCCCTGGTGCGGGCGTTCGACAGCTGGTGGGTGGCGCTCATCGTCTCCGCCGCGATCATGACGGCCGTGTCGTTCGTGCTCGTCGGGTCGAGTCCGCGCAGCGTCGGACGGGCGCACGCCGAACGGCTGCTGGCGTCCACCGGCGGCCTGGTCCGTGCCGTCCGGATCGTGCTCGGTCCGCTCGCCGGTCTGCTCGTCCGGATCGGTGACCGCGTGACCCCGGGCCGCGGCCGCAGCGCCTCGACGGTGTCGAGCGAAGAACAACTGCTGTCCCTCGTCGACGAGGCCACCGAGAGCAACGTGCTCGAGGACGAGGACCGCGAACTCATCCACTCGGTCTTCGAGTTCAGCGACACCCTCGTGCGCGAGGTGATGGTGCCGCGCACCGACATGCTGACGGTCGACGGCTCGGACACGCTCGCCGCGGGCATGGAGCAGTTCCTCGCCGCCGGGGTGTCCCGCATGCCCGTCACCGGCAAGGACAGCGACGACGTCCTCGGCGTCCTGTACCTGCGTGACGTGTCGCGGGCGCTGTACGAGCGACCGGGGTCCGGCAGTGAGCGGGTCACCCGGCTGCTGCGTCCGGCCGAGTTCGTGCCGGAGTCGAAGGCCGCCGACGACACCCTGCGGCACATGCAGGTTGCGAAGAACCACCTGGTCCTGGTCGTCGACGAGTACGGCGGCGTCGCCGGTCTCGTCACGATGGAGGACCTCATCGAAGAGCTCGTCGGGGACATCTCCGACGAGTACGACCGCGCCGTGGTCGACCGGGTCGAGGTCGAGCCCGGCCTCTGGCGCATCTCGGCCCGACTGCCCGTCGACGAGCTCGGCGACCTGTTCGGCATCGAGCTCGACGACGACGACGTCGACACCGCCGGCGGTCTGCTCACCAAGGAGCTCGGCCACCTGGCGGTCTCCGGCGACACGGTCACGGTGTCCGGCGTCGTCCTGACGGCCGACCGGGTCGAGGGCAAGCGCCGCCACCTCATCACCGTGCTCGCCGAACGCACTCACGCCCTCGCGGGTGTCGAGGACGCCTTCGACGACGCCACCACCACGACGGGAACCACGCACGCATGACCGACTCCGACTCCACCCCAACCGCCTCGGGCAAGCCCTACCGCGCGGGCTTCGTCTCGTTCGTCGGGCGTCCGAACGTGGGCAAGTCCACGCTGACGAACGCGCTGGTGGGCCAGAAGGTCGCGATCACCTCGTCGAAGCCGCAGACCACCCGTCGCGCGATCCGCGGCATCGTGCACCGGCCCGACGGCCAGGTCATCATCGTCGACACCCCGGGTGTGCACCGTCCCCGCACCCTGCTCGGCGAGCGGCTCAACGACCTGGTGCAGTCCACGCTCGGTGACGTCGACGTCATCGGGTTCTGCGTCCCCGCCAACGAGCCGATCGGCCCGGGTGACCGCTTCATCAACGACACCCTCGACCAGTACCCGCGGGCCAAGAAGGTCGCGATCGTCACCAAGATCGACCGCACCTCGAAGGACAAGGTCGGCGAGCAGCTGCTGGCCGTCTCCCGGCTCCGCGACTGGGACTCGATCATCCCGACGTCGGGCACGAAGGGCCTGCAGCTCGAGGACCTCCTCGGCGAGATCACCTCGTTGCTGCCGGAGTCGCCCCAGCTGTACGACTCGTCGGCAGTGACCGAGGAGACCGACGAGGAGCGCATCAGCGAACTCATCCGCGAAGCCGCGCTCGAGGGTGTCCGCGACGAACTGCCGCACTCGCTCGCCGTCGTGATCGAGGACATCGTCGAGCCGGACGAGGACGACGACGCCGACGGGCCGCTGCGCATCTTCGCGAACCTGTTCGTCGAGCGCGACAGCCAGAAGGCGATCGTCATCGGCCACAAGGGGGAGCGCCTGAAGGACGTCGGCTCCCGCGCCCGCGTCGAGATCGAGTCGCTGCTCGGCGGTCGGCACGTGTACCTCAACATCCGTGTGAAGGTCGCCAAGGAGTGGCAGCGTGACCCCAAGCAGCTCGGACGCCTCGGCTTCTGAGCGTCCGGCGCCAGGAGTCATCCACACGAGGGACGCGCCCGTGAGCCGAGCGCCGTACCGTGGACGCGTGTTCCGTCCCATGCTGCGCGCGCAGGTCATCACCGACGTCGTCATCGCCGTGGTGCTCGGCTCGCTCGTGCTGATCACCTCGGCGCGGGGCATGGACTCCCCGCTCGCGATCGTCACGGTCGTCGGCATGACCGCTGCCCTCGCGCTCCGACGGCTGTCGCCCGGACTCGCACTGGCCGTCGCCTGGGTGTTCGCGGTCTTCGAGATGGTCACGGGCCAGATGCCCGACCTTTCGAACGCCTTCATCGCCGCGGTGCTCTACACGACGAGCGCCTACGGCAGTCGGCGGGTGCGGCTGGCCGGACTCGTCTCGGCCATCGTCGGGTCCGTCACCGCGGCCCTGTACATCGGCGTCGACGACTACCGCAACCGGTTGACGATCGAGACCGCGTCGACCCCGTTCCAGGAGTCGGTGCAGGTCACGGTCTCGTACTTCGCCGTCGTCCTGCTCCTGCTGCTCCTGCCGTGGTTGGCGGGCCTCGTGGTCCGCACCCGCCGGTCGGCGAGCATGAGCCGCGAGGCCCAGCTGCTCGCCGAACGCGACGCCGCCCGTGCCGACCGAGCGGTCGCGGTCGAACAGGAGCGCGTGCGCATCGCCCGCGACATGCACGACATCGTCGCGCACTCGCTCGCGGTCGTCATCGCCCAGGCGGACGGAGCCCGCTACGCGCTGAAGGCCGACCCCGCCGTCGCCGACCAGGCCCTCGGCACCATCTCGACCACCGCCCGCCGGGCCCTCGGCGACGTCCGCGAGCTCCTCGGCGCGCTCCGGCACGAGCAGGGGACCGTCCCGACGCCGGAGATCGACGACATCGACCGGCTCGTCGGCGAGATGCGCCAGGTCGGCCTCGACGTCCGGGTCGAGCGCGAGGGCGACCCGACCGGCCTCCCCACCACGACGCAGCTCGCGGTGTACCGGATCGTGCAGGAGAGCCTGACGAACGCCTACAAGCACGGTGAGCCCGGCACGCCGGTGCACGCATCACTGACCTACCGCCCGGACACCGTCGAGATCGCGGTGGTGAACCGCCGCGCCGACGACGGCACCCGGGGTCCCGGCACCGGGCACGGCCTGGTCGGCATGCGCGAGCGTGCCACCATGACCGGGGGCACGATGACCGCCGGGGTCCGCGGCCCTGACTTCGAGGTCGCCGTGCGCATGCCCGCCGTCCCCGCGAGCGGGCAGATGCCCCGCGGGCGCATCAGCCCGACCACGAGCCCGACCGCGAGCCCGGCTGCGGGCCCGACCGCCGAGTCGGCCCCCGCCCCGACCATCAGTCCGACCGAGCAGGAGCGCACCGCCCGATGACCACCACCCCGCCGGCCGACGGCCGCATCCGCGTCGCCCTCGTCGACGACCAGGCACTCTTCCGCACCGGCATCCGGATGCTCATCGGCTCCCAACCCGACCTGCACTTCGTGGGCGAGGCGGGCGACGGTGCCGAGGGCGTCGAACTCGTCCGGCGCACCCGTCCGGACGTCGTGCTCATGGACGTCCGGATGCCCGTGATGGACGGCATCACGGCGACCGCGCACATCGTCGAACAGGCCGGCACCGACGGCGCGAAGGTGCTCGTCCTGACCACGTTCGACTTCGACGAGGCCGCGGCGAAGGCCATCCGGGCCGGGGCGAGCGGCTTCGTGCTGAAGGACGCCGACCCCGAGTTCCTGCTCGCCGCCGTGCGGACCGTGCACGCCGGCACCGCGGTCTTCGCGGCCTCGGCGACGCGGGAACTCCTGCGGCGCTACGACGACTCGGTCGAGCAGGCCGCGACCGTGCCGGCGACGTTCGACGACCTCACCCCGCGTGAGCGCGAGATCTTCGACCTGGCGGCCCGCGGCTTCAGCAACAGCGAGATCGCGCAACACGAGTACGTCAGCGAGGCGACCGTGAAGACCCACATCTCGCGGGTCCTGACGAAGCTCGGACTCCGCGACCGCGTGCGCCTCGTCGTGTTCGCGCACGAGCACGGGCTGGTGAGCAAGGCCGACTGACGGACGTCATCCGATCGGATGACCCGTCCACAGGAAGTCGAGCCGAGCGGCTCATCCACAGGAGCCGCCCGACGTACGCGGGGCGGGCCTCCCGGACGCCATCGTTGGTGCATGACCACCAGCCACGCTCCGATCATCCGACTCGACCACGTGTCCAAGCACTACGGCGACGCCGCACGCCGGGTGACGGCGCTCGACGACGTCAGCGTCGACATCGGCGCGGGGGAGTTCACCGCCGTGATGGGGCCGTCCGGGTCCGGCAAGTCGACGCTCATGCACGTCGCCGCGGGCCTCGACGCGGTGTCCGCGGGCCGCATCGAGATCGACGGGGTCGACATCACGGGGCTCGGTGACAAGGACCTGACCGAGCTGCGTCGCCGCCGGCTCGGGTTCGTGTTCCAGTCGTTCAACCTGGTGCCGACGCTCGACGTCAGCGAGAACATCCGGCTGCCGTTCCTGCTCGGCGGGCACAAGCCGTCGAAGGACGAGAGCGCGTGGATCGACCGCCTGGTCGACCAGCTCGGACTCGGCAACCGGCTGTCGCACCGGCCGCACCAGCTGTCGGGTGGGCAGCAGCAGCGCGTCGCCATCGCCCGGGCACTCGCCTCGCGGCCGGCGGTCGTCGTCGCCGACGAGCCGACCGGAGCCCTCGACTCGCGCACCGGCCGTGACGTGCTCGCGGTCCTGCGCGGGGCCGTGCAGGAGTGGGGCCAGAGCGTCGTCATGGTGACGCACGACCCCGTCGCCGCCGCCAACGCCGACCGGATCCTGTTCCTCGCCGACGGCCGGGTCGTCGCCGACCGCCCGGCGATGGACGCCGGCGCGATCTCCACCACGATGCTGGGGATGGAGGCGGCAGCGTGAACGGCGTCCGCTCCTTCGCCCCCACCGTGCTGGTCGCGGCGCTCGGCACCACGTTCGGCTCGGCACTCGTCATCGCCCCGGGCATCGTGACCGAGGCGCTCGGCGCTGCCGGGCTCGCCGACCTCGGGCCGGTCAGGGCGATCCTGTCCGTCGTCGGGTGGCTGTTCCTCGGCATCGCGCTGTACGTCGGCGCGATCGTCACCGCCAACACCTGCGCGACCCTCATCGCCGGGCAGACCCGCATCATCGCGTTGCAGCGGCTCGTCGGTGCCACCGGCGCGACGCTCCGGGCCCGGATCACCCGGACCGGACTGGTCGTCGGGGTGCTCGGCGGACTGATCGGCGCCGTCGTGGGAACCGGGCTGTCCGCGGTGTTCGTGGTCGTCCTGCGCGGCAACGGGTTCCTGCCCGACACCGACTACACGCTCCTGCCGTGGGAACTCGTGCTCCCGGTCGTGGCTGTGGTCCTGGCGACCTGGGGAGCGTTCGCAGCGGGTTCCCGCCGGGTGCTGACCGTCACCCCGCTCGAGGCGCTGTCCTCGAGCGTCGAACCGAGCCACGACGACGTCCGCTCGGGCACCGCCCGCAAGGTCTGGGCCATCGTGCTCATGGCCGGCGGCGCGGCGCTCATGCTCATCGGGCTCGCGGTCAGTGCGAGCTCGCCGATCGCGGTGCTGCCGGCTGCGCTCGGCGGGTTCGTGTCGTTCGCCGGCGTCGCCGTCGGAGCGACCATCGTGATGCCGCCGGTGCTGCAGCTCATCGGTCGGATCGGCTCACACGACCCCGTCGTCCTGCTCGCCGGCCGCAACGCCATGCGTGCGCCGGGTCGGTCCTCGCGGGCGACGATCGGGCTCGTCATCGGCGTCACCCTGCTCGTCACCTTCGCCGTCGCACTGGGGATCATGCAGCACGTGCTCGAGGCCCAGCTCGAGCAGATGGGACAGGGCCAGATGACGACCGAGATGGTGCAGGCACAGCGCGACTTCTTCGTGCAGCTCAACGCCGTCGTCAGCGTCATCGTCGGGTTCTCGGCCGTGATCGCCGCCGTCGGGGTCGTCAACGCGCTGGCACTCGGGGTCCTGCAGCGCCGACGCGAGCTCGGGTTGCTGCGGGTGCTCGGTCTCACCGGGGCGCAGGTCCGCCGGATGATCGTGACGGAGGCCGTGCAGATGGTCGTCGCGGCCGTCGTCTCGGGGCTCGTGCTCGGCACCTTCTACGGCTGGGTCGGCGGGCAGACGCTGCTCGGGTCGCTCGGGCACCCGGTCACGCCCGTGCTGCCGCCGCTCACCATCGGGATCGTCGTCGTCGGGGCGCTCGTGCTCGCGGTCGTCGCGACGATCGCGCCGGTGCGGCGTGCGATGCGCGTGCCCCCGACCGAGGCGCTCGCGGTCGACTGACGCCGCGCTCTGGTCGCACCACGCGGCGGACGGGAGGCACGGTGCCAGCTGGCACCGTGCCTCCCGGCCGTCGCGTGGTCGCGTGGACGTGTGCCGCACCGCAGTGCCACGCCGCTCACGTCCGTTGAATGGTCACGAACTGTCGCCTGGACGCGGCTCAGGTGACAGAACGTGACCGCTCGGCGGCCGACCCGCGGCATGTCGTGACCGCTCGCCCCCGTCCGGTGTCCGGCTCGGACCGTGCCTGGCCGCCCCCGCGTCACGCGCTTGTCACACAGCAGCCCGCCGGTGCTACCGTGGACTCGATGTACTCGGCACTCCTCCTCCTTCGCTGCCGCGACGAGGCCTGACACACCGGCCCACCTCGTCGCGGAGTCCGTCGTGGCCGCACTCACCAGAGCACACGAACACGCGACGAAAGCGACGAACGATGCAGAACACGCAGCAGCCCTCCGGGATGCCGATCCACAAGTACGTCCCCTTCCACGAACAGATCTCGGTCGAACTGCCCGACCGCACCTGGCCGACGAAGCGCATCGAGCGGGCGCCGCGCTGGTGTGCGGTCGACTTGCGTGACGGCAACCAGGCCCTCATCGACCCGATGGACGCCGAGCGCAAGCGCGCCATGTTCGACCTGCTCGTCGGCATGGGCTACAAGGAGATCGAGGTCGGGTTCCCGAGCGCCTCGCAGACCGACTTCGACTTCGTCCGCAGCCTGATCGACGAGGGCGCGATCCCCGACGACGTCACCATCCAGGTGCTGACCCAGGCGCGCGAGCACCTCATCCAGCGCACGTACGAGGCGATCGACGGCGCGAAGCAGGCCATCGTCCACCTGTACAACTCGACGTCGATCGTGCAGCGCGAGGTCGTCTTCCGCACCGACGTGCAGGGTGTCGTCGACATCGCGGTGGCCGGCGCGAAGCTCTGCAAGGCGGCTGAGGCGACGCTGCAGCACGACACGACGGTCTACTACGAGTACTCGCCGGAGTCCTACACGGGCACCGAGCTCGAGGTCGCGCTGCAGATCTGCAACGCCGTGCTCGAGGTCTTCGAGCCCACCCCCGACCGCAAGGTCATCATCAACCTGCCGGCCACCGTCGAGATGGCGACGCCGAACGTCTACGCCGACTCGATCGAGTGGATGTCGCGCAACCTCGCGCACCGCCAGGACGTCATCCTGTCGCTGCACCCGCACAACGACCGCGGCACCGCCGTCGCCGCCGCCGAGCTGGGCTACATGGCCGGCGCGGACCGCATCGAAGGCTGCCTGTTCGGCAACGGTGAGCGCACCGGCAACGTCGACCTCGTCGCGCTGGGCATGAACCTGTTCACGCAGGGCATCGACCCGGAGATCTCGTTCGCGGACATCGACCAGGTGAAGCGCACCGTCGAGTACTGCAACCAGCTGCCGGTGCCGGAGCGTCAGCCGTGGGCGGGCGACCTCGTCTACACGGCGTTCAGCGGCTCGCACCAGGACGCCATCAACAAGGGCTTCGAGGCGATGAAGGCCAAGGCCGCCGCCGCAGGCAAGGACATCGACGAGATCGAGTGGGCGGTGCCGTACCTGCCCGTCGACCCGAAGGACATCGGCCGCTCGTACGAGGCCGTCATCCGCGTGAACTCGCAGTCCGGCAAGGGCGGCGTCGCGTACCTGCTCAAGACCGACCACGCCCTCGACCTGCCCCGCAAGCTGCAGATCGAGTTCTCCGGCGTCGTGCAGCGGCACACCGACACCGAGGGCGGCGAGTTCTCGTCGCAGCGCATCTGGGACGTGTTCCAGGACGAGTACCTGCCCGCCTCGACCGACGACGACAAGTGGGGCCGGTACGAGCTCACCAAGACGGCGACCTCGAGCGACTTCGACGGCACGACCTCGCTGTCGGTCGCACTCCGCGTCGACGAGGGCTCCGTCACCGCCGACGCCGTGGGCACCGGTCCGATCGACGCGTTCCTCAAGGTCCTCGCCGAGCAGGGCGTCCAGGTCACGCTGTACGACTACTCGGAGCACACGATGAGCGCCTCCGGTGACGCCAAGGCGGCGTCGTACGTCGAGCTCGACGTCGACGGCGTGCGCCTGTGGGGCGTCGGCATCGACGCCGACATCTCGACGGCCTCGCTCAAGGCGATCGTGTCCGCGGTGAACCGCGCGGTGCGAGCCGGTGCTGCAGCCGGCGCCGACTCGCCGGAGCTCGTCTCCGCCTGAGACGCGACCAGGCCGGGAGGCGCGGTGCAGGTCCGTCCTGCACCTGGGCCCACGCCGGCCGGTTCCGGGCCGACGCGCCAGCGGCGGACCGGCCGTGCCCGGTGGGGAGCCTCCCGTCTGTGCCCGGTCTTTCCCCCGTCACGCGCGATGGCAAGTCGAATCGGGCGTACCTGATCGTTTCTTTCGACCAGGTACGCCCGATTCCGCTCGGTACCCCTGCGCGCGGCGCGCGCTGCGCGCTGCGCGCTGCGCGCTGCGCGCCCACGCGGTGTCGGCGGGGCGGGGGATACTGGGGGCATGCCGCTGTACCGGGACGAGTGCGTCGTGTTGCGCACCCACAAGCTCGGGGAAGCCGACCGCATCGTCACCATGCTCAGCCGGCAGCACGGCAAGATCCGTGCGGTGGCCAAGGGCGTGCGGCGGACCGCGTCGAAGTTCGGCAGCCGGCTCGAGCCGTTCATGGTCGTCGACGCCCAGTTCTACGAGGGCCGGTCGCTCGACATCGTCACGCAGGCCGAGTCGCTCGGGGCCTACGGGGCGCAGATCGTCGCCGACTACGGCGCGTACACGGCTGCGAGCGCGATGGTCGAGACCGCCGACCGCCTGAGCGAGGCCGACGCCGGGCTGCAGCAGTACCTGTTGCTCGTCGGCGCGCTGCGGTCGCTGTCGCGCGGTGAGCACCACTCCAGCGCGACGCTCGACTCCTACCTGCTCCGTGCGATGAGCATCGCGGGGTGGGCGCCCTCGTTCAGCGACTGTGCGGTCACGGGGGAGCCCGGGCCGCACTCCGCGTTCGTGGTGCAGCTCGGCGGGGTCGTCGCCGACCGGGCTGCGCCTCCCGGCACGCCGCGGCTCGACCCGGCGACCCTCGGCGTGCTCGGTTCGCTGCTCGCCGGCGACTGGGTGAGCGTCGACGCCACCGACGAACGGACGCGGTCGCGGGCCTCCGGCGTGGTCGCGGCCTACGCCCAGTGGCACCTGGAACGATCGCTCCGGTCCCTGCCGCACGTCGACCGCTCGGAGCACCCGCTGCCCGTGCCGCTGACCCACGACGGACCCGAGGCGACGGCACGCGCGGTGGCCTCCACCCCCGCACCCGCACTCCCTGACCCCGATCCCGCCGCGGAAGGAACCCGCACCGTGGAAGGAACCCCCACCGCATGAGCCCCCGCCGCCCTGACGACGCCGAGCCGTTCCGCCCGATCGACTGGACCGGTGAGACGCCTCCGGCGATCCCGGCCCGGTTCGTGCCGGACCACGTCGCGATCGTGATGGACGGCAACGGTCGGTGGGCCAACGGCCGCGGGCTCACCCGGATCGAGGGACACAAGGCGGGCGAGGCCTCGCTGCTCGACGTCGTCGCCGGCGGGATCCAGATCGGCGTCAAGCACATCTCGGCGTACGCGTTCTCCACCGAGAACTGGAAGCGTTCGCCGGAAGAGGTCCGGTTCCTGATGGGCTTCAACCGCGATGTGATCCGTCGTCGGCGCGACCAACTGAACGAGTGGGGCGTCAAGGTGCGGTGGGCCGGACGGCGTCCGCGGTTGTGGCGGAGCGTCATCGACGAACTCGACCGTGCCGAGCAGATGACCGCGGGCAACGACGTGCTGACCCTGACGATGTGCGTCAACTACGGCGGCCGGAACGAGATCGTCGACGCCGTGCGGGGGATGGCCGAAGAGGTCGCCGCCGGACGCCTCAAGCCGAGCCAGGTCACCGAGAAGGCCCTTGCGAAGCGGCTCTACGTGCCTGAGATGCCCGACGTCGACCTGTTCCTGCGCAGTTCGGGGGAGCAGCGCACGAGCAACTTCCTGCTGTGGCAGTCGGCGTACGCCGAGATGGTGTTCCTGGACCGCCTGTGGCCGGACTTCCGGCGCACGGACCTGTGGGGCGCGATCGAGGAGTACGCCCGCCGCGACCGTCGCTACGGCGGTGCGGTCGACGCCCCGACGGCCTGACGCACCCGTCAGCCGGGCAGCGGCCCGTCGAGCAGGTGCGCCGCCGACCGCACCGCGTCCAGGGCCGCACGGACGCTCGGGACGCGCTCGGCCCCTCGGGCGATGACGACCTCGACCCGGCGGGCCAGGTCGTCGTCCACGGGGTCGACCCGGACCTCGGCGGGGATGACCGTCGTCGCGAGCGCCAGCCGGGGGAGCAGGGCCACGCCGAGTCCGGCGGCGACGAGTCCCACCACCGCAGCCGCGTTGTCGGTCTCGAGCACGATGTCCGGGGTGAACCCGGCCGTCGCACACGAGGCGAGCAGGTGGCCGCGGCACCGCGGGCAGCCGCCGATCCAGCGGGCGTCGCGGTGCGACGCGAGGTCGACAGCACCGGAATCCGCGGCACCAGAGTCCGCAGCATCGGACCCCACGGACACGGAGGGCGTCACCAGGGCGAGCGGATCCCGCCCGAGTGCCCGCGTGACGAGCCCGGGGTCCGGGACGGACCCGACCTCGTCGCCGACGTAGGTGAAGGTCAGGGCGACGTCGACCTCCCCGCTCCGGAGCAGGTCGAGCGCCTCGGGCGGTTCGACCTCGACGTACGAGGTCGTCACGCCCGGAGCCGTCGCCGCCATCCGGGCGAGCACGGCGGGCACGAGGGCCGACGAGGCGCTCGGGAACCCGGCGAGGCGCACTCGACCGCGGGTCAGGCCCCCGACGGCGTCGAGGTCCTCGCGCGCGGCGGTCAGTGCGGCCTGCACGTGCAGGGCGTGGTCCGCGAGCACCCGACCGGCGTCCGTGAGGGTGGCACCGCGCCCGCCGCGACCGTCCTGCCCGGACCGCAGCACCAGGGTGTGCCCGAGTCGCCGCTCGGCCCGGGCGAGCAACTGGCTGACCGCGGGTTGGCTCGACCCGAGCGCTGCGGCGGCGCGGGTGATCGACCCACCGTCGGCCACGGCGCGGAGGACCCGGAGCAGCTGGGGATCGATGTCGTCCATCACGCGATGTTATCGGCTGCACAACGAACCCGGCCTGGTGTGATGGAGCACGAGCCGGGACGCTGTCCGCATGGACTCCTTCCCCGCCGGTCGTGGCTACCTCGCGGCGTGCACCGCCGGTCTGCCGACCCGGGCCACGCTCGCCGCCCAGCGGGCCGACCTCGACGCGTGGTCCCGCGCCGAGACCTCGCCGGCCCGCTACGGGGCGTTGGTCGAGGAGGGCCGCGCGCTGTTCGCCGCCCTCGTCGGGGTGCCGGTGTCCCACGTGGCGACCGGCTCGCAGACCTCGGTGATGGCCGCGGTCGTCGCCGACGCCCTGTCGGACGGTGCTGAGGTGGTCGTCCCCGACGGCGACTTCAGCTCGGTCGTCTTCCCGTTCCTCGCCCAGGCGCACCGAGGCGTCCGCGTCCGGCACGTCCCGCTCAACCGGCTCGCCGCGTCCGTCGGGCCCGACACCGCCCTCGTCGCGTGGTCCGCGGTGCAGTCCGCCACCGGCGCCGTCACGGATCCTCACCCGGTCGTCGCCGCGGCCCGGCGGGTCGGTGCCCTCACTCTCTGCGACCTCACGCAAGCAGCCGGCGTCCTGCCCGTCGACGCGGCACTGTTCGACGTGACGCTCACGCACGCCTACAAGTGGCTCTGCGCACCGCGCGGCGTCGCCTTCATGACACTCTCCGACACCGCCCTCGGTCGGCTCCGCCCGGTCCAGGCCGGCTGGTACGCCGGCGCGGACGTGTGGTCGTCCTGCTACGGCCCCGACATGCGCCTGGCCGACGACGCCCGTCGCTTCGACGTCTCGCCTGCCTGGCAGGCGTGGCCCGGTGCCGTGGCCGCGCTCGAACACGCGGTCGCGCTCGACCAGCAGGCGGTCTGGAGGCACGCCACCGGTCTCGCAGACCGGCTGTGCGACGCCCTCGGGTCGCCTCGGCAGGGCGACGGGCAGGCGATCGTGACGTTCGCGGACGCCGACGGGTCGGCCCTCCGGGCCCTCACCGCCGCCGGGCTCACCGCGTCGGGGCGTGCCGGGCGACTCCGGATCGCGTTCCACCTGTGGAACGACGAGTCCGACGTGACCGACGTGGCGGCCGCACTGCGCGGGGTGAGGGCGACCACGTCGGCGAGGTGAGCGCTGCGGGCGGACGCGGGGCGGGCCTCCCGGCCGACGATCGCCGGTAGTCTTGCCCGGACCGTTTCCGCACCGAGCACCCAGCTCGGCGACCTCTGGAGCACTCTTTGGCACAGCCCACCCGTCTCGACAGCGTCATCGCCCTGGCCAAGCGCCGCGGCTTCGTCTTCCAGTCGGGTGAGATCTACGGAGGCTCCCGCTCCGCGTGGGACTACGGGCCCCTCGGTGTGGAGCTCAAGGAGAACATCAAGCGTCAGTGGTGGCAGCGGTTCGTCCGCGGCCGTGGCGACATGGTCGGCCTCGACTCCGCCGTCATCCTGCCCCGCAAGGTGTGGGAGGCCTCCGGCCACGTCGCGACCTTCACCGACCCGCTCGTGGAGTGCCTGCACTGCCACCACCGGTTCCGCGAGGACCACCTGATCGAGGCGTTCGTCGCCAAGAAGGGCCGCGACCCCGAGGGCCGCATGGCCGAGATCGCCTGCCCGAACTGCGGCACCCGCGGCGAGTGGACCGAGCCCCGCGAGTTCTCCGGCATGCTCAAGACGTACCTCGGCCCGGTCGAGTCCGAAGAGGGCCTGAACTTCCTGCGCCCCGAGACCGCGCAGGGCATCTTCGTCGACTTCGCGCAGGTCGTCACGACCAGCCGCATGAAGCCCCCGTTCGGCATCGGGCAGGTCGGCAAGGCGTTCCGCAACGAGATCACGCCCGGCAACTTCATCTTCCGCACCCGCGAGTTCGAGCAGATGGAGATCGAGTACTTCGTGCCGCCGGCCGAGGCGGGCGAGCACTACGAGCAGTGGATCGCCGACTCGGTCGCGTTCTACACCGACCTCGGCATCGACCCGGAGAACCTGCGTCGCTTCGACGTGCCGGACGGCGAGCGGGCGCACTACTCCGACGCCACCGCGGACATCGAGTACCGCTTCGGGTTCACCGGATCGGAGTGGGGCGAGCTCATGGGCGTCGCGAACCGCACCGACTTCGACCTCAACAACCACATCGAGTCGTCCGGCCAGGACCTGCGTTTCTTCGACCAGGCCGCCAACGAGAAGTACGTGCCGTACGTCATCGAGCCGTCCTTCGGCCTGACCCGTGCGCTCATGGCGTTCCTGCTCGACTCGTACCACGAAGACGAAGCACCGAACGCGAAGGGCGGCGTCGACAAGCGCACCGTGCTGCGACTCGACCCGCGCCTGGCGCCCGTCAAGGCCGCGGTACTGCCGCTGTCGCGCAACGAGCAGCTCTCGCCGGTCGCCCGCGGCCTGGCCGACGACCTGCGCAAGAACTGGAACGTGGACTTCGACGACGCCGGGGCGATCGGCCGTCGCTACCGTCGCCACGACGAGATCGGTACGCCGTTCTGCATCACGGTCGACTTCGACACGCTCGAGGACAAGGCCGTCACGGTGCGCGAGCGCGACACGATGGCGCAGGAGCGGGTCGCCCTCGACCAGCTGCAGGGCTACCTGGCGCAGCGCCTGCTCGGCGCGTAGGGGTCTCGCGGGCGGCCGGCCGGACCCGGCACGGCGCGGATGCGTCCAGCACAACCAAAATCACCTCGAACCGCGCGATCCCGCGGCGCGAGGTGATTTTGGTTGTGCGGCGGGAATGCGCGCGCAACGTCCGCGTTGGGATCAGCATGAACGACTCCGTGAAGGTCGATGTCTGGTCGGACATCGCCTGCCCCTGGTGCTACATCGGCAAGCGCAAGTTCGAGGCCGGCGTCGCCGCGTTCGGCGCCTCGGCGGACGGCCGCCCGGTCGAGGTCGAGTACCACTCCTTCGAGCTCAGCCCGGACACCCCCGTCGACTTCGAGGGCACCGAGGCCGAGTTCCTGTCGAGCCACAAGGGCATGCCCGTCGAGCAGGCGCAGCAGATGCTCGACCAGGTCACCGGCATCGCGGCGTCGGTCGGGCTGGACTACGACTTCGATGCCATGCACCACACGAACACCGTGAAGGCGCACCAGGTCATCCACCTCGCCAAGCAGCACGGCAAGCAGCTCGACATGGTCGAGCGCCTGTTCACCGCCTACTTCGAGCGCGGCGAGCACGTCGGCGACGACGCGACGCTGGCCGACCTGGCCGCCGAGATCGGGCTCGACCGCGACGAGGTCCTCGCCACGCTCCGCGACGACTCGCAGCTCGCAGCCGTCCGCGCCGACCAGGCCCAGGCGCAGGCCTTCGGCATCAACGGCGTCCCCTTCTTCGTCATCGACGGCAAGTACGGCGTCTCGGGCGCGCAGGACCCGGCAGCGTTCGAGCAGGTGCTGACGCAGGTCGTCGCGCTGCGCGGGACGACTCCGGACGAGGTCGCCTCGGCGACCGAACGCGCTGCGGACGACGCGAGCGCCGACGTGGCGGCGACCCGATGACGGGCGCGACGGTCACCGTCGGGGGTGGGGCGGGCCTCCCGTCCGCCCCGTCGGTCCCGGATGCGATCTCCGGTCTGGAGGCGCGCCCCGGCCTGCTCACGCTGGTCACGCCCGGCGGTGCGCCGGTCTGCGACCGTGATTCGTGCCTGATCGACGCCGGATCGTTCGCCGGCGCCGAGGGCGACTGGACCGAGGTGCCAGACTGACGGATCCGTCGGTCGCGCTTCGCGCGCTGCTGGTCCCGCGCCGCGCGCTGCTGGTCTCGCGCCCCCGTGCGGTCGTTGCGCCCCGACTCAGCGGGGCGCGACGGCTGCGCGGGGGCGCGATCCGTCGGTCGCAGGACTGGTCAGGCGCGCTGCGGTTCCTCGTCGGTGATGTCGGCGACCGTCGCGCCGTACGCGGCGACGAGGTCGTCGGCGTCGACGAAGGCGCTCGCGCCGTGTCGGCCCGCACCGAGGGCGACCCGTCGACCGACGATGCGTTCGTCGGCGTAGACGGGCAGGTCGCCGGTCGCGCCGATGGGCGTGATGGTGCCGCGCTCGTAGCCCGACGCCTGGAGCGCGGTCGCCGCGTCGGGCATCGAGAGCTTGTTCACCCCGACGACGGTGCGGAGCTTCTTCCACGCGATGCTCCGGCCGCCCGGCACGAGCGCGAGCAGGAAGCCGCCGTCGTGCCGCTTGACGACGAGTGTCTTGACGATGTCGCCGGGGTCGATGCCGAGCAGCTCGGCGGCCTGCTGCAGGGAGTCCGCGGCGGGGCGTTCGACGACCTCGACCGTCAGGCCGCGGGCTGCTGCGTCGGTGTCGAACCGGGTGCTGGCGTCGATCGTCATGTGGAGAACGCTACCGGCGAGCACCGACGTGGGAAGATGGGACAGGTATGACGATCACACAAGCCCCAGCACGGCCTCTGCGCATCGGCCCGATCGAGGTCGACGTGCCGGTCGTGCTCGCGCCCATGGCGGGCATCACGAACATGGCGTACCGCCGGCTCTGCCGCGAGTACGGCGCCGGTCTCTACGTCTGCGAGATGATCACGTCGCGCGCACTGGTCGAACGCACCCCCGTGTCGATGCAGCTCATCCAGCACCACGAGTCCGAGACCCCGCGGTCGATCCAGCTGTACGGCGTCGAGCCGAACACCGTGGCCGAGGCAGCGTCGATCCTGGTGGGCGAGGACCGTGCCGACCACATCGACCTGAACTTCGGCTGCCCGGTGCCCAAGGTCACCCGCAAGGGCGGCGGCGCGGCACTGCCCTGGAAGCTCGAGCTGTTCCGCGAACTCGTCACGAAGACCGTCCGCGCCGCAGGGAACGTGCCGGTCACCGTGAAGATGCGCAAGGGCATCGACGAAGACCACCTGACCTACCTCGACGCCGCCCGCATCGCGCGGGACGCCGGCGTCGCCGCGGTGTCGCTGCACGCCCGCACGGCGAACGAGCACTACTCCGGTCACGCCGACTGGTCGGCGATCGCGACGCTGAAGGAGACCGTCACCGACATCCCGATCCTCGGCAACGGGGACATCTGGTCGGCTGCCGACGCCCTCCGCATGGTGGACGAGACCGGCGTCGACGGCGTCGTCGTCGGACGCGGGTGCCTCGGGCGTCCGTGGCTGTTCGGCGACCTGGCGGCGGCGTTCCGCGGCGAAGGGCTGCGGTACATGCCCACCCTGGGCGAGGTCGCCGACGGGTTCCGTCGGCACGCCGAACTGCTCGTCGAGTTCTTCGGGTCCGAAGACCACGGCTGCCGCGACGCCCGCAAGCACGTGGCCTGGTACTTCAAGGGGTACCCGATCGGCAGCGACGTGCGGTCCGGTCTCGCGCTGTCGTCGAGCCTGCAGGAGATCGACGACCTGCTCGGGCAGCTCGACCGCGACGCACCGTACCCGGGCGAGGGCGCCGAGGGCCCCCGTGGTCGCTCCGGCAACCCGAAGCGCACCGCACTGCCCGACCGCTGGCTCGAGTCCCGCGACGTCGACAGCGAGTTCCGCAAGGTCCTCGCCGCCGCCGAGCTGCACCACAGCGGCGGATGAGCGCCACCGCCTCGTACGGCCCGGCCGACGCCGAGCGCTGGCTCCCGGAGGAGCACGGCAACCGCCGATCGGACTTCGCCCGCGACCGCGCACGCCTGCTGCACTCCAGCGCGCTGCGCCGCCTCGCCGCCAAGACCCAGGTGCTCAGCCCGACGACCGGGCTCGACTTCGCCCGCAACCGCCTGACCCACTCGCTCGAGGTGGCGCAGGTCGGTCGCGAGCTCGCGGACTCGTTGGGCCTCGACCCCGACGTGGTGGACACCGCGTGCCTGGCGCACGACATCGGCCACCCGCCCTTCGGCCACAACGGTGAGACCGCCGTCAACGCCTGGGCCGCCGGCATCGGCGGGTTCGAGGGCAACGCGCAGACGCTGCGGCTGCTCACCCGGCTCGAGCCGAAGGTGTACGGCGTCCGGCTCGGCGCCGACGTCGACCGTCCGTTCGGACTCAACCTGACCCGTGCGTCGTTGGACGCCAGCTGCAAGTACCCGTGGCCCGCGGCGCAGGGCGTCTCCGAGTCGTCATCGGGTCGGACCAAGTTCGGCTTCTACGACGACGACCACGACGCTTTCGAGTGGCTCCGTGCCGGGGCGCCCCGTCGGCAGCGGTGCATCGAGGCGCAGGTCATGGACCTGTCCGACGACATCGCGTACTCGGTGCACGACTTCGAGGACGCCGTCGTCGCCGGGTTCATCGACGTCGCAGCGCTCGGCGACCGCGTCGGCGAGAACGACATCGTCACCGCGATGCACGCATGGGTTGGCGACGACCTGAGTCGTGACGAACTGCTCGAGGCGTTCGACCGCCTCCGGGCACTTCCGCTCTGGATGACCTCGTACGACGGGTCCCGGCGTGACGCAGCGCACCTGAAGAACCTGACCTCGCAGCTGATCGGACGCTTCGCGCGGACGGCGACGGCCGCGACCCGCGAGTCCTATGCCTCCGGGTCCCTGGTCCGGTTCGCGGCGTCCGTCGTGACGCCGCCGGAGATCATCGGCGAGATCGCGGTCCTCAAGGGGATCGTGGCGGCGTTCGTGATGACGCAGGGCGACCGGCAGCCCGTGTACGAAGACCAGCGCCGGATCCTGACCGAGCTGCTCGACGCCCTGGCGGCGTCGGGTGCATCGGACCTCGAGCCCGGCTTCGCCGCCGACTGGCGTGCGGCGTCCGACGACGACGGCCGGCTCCGCGCCGTGGTCGACCAGGTCGCGAGCCTGACGGACCAAGGGGCGATCGCCTGGCACCGTCGGTTGGTCGTCGGTGAGCGGGAAGCGGTCCACATCCCGGTGTGAGCGGTCGGCCGAGGTCGGTCCCACGAACTAGGATCAGAGGGTGGCTGGCAGGATCGCGCGGAACGACATCGACGAGGTCCGCTCGCGTGTCAACATCGCCGACGTCGTCGGCGACTACGTCACGCTGAAGAACGCGGGCGTCGGGTCGATGAAGGGGCTCTGCCCCTTCCACGACGAACGTTCCCCGTCGTTCCACGTCCGGCCCCAGGTCGGGCGTTACCACTGCTTCGGCTGCGGCGAGGACGGCGACGTCTTCAGCTTCATCATGGCGCAGGACCACACCACCTTCGCCGAGGCCGTCGAGCGCATGGCCGCGAAGATCGGCTTCACCCTGCACTACGAAGAGGGCGACGGGCCGCGCACCGACTACAACACCCGCGCCCGGCTGATCGCCGCCAACGAAGCCGCGCTCGAGTTCTACACGGCGCAGCTCACCACCGCCGCGGCCGACCCCGCACGGCGGTTCCTGGGGGAGCGCGGGTTCGATCCCTCGGCGGCGCAGCACTTCGGTGTCGGCTTCGCCCCGAAGTCCTTCGACATGCTCAAGGACCACCTGCGCGGTCGGGGCTTCACGCTCGAGGAACTCACCTCGGCCGGGCTCGTCAGCCAGGGCGACCGGTCGCCGTACGATCGGTTCCGTGGTCGCCTGATGTGGCCGATCCGCGACGTCACCGGGGCGACGATCGGGTTCGGTGCCCGTCGCCTGCTCGACGACGACAAGGGCCCGAAGTACCTCAACACGCCCGAGACCCCGATCTACCACAAGAGCCAGGTGCTCTACGGGCTCGACCTGGCCCGCCGCGACATCTCGAAGCAGAAGCAGGTCGTGATCGTCGAGGGCTACACCGACGTCATGGCCTGCCACGTCGCCGGCATCACCACCGCGGTCGCCACGTGCGGCACCTCGTTCGGCGTCGACCACATCAAGGTGCTGCGCCCGATGCTCGGCGACCTGGCCGGCGCCGACCCGAACGCCAACGGCGAGGTGGTCTTCACCTTCGACCCGGACGAGGCCGGACAGCGTGCCGCCTCCCGCGCCTTCGCCGAGGAACAGCGGTTCGCCGCGCAGACGTTCGTCGCCGTGGCGCCCGGTGGCCTCGACCCGTGCGACCTCCGGCTCGCCCGCGGCGACGACGCCATCCGCCGCCTGATCACGAACAAGCGCCCGATGTTCGAGTTCATGATCCGCCGCACGTTGGAGGGCCACGACCTCGAGACGGTCGAGGGCCGCGTCAGTGCCCTCCGCGCCGCCGCGCCCGTGCTCGCCGGCATCCGCGACCGCTCGCTCACGCAGGGCTACGTCCGCGAGCTCGCCGGCTGGCTCGGCATGGACATGCCCGAGGTCCGTCGATCGGTCGAGACCGCGCGTCGGCGTGCGGGATCGACGGACGATCGGTCAGGAGGCCCGGGGCGCGACGGTCGCGCCGGTCACGCCACCGACGGGGCCGGTGTGGTCGAGGAGCCCGTCGCCGGGATCCGCTCGCTGCCGAACGACCCGATCAGCCGCATGGAGCGCGACGCCGTCATGGCGATGGTGCAGCAGCCGACCTCGGTCGGAGCGCCGCTGCTCGGGCTCGCCGCATCGGCCACGTTCTCGGCGCCGATGCTCGCCGTCGTGCGGGACGCCGTGGTCGCCAACGTCGACGTCATCGGGGCGGGGGACTGGCTCGACCGGTTGCTCGCCGACGTGCCGACCCCCTTGCGCACCCTGACGCACGAGCTGGCCCTCGCGCCGATCCCCGCCCGCAACGCCGAGGACCTCGCCGCGTACTGCCGGAGCATCGTCGTCGCCCTGGTCGAGCGGGACCTGCTCGCCCGCAAGGCCTCGTTGCTCGGACAACTGCAGCGTGCGGACCCGCACGAGCAGGCCGAGCGGCGCGCCGAGATCCAGCGGCAGCTCGTGGACATCGACGCGCAGCGCATGCGGCTCCGCGCCGACGCCGACGCGTCCTAGCCCCCTGGCAGTCCGGGCGCCTGGCGCGCGGCCGTGTCGGACGTCGAGTGGTCGCAAGGCGTCGGCTGGCCGGGGTCCGGCCGACGGGACGTGACCGCTCGGGGTGGGACGGGCGGTGTGTCGTGACCGGTCGGCGGGGGCGACCACCCAGGTTGCAGCGCGCAACTTTCGTGTGCGGCGCGCCGGGTCGATGCGCATGAATGATGCATCACGCGACGGGTGCTTGCATTACAGCGGTGTAAACAAATCGCTCCCGGTTCGATCTGTTCCGTGACAGGGTGATACCAATGAGCGTTCCTGGCCGGGCACACAGACGTACCACCCGCCGGTCCGGACACTTGCACCCAACTTCAAGAGAGGCATCGAACATGGCATCCGTGTTCAAGAAGCACACAGCCACGTGGGGCAGGCGCGGCATCGCGCTCGGCGCCGGAGCAGCAGCGACGGCGCTGGTGCTGACCGGCTGCGCGAGCAGCAGCGTGAGCGACACCGAGCTGAACGGCCTGAGCATCGGGACGACGGACAAGATCACGTCCCTCGACCCGGCCGGTTCCTACGACAACGGCTCGTTCGCCGTGCAGAACCAGGTCTTCCCGTTCCTGATGAACACGCCCGTGGGCAGCCCGGACGTCGAGCCGGACATCGCCACGAAGGCGGAGTTCACGAGCCCGACCACGTACGAGGTCACCCTCAAGGACGGCCTCGAGTTCGCGAACGGCAACAAGCTCACCTCGAGCGACGTGAAGTTCTCGTTCGACCGTGAACTCAAGATCAACAACGAGAACGGCCCGCAGTCGCTGCTCGCCAACCTCAAGAGCATCGACACCCCGGACGACACGACCGTGGTGTTCAACCTCGACCACGCCGACCAGACCTGGCCGCAGGTGCTCTCGAGCCCCGCCGGCCCGATCGTCGACGAGGACGTCTTCAGCGCGACGAAGCTCACCAGCGCCGACGACATCGTCAAGGGCAAGGCGTTCGCCGGGCAGTACCAGATTAGCTCCTACAAGGAGAACCAGCTGATCCAGTACAAGACGAACCCGAAGTACGACGGCCTGCTCGGCAAGGCGAAGACCTCCGAGGTGACGGCCAACTACTACACCAAGGAGACCGACCTCAAGCTCGCCGTGCAGCAGGGCGACGTCGACGTTGCGTACCGCTCCCTGACGCCGACCGACATCTCGGACCTGCGCAAGGACGACAAGCTCAAGGTCACCGACGGCCCCGGCGGCGAGATCCGCTACGTGGTCTTCAACTTCAAGACGCAGCCGTTCGGTACCGGTCAGGACGACGCCGACGAGGCGAAGGCCCTCGCCGTGCGACAGGCCGCCGCCGACGTGGTCGACCGCGCCGCCCTGGCGAAGGAGGTCTACAACGACACCTTCACGCCGCTGTACTCGATGGTGCCGGACGGCCTCACCGGTGCGGTCCAGCCGTTCAAGGACATGTACGGCGACGGCGACGGTGGCCCCGACGTCGACAAGGCGAAGAAGACCCTCGCCGACGCCGGTGTCTCCGGCAAGGTGCAGCTCGACATCCAGTACGCGCCCGACCACTACGGTTCGGCGTCGGACGACGAGTACGCGCTGCTGAAGACGCAGCTCGAGGACTCGGGCCTGTTCACCGTCAACATCCAGTCGACGGTCTACACGACCTACGCCCAGGAGCGCACCAAGGACGCGTACCCGGAGTACCAGCTCGGTTGGTTCCCGGACTTCTCCGACGCCGACAACTACCTGTCGCCGTTCTTCACCAAGGAGAACTTCGTCCAGAACCACTACGACGACTCGGTCATCCAGGACCTCATCGCGAAGGAGCAGGCGGAGTCCGACCCGGACAAGCGTGCCGACCTGATCGAGCAGGCCCAGGAGCGCGAGGCATCGCAGATCTCGACGCTGCCCCTGCTGCAGGGCAAGTCCGTCGCCGTCGCCGGCAAGGACGTCAAGGGTCTGACCCTCGACGCCTCGTTCAAGTTCCGGTACGCCACCCTCAGCAAGTAGCACCACGCCCCTCGCGCAGGCCGCGGGCGTTCCCACGAGGAACGCCCGCGTGCCTGCGCACCGGCATGAAAGGCACCCCTCCCCGTGACCCTGAGCACCCCAGAGGCGACCCAGGACGTGAACGGCACCGATCCGACCAAGCCACAGGCACAACGTCGTGCCAAGAGCAGTGGCGGCGGACTCGGCCGGTACGTCCTCGTCAGGTTCCTCCTCATCATCCCGACCGTCTTCATCCTGGTGACGCTCGTGTTCTTCCTGATGCGCGTCATCGGGAACCCGATCACCGCGTCGGTCGGCGGCCGACTCACCCCGACGCAGCTGCAGGAACGCCTGCACGCCGCCGGGTACGACCGTCCCGTGCTCGTGCAGTACTTCGAGTACCTCGGCGGCATCCTGCGCGGTGACTTCGGCAACGCGTCGACCGACAACCGGCCGATCACCGAGATCATCCTGCAGTACGGCGGCGCGACCGCCGAGCTCGTCTTCTACGCCCTCGTCGTCGCGCTCGTGCTCGGCATCCCGCTCGGCATGCTGGCCGCGTACACGCGCGACAAGTGGCCCGACGTGCTGCTCCGTGCCCTCGCGATCCTGACGTACGCGACCCCGGTGTTCTTCGGCGGTCTGCTGCTCAAGCTCGTCTTCTCGGTGTGGCTCGGCTGGCTGCCGCTCGGCGACCGCGCGTCGACCCGGGTGGAGCTCATCCTCGACGGCATCCCCGGCGCGAGCGGCATCTACATCATCGACGCGCTCCGGACCGGCAACGCGGCGGTCATCGGCGACGTGCTGCAGCACGCCGTCCTGCCCGCACTGACCCTCGGACTGCTGACCGCCGGCATCTTCCTGCGCCTGGTGCGCGCGAACATGATCGGGTCGCTCGGCTCCGAGTACGTCGACGCGGCCCGCTCCCGCGGTGTCCGCGAGTCGCGGCTCGTCCGGACGCACGCGTTCCGCCCCGCCCTCGTGCCGATCATCACGGTCATGGGCCTGCAGATCGCGATGCTGCTGGGCGGTTCGGTCCTGACCGAGACCACCTTCGGGTGGCGCGGCCTGGGCTTCGAGCTCAACCAGTACTTGTCGGCCCGTGACTTCGTCGCGGTCCAGGGCATCGTCGCGATGCTGGCGGTGATCGTCGCGGTGACCAACTTCATCGTCGACGTCGTCGCCGCCCTGATCGACCCGAGAGTGAGGTTCTGACGATGGCCGACACCACCCTCGTCGACCGCCACGAGCCGCTCTGGAAGCGGCTGCCCGTGGTGGTCCAGCTCCGCAAGAGCACCGGCTGGCAGCGCGCCATGCTCATCGTCGGCGTGGTCATCTGCGCCCTGTACCTGCTCGTCGCGGTCTTCGCGCCGCTGCTGGCCCCGTACGGCTTCGGCCAGCTGCAGGGCGCGGACGGCGAGAGCTTCCCGCGCACGGGCGCACCGAGCGCCGAGCACATCTGGGGCACCACCGTCGGCGGGTTCGACGTCTTCAGCCGGGTGGTCTACGGCGCCCGGACGGCGGTCCTCGTCGTGATCGTCGCGGTCGTCGTGTCGATCATCGTCGGCGTGCTGCTCGGGCTGGTCTCCGGCTACCTGGGCGGTTGGCTCGACCGGGTCCTCGTCGTGGTCGCTGACGCGATCTACGCGTTCCCCTCGCTGCTGCTCGCGATCGTCGTGTCGATCGTGATCTCCGGCGGCAACTCGAGCTACTCGGGCGGCATCATCGCGGCGGCGATCTCGATCACCGTCGTCTACGTGCCGCAGTACTTCCGGGTGGTCCGTGCCGAGGCCGTGCGTCTGAAGAACGACGCGTTCGTCGAGTCGGCGCGCGTGATGGGCACGAACCCGTGGCGCATCATGACCCGCCACGTGCTGCGCAACTCGACCAGGTCCCTGCCGCTCATCCTGACGCTCAACGCCAGCGACGCGATCCTGACCCTGGCCGGCCTCGGCTTCCTCGGGTTCGGCATCGGTCCGACGTCCGGCGCCGAGTGGGGCTACGACCTCAGCCGTGCGCTGTCCGACGTCGCGAGCGGCGTCTGGTGGACCGGTGTCTACCCGGGTGTCGCGATCGTGGTGCTGGTGCTCGGTGTGACGTTCATCGGCGAGAGCCTCAACGACATCTCCGACCCCCGTCTGCGTGCGCGCCGACGGCTGAAGCAGCTGGTGTCCACGCGCGACGCGCGCAACACGGCCACCGCGGAAGGATCGGGCGCATGACGACCGACACCGAGAACGCACCCGTGGTCGTCGTCGACGACCTCACGGTCACCTTCGCCACCGACGGCGGCGCCGTCGACGCGGTCAAGGGCGTCAGCCTCGACGTCCGCCCTGGCGAGGTCCTCGCCCTGGTGGGCGAGTCCGGCTCCGGCAAGTCCGTCACGGCTCGCGCCATGCTCCGGCTCATGCCCGAGACGGCGACGCTCGGCGGCGCGGTGCTGCTCGACGGCACCGACGTCGTCACCGTCGGCGCGCAGAAGCTCCGCAGCCTGCGGGGGACCGCCGGTGCGATGGTCTTCCAGGAGCCGTCGACCGCCCTCAACCCGGTCTTCACGGTCGGGTGGCAGATCGCCGAGGGGCTCCGCGCCCACGGCGGCATGTCCAAGAAGGAGGCGCGGGCGAAGGCCATCGACTACCTCGGCCGCGTCGGCATCCCCGACCCCGAGACCCGCGTCGACCACTACCCACACCAGTTCTCCGGCGGCCAGAAGCAGCGTGTCGTCATCGCGAGTGCCCTGGCCCTCGAGCCGTCGGTGATCATCGCCGACGAGCCGACCACGGCGCTCGACGTCACGGTGCAGGCCGAGATCCTCGACCTGCTCCGCCGCTGCCGCGACGAGTTCGGCACGGCGATCGTGATCATCACGCACAACATGGGTGTGGTGGCCGACCTGGCCGACCGCGTCGCCGTGATGTACCAGGGCGAGATCGTCGAAGAGGCATCGGCGACGGACCTGTTCGCGCGTCCGCAGGCCGACTACACGAAGCGGCTGCTCGCCGCCGTGCCCCGGCTCGAGGCGTCGACGGGCACCGCCCGCCGTGCCGCGATCACCGAGGACGTCACCCCGCTGGTCGAGGCGAAGGGGCTCGAGATCGAGTACCCCGGCCGCCTCGGTTCGCCCGCGTTCCGCGCCGTGAAGGGCGTCGACCTGGCGATCCGTCCCGGCGAGGTCCTCGGCTTGGTGGGGGAGTCCGGCTCCGGCAAGACCACGATCGGTCGCGCCATGGCCGGGCTGACGAAGGTCACCGGCGGCTCGCTGAAGGTCCTCGGCGCCGAGATGCTCGGCTACCGGGAGCGCGACTTCAAGCACCTGCGCAAGGACATCGGGTTCGTGTTCCAGGACCCGGCGACGTCGTTCAACCCGCTGCTCACGATCGCCGAGTGCGTCGCCGAGCCGCTGGTCGTCCACAAGGAGGTGTCGAGCCCGCGTGCGGCCCGTAAGCGCGTCGACGAACTCCTCGAGGCGGTCCAGCTGCCGAAGGCGTACGGGGACCGCTACCCGCACGAGCTCTCCGGTGGGCAGCGCCAGCGCGCGTCGCTCGCCCGGTCGCTCGCGCTCCGGCCGAAGCTGCTCATCGCCGACGAGCCGACGAGCGCGCTCGACGTGTCGGTGCAGGCCCGCGTGCTCGAGCTCTTCCTCGAGCTCCAGCAGGACCTGGGCTTCGCGTCGCTGTTCATCAGCCACGACCTGGCGGTCGTGGGCGCGCTGTCCGACCGGATCGCGGTGCTGTACCGCGGCGACCTGGTCGAGGTGGGCACGACTGCGCAGGTCCTCGGCGCTCCGCAGCACCCGTACACGCAGCGCCTGCTGGCGTCGCTCCCGGTGCCGGACCCTGCGGAGCAGGCCGAGCGACGGCGTACGCTGGAGCAACTGGAGAACGTCGGGTCCTGACCCGATGCGACCCGCGTCTGGTCCCGACCCGGCGCGACCCGCCCAGGAGGCCCGTCCAGCGTCGTCGACGCACGCCGGGCCTCCTGGACGGTCGCCTCCACAGCTGTACGCACGACGGTCCTGCCAGCGCGGTCCGTCGCGAACCGCCGCCAGGGGGCGGCGTGGAAGGGGACCCATGATCGCGGTCAACGGACCGGCGGTCGTCGCGGACGACGTGTCGATCGAGTACCGGGGCGGACGGGGGTCCGAGTCGATCCGAGCGGTCGACGGGGTCAGCCTGACGGTGCGGCAGGGCGAGATCCTCGCGCTGCTCGGAGAGTCGGGGTCGGGCAAGTCGACCTTCGCCGCCGCGATCGCGGGGCAGCTCGGGTCACACGGCGAGGGTGACGGTGCGCTGCGCCGGCACATCGTCGGGGGCGAACTGACCGTCCTCGGCCAGAAGACCCGCGGCCTGCGCGGTTCGTCCCGCAAGCTCGAGCGCCTGAGCGGCCGGATCGGCTACCTGCCGCAGGACGGCGCCGACCGGCTCAGCCCGGACCTCACCGTCGGCGAGGCCATCGCCGAACCGATCTACCAGCGCGACCGTCGCTTCGACCGGAAGGAAGCGGGCCTGATCGTCGCCCGACTGGTCGACGCCGTGCACCTGCCGCTCGGTGTGATGCGCCTGAACACGTGGGAGCTGTCCAGCGGGCAGCGGCAGCGCGTCGCCCTGGCGCGGGCCCTCGTGCTGGAACCGCAGCTCCTGGTCGCCGACGAACCCGCCCGCGGCGTCGACGTGCTCGTGCGCCAGTCGGTGCTCGAGGCCCTGGCGACCCTGCAACGCAACCGGCAGTTCTCCGCCGTCGTGGTGTCCAGCGACCTGCGCGAAGCCGGCGCCCTGGCCGACCGCGTTGCCGTGATGGCCGATGCCCGGCTGGTCGGCCTCGGCACCTTCGACGAGGTCCTCGACAACCCCGTCGACCCCTACGTCAAGACCCTGGCCGCGACCGCGGCCCGCGGCGTGAAGCGTCGCCCGGCACCCACCGCCCCGCGCCGCTCGACGGCGCCACGCCGACCGGTCGCCGCCGGCACCGGCCCCCGCACGGACCGACAGGAGAACCCGTGAGCACCGCCACCCGAGGCCACCGCGCCGTCGTCCCCACCTCCGGCGCCCCGCTGCCGATCGACGCACCGCAGTCCGGCCCCGTCGCCGTGCTGCCGGAGCCGACCGACCTGCACGTCACCGCCGTGACCGAGGCCGGCGGGACCGTCGCGCCGCTCGACGCGGACACCCGCGGGCTCGTCTGGCTCGACCCCCGCGACCCGTCCGGCCTGGCGGACGCGCTCGACGCCGCACCGGGGATCGGCTGGGTGCAGCTGCCGTTCGCCGGAGTCGACGCCTTCGCACACCTCATCCAGGAGCACGGGGACCGTGTGCTCTTCACCTCGGCGAAGGGCGCGTACGCGGAGCCCGTCGCCGAGCACGCCCTGGCACTGACGCTCGGGACGCTGCGGGTCCTGCAGAAGCGTGCCCGTGCACACTCGTGGGCCACCGAGCCCGAGGGTGTGTCGCTCTACGGCCGGAACGTCGTCGTGATCGGCGCCGGCGGGATCGCGCTCGAGTACATCCGCCTGCTCGCCCCGTTCGACGTCGACGTGACCGTGGTGCGTCGCTCGGCCGACCCGGTGGAGGGCGCATCGCGCACCGTCACCACCGACCAGCTCGACGAGGTCCTGCCCGACGCCGACGTCGTGATGATCGCAGCAGCCATGACCTCGGGCACCGCGAAGCTCTTCGGCGAGCGGCAGTTCACGATCATGAAGCCGTCCGCCCGGCTCGTCAACATCGCCCGCGGGGGACTCGTCGACACCGACGCCCTGGTCGAGGCCCTGCACACCGGTGCGATCGCCGCCGCAGGGCTCGACGTCACCGATCCCGAGCCGTTGCCGGACGGCCACCCGCTCTGGTCCGAGCCCGGCGCGGTCATCACGCCGCACCAGGCCGACACCCCGGAGATGGTCGCGCCGCTGCTCGCCGAGCGGGTGCGACTCAACACCACGGCGTTCCTCGACGGCAGCGGCGAGGGCTTCGTCGGCGTCGTCGACCCGGTCGCCGGGTACTGAGGAGCAGTGCTGCACCGGGGGCCACAGCGCGGCGCGCCCGGGCGGCGTGTCCGATGCGGTGAGGGGCGCTGCGGTGCTGCTATGCTGTTACCCGTTGTTCGCACGACATTCGCCAGCGGACAGTGATCCTCGATAGCTCAATTGGCAGAGCAGCCGGCTGTTAACCGGCAGGTTGTTGGTTCGAGTCCAACTCGGGGAGCGTCTGGCCCGGATCCTCACGGATCCGGGCCTTTTGCGTTCCTGGCGCGCTGCTAACCTGGCGCAGCGCACCCAGATCCACGGAAGGCCACTGTTCGATGTCGTTGACCCACGAGCCCCTCGCCGGGTACGAGGTCCGGGGACGGGGAGCTCGTCTGCTTGACCGTGCGAACAGCCTGTTGTCCTCGCGAGCGGCGTTCGGCGCCGTTCTCGTGGTCTTCCTGCTCACGGGGTTCTTCTTCGCCGTCACGCTCCACGTCCCGTCCTCGGCAGCGCCCGACGAGATCCGGCACATCGGGAACGTCCTGTTCTACGCGGCACGACCGTGGACCGCTGGGCCGTTCCTCCACGACGTCGACGCCTCGACGCTCAAGCTCGGCGAGGTCACGCGGTTCCCCGCGTACCTCTACTACTACCTGATGTCCTTCCCGGCGAGGGCTGCGTCGGGGATCGGGCTGAGCGAGGAGCACGTCGTGATGGTGCTCAGGTGCATCGACGTGCTCGCGGCCGGAGCAGGACTGTGTGCGCTCCGCGCCGTCTTCCGCAACGCCGGCATCCCGGCGTCGATCGGCCTCGTCGCGACGATCGTCACGGCGTTCACCGGTCGCTCGGTGTGGATGGCCGCGACCGTCAGCTACGACGCGCCGTCGATGGCGTCGTTCTTCCTCTTCGCGGCCGTCGCCGTCTCGGTGGCGCGCGGCGGCGGCCTCCGCGCGCTCGGATGGCTCGTGGTCACGGCGATGCTCGTCCTCATGCTCAAGTACTCGAACGCACCGCTCGTCCTGGCTGGGGCGTTCTTCGCGCTGCTGTTCCGGTACCGCACCGACGGGTTCAGCTGGATCCGGCACCCGATCCGGCGTGCCGTGAACGGCTTCCGTGAGCGTCCAGCGCGCTCGACCGCGCTCGTCGTGATCGGAGCGGTCCTGTTCGCCCTCGTGCTCGAGCGGTTCGGCGTGAACCTGCTCGTGTACCGAGCGTTGAACCCGGACTGCACCGAGCTCCACAGCCGTGCCTCGTGCATGCAGTTCGACATCTTCCGACGGAACTACAACGCCACTCGGATCCACGACCTGGCCGCCGCCGACGGGTCGCTCGAACCGTTCCACCCGCTGGGGTTCCTGGTCACGTGGGCCACGACGTACTTCCGGTCGTTGTTCTTCTTCTGGGGGCCGACGCTCCCGTGGCGTCCGAACCTCGGCGTCGTTCTGTTCGGCGCGACCGCTGTGATCGCAGCCGTCGTCGTCGCTGCCAC
Organism: Curtobacterium sp. PhB78; assembly: GCF_003751685.1. Taxonomy (NCBI): domain Bacteria; kingdom Bacillati; phylum Actinomycetota; class Actinomycetes; order Micrococcales; family Microbacteriaceae; genus Curtobacterium; species Curtobacterium sp. PhB78. The sequence continues at coordinate 318,763 of NZ_RKIA01000002.1, forward strand.
GCAACTGCGTCGGGTCCTCCGTTCAGCCGGTACGTGGTGGCTGGCGATCGTGCCCCTGGCGTACACCGTCGCGGTCCTGTGCTTCAACGCCGCCACCGCCGTCAACCTGCGCCAGGAGTACGCGTTCTCGGGTCGGTACCTGTTGCCGGTGCTCCCGATGGCCGCGGCGGTGATCCTGCTCGGGGTGCGGTCGTGGCTCCGGCAACTGCACGGACGGGTCGCGGCGATCGCGTGGACGGTCGTGATCGTCGTCGGCGTGGCCCTGTTCGTGCTCTACAACCCGATCAGCGCGTTCTTCCCGTACGCCGACTCCTCGGCCTGGTACTCCGGGTGGGCGCGCGCGACGTTGCCGCGTTGGTTGACAGGGGTCGAAGGGTGACCGGGGCCTCGCACACGCGCACCGTGGTGGTCGTCGTGCTGACCGTGCTCTTCTTCGTCGTCATCGGCGTGGCCGCGTTCGCGCGGACCGGCGGTACGAGCGCCGGTGCACACCGGGTCGGTTCGTGTACGGTCCGCACTGCGCCTCAGCCCGGCTCCGCGACGACATGTCCGGGCCAGGACCTCGCGGGTGCCGGCTTCGCCACGGCGGACCTCCGCCTCGCAGATCTGCACGACGCGGACCTCCGAGCGGCCGACCTCGGTGATGCCGTGCTGTTCGGAGCCGACCTGCGCGGCGCGGACCTGCGCGGCGCGGACCTCGGCGGCGCCGACCTGTACGGTGCGGACCTGTCCGGTGCCGATCTCCGCGACGCGGACCTGCACGGAGCGGTCCTCACCAAGGCGGACGTCAGCGACGCACGCATCGACGGCATCGACCTCACCGCTGCGAAGATCAGCGGCCTGACGGTCCGCGGGACACCGCTCGAGCTCGCCGACCGGACGCTCCGCAGCGCCGACGGGCAGCCCGTCGCGGTGCGGATCCGTCTCGACCTGCCACGCGGCGTGACATCGACGAGCTGCGTCCGACAGGTGGTCGAGGCGCCGGTCGGCACGACCGAGGTGCGCTGTCGCATGAGCACCGATGCGCGCGGTGGCCGGCTCGACCAGCGGGCGACCGTCACCGTCACCGGTCCGACGCGTTAGGGACGGCCGGACGAGCAGCCGACTCGCGGAACTGATCCCGGGCAGTTGCTGTTAGCGTTCACAGGTGCACCGATCCCGTCCGCCCCGCGCCGTGTTCCTCGGCGTGCTGCTCGCGGCGGTCATCGCGCCCGTGCTCGTCGGGTGCAGCGGTGCCGGACCGGACACCGACTCGTCAGAGGAACCCACGAGCTCGGAGACCGGGCTCGGGTCGAGTGCCTCGCCGGTGGTGTTCGCCTTCGTGTGCGACGACGGCGACCGCGAGACCTACACGACGTACTCCGCAGTGTGGGAGGACGAGCGGACCTCGTGCACCGCGAAGCGGCTCACGGGCTCGGTGCCGTCGACGCAGCAGCAGGCCGCCGTCGACGCGGCCCGGGGCGACGCCACCCTCGTCGAGCTCGCGAGCACGTGTGCCGTGACCGGCACGGACCCGTGGACGTCGGCCGTGGCCGACGACGGCGCAGCGCACGTCGCCGCCGGCCTCCTGCAGTACTGCCCGGGACACCCGGAGACCGACCACCTGCGCGACGCGCTGTCGACGTACCGGAGCTGAGCCGGGCCTCCCGGCCGTCAGCCGACCACGGCAGGCGACGCGCGGGCCGGACCGACCCGTCAGCCCTCGGGGTGGTCGCGACCCGGTAGCCACGACTGGCCGGGGCCGCCCCAGCTGTTCTTGCGGATGGCCTTGGTGACCTGCTTGGCGTAGGGGTGCACCAGGCGGTCGGCGTAGAGCCAGCCGTCCAGGTGGTCGTACTCGTGCTGGAAGATGCGCGCGAGCCAGCCGTCGGCCCGGACCTCGAACGGTTCGCCGTGCTCGTCGAACGCCCGGAGCAGCGCGCTGCCGGAGCGTCGGAGCGGGAAGCGCTCACCCGGCACGGACAGGCAGCCCTCGGACTCGTCGTCCTCGTCGAGCTCGTCGACCGACTCGGGGACCGGCGGGCTGATCCAGAGCACCGGGTTCACGGCGGCGGCGCGGTGCAGTACTTCGTCGTCGTCGGTGTACGAGTACACGAACAGGCGCTTGCCGACGCCGACCTGGGGTCCGGCCAGCCCGACGCCGGGGGCGAGGTCCATGGTCTCGAACATGTCGGCGACGAGGGAACGGAGGTCGTCATCGAACTCGGTGACCTCGGCTGCACGCTCGTGCAGGACGGGTTCGCCGGTGATGCGGATCGGGAGAACGGCCATTCACCCAGGTTATCCGGCGGTGGACGGTAGCCTCGACGCGTGACGACGGACCTCCAGCTGCCCGACGCAGTGAACCTGACGCCGTTCCAGGCCCTCATGATCCCCGTCGCGCTCATCGGTGCGGTGTTCCTGTCGCTGGGAGCGCAGTTCCAGAGTCGTGGTGTGCAGCGGGTCGAGGCGCGGCTGGGGCGGCAGTCGAAGGGGCTGAGCGTCCGGCACGTCGTCGGGCTGGTCTCGAGCGGCTACTGGGTGCTCGGCACGCTCATGCTCGGCATCGCCGTCGTGCTGCAGCTCATCAGCATCACGTACGCGCCGCTGATCGTCGTGCAGCCGCTCGGGGCGGTCGCGCTCGTGATCACCACGTGGTTCTCCTCCCGGTCGTCGGGCGTGCCGCTGGGCCGTCGGGCGAAGCGTGCGGTGTGGACCTGCATCATCGGTGTCGCGATCTTCGTCGGCATCGCGGCGTTCGTCGGGCACGAGAGCGCGATCACCCGGCAGCAGCTGGTGACCGTCCTGATCATCCTGGCCGTGGTGCTCGTGCTGGTGCTGGTGTCGTTCCGACTCGTGGCCAAGCACAAGAGCGCGCTCTACTACATCGTCGGCGCGGGCATCCTCTACGGGTTCGTCGCGACGCTCGCCAAGGTCGTGCTGAACCGGTTCGTGAACGGCACGTTCGACTGGTTGACGGTCCTGGCGATCATCGGGGTGGTCGTCGCGGCGTCGCTCGGCGGGTACTTCGTGCAGAACGCGTACTCGGCCGGTTCGGCGGACCTCGTCATCGCGGGGCTGACCGTGATCGACCCGATCGTCGCCGTCGGGATCGGCGTGGTCGTGCTCGACGAGGCGTCCGGGGCGCCGTGGGGTGCGGTCGCCGGGTTCGTGGTCGCGGCCGGCATCGCCATCACCGGGGTGTTCCTGCTCGCCAAGCACCACCCGCAGACCCGCGCCTGACCGCGGACGGGCGCGGCGCAGCGCCGTCGTCCCGTCACCCTGCGGTAGCACGGGGTCCTCCGCGCGGCTGACGCGGCCGCTGAACCAGGTGCGGTACCGTCGGCAGTCCGACCAGCAATCGCCCACGAGAGGACGACGCCAGCCGTGTCAGGAGACGTCACCACCGCCACCGCCGAACCGACGGGTGCGACGGGCGGACACCGACCCTTGCGCATCCTGATCGCCGCGGACACCTTCCCGCCGGACGTCAACGGCGCCGCCACCTTCGCCGAGCAGCTCGCCGTCGGCCTGGCCGAGCGCGGGCACGAGGTCCACGTCGTCGCCCCGGCCTCGAGCCGCAACTACGGCACCTTCGACGAGGAGCACCAGGGCGTGACCCTCGTCGTGCACCGCCTGAAGTCGTACAAGTGGCCGCTGCACGCCTGGCTCCGGTTCGTGTGGCCGTGGAGCGTCAAGAAGTGGACCGGCCCGATCCTCAACGCCGTGAAGCCCGACGTCCTGCACATCCAGTCGCACGTCGTCATCGGTCGCGGGATCGTCCCCGAGGCGAACGCGCGCGGCATCCGGGTCATCGCGACGAACCACTTCATGCCCGAGAACCTGCTCGAGTACACGCCGTTCGGCAAGTGGACGCTGCCCATCGCGCTGAAGATCGCGTGGAGCGACGCCGCGAAGACCTACCGGCTCGCCGACACCATCACGACGCCGACGAACCTGGCCGCCGACTACCTGCGCAAGGCCATCGCCGGGCAGCGGGTGCTCGCGATCTCGTGCGGGATCGACGCGTCGCGGTACGTCGCGCGCGAGGGCCGTCCGGTCAACAACGACATCGTGTTCGTCGGCCGCGTGGCGCCGGAGAAGAACCTCGACGTGCTGGTGCGGGCCGTGGCGCTGCTGCCCGGTTCGCTCGCGGCGACCCTGACGATCGTCGGCGACGGCGAGATGATCCCGAAGCTGACCGCCCTGGCGAAGGAGCTCGGGCTCGAGGACCGCGTCCGGTTCCTCGGGTTCGTCTCGGACGAGGCCAAGCGCACCGCCCTGACGAACGGCACCGTGTTCGCGATGCCCTCCACCGCCGAGCTGCAGAGCATCTCCTCGCTCGAGGCCATGGCGTCCGGGCTGCCGGTCGTCGCGGCCGACTCGATGGCGCTGCCCCACCTCATCGACGGCAACGGGTACCTGTTCGCCCCCGGCGACGAACACGACCTCGCCGCCAAGCTCGAGGCGGTGCTCACGGCGTCGGGAGCGGAGTACACGGCCATGCGGGAGCGCAGTTCGGCCATGATCGAGGCACACGACATCAACCGCACGCTCACGACGTTCGAGGCGCTGTATCGTGGGGAACCGGTGGCCTGACGGCCGTCGAGGGGCGGTAGCCAAGCTGGTCAAGGCAGTCGGCTCATAACCGAACGATTCGCGGGTTCAAGTCCCGCCCGCCCTACGTGCAGATGAAACGCAAGCGCGAGGACGACCACGACGGCGCTGGTCCGACGCCGAACGTCACGTTCCAGGTGACGCGCGGTGGCACCGGCGTGCGCGTCAACGCCTTCCGCATCGGGTTCATGGGTGCCATCGGGGTGCTCGTCGCGCTGCTCGCCGGCACCATCATCGGCGAGCTCAGCACCGTCCTCGTCTACATCGGGGTCGCACTCTTCCTCGCGCTCGGCATCGACCCGCTCGTCTCGTTCCTCGAGCGGTTCATCCCGCGGTGGGCGGCGATCACCGTCGTCGTCGTGGGGGTCCTGGCGGCCTTCGCCGGGGTCGTCTTCGCGGTCGTCCCGATCCTGGTCGAGCAGGCGACGAACCTGATCCAGAACTTCCCCGAGGTCGTCGACGACATCTCGAAGCAGCAGTGGGTGCAGGACCTGTCGAAGCAGTTCGCCGGGTCGTTCGACATCGACCACGCGCTCGAGTCGGTGCAGTCGTTCGTCGAGAACCCGGGCAACCTGCTCAGCGTCGGCGGCGGCATCCTGGCGGTCGGCAGCGGCATCTTGTCGGGGCTCACCGGCGTGCTCATCGTCCTCATCCTGATGCTCTACTTCCTCGCGTCGATGCGGGGGATGAAGCGTGCGGCGTACCGGTTCGTGCCGGCGTCCCGCCGCGAGAACTTCATCGACGTCAGTGAGCAGATCACCCAGGCGGTCGGTCGGTACGTCGTCGGCCAGGTGTCGCAGGCGCTCATCAACGGCATCCTGAGCCTGGTGTTCCTGCTCATCATCGGTGCGCCGCTGCCCGTGCTGCTGGCCTCGTTCGCGTTCCTCGGCTCGCTCATCCCGCTCGTCGGCACCCTCGGCGCCGCGATCGTCATCTCGTTGCTCTGCCTCTTCGCGTCGCCCGCCACAGCACTCGCCGCGGCGATCTACTACCTCGTCTACATGCAGGTCGAGGCGTACCTCATCTCGCCGCGCATCATGTCGCGTGCCGTGCAGGTGCCCGGGGCCCTCGTGGTCATCGCCGCGGTGGCCGGTGGCACGATCGGCGGCGTGCTCGGTGCCCTGGTCGCCCTGCCCGTCGCCGCGTCGATCATCATCATCGTGCAGAAGGTCATCTACCCGCGGCAGGAGCTGGCGTGACGGACGCCGCCGCCGACTTCGCCGACCACGTCGCCGAACGCGATCGCTGGGCAAGCAGTCCCCGTGGCCCCTTGGCTCTCGTGAACGCCCAGCACGTCGACCACCCGCAGCCGGTGTGGCCGGTCCCCGGCACCTGGGCACCCACGGTCGGCGGCCTCACGGTGACGGCCGCCGCGACCGACGGCGTGGTCGTGGACGGCGTCCCGGTCGACGGCACGGTGCTCGTCGCCGGTGACACCGCCGTGGTCCCGTCCGCCGTCGCGTTCCCCGACGGCTTCGCGGGCACGGTGTCCGGCTCGACGCTGCGGGTGTGGGACCCCGCGGCGGAGCCGATCCACCGCTTCGCGCGCATCGCCCGGTTCGACCGGTCCGACGACTGGGTGGGCTCCGGCACGTACGTCCCGCTGGACCCCGGTGCGGGCGACGACCGGGAGGCCCGTGGCAGCGTCCTCGACGCCGCCGGCGACGCCCTGCCGGTCGCCGGGCACATCGAGACGGCCGTCGGCAGCACGACCATGCGGTTCGTCGCGGTCCGGTCCGCGGCGTTCCGGGGTGCGCCGCGGCTGCAGCTCATCGTGCAGGACGCCACGAGCGCCCTCGCCGAGGACGACCCTGGCAGCACCTACTCGATGGGCCGCTTCCTGTACCTCGACGACCCCGGCACCGCGGGCCCGGTCGAGCTCGACTGGAACCTGCTCGTGCTGCCGCCCTGCGCGTTCTCGTACCAGTTCGCCTGCCCGATCCCGCCGGCCGAGAACCGCGTGCCCGCGCCGATCACGGCGGGGGAGCGGCACCCCGTCGACGCTGCGGGCACCGTCCTGCACTGAACCGGACCGCGCTCGGCGGGGTCCTTGCCGTTCCCAGCCGGAACGCTGCATAATGGGCGTGTCCTGTCGGGACATCACAATCGCATACCGAATGGTTCCGTGGCTCGCAGCCGCTCGGATCCTCCGCACCAGGTCGATGGGGAAGTCGCACCTGACGTATCGGAGGAACCGTGAACGGAACGACGACAGGAGTGCTCTACGTGCACTCCTCACCCCGCGCGCTCTGCCCGCACGTCGAATGGGCAGCAGGTCGCGCGATGAACCGCGCCGTGAACTTCTCGTGGCTCGACCAGCCGGCACAGGACGGTGCCCGGCGGACCGAGTTCACCTGGACCGGTGCGGTCGGTGCCGGTGCCGCGATCGCGTCCGCGCTGCGCGGCTGGGAGCACCTGCGCTACGAGGTGACCGAGGAACCGACGACCGAGTCCGACGGTGGCCGCTGGATGCACACGCCTGACCTCGGGGTCTTCTACGCGCAGACCGACGTGACCGGGAACATGGTCATCCCCGAGGACCGCGTCCGCTACGCGATGGAGGTCGCCGGCAGCAACGCGCTCGAACTCCACCGTGAGCTCCGGCTCGCGCTCGGACAGGCCTGGGACGACGAGCTCGAGCCCTTCCGCCACGCGGCCGAGGGCAACCCCGTCGTCTGGCTGCACCGCGTCGGCTGAGACTCGGGCCGCGCCGGCGTCTCGGGTGCGCCAGACGCCGGCGTCTCCGCCGTTTCGCGAAAGCGACACTGTGCCGCCAACATTCGGCCGCAGACTGTCGCTTTGGCGGTGCGGTCGTGAACGTGTGGCCGCGAACTGTCGCCTTCGCGGCACTGAAGCCGGCAACACACACGACGGAAGCCCGCCCCGACGACGCGGGACGGGCCTCCTGGCAGGGTGCGACGGATCAGACGCTGCGGAACGCGACTACGGCGTTGTGGCCGCCGAAGCCGAACGAGTTGCTGACCGCGAGCAGGTCGCCGTCGGGCAGCGCACGCGGCTCGCGCGCGACGTCCATGACGATCTCCGGGTCCTGGTCGTTGAGGTTGATCGTCGGCGGCGCGACACGGTTGTGCAGCGCGAGGACCGTGAACGCGGCCTCGATCGCACCGGCGCCACCGAGCAGGTGCCCCGTGGACGCCTTGGTCGCCGACACGACGATGTCGTCGAGGTGGTCCCCGAAGACGCGACGCATGGCGTGGTACTCGGCGACGTCGCCGACCGGGGTCGAGGTGGCGTGCGCGTTGACGTGCACGACGTCCTCGCGGCTGGCACCGGCGTGGTCGAGGGCCTGCAGGACCGCACGGGCGGCAGCGCTGCCCTCGGGGTCGGGCGCCGTGATGTGGAACGCGTCCGAGGTGATGCCGGCGCCGGCGACCTCGGCGTAGATGGTCGCACCGCGGGCCTCGGCGTGCTCCTTCGACTCGAGGATGAGCGCCGCGGCGCCGTCACCGAGGACGAAGCCGTCACGGGTGACGTCGTACGGACGCGACGCGGTCTCGGGGGAGTCGTTGCGGCGCGACAGGGCCTGCATCGCCGCGAACGCCGCCAGGGGCAGCGGGTGCAGTGCGGCCTCGGCGCCACCGGTGATGACGATGTCGGCGTCCCCGTCGGCGACGTGGCGGTACGCCTCGGCCAGGGACTCGGTCGACGAGGCACAGGCCGACAGGTAGGTGCGGGCGCCGCCACGGGCGCCGAACTCCATCTCGATGGCAGCGGCCGGACCGTTCGCCATGAGCATCGGGACCGTCATCGGCAGGACCCGACGCGGGCCCTTCTCGCGCAGGGTGTCCCAGGCGTCGAGCAGGGTGTTCACGCCGCCGATGCCGGTCGCCCAGTCGACGATCAGGCGCTCGGGGACGACGGACTCGGCGTCGATGCCGGCGTCGGCCCACGCCTCACGCGCCGCGACGAGCGACAGCTGCGACGAGGGGTCCAGGCGCTTCGACTCGGGGCGGGTGAGCTGGTCGGTGAGGAACCGACGTGCCTGGCCGGCGAACTCCACGGGGAGTTCGAGCTCGGCGTAGCGCGGGTCCTCGATGCGGGTGATGCCGGACTTGCCGGCGAGCAGCGCGTCCCACGTTTCCGGGGCAGTCGCGGCGAGGGGTGAGATCGCACCGATCCCGGTGACGACGACGGTCTTCTTGGTCATGGAACGACGGTTCTTTCGTTGGGGAACAAGATGAGCGCCGCGGCCGACGGTGACCGCTGGCCGCGGCGCTCAGGAAGCTCGTGTCAGGCCTGGGCCTTGACGATGTAGTCGACCGCGTTGCCCACGGTCTTGAGGTTCTTGACCTCTTCGTCCGGGATCTTCACGTCGAACTTCTCCTCGGCGTTGACCACGATGGTCATCATCGAGATGGAGTCGATGTCGAGGTCGTCCGTGAAGGACTTGTCGGCGGCGACGGTGTCGGTGGCGATACCGGTCTCGTCGTTGATCAGCTCGGCCAGGCCGGCGAGGACTTCTTCGTTGGACAGGGCCATGAGTTTCTCCTTGAGGGGGGTGTCGTTTGACCGTGGACCAGCCTAGGGCACGCAGCGTGCTCGCGCCCGGAGACTCGTCGGGGTGGTCGCTGGTCGCGCGGGATGCGCGGCCGGGTGGGATCAGGGCAGGACGACGACCTGGGCGCCGAACACGAGCCCGGCACCGAAGCCGATCTGCAGGGCGAGCCCGCCGGACAGCTCGGGGTGTTCCTCGAGCAGGCGGTGGGTGGCGAGCGGGATGCTCGCGGCGGAGGTGTTGCCGGTGGTGGTGATGTCACGGGCGATCGTGACCGACCCGGGCAGGCCGAGCTGCTTCGCGAACTCGTCGATGATGCGGATGTTCGCCTGGTGCGGCACGAACGCCGCGAGGTCCTCCGGTCGGACACCGGCGGTCTCGAGCGCTTCGCGGGCGACCTTCACCATCTCCCACACGGCCCAGCGGAAGACCGTCTGGCCCGCCTGGCGCATGGTCGGGCGGGGCGCGCCGGCTTCCCACTCGTTGTAGGTCGCCGTCATGCCGATGGCATCCCACTTCGAGCCGTCCGAGCCCCAGATGGTCGGGGCGATGCCGGGGAAGTCGCTCGGGCCGACGACGGCCGCGCCGGCACCGTCACCGAGCAGGAACGAGATCGATCGGTCGGTCGGGTCGACGACGTCGCTGAGCTTCTCGGCACCGACGACCAGGACGTGGTCGGCGAGGCCGGACTTGATGAACGAGTCGGCCTGGGCGATGCCGTAGGCGTACCCGGCGCACGCGGCGCTGATGTCGTACGCGGCGGCGGGCGTCGCGCCGATCCGCTCGGCGAGCAGCGACGCCATCGACGGGGTCGCGACGGTGTGCGTCACGGTGCTGACCAGCACGACACCGATCTGGTCGGGGGACAGGCCGGCCTTCTCGATCGCCTCGCGCGCGGCGGCCTCGGCGAGGTCGACGGCCTCGACGTCCTTGCCGGCACGCTTGCGCGTGATGATCCCGGTGCGCTGGCGGATCCACTCGTCGGACGAGTCGATCGGGCCGACCAGGTCGTCGTTCGGTACGACGTTCTCGCCGCGGGCGGCGCCGAAGGCCAGGATCCGGGTGAACTCGTGGCCGCGGCGCTGGGAGAGTGCGGGACGTTCGGTCATGCGGTGGCGTCTGCTTCCTGGTCCGCGCGCTGCAGCAGGTCGATCGCTGCGGGCAGGTCCTCGGGGGTCTTGATGGCGACGGACGGCGTGCCGCGCAGGCCGCGCTTGGCGAGCCCGACCAGGGCGCCGGCCGGTGCGAGCTCGATGATGCCGGTGACGCCGGCGGCCGCGAACGACTCCATCACGGCGTCCCAGTGCACGGGGCTCGCGATCTGCTGGACCATCAGGTCGACGAACCGGCGACCGTCGTCGACCCGTGAACCGTCGGCGTTGGTCCAGATCGGCAGGGTCGGGTCGTGCACCGTGGCGGCCGCGGCGACCGGGGCCACGCGCTCGACCGCGGGGGCCATGAAGTGGGTGTGGAACGCACCGGCGACCGCGAGCGGGATCACGCGGGCCTTGGCGGGCGGGTCCGCCACGAGCGCGGCGATGCCGGCGGCCGTGCCGGCGACGACGGTCTGGCCGCCGCCGTTGTGGTTCGCGGGGACGAGCCCGTGGGACTCCAGTGCTGCGGCGACCGCGTCCGCGTCGCCACCGAGCACGGCGGCCATCGAGGTCGCTTCGAGGGCAGCGGCGTCCGCCATGGCCCGGCCGCGCTCGGCGACGAGCGACACGGCGTCGGTCGGCTCGAGGACCCCGGCGACCGCAGCGGCGGTGAACTCGCCGACCGAGTGCCCGGCGACCCCGCCGACGAGCGCACGGCGGCCGTCGGCCAGCAGCGCGTCGGCGGTCACGAGACCGGCGGCGACGATGAGGGGCTGCGCGAGTGCGGTGTCCTTGATGGTGTCGGCGTCCGACGTGGTGCCGTGTGCGGCGAGGTCCACCCCGATCGACTCGGACCACTGCCCGACACGTTCACGAACGGCGGCGTCCTCGAGCCAGGGGGCGAGGAAGCCGGGGGTCTGGGAGCCCTGTCCGGGCGCGACGACGACGATCACCGGACAATCCTGTCGCTCATGCACCGCGGGGCCCGTGTGGGCTTCCCACACGAAACCCCGCGTGACATTGTCGGTTCCCTACCGGCGAGGGGTGATCCGGCGACGACCCGTGGCCGATTCGGACATCGCGCCGAGGATCAGGGCCGACTGCACGATCAGGGCGTCCCGAGCGTGCGTGGCGTCCCACCCGATGATGTCCGCGACGCGGCGCAGGCGGTAGCGGACGGTGTTCGGGTGCACGAAGAGTTCGCGCGCCGTCGCCTCGAGCGACCGACCGGTGTCCAGGTAGCACCACAGGGTCTGCAGGAGCTCGGTGGACTGGTCCTTGAGCGGCACGTAGATCCGCTGCACCAGGGCGGACCGGGCGAGCGGGTCGCCGGCCAGGGCGCGTTCGGGCAGCAGGTCGTCGGCCAGCGCCGGACGGGGGACCCCGCGCCATGCCCGCGCGACGGCGAATCCGGCGAGGGCTGCCTTCGCGCTGGTCGAGGCGTCGACGACCCCGGGGACCTCGTTGCCGAGCACCAGGTGGCCCTCGCCGAACAGCGGCTCGAGCGCCTGCGCGATCGCCGTGAACGAGACCGGGTCCTCGCCCTCGGGCACGTCGTCCCGCGGGGTCGAGCGCCCGATCACCACGACGAGCCGCGAGCCCTGCACGCCGACGAGCACGTCGGCGTCCATGTGGCGGGCGGTGCGGCGGACCTGGTCGACCTCGAGCTGCTTCGGTGCCGTGCCGACGAGCACCGCGACCTCGCCGTGCCCGTGCCACCCGAGGGCGGCGATGCGGGACGGCAGCTCGTCGTCGTACTCGCCCGACAGGATTGAGTCGACCACGAGCGCTTCGAGTCGGGCGTCCCACAGCCCGCGGGCCTCGGCAGCACGGGCGTAGACGTCCGCCGCCGCGAAGGCGATGTCCCGCGAGTACTTCAGGATCGCTTCCTGCAGCATCTCGTCGTCGGCGGCGCGTTCCTCGACCACCGTGACGACCACTCGGATGAGCTGCAGGGTCTGCTGCAGGCTCACCGAGCGCAGCAGCTCACGCGGGGCCGAACCGAAGACGTCGGCCGCGGCGATCCACGGCGTCGACGCGGTGCCCTCGAGCCAGCTGATGAACGAGGTGATGCCTGCCTGGGCGACGAGGCCCACGGCGGAGCGGCGCCCCGGCGGCATCTCGCTGTACCAGGGGAGGGTGTCCTCGAGCCGCTTGATCGTGGCGGTGGAGAGTTCTCCGGACACCTGACGGAGCCAGGAGAGCGCCCGCTCGCGCGCGCTCTCCTGGCTCTGGGCCTTCGACAGGCCCTCGGTGTCCGGCTGGACGGGCGTCACCTGCTGATCAGCTCTCGCCGCCCGCGCTGCCCGTGGTGCCGGCGGTCACGTCGTGCAGGCGGTACTTGTCGATCGCCTGCTGGACGAGTGCGCCGTCGACCTTGCCCTGGCGGGCGAGCTGCTGCAGCGTCCGCACGACGACCGAGGGGCCGTCGATGTGGAAGAAGCGGCGAGCGGCCGGACGGGTGTCCGAGAAGCCGAAGCCGTCGGCGCCGAGCGTGGCGTAGTCGGTCGGCACGAACGGGCGGATCTGCTCCTGCACCTGGTGCATGAAGTCGCTGACGGCGACGACCGGCCCCTCGGTGGCGAGCAGGCGCTCGGTGACGTACGGCGTGCGCGGCGACTCGTTCGGGTTGAGGAAGGCGTGCTGCTCCGCGTCGAGACCGTCGCGGTACAGCTCACCCCAGCTCGTGACGCTCCAGACGTCGGCGGAGACGCCCCAGTCCTCGGCGAGCAGCTGCTGCGCCTCGAGGATCCACGGCACGGCCACACCGGAAGCGAGCAGCTGGGCCTTCGGGCCGTCGTGCTCGCTCGGCTTGAGCAGGTACATGCCCTTGACGATGCCGTCGACGTCGATGCCCTCGGGCTCGGCCGGCTGGACGATCGGCTCGTTGTAGACCGTCAGGTAGTACATGACGTTCGGGTCGCTGTGCTTCGGCGAGCCGTCCTCGTTCGTGCCGTACATCCGGTCGAGGCCGGCCTGCACGATGTGCCCGATCTCGTACCCGTACGCGGGGTCGTACGACACCACGGCCGGGTTCGTCGTCGCGAGGAGCAGCGAGTGGCCGTCGGCGTGCTGCAGCCCCTCGCCCGTCAGCGTCGTGCGACCGGCGGTGGCGCCGATCATGAAGCCACGGGTCATCTGGTCGCCGGCGGCCCAGATGGCGTCACCCGTGCGCTGGAACCCGAACATCGAGTAGAAGACGTAGACCGGGATGAGCGGCTCGCCCTGCGTCGAGTACGAGGTGCCCACCGCGGTGAACGCGGCCATGGCCCCGGCCTCGTTGATGCCGACGTGGATGATCTGGCCCTGCGGGCTCTCCTTGTACGCCAGGAGCAGCTCGCGGTCGACCGAGGTGTAGTGCTGGCCGTTCGGGTTGTAGATCTTCGCCGTCGGGAAGTACGCGTCCATGCCGAACGTGCGCGCTTCGTCCGGGATGATCGGCACCACGCGGTTGCCGAAGTCGGGGGAGCGGAGCAGGTCCTTTAGCAGTCGGGCGAACGCCATGGTGGTGGCGATCTCCTGCTTGCCGGAGCCCTTCTTGACGACCTGGTACTTCGCGTCCTCGGGCAGGGTGATCGAGGTGTACTTGGTCCGACGCTCCGGAACGTAGCCGCCGAGCGCCTGACGACGCTCGTGCATGTACTGGATCGCCTCGTCGTCGTTGCCCGGGTGGTAGTACGGCGGCGTGTAGGGGTTCTCCTCCAGCTGCGCGTCGGAGATCGGGATGCGCATCTCGTCGCGGAACTGCTTGAGGTTGTCGAGCGTGAGCTTCTTCATCTGGTGGGTCGCGTTGCGGCCCTCGAAGCTCGGGCCGAGGCCGTAGCCCTTGACCGTCTTCGCCAGGATGACCGTCGGCTGGCCCTTGTGCTCGGTCGCGGCCTTGAACGCGGCGTAGACCTTGCGGTAGTCGTGGCCACCGCGCTTGAGGTTCCAGACCTGGTCGTCGCTGTAGCCCTCGATGAGCTCGAGCGCCTTCGGGTCGCGCCCGAAGAAGTTCTCGCGGACGTACGCGCCGTTCTCGGCCTTGTACGTCTGGTAGTCGCCGTCCGGCGTCTGGTTCATCAGGTTGAGCAGCGCGCCCTCGGTGTCGCGGGCGAGCAGGTCGTCCCACTCACGCCCCCAGACCACCTTGATGACGTTCCAGCCCGCACCGCGGAAGAACGCCTCGAGCTCCTGGATGATCTTGCCGTTGCCGCGCACCGGACCGTCGAGTCGCTGCAGGTTGCAGTTGATCACGAAGTTCAGGTTGTCGAGGCCGTCGTTCGCCGCGACCTGGAGCTGTCCGCGCGACTCGACCTCGTCCATCTCGCCGTCGCCGAGGAACGCCCAGACCTGCTGGTCGGAGGCGTCCTTGATGCCGCGGTTGGTCAGGTACTTGGCCTGCTGCGCCTGGTAGATCGCGTTGATCGGGCCGATGCCCATCGACACGGTCGGGAACTGCCAGAAGTGCGGCATGAGCCGCGGGTGCGGGTACGACGACAGGCCGCCGCCGGCGTGGGACTTCTCCTGACGGAACCCGTCGAGCTGGTCCTCGCCGAGACGCCCTTCCATGTAGGCGCGGGCGTACATCCCGGGGGAGGCGTGGCCCTGGAAGAACACCTGGTCGCCGCCGGACGCGTGGTCCTGCGCGCGGAAGAAGTGGTTGTAGCCGACCTCGTACAGCGCGGCGCTCGACGCGTACGTCGAGATGTGGCCGCCGACGCTGATGCCCGGACGCTGCGCGCGGTGCACCGTGATGGCCGCGTTCCAGCGGATCCACCGGCGGTACCGGCGCTCCAGTTCCTCGTCGCCGGGGAACTCGGGTTCGTTCTCCGGCGCGATGGTGTTCACGTAGTCCGTCGTCGGGACCATCGGCACACCGAGGTGCAGTTCCTTGGACCGCTTGAGCAGGCTCAGCATGATCTCGCGACCGCGCTGGTGTCCGTGGGTCTGGACCAATCCGTCGAGGGACTCACGCCATTCGGCGGTCTCCTGCGGGTCCTGGTCGTTCGCCCCGGTGCTGTACGGGTCCTGGTCGTTCACCGTCACCCTTGACCTCGTTCGTTCTCGTGGTGGTGGACATGGTGGCTCCGGTGGTCGGGTCACGACCGGATGGGGCCCCGTCCACTCTAGGCCCCAGCACCGACGGTGATGCTGATGGTGCGGTGCACGTGGCGGGTGCTTGCATTCGGGTGCGGTCGGCGTAGCATGGCCGATCGTGCACACGCGACCCGCGTGCGCACGGACCCGACGGGTACACCCCACACCCGAGGAAGAAGCACACGTCCCGATGGCTCTCGAGATCGGCTCTCTCGCGCCGGACTTCGAGCTCCCGAACCAGTTCGGTGAGCACGTCCGACTCAGCGACTTCCGCGGCAACCGCCCGGTCGCACTCGTCTTCTTCCCGCTCGCGTTCTCGTCGAACTGCACGAACGAGCTCTGCGCCCTGCAGGACAACGTCGCGATGTTCCAGGACCAGCGCGTCGAGCTGATCGGCATCTCGGTCGACTCCAAGGCGACGCTCCGCTCCTTCGCCGAGCTCAACGGCTACGACTTCGAGCTCCTCGCCGACTTCTGGCCGCACGGCGCGGTCTCGAAGGAGTACGGCGTCTTCCTCGAGCACAAGGGCTTCGCCACCCGCGCGACCTTCGTCATCGACGTGCAGGGCCGCATCAAGGCCTCGATCATCACCGAGCCCGGACTGCAGCGCGACGTCGCCGAGTACAAGGCCGCGCTCGACCGCCTCGCTGCCTGCACCGCACCCGTCCCGGTCGGCTAGCGTTCCGAATCCCTCCTGCGACGCATCCGCGTCGACAGCGGACAGGAGGCCCGGTGCACGCCATCGACACGGACGCACGTGACCGTGTGGTCACCACCGAGGCCTACGCCCCCTACCCGGTGTCGCCCACGCCCGCCGCGTGGCACCTCCGGCGGACCGAGGTCCTGACGCCTGCCGGACCCGTCGTGGTGCACCACCGCCCGGGTCCCGACCCGCTCCTGCTGCTGCACGGCGTCGCGGGCTCCTGGTCGACGTGGACCCCGCTGCTGACCGCGGCGCACGGCGTCGGTGACCGTGGCCTGGTGCTCGTCGACCTGCCGGGATGGGGATCGTCGCCGGCGCCGAGCGGTGCGTTCGACCTCGACGACGTGACCGTGTCGCTGGTCACGGCGCTGGATGCACTCGGGATCACGACGGTGGAGGTCGTCGGGCACTCGATGGGGGCCTTCGTCGGCATGCACCTGGCGGTCGTCGCGCCCCGGCTCGTGCGCTCGGTGGCCCTCGTGTCCGGCACGACCGTCGCGACCGCGAACGCCGCACGGCACCCGCTCCGAGGGCTCCGGACGTTGCCGTCGTTCACCCTGCTGCGTGCGGGCCTGTCGATCACCGGCGAGGCCGCGCGGCCGATGCTCCGGACGCTGTCCCGCGTCGGGCTGCTGCCGCTGCTCGCCGCGCCGGTGTTCACCCACGTGCGACGCCTCGACCGCAGCGTGCTCGACGCCTTCGTCCAGGAACTCCGGCCGACCCGGTTCACCGACGCGGCGCGGACCGCTGCGGGCTACGACCTCGGCCGCTGGCGGGGGATCACCTGCCCGGTCACCGCGATCGCCGGGCGCGACGACGTGTTCGCGCGCGTCGCGGACCTCGAGGCCTTGCGGGAGCTCGTGCCGCAGGTCCGCACGGTGCTGCTCGACGACTGCGGGCACTTCGCGCACGTCGAGCACGCGGACGCCGTGGCCCGGGAGCTCGGGCTCGCCTGACGCTCGCGCGCGCCGTCGTTGCGCGCGTATGTTCCGACGAAGCACGGGTCGATCGACCGGTGGATCGTCGGAACATGCACACACACCTGATGCGTGCGCACACTGCGACAGACCACGAGTCGATCCGCTCGTGGAACGTCGCTCGATGCACACGCACCGGAGCGGGTCGACGGGTCAGGCGGGGACGGGGAACGTCGCCGCGACGCGGGAACGCACCTCGGCGCGCACGGCGCGACGCATCACGGGGGAGAACAGCGAGTGGTCGCCGTCCTCGACCCGCACGATCGACACCGAACCGCGCCGACCGACACCGCCGTAGCGGCGCAGGGCCTTCTGTCCGCCGAGCCGGTCGAACAGCGCGGCGTCGTCCGGGGCGGCGATCACGACGACGTCGGTGCCGTGCTCCACGAGCGGTCGGACGTGCTCGACGACGCCGCCGACCCGGTCCCGCCGAGCGATCCACTCGCGCAGGGCCTTCGGCACGACGGCGTTGTACCGCCGACGGACCCACAGCCGACGTGCCGAGGGAGCGTCGACCGCGCGGACGGCGTCCTCGTAGCTGCCGGGGGCCGCCGGCTGCCGGCGGTAGTCGTTCGGGCTGATCTCGACGACCAAGCGCGGGGCCTCGTCCGCCGACCGACCGGCGAGCCACGCGCCGGCGCACATGCCGACGAGCACCAGGCGGTCCGAAGGGGTGCCGAGGTCGGCGACGACGGCGGACTGGTCCTCCACCCACTCCTGGGCGAAGAGGAAGCTGCGTTCGTCCTCGCGCACGCTGGTGCTCTCGCCGGTGGCACGGCGGTCGACCCGGACGACGCGGGCGCCGTCTCGCGCGAGCGCACGGGCGAGGTCGACCTGGTAGTCGGTGGCACCGACCCGGTGTTCGGCGGCGCCGTTGTGCAGGACGACGAGCGGGGCGTCGTGGTGCTGGGCGGACGACACGGTCTCGACGGCGAACAGCGCGTCGGGGCCGAGGTGGACGATGCGCTCCGACACGCGGCCGTCGACGTCCAGGACCTCGTCGAGCACGGGCGGCACCACCTGCGCCGCAGCGGTCGGCGCCCAGGCGTCGAGCCAGGCGACGGCTCGGTCGACCGCGGCTCCGGGGATCCGGGCGTGGATGCTCGTGCCGTCGAGCAACTCGGCGCTGCCGGGCACCTCGACGGTCTCGACGGGTCCGAGGGCCTTCGGCGCGCGGGTCTCGGGCCGCACCAGCGCCACGGTCGGACCGGTGCGCGGCGCGAAGGCGAGGGCGGAGAGCGCCGTCGCCTCGTCGGGTTCGACCTCGATGCCGATCAGGCTCTCGACGCCGTCCACGATCCGCTCGCTGCCGATCGTGATCGTCGCGAGGGCACGTTGCCGACGGAGCCAGCCCCGACCGGACGCCGGGGCGTCCCAGACGAGCAGGGCGTCGGTGTCCTCCGCGGCGGCCGCGGCGACGAGGGCTGCGGAGGCGAGTCCGACGAACGCGACGTGCTGCACTCCCGACGTGCGGAGCACGGCGGCCGTGTGGCGTGCGGACCGGACCTGCGCGTCGGGGTCGGTGTCGGGTGCGCCGTCACCACGTCCGGACGGGTCGTAGCGCACCGAGGCGATGCCACGGGCCTCCAGGCGGTCTGCGAGCAGGCGGAGCGTGCGGTACGCGATCACGCCTTCCTGACCCAGTGGCGGGCAGATGACGACGCCGGCCCGCGCCGCGGGCGGCAGCTGCACGGCGGCGCGGACGGCCGGCGAACCGGACCATCCGTGCAGCGTCGTCACAGCTCGAGTGCCGCGCGGACCGACGCCGGCCAGGCGTCGACGTCCGTGCCGTGTGCGGCGAACAGGGCGATGGTGATGCGCTCCAGGCCGAAGGCGATGCAGGCGCTGTGGGCGACCTCGCCGTCGGCGGTGCGGAGGCCGAACGAGGTGCCGAAGTGGTCCTCGTGCAGGTTCGCCGAGCTGATCGCCGTGGTCGGGTGGTCGTCACCGTAGACCGGCGTGACGAACTCGAACTTGAGCGCCTGCTCGACCTGGTTGCGGGCGAGCATCTGCCCGACGCGGCCGAAGAACGGGTCGTTGGCGGGGACGACGTCGATCTCGAGGCCGAACGACTCGAGCAACTCGCGCATCACCGGGATCCGGCCGTCGCGGTGCTGCTGGGCCGACGCCGGCGTGCCGATGTGCACGAACTCGTGCATGTGGAAGGCCTGCAGGCGCATCGGGTCGAGCGACGGCTCGCGGCGGAAGGAGTCGCCGACGATGTCGAAGAAGCGGCCCTCCTGCGGGATCGTGTCGCCGACCAGGCCGTACACCGGGTGGCAGACCGCGGGGGTGAGCATGAGGTCGGCGGGCTCGAGGAAGCCCTCCCAGCGCTCACCGCGCTCGCGGGCGGCGAGCAGTGCCCGGTGCGTGCGGTCGTCGCCGGTGAAGCCGGAGATCGACGCGGCGAGGTCCGGGAACGACGCGATGTAGTCGGTGCGCTCGAACGCGGCGAGCGGCTCGACCGGCGGGAACCGCAGCACCTCGGCGTCGAGGTCATGCTGGCTGCGCACGGCTGCGGCGTCGACCGCCGTGTACACGCGCTCGAACACGCCGGTGCGGCCGTACAGCCCGGGGGAGCCGAGGTCGATGAGCACGCGGTCGGCGAGCAGGCGGGCACGGAGTGCGGCGCGGGCGGCGTCGAGGTCCGGAGCGGTGGTGGTGGTGGTGGGGTCCGTGAGGGTCACAGGATCACTCCCGTCATGAGGGCCAGGTCGGCGTCGTTCTTGAGGAGACGGTCGTTGCTCACCATGACGGCGGCGCCGTGGGCGTCTCGGAGGTGTCGGGCGATGCTCATCGGGCCGGAGGCCGCGTAGCCCGCGATCCCGACGATCCGCATCGCCTTCGTGACGATGTCGGTGACGCGCTCGGACGCCCCGATCTTCAGGGCGTTCGCGGCGAGGGCGTAGGCGCTCGAGGCGAGCACCTCGGGGTCGTCGGCCGCGGCGTCGAACCGCTCGGCGGCGTGCCGGACGGAGTCGGCGAGGGCCTGCAGGTCGACCAGGAGTTCGGCGAGCCGGAGTGCTCCGGGCGGGGTCGTCCCGATCGCGGCGCGGGCCTGCTTGCGGACGGCGGTCCGGGCGCGCTCGCTCGCCGAGGCGGCGATGCCGAGCCACACCGAGGCCCAGAGCACGTGCGAGACCGGCAGGACCGTCTGCGCCGAGATGGCGGCGTAGTCGTCGCGGAACACCCGGTCGACGGTGGTCTCGGTGTCGAGGATCCAGCCGTTGCTGCAGGTCCCGCGCAGCCCCATGGTGTCCCAGGTGGAGGTCTGCGACAGCACCATCGAGTCGGTCCGGCAGATGAGCAGCCGCTGGTCGGAGGCCGGAGCGTCCGGGTCGCGGCGGGCGGTGACGAACACCGCGTCGGCCTCGGTGGCGTACGAGATCACCGGCGCGTCCTTGCGCAGGCGGATCCGGCCGTCGTCGGTTGCCTCGATCGAGCACGTGGAACGACGGGCGTCACCACCGACCCCGCGCTCCGTCGTGGCCGAGGCGACGAGTGCGCCGTCGCGGACCGCGGCGATGGTCTCGAGCACGCCGGCACCGTCGCCGCCGTGCCGCCAGAGCGCCATGACCTGGCCCTGGTGCATCGCGAACACCATGCCGGTCGCGGCGCAGGCCCGACCGAGTTCGGTGGCGATCGCGGAGAGCTCGGACACCGAGGCGCCCTCGCCACCGTGCTCGGCGGGGACGGCAGCGGCGAGCAGACCGTACTCGCGCATCGCAGCGATGGCCTCGCGCGGCGGACGGGCGTCGCGGTCGACCTCGTCCGCGAACTGCGCGGCGACCGCGGCGACGGCGGCGGCACGCTCGGCGAACCGGTCGACGACCGCGGTCGCCGCCATGGTCAGGGTCACGAGGCGAGCTCCGCAGCGGCCACGATCGACTCGACGGTGGCGAAGGTGGACCGGTTCAGGACCGAGTCGGGGAACTCGACGTCGAGCTCGGACTCGACGGCGAGCATGACGTTCACCGTGGCGTGCGACGACAGCCCGAGCGCGTACAGGTCGGCGATCGAGGCGACGTCCTGCGCGTCCACGGTCAGGCGCCCGTGGTCGGCGAGGGCACGGCGGACAGCCTGCTCGATCGCCGGGTCGGCGAGCGTCGCGGTCGTGGTCGCCGTCGGTGCGGTCGTACTGGAGAGCTGTGGTTCCTGGTCCATGACGGCAACGATAAGGAAGACCGGGCCTCGGGAAACCGCCGTGCGGGTGCGCGAAACCGCACGGCGTCCGACGCCCCTGTGCGGTGGTACAGGGTGGCGCGGGCGGTGGTGCCGGTGCGCCCGTCAGCGGTCGGACAGCGCGACCGCCGTCGCCACGGCCAGCCCCCGCTCGTGCGCGAGTGACACCGCGATCGGGCCGCACCCGACCGAGTCGGCCAGCGCGGCGGCGGCCCCGGTCAGCTCGACCGTCGGCGCCCCGCGGTCGTCGAGCACGATCGCCACGTCGCGCAGCGGGATCGCCTGGTCCGGAGCGGGACGGAGGAGCTTCACCACCGCTTCCTTGCCCGCGAACCGTGCCGCCAGACGCTCCGGGTCGTCGCCCGCGTCGGTACGCTCCCGCACGGTGAAGAGCCGGTCCAGGTACCGCTCACCGTGGGCGGAGATGCCCGCGGCGACGTCCTCGACCGCGGCGAGGTCGGTGCCGGTCCGGATCGTGCCCATGGCAGCAGGCTACGCAGGTCGCGGCGACCCCGCATGCCGGCAGCGGCATGGGCGTCGGAGGGGGTTCGTATGATCGGTGCCAGAGACCACCGAGGGGGAACCGATGGCATCACCGTGGACCGGCATCATCGAGGACGCGCGACACTACCCGTCGCCGCACAACTCGCAACCGATCGTCGTGCGCGTCGAGGACGACCGCACCGCGACCGTGTTCTACGACCTGCGACGGGGGCTGCCGGCGGAGTCCTTCGGCATCCCGTTCGGGCACGTCTGCGCGGGGGTGTTCCTGGCCGGGCTCGAGGTCGTCGCCCGCGCGCACGGTTTCTCCGTGCAGGAGCGGCTCGACCACGCCGAGATGGACTTCGGCCGGCTGGACGGCGCGGCCGATGACCGTCTGCACCGCTTGGGCAGCGTGACCTTGCGTCCGCGGGCGGTCACGGCGGACGACCGGGAGGCCCTGGCCCGCTTCCTCGCGCGGCGCACCTCACGCAGGCCCTACGACGCCACCCTGGTGGACGACTCAGCGATCGAGGCCGCGTCCGCCATCGCGTCGGCAGCCGGGCAGCGCTTCCGCACCACGTCTGACCGGCCGACCGTCGACGAGATCGTGCGCGTCAACCAGGAGACGCTGTTCGACGACCTGCAGCACGACGCCGTGCACGACGAGATCCTGCACTGGCTGCGGTTCTCGAAGCGGCAGGCGGCGACGACCGGTGACGGCTTGTCGGCCGAGACGATGCTCATGCCCGGACCGGTGCTCCGGTTCGCGATGGAGCACCGCGGGCTGTGGGAAGCACCCGGAGTCGGCGGGGTCTTCAAGCGCGTGTACCTGTCGACGATGCGCGGGGTCCGGCAGCTCGGCTGGCTCGAAGGGCCGTTCCGCACGCCGGCCGAGTACGTCGAGGCCGGCCGCGTGTTCATGCGGATCTGGCTCGAGTTCACCGCGCGGGGGATCGCCCTGCACCCGTTCGGAACCGTGATCACGAACCCGCGCTCGCACGCCGCCTTCGTCGAACAGGCCGGCGTCGACGAGTCCGACGGCCGGATGGCGTGGATGCTGTTCCGCTTCGGGCACAGCGCGCCACCACCCCTGGCGCACCGCAGACCCGCGGCCGCCATGACGCTCGGGGGTGCACGGTGAAGCGCGCCGCGGTGTTCTCGGTCGTCTGGGTCGTCGAGACCTTCGTGGCGCTGTTCATGCCGCGCGTCGGCACCCACAAGCTCCTGCTCACGCCGGGCATCGAGCCGCTCCGCTGGACCCTCGGACGCTGGCGTGCCTGGCGGACCGTGGAGCGGGCTGCGAAGCGGGTGCCTGCGTACGGGGCGTTCCTGGCGGAGGCGGGGCGGGCCTCCCGTCCGTTCCGTCTCGACACGCGTGGCGGGATCGCCGCAGCCATCTCGGGGCTGCCCGAGATGGACAAGGAGTCGTACGTCAAGCGGTGGAGCATCCCCGAGCGCTGCGTCGACGGACGGCTGCCACGGCGCGGGGTCGTCGTCGACGAGTCGAGTGGGTCGAGCGGCACGCCGACCAGCTGGGTGCGCGGTCCCGACGAACGCCAGGCCACACGGCAACTGCTGCAGCTCGGGTTCTCGCGCACCGCGAAGGACCTGCCGAAGCAGCCGTTCGTGCTCAACGCGTTCTCGCTCGGGGCGTGGGCCACCGGCATGAACGTGACGGCGTCGCTCACCGAGTCGTCGATGATCAAGTCGATCGGGCCCGACCGCGACAAGATCGTGCAGACGATGCGCGAGTTCGGCACCGACTTCACGTACATCATCTGCAGCTACCCGCCGTTCCTGAAGGCGCTGTTCGAGGACGACCGGCTCGACTGGAGCGAGTACACGATCGTCGCGGCGTTCGGTGGCGAGGGCATCAGCGAGAACATGCGAGCCCACATCGAGCAGTACGCGCAGGCCGTCCTCGGGTCGTACGGGGCGAGCGACCTCGAGATCAACCTCGGCATCGAGACGCCGTTCAGCGTGCAGCTGCGTCGGGCGATCGCGGCGTCGCCCGAGCTGTCCGCCGCGCTGACGAAGCAGGCCGAGTACGGCGTGCTGCCGATGGTGTTCCAGTTCAACCCGTTCGGGTACCTGATCGAGACGAACGAACTCGGCGAACTCGTCGTCACGATCACCCGGTCCGAGAACATCAGCCCGCGGATCCGGTACAACATCCACGACCGCGGGCACGTCGTGCGGATGCGTCCACTGCGGCAGACGCTCCGCGCACACGGCTTCGACGAACTCGCCGACGCCGCCGAGCTCGACCTGCCGCTGCTGTTCCACTACGGCCGGTCCGACCTGTCCGTCGACTACAACGGCGCGGTCGTCGCACCCGACGTCGTGCGTGACGTGGTCTACGGCGACCCGGAGCTGCTCGAGGCCGTCGAGAACCACCGGCTCATCAGCTACGAGGACGACCGGGGCGACCGCCAGCTGCACATCGCGTTCCAGCTCGCGGCGGGCGCCGGGTCCTTCGACTCGGACGCGGCGCGCCCCGCGGTCATCGCCGAACTGCGGCAGCTGAACAAGGACTTCTCGAACGCGATCCGGACGGCGCCGCCGGGCACGCTGCCGACGGTGGCGTTCTACCCGTACCGGACGGGGCCGTTCCGCGAGGACGGCAAGAAGCTCAAGAACGAGTACGTGTGGCAGTTGCCGGCCGGCTCGGTGGAGCAGTGGGAGCTCGACCTGGCGTGGGTCGCGCCGAAGGAGGCGTGAGCGGGCGGTGCGGTTCCGTGCGAGGTTCCGTCTTCGGTGCGGGTCCCGTCGGGGCGCACCGGGTACGGAACCTCGCACCCTTCGAGCTAGCCGTACTGCGGCGGCCAGTCGAAGGGAGCTGGCAGGCGCGGGACCTCGCCGATCGTCGTGACGATCAGGACGACCTCGCGCCGGTTCGTCAGCTCGATGGAGCGTGGGTTGCCGATCGTCCGGCGCCCGTCCACCCACACCGTGAGCTCGCCGCGCAGGCCGCCGACGTGTTCCGGACCGAGCGAGACACCCCACTCGTCGAAGAACTGACCGAGCGTGAACGTCTGCTCGGTGGGGGACTCGACGTGCACGATGCCCGAGGTGTCGTGCGTGTGGATCTCGGCGGCGAACTTCCCCCGGTCCGAGTGCCCGATGTTCGCCGGGACCGTCACCGGGGTGTCGCCGTCGAGGATCGTCAGGTGGGTGTGGACGTGCTCGGCGAGCCGCTCGCCCCACACGTTCCGGAGGCCCGCAGCGTCGGCACGGGCGGACAGGTCGGTTGGCCGCGGCCAGGGCGGAGCGTCGCGCGACGCCCCCGCCCCCGGCGCTGCGCAGCCCGACAGCAGCAGGAGTGCGGCCACCGCGACCGCGACGACGCGGGTCCTCACCAGCGGTCGTGGACCGTGGCGCGGAACCACGTGTCGTAGAGGTCGCGCACCGTGGCGTCCAGGCCGTCGATCTCCGGCAGGTCGCCGGCCGCCGCGTTCGACCGGGCCTGCTCCGGGTTGCGGGCTCCGGGGATCGCCGCGGTCACGCCGTCCTGCGCGATGACCCAGGCGAGCGCCGCCTGCGGCACCGAGACGGCGTCCGGCAGCGACGCTGCGAAGGTCTGTGCCGCGCGCACGCCGTCGTCGTAGTCCACACCGCTGAACGTCTCGCCCTGGTCGAAGGCCTCGCCGTGGCGGTTGTAGTTGCGGTGGTCGCCCTCGGCGAACGACGTCTCCGTCGTGTACTTGCCGGACAGCAACCCCGAGGCCAACGGGACGCGCGCGAGGATGCCGACCCCTGCCTCCAGGGCTGCCGGCAGCACGCGGTCGAGCGGCTTGAGCCGGAACGCGTTGAGGATGATCTGGACGCTCGCGACGCCGGGCCGGGCGATCGCGGCCAACGCCTGGTCGGCCGTCTCGACGCTGACGCCGTAGGCGGCGAC
The DNA here is from genome assembly GCF_003751685.1 of Curtobacterium sp. PhB78. Taxonomy (NCBI): domain Bacteria; kingdom Bacillati; phylum Actinomycetota; class Actinomycetes; order Micrococcales; family Microbacteriaceae; genus Curtobacterium; species Curtobacterium sp. PhB78. The sequence continues at coordinate 344,294 of NZ_RKIA01000002.1, forward strand.
CGAGCCGTCCGCGACCAGCGCGTCGAGCGCGTCGTACACCGCGTCGTCGCCGATGACCTCGGACGGCGGGCAGTGCAGCTGCACCAGGTCGAGCGTGTCCTGCCGCAGGTTCGTACGGGAGCGGTCGACCCACTCGCGGAAGTTCGCCGCGACGTAGTTCGCCGGGACCTGCTCGGCACGCCGACCCATCTTCGTCGTGACCGTCAACGGAACGTCGGGGTTCGATGCGCGCCACGAACCGATGAGCTGCTCGCTGCGACCGTCGCCGTACACGTCGGCGGTGTCGAAGAGCGTGACACCGGACGCGACCGAGGCGTCCATCACGGCGTTCGCGTCCGCTTCGCTCACCGGACCCCAGTCACCGCCGAACTGCCACGTACCGAGACCGATGGGGGAGACTTCGCGGCCGGTGCGACCGAGGGTGCGACTCTGCATGCCGCCGAGCGTAGTCAGCGGGCTCCGGCGGTCGCTCAGCCGATGGTCCCGCGCGGTCGCTCAGCCGATCGTGGAGACGCCGCGGCGGAGCAGCGCACGGGCCGCTCGAGCACGGGGGATGACCCACACCGCCGCCCACAGGACCATGCCGGCCCAGAGCAGGATCAACATCGTCGTGATGAGGGCGTCGTGCTGGTCACGCATCGACCACGTCATCGCGATCCACAGCGTGCCGAGGACGACCTTGCCCCAGCCGGCTCCTTCGCGGTCGGCCTGCGCCTGCACGAGCGGGATCCACAGCTCGGCGGGTACTCCGACCGGGATCTGGCCCTCCGCGACCCAGTCGCGGACCAGGACCGAGTTCTCGTACCCGCCCTCGGCGCGCCAGGACCGGAGCTGCAGGTACACGGCGATCGCAGCACCTGCCGCCGCGGACGGGATGCCGACGGAGACCAGGACGGTGGTGGTCGCCTCCGTCCACGACGACAACACGAGCATGACGAGGACGACCGCGAACGCGGCACCCGTCACCCCGGAGCCGAGGAGCCGCAGCCGCCCGGATTCGTCGAGGACACCGGCACCGTTCACGAGGGAGAGGGTACCCGCCACCCCCGGGGTTCTCGGGTGCGGGTGCGCCCGAGGTTCCGGCTGTGCCCCGCCGAGGTTCCGAAATCTCGGCATCTCGTGGCCCTGTTCGCTCGGGATCGGCACCTCGGCGATCGTCGCGCGGCACGTCCTGGAACCTCACCGCGTCCTTTTTGGTTCGGACTGGAGGCCCGTCCCACGTCGTTCTCCACAGATCCGTCCGACCGCGGTCGGGCCCGACACCTCGTGCGCGATGCTCTCGTCATGGGGAGCCGAGCGCGAGACGAGCACCTGCCGAGGCCGTTCCCGGTGCGAGAGGCGCTGGCGGCCGGAGCGAGCCCATCGCGGCTGACCCGTCGTGACCTCAGGGCTCCGGTCCACGGCGTCCGCGTCGGAGCGGACGTGCCCGTGACGGTCGTCGAAGCGATCGCCGTCGTCCTCCGGAGCGACCAGTTCGTCAGCCACACCACGGCCGCTCGGCTCTGGGGAGCGCCTCGCCTGGCCGACGCTCCAGATCACGCTCGAGTACGACGGTGACCACCACCGTGACCGCCGGACCTTCCAGCACGATCAGCGACGGTCGAGCGGGTTCGCGGTGAACGGCTGGATCGTCATCCACGCGACAGCTGCCGACACCGGGCGTCCGGCCGTGCTGTTCGAGCGACTCCGACAGGCGTTCGTCCAACGCCAGGTCGAGGGTCGGGCCCGTCGCGCGGCCTGACGAGGCTCCGAAGCACCCCGATGCCGGGCGGACCTACTGCGCCGAGGTTCCACGACTCGCCGCCCGTTCATCGCCGAGGTTCCACGGCGGCGCGCTCGGGGCTGCGAGGTGCCGAGATTTCGGAACCTCGGGGGACGGGGACGGGGACGGGGACGGGGACGGGGGACGCGACGGGCTCCGCGCGCGTCAGCTGTGCGCCAGGAGCCAGCACATGCCGGCGGCGGCGAAGGCCATCGCCCAGCTCACCAGGCTGCCGATCAGGAAGTACTCCGCCTGGTAGCCGGTCGTCTCGCGCCGGATCTCGGGGAACCGGACGATGCCCTTGGCCGCGATCAGTGCGGCGACCACCGGGAAGGCCCCTGCCATCGCGAACCCGGCCAGCAGCAGTCGTTCGATCGGGCCGATCAGTCGTCCACCCTTGAGGCTCACCGTGCTGTCCCCGGACTGTTCGGCGTCGGCGTCGGCGCGTCGGCGTCGCCCGAACCGGCGGCGGAGGTCATCGGCCTCGGCGCCCGTGGTGGCTCCGCGCTGCAGTCCCGGCGGGAGTGCCTGGGCGACGACCACGTTCGCGGAGTCGACGAGGAACAGCGCCGAGCCGACACCGCCCACGACGGCGGCGAGTGGAACGGCGTCGACGAACGCCAGGCCCGAGCCGTCGTGCCAGTCGACCACGAAGCCCGTGCCGTCGGGCAGCGGCCCCCAGAGCAGCAGCACGGCGACGGCGACGGCGAGCAGGACCGCGGGCCAGGACCCGGACCGCCGCAGCAGCCCCCGGGTCGTCGGCGCGTCACGGTCGTCGTCGGCGGTCCCGGCACCGGCTCGGACCGGCGCGGTCGTGGCGATCCACGCCGCCGCGAGCACCACCGTGACGAGGACACCCCACACGGGGACACCGAGACCGAGCCACGCCACGGCGGACACCCCGGCCCACAGCACGACGACCGCGATGGTGGCCAGCGTGCGCTGCCGGTGTGCATCGGCACCGGTGCGGGCCCGGACGACGTCGCCCAGACCGATGAGTGCGAGGAGGATCCCGGCGAGCATCAGCGTTCCTGTCCCACGAGGACCCGGAGGCCCTCGACGATCGCGGCCACACCCGACTTCTGCACCGACTGGGACACCGCTGACGGGGTGATCCCCTCGGTCGCGGCGATCTGCGCCTGGGTCCGGCCCTGGACGAGGCCGAGCGCGATGCGTCTTGCCCGGGGCGTCAGGCGGGCCATGACGTGGTCGCGGCTGAGGAAGTAGGCGTTCACGAGTCGCTCCTCGGTGCCGTGGCGATCGTCGGACGCGTGGAACCACGACCGGAGGAAGGACGTCCTGCCGTCTTCACGGCGGTGCGTCTCGTTGATGGCGTCGCGGGCGGACCACCACGCCGGGCCGTCCTGGAGCGGACCGCTCGTACCGGACCCCACCGTCCGCACCGTCCCGCGACCCATCCCGAGCCGGACCTGCACCGTCGGTGGCAGGGCGAGCATGGCGGCGGTGCTGGCGACGAGCGCGTCGGTGAGCGTGGCGTAGATCACCTGGAATTCGTCGCCGACGGTCGCGTGCACCGGGTCCACCGGGGTGACGTCCGTCGTCTCGCGGAACGCCTGCTCGACCTCGCGCTGTGCGGCGGGGCGGTCGTCGAGCGTTCGTGAGTCGACGAGGTCGAGGATCACGGCGTAGACGGGGTCGTCGGACATGGGTTAAGTGTACGGCTTACTATCGGCGAAATGAAGCCGAGCGCTGAACTGGCCAACGGACGGGATGTCCAGCGCAACGATACGGGGAATCGACCTCTAGGATCGTGTCGCGGGCTCTTAGCTCAGTTGGTAGAGCACTTCGTTTACACCGAAGTGGTCGGCGGTTCGAGCCCGCCAGAGCCCACCGCAGACGCGATCACGGGGGTCCGATGCACAGCCGACGACACGAACCGGTCCGACAGCACTCTGTCGACTTCCTGCCGGGAACGAGTGGGAACCCGGTCGCGCCGTTCCAGCGCGACCACCAGCCCGGACAGGGTCCGATCCGTCACGACTGGGTGTACCTCGTCCCGATCGGTGCGGTCCTGATGGGCGGGGTCATCGCGTTCTTCGTGTGGGGGAACTGACCGCACCGCCTGACGACCGCACCGGTCCGCGCGACCGACGCGGGGCAGGTCACGCGCGCCGACGGCGGACGGGAGGCACGGTGCGGGCCTGCACCGCGCCTCCCGTCCGTCCCTCGGTCGCGCCCAGGGCGCGACGTCAGCGCTCGACGTCAGCGCTCGACGTGTTCCAGGTCTGCCAGCAGTGATTCGTGGGCCGGCTCCCAACCGAGCGTGCGACGCGTGTGCTCACTCGACGCCGGCTGGTCCATCACGAAGATCGGGGCGAACGCCCCGAACGTCTCATCCGCGACGCGCTCGACCGGCAGTCCGAGCCGTCGGCCGATCACCTCGGCGACGTCGCGCACCCGGTCGCCCTCGTCGGCCACGGCGTGCCAGACCGTGCCGGCCGGTGCGACCTCCAGAGCCAGTCGGAAGAGGACGGCAGCGTCCCGCGCGTGCACGGCGGGCCAGCGCTGTTCGCCGTCTCCGGGGTACCCGGCCACACCGCTGCCTCGGGCCGTCTCGGTGAGGATGCCCGCGAAGCCGCCCGTGCCGTCGGCGTGCACGGTCCGCGGCAGGCGGATCGCCGACACCCGGACGCCGCGCTCCGCGAGCTCGAGCGCGGCGAGCGTCGACCGAGCGCGGCCGGCGACCGGTCCCTCGAGGGGCAGAGGGTCGGCCTCGGTCGACGCCCTGCCCGGGACCCACGGGGTGCCGGACACGACGACGAACGGGCGGTCGGAGCCGACGAGTTCCTCGCCGAGTGCGGCCATCGCGTCCGCCTCCTCGGCGATGCCCCGGGTCAGGGCGTCCGGCGAGCTGAAGTCGCTCGAGAACGCGAGGCTGACGACGCCGTCGGCGGCGCGAGCACCGGCACGCAGGACGTCGAGGTCGCCGAGACCGCCCCGGATCGGTTCTGCGCCCGCCGCGGTGAGGGCTGCGGCCGAGCGTTCCGAGCGGGCGAGCGCAGTGACGCTGTGGCCTGCGGCGATGAGTTCGGCGACGACGGCCGTTCCGATGGTGCCGGTGCCGCCGGTGATGAAGACGCGCATGAGATCCTCCAGTGATGGGACAAGTGTCTCGTCACCGTACACCTGTGATGAGACAATTGTCCCGTCCCGTAGGATGCTTCCATGGCGCGATGGGAACCGGGAGCTCGGGAACGGCTGGTCCTGGCCGCCGTCGACCTGTTCTCCGAGCAGGGGTACGACGAGACGACCGTGACGCAGATCGCCGAGCGAGCGGGGGTCACGAAGAGCACCTTCTTCCGACACTTCCCGGACAAGCGCGAACTGCTCGTCGCCGGGCAGGAGACGCTGAGCCGCTTGTTGTCCGAGGGGATCACCGACGCAGCGCCCGAACGTTCACCGCTCGACGCCGTCGCCGCTGGGCTCGAACGTGCATCGGGCGAGATGGGTCCGATGAACCGCGAGCTGGGACCGCGACTCAAGGCCGCGGTCGCCGCGAGCGCCGAACTGCAGGAGCGCGACGCCCTGAAGAGCGTCGGGATGGCCGCCGCGATGACCGATGCGCTCATCGAGCGCGGGGTCGCGGAACCGACGGCCCGGCTCGCGAGCGAGATGGGCGTGCTCGCCTTCAAGCAGGGGTTCGACCGGTGGGCCGGTGCGGCACGCGCTGATGACGACGGACTCGCGGGTCATGCGCTCGCAGCGTTCGCCGAGCTGCGGGAGGCTGCTGCGGCGCTCCGGTGAGCACCGCCGACGCGGTACGACGAGGCCGTTGTCGCACGACGTCGACCTCGTCGTTCCGCATCGGGTCAGCGCCGACCAGCGCCCCCAGCGCCCGCGTCAGCCGCCCACCACGTGCGGGTACTCGTCCGAGCGCCCCTGGAACGCGAGGATCGCCGGGTTGCGCACGTGGCCGTCCTCGATCTCGACGGCGCGTCGGATCGTGTCCGAGTCGGCCCACGACGACGGGCCCTCCATGACCGGTCGGAGGAACGGCATGAGCGCCTCGCTGATCTCCCACGTCGTCGAGTTCCAGAGCAGCGACGGGCTGTGGTCGACGGCGTAGTAGTTCGTGCTCTCGCCGACGGTGGTCATCGGTTCCGCGAAGGTCGTCGCCTGCGCCCACTCGAACCCCATCCCCACGTCGATCGAGACGTCGACGATGAGGCTGCCCGGACGGAACGCGCCCAGGTCCTCGGTGCGCAGGTACGTGAGCGGCGCGTTCGGGTCCTGGAGCGTGCAGTTCACGACGATGTCGTTCTCGGCCAGGTACGGCGCCAGCGGCACCGGACCGTCCTCGGTCTTGACCGTGTTGCCGCTGGGGTCGTGGTCGTCCTGGCTGATCTGCAGCATGTCGACGGAGGGGATCGGCGATCCCACGGCGGCGATGTCGCGGTTGGTCAGGACGCGGACGTCGTGGATCCCGTGGGCGTTCAGCGCGGTGACGGCACCGCGGGCGGTGGCCCCGAAGCCGATCACGACCGCGGTGAGACGGCGGCCGTAGTCCCCGGTGGAACCACAGAGCTGCAGGGCGTGGATGACGGAGCAGTAGCCCGCGAGCTCGTTGTTCTTGTGGAACACGTGCAGGCTGAACCCGCCGTCCGACCGCCAGTGGTTCATCGACTCCCACGCGATGAGGGTCAGGCGCTTGTCGATCGCGACCTGGGTGAGGGCGGGGTCCTGCACGCAGTGCGGCCAGCCCCACAGGACCTGCCCGTCCCGCAGGTCCTCGAGGTCGGACACCTGGGGCTTGGGCAGCAGGACGACGTCCGACGCGGCGATGAGCTCGTCTCGGTCCGCCATGGCGCCGACGAGGGGTTCGAGCTGGTCGTCCGTGACGCCGAAGCGGCGACCGTACCCGCGTTCCAGGATGATGTTCGCGCGCAGGTCGGGGTCGATGCGTTCGAAGTGGGCGGGATGGATCGGGAGGCGGCGTTCGTCGGGTTTCCGCGACTCGGCCAGCACCCCGAGGTGCAGCAGCGGCGATGCTGCCGGTGTTTGGGTCATGGTGCACTCTACGGCCGCTTGCCGCCGCCGAGCGGCCGAGCCGTCGAGCGGCCGAGCGACCACGTCACCCGCGGCGGTCGGCGAGCGCCGTGAGCACCATGGTCTCCATGTCGGGGCCGTCCGTGGCCTCGTGGTCGATCAACAGCCCGTGCATCCCGGCGGCCCAGGCCGCCTCCACGTCGTGCGCGACACTGTCCCCGACGAACAAGCAGCCGCTCGGCTCGACGCCGAGTTCGGCGGACAGGGTCTCGAACGCGCGACGGTCTGGCTTCTGCACCCCGATCCGCTCCGAGGTGCACACGACGTCGACCGCGTCGAGCAAGCCGGTGCGGCGCAGCTTGTCGACCTGCTGCGTCTCGGTGCCGTTCGTCAGCACGCCGATGCGGTACCCCTGCACACGGAGCGTCCGCAGCAGCGGCAGGCTCCCCGGGTACGCACGCCACGATGCCTCGTACTGGTGCCGGTACGCGTCGAAGAGCTCGTCCAGCCCGCCGTCGTCGGCGGGGATCGGCACGCCGAGCGCGGGCAGGACGGCCCGCAGCCGTTCGCGCCGCTGCTCGGGGAAGCTGATCTGCCTGGCTCGCCACCGCTCGAACTGCTCGGTCTCGGCGGCGAACCAGCGGCCGATGGCGGACAGCGAGACCGGGATGCCGAGTGACTCGAGGAACCGGGCGGCACCGGTGGTCGCTGCGCCACGGTGGTCGAACAGCGTCCCGTCGAGGTCGAACCCGACCGCTCGCCGCTGCGCCATGTCCTCAGCGTAGGGACGGCCGCCTCGACGACCTGACGTGATGCGGTTCTCCGCACGAAGTGGGCCGGCCCGTCGGAGCTCGGCCAGGATGCACTGGGAGGCGTCGTCCTGCCGGAAGAGGAGTCACCCCATGCGGGTCCTGAGCTACGTCCTGCTCATCGTGCTGATCACAGCGCTCACCCTCGGGGGCACCCTGCTGGCGGTGTTCGAACTCAGCGACGTTTCGGACGTCCTGATCATCGCGGTGAGCGTCAGCATCCCGATGTTCGTCGTCGGACCTGCGGTGGTCGGGTCGTTGGCGGGCTACTGGGACCACCGGTCGTCCACGGACAGTTCCCGGTACCTGCGGTGGTGGCTGCTGGGCGTGGTCGCCGTGGACGTTGCGGGTGCGGTGGTCGTCGTGCTCGCGTCGGTCTCGGCCGGTGCGCCGGTCTGGGTGCCGGTCGTGCTGATCGGGGGAGCGGCGGTGCTGCTGGTGATCGCGCGACCACTCGGTGCGCTGTTCCGGCGCACGGAGCCGTCGCCGGCGGCGTACCCGGTCGGCTACCGGTTCGGACCGGCCGAACTCCGCCACGCGATCGTGGTGATCGCGGTGACCTTCGGCGTGTCCATCGTCGTCGTGACGATCGGCGTGGTGGTCCTGGCCGCCTTCACCGGGGACGACTCCGCTGGACTCACCCAGGCGGCCTTCCTCGCCGGCCAGCTGGTCTTCACTGCGACCGCGTTCGCGGCCCTGCTCCAGTCGCTGCCGTTGAGCGGGCTCTTGCGGGCGTCCGCCGGCCACGACCTCGGTCGGCTCCGTCGCTTCGGGAAGATCGTGGCCCGCGGCGCGGACCTGCCGCTCGACCCGGCTGAGCAGGTCGGCGCCGTCCGGTACGCCACGGTGCTCCCACTCGCGCTGCGGTTCCAGCTCGCGTACATCGGGCTGCTCTACACAGCGCTCGCGTTCCAGATGGTGTCGACGTGGATCCGCGGCGACCTCGGGATCCTGCCGCCGGTGTTCCTCGTGCTCATGGTGGCGGTGCTCGTCTGGATCGTCCCGCTGACGCTCCGACGGATCCGCCGTGCGACGGCCTACGCCGCGCGGCACGCGGACCTGGTCGACATCGACCAGACTTGATCCGTGTCCCAGACGATCCACTTCCACCAGAAGCACCACGACGCCGTCCACCGCGGCGAGAAGGTCACGACGGTGCGCTGGCAGGAGGACGTCCGCACCGGCCCCGCGGTGTTCGTCTTCGACGAGCACCCCTCGGCGACGCCGTTGGCCGGCCAGGTCACCGAGGTGACCGACCACCGCCTGGCGGAGCTCACCCCTTGGGCAGCGCACCAGCCGGCCGACACCGACATGGTCGACTTCGCCCGGCAGCTGCGCGCCAACTACTACCCGGACATGCCGGACGACGCAGTGGTCCAGGTCGCGGTCATCGCGCTCGACGCGACGCCGTCTGCGTGACGTCCGTCAGGGCGGTGGACGGGACGACCTGACGGACGGGAGGCGCGGTCCGGGCCCGCCCCGCGCCTCCCGTCCGCCCGTCGGCCCTGCCCAGGGCGCGTGGCGCGCGCTCGACCGGTTACCGGTGCAGCGTGGCCTTCGGGTACTCGCCGTAGCGGCTCGTGTACTCCGCCGAGAACCGGCCGAGGTGGGCGAACCCCCAGCTGCGGGCGACCTCGCTCACCGAGGTGGTCGCGGTGTCGAGTCGCAGCAAGTCGCCCCGGACGCGCTGGAGCCGGACGGACCGGACGTAGGCCGACGGCGGCATCCCGAACAGCCGCTGGAACGACTCCTGCACGGCACGGACGCTCAAGCCGGACACCGCGGCGAGGTCCGACACGGCGATGGGCTCCGCCGCGTGCTCGTGCACGTGGTCGACCGCTCGCCGGATCCGGGCGTTCCGCGGTGCCCACAGGGCGCTCGACGGTTCGGCGGCCTTCGGTGGGTACAGGGCGAGGAAGGCGACGGCGACGGCCCGGGTGGCGTCCGACCAGGCGGTGGAGGCCACACCCTGCGCCGCGAGGACCCGACGAGCGGACTCGAGGACCTGCCGCCAGCGCACGACGGCGTCCGCTGCGGGGACGGCACGCTCGTCGAGGTGCAGGCCGCCGGAGGGCAGGCCGTGGCGCTCCTCGGCGACGGACCGCACGAACGCGCGGGTGAGGTGCACCATGACGGCGTCGTGGTTGCTGGCCTCGACGACGGCGCGTCGTTCGGTGGGCATCAGCGCCGGCACGCCGTTGTCGACCGGCCCGCCGCCGCGCAGGAGGTCGAGCGTGACGACGCCGCCGAGCACCAAGACGACGATGTACGCGTCGTCGGGGGCCACGGTGCCGCGGACGTAGCCGCGCATCTGCGATCGGCGCAGCGTCACGTTGCCGTCACCGACGGCCAGGTACCGGAACGAGTACGCCCCGGTGGTCGGACGGGTCTGCCAGGAGGTGCCCGTGACGAGGCCCGGCAACTGCTCGAGGGCCTGCTCGGGCGAGGACGCCGAGGCCTCCAGGCGGACCGGTGCGGCGGCGGTGGCGGTGCTCAGTTCGGTGGTGGTGGTCGCGGATGACGTCTCGTCGACGGATTCTTGCGGCACGGTGACACTCCCTGATCGTCTCGAGGAACACAGGAGTTCCGGCGACCGGGGTCCGGGGCAGCTGCCGCCAAGCTACGTCGGTCCTGCTCCGGGCACAAGGGCGGCGATGATGCTCCTGTTCCGCGCGGTGCGCGCTCTCCTACGTTCCGTGACGAATCACTGCGTCCCGTTACGTCGACGCTCGTGCGCGTCGCTCGCTCGTGTTTGCATCGCTCCACTGACGAGGGAGTGTTGCATGACGCACGTCGAACGCACCGCCCGCGCGGCCACGGTGCCGTTGCGGATCGCGGTGTTCTCGCACGGCACCGAGGCGCCGCCGGCGACCCGGGCCTACCGCGAGGAGCTCGAGCTCTTCACCGCGGCGGAACGCCTCGGGTACGACGGGGCCTGGGTCCGCCAGTTCCACTTCCGACACGACGACGCACCGGCGCGCGGCGGACTGCCGTCACCGTTCGTGTTCTTCGCGGCCCTCGCCGAGCGGACGTCCACCCTGCGGCTCGGGCTCGGAGCGGTCACGCTGCCGCACGAGGACCCGGTTCGGGTCGCCGAGGACGCCGCCGTCCTCGACGCGATCAGCGACGGACGCGTGGAACTCGGCGTCGCCAACGGTGGCGGCCCGGAGACCCTCGACGTCTTCGCACCCGGTCTGGTCGGGGCCGACCACGACACCCGTCGTGCCGCGTTCGACGAGCAGCTCGCACGGCTGCTCGACGCGCTGCGTGGTGCGTCACTCGGCACGGGGACCGCACGCCTGAACCCGGACGGCAGCGGGCTGCTCGACCGGATCTGGGACGCCACGCTCAGCGCCGAGAGCGCCGCCATCGCCGCCCGTCGGGGGCACGGGGTGCTGATCGGCACCACGCAGACCGTGCCGGCCGAGGTCACCGCGGACGCCTACCACGCCGCACTGCCGGACGGCGCTGTTCCCCGCGTCGCGCTCTCGACGGCGATCTACCCGGCCCCGGACCGCGAGACCGCGCTGCGCGAGGCGCGTGCGGGCATCGAGGCGAAGTACGCGTGGGGCGAGTCGTTCCTGCCGCCGGCGACGACCCTGGCCGAGAAGGCCGCGTCGCTCAACCTGCACTACGGCACGGCCGACGACATCGCGGAGTCGATCGCGTCGAAGCCGTACTCCCGGTACGCGACGCAGCTCAACGTGCAGGTCGACGACGGCTACTCCGACGTCGGTGCACGGACGGACGCCCTCGCGCTGTTCGCCGAGCAGGTGGCCCCGCAGCTCGGCGCCGTCCTGGCCCACGAGGCGGTGACGGCATGACCCGCGACGGCGGCCTGGTGCTCGGCGGGATGGTGTTCTACCCCGGCGGCGAGCACGTCACGAGCTGGCGCCTGCCGGGCAGCGAACCGAACGCCTACCTGGACGTCGAGTACTACGTCCGGTTCGCGCAGACGCTCGAGCGCGGTGGGTTCGCGACGCTGTTCATCGCCGACGAGCTGTACGTGTGGGACCGCTTCGCATCGGGCATCGACCACGCCGTGAACATCCGCACCGAGCCCTTCACCCTGCTCGGTGCCCTGTCGCAGCGGACCGAGCACATCGGGCTCGCCGCGACGGTCTCGACCACCTACAACGAGCCGTACCACGTGGCCCGGAAGCTGGCGTCGATCGACCACCTCAGCGAGGGCCGGGCCGCCTGGAACCTCGTCACGAGCGCCTCGGACGAAGAGGCCTGGAACTTCGGTCGCGACGCGAACCTCGACCACGCCGTCCGCTACCGCCGGGGTGCCGAGTTCGTCGACGTTGTGCAGGGCCTCTGGGACAGCTGGGACGACGACGCGTTCCTGTACGACCAGGAGTCCGGGTACTTCGCGAAGCGCGACGGACTGCACGTGCTCGACCACGAGGGCGAGTTCTTCCGCGTGCGCGGGCCGCTCAACATCGCCCGGCCGCCGCAGGCCCACCCGGTGCTGTTCCAGGCCGGGGCGTCCGAGGCCGGCCGCGCGCTGGCCGGGGCGAAGGCCGAGGGCGTCTTCACCCTCTGGCAGGACGACCTCGCCGACGCGCAGGCCCTGTACGCCGACTACAAGCGCCGCGCCGTCGAGCACGGACGTGACGCGTCGTCGATGCTGATCCTGCCGGCGGTGTCGCCGGTGATCGGCGACACCGAGGCCGACGCGCTGCGGCAGCTCGACGAGATCGAGGAACTGACACCGGACCGCGTCTCGCTCGACCTGCTGTCCCACTACCTGCAGACCGACCTGTCCGACCGGCCGCTCGACGCACCGTTCGAGCACGTCTTCGACGAGACGGCGATCAACCAGTCGAAGTCCGTCTACGAGTCGATCCGCCGCATCGCCGCCGAGGCCACCACGCTGCGCGAGGTCTACCGGACGATCCTGCGCCGTCGGTTCCTGCCGGGCACGCCCGAGCAGATCGCCGACTGGCTGACCGAGCGCTACCAGCAGGACGCCGCCGACGGCTACATGCTCGCGTTCTCGTCGATCCCGGTGAGCGTCGACCGGTTCGTCGACCAGGTCGTGCCGGAGCTCGAACGTCGTGGCGTGTACGACCGCACGTACCGCGGCGACACCCTGCGGGAGCACCTCGGGCTGGCGCGACCGGCGAGCCGGTACGACGGTTCGGCAGCCGCGCCCGCGCCCGCGGCTGTCGACCAGGAGGCGTCCGCATGAGCGACCGCATCCTGCTGGGCGCCTTCGCCTTCCACCCGGGCGGCGCGCACGTCACCGGGTGGCGGCACCCGTCCTCGCGCCCCGCCGAGCACCTGAGCATCCGGCACCACCGCCACATCGCGCAGACCGCCGAGCGCGGGGTCTTCGACACGCTCTTCCTCGCCGACGGCCTGTACTTCTGGGACCGGTACCCGTCGGGCGTCGACCACTACGGTGCGCTGCGGCCCGAACCGTTCACGCTGCTCGCCGCGCTGTCCCAGGTGACGTCGCGGATCGGCCTCGCCGCGACCGTGTCGACGACCTACAACGAGCCGTACCACGTGGCCAGGACCCTCGCCTCGCTCGACCACCTCAGCCGTGGGCGAGCCGCGTGGAACCTCGTCACGAGCCGCTACGACGAAGAGGCTCGCAACTTCGGTGGTGACGCCCACATCGACCACTCCCGGCGGTACGAGCGCGGTCGCGAGTTCGTCGACGTCGTGAACGGGCTGCTGGACAGCTGGGACGACGACGCGATCGTGGCCGACCCGTCGTCCGGGGTCTTCGCGCGCCGCGACGGCCTGCACCGTCTCGACCACGAGGGCGAGTTCTTCCGGGTGCGCGGGCCGCTCAACATCGCCCGGCCGCCGCAGGGCCACCCGCTGCTGTTCCAGGCCGGCGGGTCCGAGTCCGGGCTGGAACTCGCCGCCGACACGGCCGACGCGGTGTTCACCCGTGGTGGCTCCACCGCGGACGTCCGACGCTTCGTCGACGACCTGCGCGCCCGCGCCGTCCGGCACGGCCGCTCCGCCGACGCGGTGAAGATCATGCCGTCGGTGATGCCGGTCGTGGGGGAGACCGCCGCCGACGCCCGAGCCGAGGCGGACGCGATCCTCGCCCTGACGCCGGACGCTCTCATCCTCGAGGACGTGTCGCACCAGATCGGGCAGGACCTGTCCGGCCGCGACGTCGACGTGCCGTTCGACTACGCCGAGGAGTTCGACACCTCGAACGAGACCCGCTCGCCGAAGCCCGCGGTCGACCGGCTGCTCGCCGACGGCCCCGCGACGCCCCGCGACGTCTACGCGTGGTCGTACCGCCGCAGCCTGCTGACGGGCACCGGACCGGAGATCGCCGACCGGTTCGAGGAGCTCGCCGACGACGGTGGCGCCGACGGCTTCATCGTGCAGTTCCCGTACCTGCCCGGCGGGATCGACCGGTTCGTCGACCACGTCGTGCCGGAACTGCAGCGCCGCGGCCGGACCGCCACGGCGTACGACGACCTCACCCTGCGCGAGCGCTTCGGACACCCCCGGGTGCCGGACCGCGCGCACCGCTGACCGCACCACCCCTCCCAGCACCGCACCCCTGCAACCCGAACCCCTAGGAGTCATCCGTGACCGTCGACCTCACGTCGCGGCGGCGTCGCCTCAAGCGCCTCGCCCTCGCGGCCACCGCGTCCGCCCTCGCCCTCACGCTCGCCGCGTGCTCGTCCGGCGGCGACGCCTCGCCCGGATCGTCCTCGGACACCGGCACCTACACGCTCGGACTCCAGGAGCCCGACAGCACGATCAACCCGCTCACCACCTCGGACTACAACGCGATGTTCATCGTGGGGTTGGCGTCCGAGGGCCTGCTCAGCCAGGACGCGAAGGGCAAGCTCGAGGGCCGTCTGGCCGACTCGTGGAAGGCGTCGTCCGACGGACGCACCTGGACGGTGCAGCTCCGCGACGACCTGCAGTTCTCCGACGGTGCCGCGCTCACGAGCAAGGACGTCGTCGCGACGTTCGACTCGATCATCGGCAAGGACAGCCAGTCGCCCGGCAAGTCGAGCTTCGACGGCATCCTGCAGTCGGTCGCCGCCGACGGTGCCTCGACCATCGACTTCACGCTCGCCAAACCGTACGCCGACTTCCCCTACCTGCTCACGGGCTCGAACACGACCATCCAGCCGGCCGGCTTCGACGCCGGCGCGAACTGGGCCAAGCAGCCCGTCGGCGCCGGACAGTTCGTGCTGACGAAGTACTCGGCCGGCCAGGGCGCCACGTTCACGAAGAACCCGGACTACTGGGACGCGAAGGACGTGGAGCTGCAGCAGGTCGACGTGAAGTTCTACGCCGACGACCAGGCCCAGCTGCTCGCGTTCCAGAGCGGGGAGATCGACCAGATCGCCGCCAGCCCCACCGCGACGTCGACACTGCAGGCCTCGGACTACACCGAGACCGAACCGTACTTCAACAAGTTCGACGGCATCTTCCTCGACGTCACCAAGGCGCCCTTCGACGACCCGAAGGTCCGTGAGGCCTTCGCCCTCGCGCTCGACCGCGAGGAGATCGTCAAGACGGTCTACGGCGGAGCAGCCGAGGTCGGCAACGACACCACGTTCTTCCCGAGTTCGGCGATCCAGCCGAAGGGACTCGAGCAGCGCGAGCAGGACAAGGCGAAGGTCGCGGACCTGCTCGGCGGCAGGACGGTCTCGTTCGAGATCACGACGCTCGACGCCGAGAAGGCCCTCGCCCAGGTGGTGCAGCAGCAGCTCGAGGCGGTCGGCGGGTTCGACGTCACCCTCAAGGTGCTGACGAGCGCGCAGTACTACGCCGACGGCGACGACACCCCGTGGCTGAACGCCCCGGTGACGATCACCAACTGGGCGCAGCGCCTGCCCGCGCAGTACGTCGACCTGATCTACCGCGACGGCGCCGTCTGGAACGCCTCGAAGTACTCGAGCCCGGAGCTCGAGCAGCTGACCGACCGGTACGAGTCGACGACCGACGAGTCGGAGCGGCAGGACCTGGCGAACCAGATCGCCGAGATCGAGTGGACCGACCTGCCCGTGATCGTCCCCGCGTTCGCGTCGAGCAGCATCCTGCTGCAGAAGCGCGTCACGGGCACCTTCCGGTCGGGGCAGGACTTCCCGGGCGGGTTCGACTTCCGGGGCATCGGGGTCACCGCGTCATGAGCACCGCGCGCCGCCGTCGTCTGCTGACCCTGGTCGGGCAACGGGTCGTCCAGATCCCGCTCGTCCTGGTCGTGGTCTCCGTCCTGACGTTCTGGCTCGTCCAGGTCGTGCCGGGGGACCCGGGCCGGAACGCCCTCGGGCAGTACGCGACGGCGGCGCAGGTGCGCGCGTGGAACGTCGACCACGGGCTCGACGGGTCCCTCGTCAGCCGGTACCTGCACTGGATCGGCGGGTTCGTCACGGGGGACTGGGGCACGAGCTTCGTCTACTCCGAGCCGGTCCGCGACCTGGTGCTCGGCCGCCTCGGCAACTCCCTGCTGCTCGGCGCGTACGCGTTCGTCATCATGGTGCCGGTCGCGATCACGCTCGGCGCCGTGCAGGCGTACCGGCAGGGTCGCCGCTCCGACCGTGCCGTCACGGTCGGGCTGCTGACGATCTCGGCGGTGCCGGAGTTCGTCGTCGGGATCGTGCTGCTGCTCGTCTTCGCGGTCTGGCTGCGGGTGGTGCCCGTGCAGGCGTCCGGTGCGCTCGACGCCGGGTTCGGCGAGCGGCTCCGGGTGCTCACGCTGCCCGCCGTGGTGCTCGCCCTGGCGTACCTCGCCGTCCTGACCCGGATGGTGCGTGCGGGGACGATCGAGACGATCCGGTCGCAGTTCCACCGCACCGCCGTGCTCAAGGGCCTGACCACCGGCCAGGTCGTCCGCCGGCACGTCGTCCGCAACGCGCTCATCCCGACGTTCTCGGTGCTCGGCATCTACCTCGGCACCCTGCTCGGCGGCAGCGTCATCGTCGAGACCCTGTTCTCCTACCCGGGCCTCGGCGCGCTGCTCGTGTCGGCCGCCGAGCGCAAGGACGCCTTGCTGCTCGAGAGCGGGGTGATGCTCGCCGGGGCGCTCTCGCTCGGCGCGCTCCTGCTCACCGACCTGTTCGTGGTGGTCGATCCCCGGATCCGCTTCGAACGGGTGGCCACCGCATGACCGCCGTCGTCCCCGGCGCCGTCGAGACCGACGCCCTCGCCGGTCGTCCGTCGGCGTCGACCACCACGGGCACCGTACGGGTCACCCGCCGCGGGTGGCGCGGACTCCTCCGGCGTCCCACGTTCCTGGTCTCCGTGGCGATCCTGCTCTGGTGGGTCGTCCTGGCCGTGGGCTGGCACCTGCTCGGCCTGCAGCCCTTCGCCCGCACCGGCGAGCTCCTGCAGGCGCCGAGCGCTGCGCACTGGTTCGGCACCGACTCGCTCGGCCGTGACGTCTTCGCCCGCGTCGCCGCCGGGGCCCGGCCGGCGCTCGTCATCGGCCCGTTCGGCGCGGCGCTGGCGACCGTCGTCGGCGGCACCCTGGGCCTGCTCGCCGGCTACCACCGCGGCTGGGTCGACACCGCCCTGATGCGGTTCTTCGACGTGCTGCTCGCGTTGCCCAGCCTGATCTTCCTGGTCGTGCTCGTCGGTGCGTTCGGGGTGTCGACGCCCGCGCTCGTGCTCATCGTCGGCGTGCTCTTCGCGCCGGGCATCGCGCGGATCGTCCGGGCCGCGGTGCTCGTCGAGATGGGCAAGTCCTACGTCCAGGCCGCACGGCTGCAGGGCGAGAGCGCCGTCCGGGCGATGGTCACCGAGTTGCTGCCGAACGTGATCGGGGTCTTCGTGATCCAGGCGGTCCTGAGCCTCGGTGCCGCGATCTTCATCACCGCGTCGCTGTCGTTCCTCGGGCTCGGTTCGCAACCACCGGCCGCCGACTGGGGGCTCGACATCAACGCGAACCGCGCCTACCTGCAGGCCGCGTGGTGGACGGTCGTGTTCCCGGGTGTCGCCGTGGCGTCGATCGTCGTGTCCGCGAACCTGATCGCCGACAACCTCAAGGAGGTCTCCGAGTGACCGAGCAGACCGGCACGAGCGAGCAGCCCCGGACCACCACCGGCACGACCGACGCACTGGTCCGCGTCGAGGGGCTCACCGTGTCGTACCGCGGCACCCGGGTGGTCGACGACGTCGCGTTCGTGATCGAGCCCGGTGGCTCGTACGGGCTCGTGGGCGAGTCCGGCTCCGGCAAGAGCACCGTGGCCGGCACGCTGACGGCGTCGCTCGGCCCGGACGCCGCCGTCGGGTCGTCGGCGCTGGTCGTCGACGGCGTCGACGTCGCGTCCCTGGGCGGTGAGCGCCTCCGGCGGTTCCGGCGCGACGTCGTGGCGGTCGTCCACCAGGAACCCGGCCTCGCCCTCAACCCGACGATGACGGTCGGACGCCAGGTCGCCGAGGTCCTGCGCGCCACGGGCTCCGGCCGCGCGGCTGCGGACACCGCGACGATCGAGGCGTTCACGCGGGTCGGGCTGCCCTCGCCGACGACGATCGGGGTCCGGTACCCGCACGAGCTGTCCGGCGGTCAGCAGCAGCGCGTCGCGATCGCGATGGCCCTGGTGGCCCGTCCGCGCCTGCTCGTGCTCGACGAACCGACGACCGGCCTGGACAGCACGGTCGAGGCGGGCATCATGGCGCTCATCGACGAGCTCCGGACCGAGATCGGCTTCGCGACTCTGCTCATCAGCCACAACCTGCCGCTGGTCGCGGCGCACTGCGGCCGGGTAGGGGTGCTCCGCCACGGGGTGCTCGTCGAGGAGGGCCCCGCGACCCAGGTGCTGCTCCACCCCACGGAGCCGTACACGAAGCAGCTCGTCGACGCCCTTCCCGACATCACGACGGGCAAGGCGGGAACGGCAGGCAAGGCGGGAACGACGGGGACGACCGCCGAGACCGCGCAGCACGACGTGTTGGCGACGATCAGGGGCCTCCGCAAGGAGTACGACGGCGCCGTCGCCCTCGACGGCATCGACCTCGAGCTGCGCCGCGGTGAGGTGCTGGGCGTCGTTGGGGAGTCCGGTTCCGGCAAGACGACCTTCGGCCGAGCACTCGCCGGACTGGTCCGACACGACGGCACGATCGCGCTGGACGCCGGCGACCGGACGCCGACCGGCACCCCACCCGTGCAGGTCGTGTTCCAGAACGCGGACGCCTCGCTCAACCCGCGACGGACGGTCCGACAGGTGCTGGGACGGGCGATCCGGCTGCTGCACGGCGACGGCACCGCCGAGCAGCTCGCGGCGCGGGTCGGGCTGCCCGCCGACGTCCTCGACCGCCGGCCGGCCCAGCTGTCCGGCGGGCAGAAGCAGCGCGTGGCCATCGCCCGGGCGTTCGCCGGACCGGTGCCGCTGGTGGTGTGCGACGAACCCACGTCGGCTCTCGACGTCTCGGTGCAGGCGCGGATCCTCGACCTGGTGCTGGACCTGCAGCGCACCACCGGCACGACCTGCGTGTTCATCTCGCACGACCTCGCCGTCGTGCGCCGGGTCGCCGACCGCATCGCGGTCTTCGACGGCGGTCGTGTCGTCGACGTGGGCCCCGCGGAGCGGCTGTTCGACGCGGACGCGCACCCGCGTACCCGCGAGCTCGTCGCGGCCGCGCTCGACCTGCGCCGGCGCGCCGGTCTGGTGGCTCCCGCGGCCTGAGTGGGGCCCTGGACCTGCGCACAGGGCGGACGGCAGGCCCGTGGCGGACCCGCCACGGGCCTCCCGTCCGACCTGTCTCCGCGCTACTTCGCGAGGAACGCCAGCACCACGCGGTTCCACTCGTCCGGGTGGCTGACGTTGACGCCGTGCGGGCCGCCGGACACGACGTGCAGCTCGGAGCCGGCGATCGCGGCGTGCGTGCGGGCACCCGAGCCGTCGAACGGCACGGTCGCGTCGCCGTCACCGTGGATGACGAGCGTCGGCACGGTGACCTTCGGCAGGTCGTCACGGAAGTCGGTGTTCGCGAAGGACGCCATCGCCTCGAGCGCGGCGGTCTTCGACGCCTGCTTCGCGAGCGTGAGGGCCTGCTGCCGGTCCTCCTCGGAGACGACCAGGGTGCCGTCCACCGAGAAGAAATCGGTCGTGAACTGGTCGTAGAACGCGTCCTCGTCCTTCGTCAGGCCCGCGGTCATCTCGGCCGCCTGCTCCTTCGGCAGCGGGCCGTCCGGGTTGTCCGACGTCTGCAGCAGGTACGGCGGCACGGCCGAGGCGAAGACGACGCTGTGCAGCCGCTCGGTGCCGTACTTCGAGAAGTAGCGGGCGACCTCGCCGCCGCCCATCGAGAAGCCGACGAGGGTGACGTCCTGCAGGTCGAGCTCGGTGAGGATCGTGTGCAGGTCCTCGGTGAGGTGGTCGTAGTCGTAGCCGGTCTTCGGCTTGTCGCTGCGACCGAAGCCGCGACGGTCGTAGGTGACGACGCGGTGTCCGGCGTCGACGAACGCCGGGACCTGCTTGCTCCAGGACTCGCCGGACAGCGGCCAGCCGTGGATCAGGACGACGGTGCGGCCGGAGCCGCCGGTGTCGTCGACGTGCAGGTTCGTGTCCTTGAAGAGCCCGTGGTGGGCGGTGATCTCGGTCAAGAGTCGCTTCCTTCCCGCGCCGCACGGGAGGCGGCGCGCACCTCGTTGCTACCAGCGGGATCCCGAGCGACAGCGCGGAGTGGACAGACCCCTCGGCGTCGGCGTCGGCCTCGGTGTCTGTGACGCGCGCGGCGACCACGGCCTACTGTCCAGCAGGATCAGGGAACCGTCACCGCGGCGGATGCCCCTCGTCACGAGGGAGCACCGATGAAGTACGTCAACTACGCGGGGACCGTCCGGGTCCTGACCGGTGACACGGTCGCCGACGCGGTGATCCGGTACGCGGCCGCCCTGCACCAGAGCCGGTTGAGCGACGTCGTGTCGGTCCCGACGACCGACGACTTCGGTGCGGCCAGCACGGTGGAGCTGCTCCTCGCACCAGCGGTGGCAGTCGCCCTGGAGCCGGCGCCGGACGACGACCTGGAACCCGAGGGTGGGGCATTCCTGGCCGAGATGCGCCGGCGGACCGAGGCGGTCCTGGCGGTCGACGCCAGCAGGTTCCCGACCGACCTCGGGCGGTGAGCGCGGTGCGCGCGGTGAGCGCGGTGCGCGCGGTGCGTGTCGCTCCGACTGCGCTGCGGTCAGGCGACCGGTCCGTCGCCCGTCAGGTCCGAGCGGGTGTCGGCGTGGATCGTCTCAGGGTGGTCGAACGTCCGCGCTGCAGCACGCAGGCGTTCCACGAACTCACCGTTCTCGACCTCGAGCTCGTCCTCGTCCGCGTCGGCGACGACGATCTCGCTCGACGGGCCGATGAGGATCTTCGTGGTCGTCATCGTGCCGTCCTCCGCCACCGTCGGGACCGCGATCGCGTCGGCGCGACTGCCGCCGGCGAGCGCCGCGGCGTACTCGATCACGGCGTCGGCGACGTCGTCGCTCGTCAGGAACGTGGAGCGGTCGTACTGGATGTACTTCATGTCGCATCAGTCAAACGCGCGGATGCTGGTCGTCGTCCAGGAAACCCGGCGCGTCGTGCGTTGCGCGGATGCCGACATGTCGCGAGGATCATCACGTGCCCGAGATGATGCACCGCACGCAGCGGGAGATCAGGACAGACGAGCCGTCGGTCGCGGCCGAGGCGCTGTCGGTGACCCACGTGACCCACGGACTCACCGTGGAGGCGACCGGAGAGGGCTTCGTCTTCGAGGAGCGAGTGCGGGGCACCGCCCTGCTCTCCCTCGAGTCGACGCGGTGCACGGGTGCCCTGAGCGGCGCGGTCGAGCCCGGGCGGGCGATGATGATCGTCTGGGTGAAGGCCGGTTCGGCGCAGGTCGACGACAACCCGGTGCAGATCGGCCGCCCCGTGCTCTACCGACAGGACCCGCAGCGGTTCCGGTGGGTGGACTTCCAGCACGACGTGCTGCGCATCGACCGGTCGATCGTCGAGCAGGTCGCCGCCGAGCGCGGTGACTGGGCGCCGGGTCCGCTGGAGTTCCGTCCCCGACACGTGCCAGAGGGGGCGCCGCTCGCCGCCTGGTGGCTCATGGTCCGGTCGGTCGCGCAGGAGGTCCTGCAGGGTCCGACGGACGTGCCGCTCGAGCGGGAGCGGGAGCTCGCCCGGTTCGCGGCCGGCGGCTTGCTGACCGCGATCCCGCACTGGCCGGTGGGGCAGCACGAGGCGGTGATGGCGTCGACCGCGCGTTTCGCCCGTGCCGAGACGTTCCTGCTCGACCACGCGACCGAGCAGATCACCGTCAACGACGTCGCCGAGGCCGCGGGTCTGAGCGTCCGCGGCGTGCAGGCGGCGTTCCAGCGGCACCACGGCATCACGCCGACGATGTACCTGCGTCGGATCCGGCTCCTGCTCGCCCGGGAGCAGCTCGAGGCCGGCGACGACCGCAGCGTCGCCGAGATCGCCCGGGCGACGGGGTTCGCGCACCTGGGCCGGTTCGCGGGGAGCTACCGGCAGGAGTTCGGGGAGCTGCCGCGGCAGACGGCGCTGGCGGCGCGGGAGTAGCGAGTCGGCGGTCGGTCGTCGGTCGGTCGTCGTCGGTCGTCGGTCGGCGGTCGGTCGTCGTCGTCGGTCGCCCGACGGCTCGTGCGTGGGGCGTCAGAGCCGTCCGAGGCCGTCGCCGACCAGGACCGCGCCGACGAGCACGAGGACGACGACGGTCACGGCGCGCGAGTTGTGCCGCAGCCAGGTGCGGAACCGCTCCAGGTCCGCGCGGGCCGGTTCCCCGCCGACCAGCGCGAAGACGATCGGCCCCGTCACCGTGGCCGTCATCAGCAGGGTGCTCGCCCCGACGAGGACGGTCGACGGCACCGCCGGCAGCTCAGCCGGGGCGAGCACGATGCCGACGCCGGACGCCAGCAGCAGGGCCTTCGGGCGCAGCGCGAGCGCCGCCCCCACTGCGAGCGCGACGGCGGGTCGGACGGTGCCGACTGCCGCCGTCAGGAGTGCGCTCGTCCGGCTCGGTCCCGCTGCGGCGGGGCGCCGGAACACGACCCCCGCGGCGAGGACCGCGACGACCCCGAGCAGGCATTCGCCCAGGCCGAGGCCCGGTGACGCCGTCGCCGGCAGGTCCACCACGAGGACACGGCCGAGCAGCGCGGTCGCGGCGACCGTGACGACGAAGACCCCGGTCACCGAGCCGACGGCGAACAGGACGGCCGGACCGAGGCCGCGACCACCGAGCAGCAGGGTGAGCACCGCGGCGATGGGGACGGAGCTCAGCGCACCGGCGATGGCGAGGGGCAGCAGCTGGCCGATCACGGCGAGCACGGTGCCGGTCAGACCCCTCGGTCGTCCTCGTCGACCCGGCGGACGACACGCTGTCCGGTCACGGGGTCGATCTCGGCGACGACGCTCGTCGTGGCACGGCGCGGCCGGAGCCGGAGGACGATCCCCAGCACGAGGACCAGGAAGCCGGCGACCATCAGGATGTAGCCGATGAGCTGGATGTCGATGCCGACGACCGTGAAGTCGAACGCGAACGCCATGATCGCGCCGACGACGAGCAGGAAGATCCCACCGCCGATGCTCACGGTGTCACCGCGGGTCGTGCTGTCACGGGGTTCATGGACGCAACGATCGACGACCGGTGCCGGCGGTGCATCACCCGCCCCGGGTGATCTGCGGAGGCGTGCCAGATCACCCGCTCAGGGTGGTGCCCGACCGGTTCCGCCGCGGCTACACCTGGTGCCATGACCACAGGGGAGGCACCGTGACCACCTTCACGTACGGCCCGGCCGAGGTGTTCGTCGTCTCGTTCCGGGGCGAGCTGCCCGACGACGCCGTGCTCGGCGCGCTCGTCGACCTGACGGACGCCGAGACGGTCCGGGTCCTCGACCTGCTGCTCATCAGCCGGGCCGAGGACGGCACCGTCCACGTCCGCGAGCTCGACGACGTGACCAGGACCGGCACATCGGGCTCGGTCGCCCTCGAAGCCCGCGGCCTGGCCGCCAACGACGACGTCGACCAGGTCGCGGACACGCTCGCGCCCGGGACCTCGGCCGCGATCGTCGTGATCGAGCAGCTCTGGGCCAAGGACCTGGCGGAGCGGTTCGCCGACAGCGGGGGCCAGCTGCTCTGGAGCGCACGCGTCCCCGCACCGGAACTCAACGACCTCGCCGCCTCGGCGCACATCGGTTAGGAGACACCATGCCGTTCCGACGATTCGGCCGACCCGGACTGCTCGGGCTCGCTGCACGGACCGCGGTCGTGGCCGGGACCGCGTCGGCGGTCGGCGGTGCGGTGCGCGGGCACGAGGAGCGTGCGGCGGAGGACCGCGCCGCAGAGGAGCGGGTGGCAGCGGAACGCGCCGCAGCGGAACGCGCCGCGGCGGAACGCGCCGCGGCGGAACGCTCCGTGGCGGACGTCCCCGTCGCTCCCGACCTGCTGAGCGAGCTCGAGCGACTCGGCCGGCTCCGGCAGCAGGGCCTCCTGTCCGACGACGAGTTCGCCGCCGCCAAGCAGCGCCTCATCGGCGGGTGACGGACACCGACCACCTGCAGCACGACCGTTCGACAACCACGAGGAAAGGGAACCCCATGGCCACCACGACCACCGCCACCGACTCGACCGTCGGTGTCTTCGCCACGAGTGACGAGGCCCTCGGTGCCGCCAAGGCGCTCAAGGACGCCGGGTACGGCGACGACGTCGTCTCGATCGTCGGCAAGGGCGTCAGGGACGACAAGAAGGTGCACGGCTGGATCCCGGTCGGCAACGAGGCCGGCACGTTCGGCGGGTGGGGCGCCCTGTGGGGCGCCCTGTGGGGCGCGCTCACCGGTTGGCTGCTGCTCGGGTTCGTCTGGCTCCCCGGCATCGGGTGGGTCGCTGCCGCCGGGTGGCTGGCCAGCACGCTCGTCGGTGCCGGCATCGGTGCGGGTCTCGGCGCACTCATCGGCCTGGCCGTCCCCGAGGACGAGATCCCGCAGTACGAGGACGACTTGAAGGCCGACCGGTACCTCGTCATCGTGCACGGTGACGGCGCGACAGTCGACGCCGCCCACCGCATCCTCGACGGCGCCGGGCCGGTCCGGGTCAACCGCTACTCCGAGTGACGACCACCACCAACGGAAGGAAACGATCATGGCAGACCTCATCGTGATCTCGTTCGACGACGACGCCAGTGCCGTCGCCGCCTACGAGGAAGTCCAGCAGCTGCAGAGCGACCTCGTCGTCGAGCTGTCCGGCCTCGCGCTCGTCCGCGTCGACGACAAGGGCAAGACGCACGTCGAGACCCCCGGTCCGGCGGGGAACGTCGGGGCCGGTGCCGCCGGAGGTGCCCTGTTCGGCACCCTCCTCGGGCTCCTGTTCTTCGTGCCGTTCTTCGGACTGGTGATCGGCGGTGCGCTCGGCGCGCTGTTCGCCGGCCTCGACAAGACCGGGCTGAACGCCGAGTTCCGCGACCGGGTGAAGAGCGCCGTCGCGGACGGTCGTTCCGCGGTCGTCATCTACGCCACGAAGATCACCGAGGACAAGTTCGGTGCGGCGCTCTCCCGCTTCGGCGGGACCATCGTGCAGACCTCGTTGTCGGCGGACGACGAACACGAGCTCGCGCACGACATGACGGGCGCGCGCTGAGCGTGCGCTCCCGGCGACGCGCCGCCGACACCTGACGTCGGCGGCGCGTCGCCACCCACCACAGCGGAAGGACCGGGCTCATGGGTGCGCTCATCGTCGGCCTCATCGCGCCGGCGCTCGGGATCCTGCTCAGCCCGCTGGCCATCATGGCCCTGGTGGCCGAGCTGCTCTCGCGGCG
This sequence comes from Curtobacterium sp. PhB78, assembly GCF_003751685.1. Taxonomy (NCBI): domain Bacteria; kingdom Bacillati; phylum Actinomycetota; class Actinomycetes; order Micrococcales; family Microbacteriaceae; genus Curtobacterium; species Curtobacterium sp. PhB78. Next base: position 369,623 of record NZ_RKIA01000002.1, read on the forward strand.
GTACCGCGCCAACGGCCTCGCGTTCTTCGTCGGCTGGCTGCTCGCCACCGTGGTCGTCGTGGGGGTCTCCGTCGCGGTGTTCACCGCGATCGACTTCCACCCTCGGACCGACACCCCGCTCTGGACGGCCGTGGTCCGGCTGGTCATCGCACTCGGGCTGATCGCCGCCGCGGTCTGGGTGTTCCGACGCGGCGGCCGTGACCTGCGGAAGATGTCCGAGGCGTCGACGCCAGAGCAGGTCGCGGCAGCCGCACCACAGCTCCCCGGCTGGCTGCAGAAGGTCAGCGAGTTCACGCCGGCGCGTTCCCTCGCACTCGGGTTCGGCATCTTCGCCGTCAACCCCGTCGACGCCTCGTGCGCGATCATCGCCGGCATCGACATCGCGGGCGCCCCGGTGACCGCCGGGCAGGGCGCCGCCGTGGCGATCGCCTTCGTGGCCGTCGGGGTCGCACCGATCGCCGTCCCGGTGTTCTTCGTGCTCGCGCGTGGGGACGCCGCGGCACCGATCCTCGAGCGCCTGCGCACCTGGATCGCCGGCCACACCAACGTGCTGAACGCGGCGCTCATCCTGGTCATCGGTGTGCTGCAGCTGCAGAAGGCCGTCTCCGCCCTGATCTCCTGACGTTCGCCGCTCCCGGGAAGGACCGCAGCCCATGACCACCACCGAGGACGAACTCGCCGCACTCCGCGCCGAGAACGAGCGTCTGCGCATCCGGCTCGCCGGGCAGGACTCCGACGACACGACGGTCCGCCGCCGCGGGTGGGGCTGGGCGATCCCGTCCGCCGCACTGATCGTCGTCGGGGCGCTGCTCGCACCGGTGGTGGTGATCACCACCTGGGCACAGCGCGAGGTCACCTCGACCGAGGCCTTCGTGGCGACGTTCGCGCCGCTCGCCCGCGACCGGGCAGTCCAGACGCTGGTCGCAGACCGCACGGTCGGCGCGATCGAGGACCAACTGGACGTCGCCGGGCTGACGGGAGCGCTCTTCGACGGCATCCGCGGGCTGGACCTGCCACCCCGGGCCAAGACCGCGCTCTCGGCGCTCGAGGCACCGGCGACCGCCGGCATCCAGGACCTGGTCTCCGGCACCGTGGACCGGTTCGTGGCTTCCGATCAGTTCGCCGAGCTGTGGAAGCAGCTGCTCCGCACCGGGCACACCCAGATGGTGGCGTCGCTCAGCGGCGACCGACGGGCAGCGGTCGCGATCGGGGCGGACGGGTCGATCGGCATCCAGCTCGGGCCGGTGGTCGCCGAGGTCAAGGAGCGGCTCGTCGACCGGGGGCTCACCTTCGCCGAACGGATCCCCGCGGTCGATCGGACCATCGTGATCGCGACGTCCGACGCAGCGGTCCGGGCGCAGACCGGGTACACCCTGCTGCAGGTGTCCGCTGTGTGGCTGCCGTGGCTCCTGGTCGCCTGCATCGCCGTCGGCGTCGTCATGGCCAGACGCCGGGCCCGGGCGCTCACCCTCGCCGCGGTCGGCGTCGCCCTCGCCATGCTCGCCACGCTCGCCGGGATCGGGATCGGACGGGTGTTCGCGGTGCGGGCGCTGGCGCCGGACCTCATGCCACGCAACGCAGCTCGAGCCGTCTACGACACCGTGGTGGCCTTCGCCGCGCACGCCGCCGTGGCCGGCGCGGTCCTCGCGGCGTGCGTGGCCCTCGTCGCGTGGTTCGCCGGCTCGTCCGACACGGCCCGACGCCTGCGGAGCCTCGCCGTCCGCGGTGCCGGGGCACTCCGCCGCCGCGGCGACGCCCTCGGCATCGGCACCGGACGGGTCGGGGTGCAGCTGTACCGGGGCAGGGTCGTCATCCGCGCCCTGATCGCGCTCGGTGCGGCCACCGTCATCGTGCTCGGCCGCCCGCTCGAACCGGCGCTCGTCGTGTGGACGCTGGTCGGCGCGCTCGTCCTCGTCGCCGTGCTCGAGGTCCTCCAGCGTCCGGACGGGGCTCGCGGCGACGCCGGGGTCTCACCCGGAACTGACGATCCCGTCGGTTCCGCAGCGCACTAGCGTCCGAGCACGGCATCCGGGGACCGGGGGCCGCGAGGGAGACGAGGCCCCGATGTCACTCTGGAAGCGCCGACCGCACCGACCGCACCGACCCGCCGACCCGGCGATGCCGAGCGACGCCGCGCCCGCAGCCGCGCCGACAGCCGCGGTCGGGTCCGGTCGCGGGCTGCGCATCATGCTCGGTCTCGCCGCAGCGGTCGTCGTCGCCGTCGGCTGCTCCCGGTTCGCCGGCATCATCGCTCCCACGGCGCTCGCCCTCGTCGTCACCATCTGCGTCCAGCCGGCCCGGGTGTTCCTCGAACGACTCGGCTTCGCCCGGAGCCTCGCCTCGGCGGTCGTCATCGTGGTGATCCTGGTCCTGCTGGTGGGGTTCTCGCTGGCGCTCGTGGTCTCGGTCGCCCAGTTCGCCACGCTGTTCCCGCAGTACGCCGACCAGATGCACGCGGTGGAGGACCAACTCGGGCAGTGGTTGACGTCGCTCGGCATCGGGCAGCAGGAGGTGCAGAAACTGCTGGCGGGTCTCAATCCCGGTACCGTCATCGGCGCGGTGTCGGACCTGGTCGGCAGCGTCTTCGGCCTCGGCGTCGGCCTGTTCGTCGTCCTCGCGCTGATCGTCTTCATGACCCTCGACGCCGGGTGGGGGCGACTCATCGCCGACCGGCTCCGGCCGGTCCGTCCCCAGCTCGTCGAAGCACTCACCGGGTTCACCGTCAGTGTCCGCCGGTACATGGTCGTCACGGCCGTCCTCGGCGCCGCGGTCTCCGCGCTCGACGCCCTCGCGCTGGTCCTGCTCGGGGTCCCCGGTGCGGCGCTCTGGGGTCTGCTGGCCTTCATCACCGGCTTCATCCCGAACATCGGGTACTGGATCGGCATCATCCCGCCGGTGATCCTCGCCCTGCTCGCGAACGGCTGGCAGAACGCGATCGTCGTCATCGTCGTCTACGCCGTGATCAACGGGGTCATCCAGTCCGGCCTGCAGCCGCACATCGTCGGGTCGGCGGTCTCCCTCAACCAGACCATCGCGTTCCTGTCCGTCGTCTTCTGGTCGGCCGTGCTCGGGCCGATGGGTGCCGTCCTCGCCATCCCGCTGACCCTGCTGGTCCGCGCGGTCCTGGTCGACGCGAACCAGGACGCGCGGTGGATGCGCCCGGTCCTCGGCGACGTGACCGGCCTCGGGCCACCCACTCGGCGGACGGAACGCCGCGCACCGACCGCTCCCGGCGGCACCACGACAACGAAGGGCACCCCGTGAACACCGCTCCGCTCATCGGCGAGCTCCTGCCGCAGGCCGTGACCATCGCGATCAGCCCGATCCCGATCATCGCCGCGATCCTGATGCTGCTCACACCGCGCGCCAGGTCGGTCGCGACGGCGTTCCTGGTCGGCTGGGTCGTCGGCATCGCGGTGGCCGTCGTGGTCGTCACCCTGCTGTCGTCCCTGATCCCGGCCGATGACCCCGACGCATCGCAACCCGTCGCCGGTGCCGTGAAGCTGGTGCTCGGCGCGCTGCTCGTGCTGCTCGCTGTCCGGCAGTGGCGCGCCCGGCCGGCCCCTGGGGCCACCGCGACGCCCCCGAAGTGGATGTCCGCGATCGACTCGATGACACCGGTGCGCGCCGCCGGACTGGCCTTCCTGCTCGCCGCCGTCAACCCGAAGAACCTCATGATGGCCGTGGCAGCCGGCGTCACCGTCGGCACCAGCGGCGCAGACACCGGGTCGGTCGTCTGGGCGCTCGTCGTGTTCGTCGTCCTCGCCTCGCTGAGCATCGCCGTCCCCGTCGTCGGCTACCTGGTCGCCCGCACCCGGGTGCAGGGAGCACTCGGGGCGCTGCGCGACTGGCTCACCGCCAACAACGCCACGATCATGGCCGTCCTGCTGCTCGTCATCGGTGTGACGACCATCGGCAAGGGCATCGGTGCGTTCTGATGCGCATCCTGGCCGGGCTCGACCGTCACTCGTGGCGCACGGAGGCACTCTCCGGCGTGACCCTCGCAGCGATCGCCATCCCGCTGAACATCGGGTACGCGCAGATCGCCGGTCTGCCACCGACCGCCGGGCTGTACTCCCTGATCGTGCCGGCGGTGCTGTTCGCCCTGCTCGCGTCGAGTCGGCAGCTGGTGGCGTCGCCGGACGCCGCAGCGGCCGCGCTCGTCGGATCCTCGCTCGCCGGGCTCGCGGCGACGGGCAGCGCGTCGTACGTCCAGCTCGCACTGGCGCAGGCACTCGTCGGCGCCGTCGTGTTCGCCCTGTGCGCCGTCCTGAAGCTGGGGTTCCTGGCGAACTTCCTGTCCGCGCCCATCCTGGTCGGGTTCGTCGGCGGGCTCGCGCTCGACATCCTGCTCAGCCAGGTGGCGAAGATGCTCGGGGTCAAGGTGAACAGCGGTGACGAGTTCCTCCCACGGTTCGGGGAACTCGTCACCGGCCTCGGACACCTCAACGTGTGGTCGGTGTGCCTGTCCGTCGGGTCCGTGACCGTGCTGGTCATCGGCCGTCGGTTCCGAGCGATCCCGTGGGCACTCGTCGTGCTCGTCCTGACGACCGTCGTCCTGGTCGTGTTCCGGCTGGACGACGCCGGCGTGGCCGTGCTCGGCGACGTGCCCGCCGGACCACCGACCCTGACGTGGCCGCAGATCTCGTGGCACCAGTGGCTCCAGGTCATCCCGAGCGCCGTCGCACTGACCCTCGTCGCGATGGCCGAGGGGCTGCTCGTGGCCCGCCGGTACGCCGAGGCGCACGACTACACGGACCGGGCGAACCGCGACCTCTGGGCGTTCGGTGCAGCGAACCTCGGCTCCGGCCTCACCGGCGGGTTCACGGTCGGTTCGTCGGCGTCGCGGACGGCGGCCATGGACCAGAGCGGGTCCAGGACCCAGTTGCCGTCGCTGATCGCCGCGGTGCTGACCCTGCTCGTCGTCTGCTTCGGCACTGCGCTGCTCCAGGACATCCCGTCGCCGGCGATCGGCGCGATCGTCGCCGTCGCGGTCGTGCCGCTCCTGGGCCTCCGCGACTTCGCCCGGCTCTGGCGGCTCCGACGGTTCGAGTTCGCCGTCGCCGCGGTCTGCTTCCTCGGGGTGCTGCTGCTCGGCCCGATCATCGGCGTCGCGATCGCCTTCGTCCTGTCGCTCGTCAACGTCATCCGGTCCGCCGCGAACCCGCCCGCCGACGTCCTGGTGCCGAGCGGCGAGCCGGTCGACGTGTTCCGGGCCGCCCGAGACGGCAGCGTCTCGTCGGCACCCGGCGTCGTGGTCCTCCGGTTCTCCGGACCGCTCTTCTTCGGCAACGCCCAGCGCTTCGCATCGGCGGTCCGCTCCGTGCTCGCGCCCGGCGACCAGGCCGTCCCGGTGCACGCACTGGTGCTCGACTGCAGCGCGGTCACCGGGATCGACACGACCGCGGCGGACGTCGCGGGCGAGGCGCTCGACTGGGCCCGCGCCAACGGGGTCGAGGTCGGCTTCTCGCGGGCGCGGGCGGCGACGCGGGCCGACCTCGAGCACTTCGACCTGGTCGGGAGCAGCCGCTTCTTCCCGAGCAACCGGGCGGCCGTCGCCGAACTCGGCCGCTGAGGCCACCGAGGCCACCGAGGCCTCCGAGGCCGCGCGTGCCCGCCGGTGGTCAGCGCAGCTGCCGGAGCTCGGCGATGTCGAGCCCGAGGTCGGCGATCCGGGCCAGCAGCCCGTGCAGCTGGGTCTGGTCGGACAGGTCGCCGACGAGCAGCGTCTCGCCGGGGCCGATCTGCACCAGCGAGAACTCCGGGAACGCGGCGACGAGGGTCTCCGACATCGCGTAGGGAAGACGGACCTCGTAGCGGCTCATCGTCGGCCTCCTGCTCGTCGTGGAGCCACGATCATCCCGCGCGGGGGCCGGTGCGGGGTTCCCCTGATCCGGGTGAGGTCTCCGTCGTGTCCGCAGCGCTTCGGAGGTCCGGCCCGAGCGCGCCGGGTCCCCGGCCGGACCGCCTCAGAGCAGGCCGCGCCGACGAGCGGCCTGCACCGCCTCGGTGCGCCCCGCGGCGGACAGCTTGCCGTAGATGCTCCGCAGGTGGGTCTTGATCGTGTTCACGCTGAGGTGGTGCTTCGCCGCGATCTCGGCGACGGTCTGGTGCGCCGGGAGCTCGAGCAACAGCTCCTGCTCCTTGGGGGTCAGCGGGACCGTGGCCTCCGGACGTTCCAGCCCGACGCCGATCCGCTCGTGCTCCGCCAGCGCGAGGACGTGGTCGGCGTACGGCTCGAGCGCCCCGTACGACCCGTGGTGCCGGAACACCAGCTGCGCGCCCGCACCCCGGCAGGCGAGGAACTCGCGGGCGTACCCGAACTCCTCGCTGACGGCGAGCGCGCGGCGGACCCGCTCGGCTGCCTCGACGGGTCGGCCCTGCGTGCACGCGTGCTCGGCGAGGGCGAGGTGGGCGTTCACGATGCTCGTCCCGGACCACGCCGCGTCGTCGCCGTCGACCGCCGCGGCCAGGTCGCGTTCGACGAGGTGGTCGGTCCGCCCGCCGGCCAGCAGCCGGAGCGTGTTCACCTCGAGCGATTCGGTGCCGAGGACGTCGGCGACGATGCGGCGGACCTCGGCCGCTGCGGGTGCGCCGTGGAGCGTGCTCGACCAGGCGTGCAGGCGCGTCGCGGCCCCGGCGACCACCCGCGGGTGGTCTCGGCCGTCGAAGCGGACGAGCTGCACGAGGCGGGCGAGGGCCTCCCGCGGGGCGGGCGAGGCGTCGATGGCCGCGACGAGGAGCAGTGCGCGCACCTGGAAGAGCAGCCCGAGCTCGCTGCCGGTCGGGTCGGCCTGGTCGATGCGGTGCAGCGAGGTGAACGACACCGGTTCGCAGCGCAGGTAGGCGCGGGACGTCGCGAGCAGCAGGGCGCGGGCGGTCGCGCGGTTGTAGGGCGGCGCGGTGTCGAAGGGCAGTGCGCCCATCCGCGCCTCGTACTCACAGGCCGTCCGCCAGTCGCCGGTGCGGACGGCGAGCGTCGCGGCGGTGTCGCAGGCGATGAGGAAGACCCACGAGAACTCGGCGTGTGCGGCGGCGGCCTGGATCGAGCGGAGCAGTTGGTCGGCGTCGCGTCGACGGCCGGCGACGACGAGGCACCAGGCGACCGCAGCCCGGAGCAGCAGCGCGACGTCGAGCGACTCGACGGGCGTCTGCCGCAGGTACGCGCCGAGTTCCTGCAACCGCGCCGAGGCGTCGTCGGGGTCCTCGACCGTGAACGACCGGAGCGCCTCGACCACCGGCCGCCAGGCCCGTGCTTCGTCGGGTGTCGCGGCAGCGAGCTGCACGGCCGCCTGGGCGAACCGTTCCTCGGTGCCGATGCGGTCCGGGAACGACGGGGCGTCCATGCCGATGCGGATCGTGAGCGTGGCCAGTGAGTCCTGGCTCGTCGGGAGTGCGCGCAGTGCCGTCGCCACGATGGCCGCGCGGCCCTGCATGAGCAGGACACCGCCGGATCGCTCCAGCTGCCCGCGCACCGCCGACTGGTCGCGCGTGAGCAGTGCCTGTTCGAGGGCGAGGACGTGCAGACCCCTGGACTCGTACCACCCGGCCGCCGCGACGTGGTTGCGCACCGCGCCGCACTCGTCGCGGCGACGGAACTCGGCGCGCATGAAGCCGGCGAGGATCGGGTGGAACCGGAAGCCGTCCTGGTCGGCACTCGTGGTCACGAGCACGTTCCGGGCGCTCAGCCGCTGCAGCACCGTGCCGACATCGGCACGCCCGGTGAGCTCGACGGCGAGGGCGAGCGGGACCTCGGACCCGACGGCCGTTCGCATCAGGACGTCGCGGTGGTCGTCGTCCAGCGTGTCGAGGACCCGCGCCACCAGGTAGTCGGCGACCTGGTGCTGGTCGCCGCCGAAGTGGCGGACCGCTGCGCCGCGGTCGGGCTGTTCGAGCAGGTACGGCATCGCCAGCGCGAGCCCAGCAGCCCACCCCGCCGTCCGGTGGGTGAGCGTCTCGGCATCCTGGACCGGCAGCACCAGGTCGAATCGGAGCGCGAGGGCCAGCGTGTCCTCGACGCTGAACGCGAGGTCCTGCGTCGGGACGACGAGCCGCCCGCCGGCCGCCTGCGTGACGGCGGCGAACCCGCTCGGCTCGAAGCGTCCGGCGACGACGACGCGGGTCCGGGGACCGCACGCGCGCATGAGTCGGATGAGCGGCGGGACACCGAGCCCGCCGAGCAGACGGTCGACGTCGTCGAGGAACAGCCACTGCTCGGTCTCGTCGTGCACGGCCGGCGGCGGGTCCTCCTGCAGCAGCGTGTCCGCGTCGAGCCACCGCACGACGACGTCGTCCGCCTCGAGGACCTCGGCCCACGCGGCGAGCGCGGTGGACTTGCCGGCGCCACCCGGCGCCCACATGGTGAGCAGCCGTCGGTCGGAGCATCGGAACCGTCGGAGGTGGTCGAGCAGCCGCGGTCGCTCCAGCGCATCGGTTGGTGAGACCGTCGTGGTCGGATCCGACCCGACCGGCGTCCCCGTGCCGGTGCGCTGTCCGCTGCTCCTGGTCTGTTGGATGGTGTACATGTGAGGCCTTTCCCTGAAAAGGCTTGCAGTGCTCACGATAGGTGCGGCGGACGGCTGAGGCGAGGGATCGTCGTGCGCGTGCAGGACATTCACCCCATCCGGGTGAGGGCCTGCGGCCTCAATCCGGGTCGCCCCGCTCCGCCCGTGCGGCCCGTGCCGTCATCGCGGCGTCGACCGTCGGCAGCACCCTGTCGTCGTCGACGAGTCCGCGGAACCACGTGGTCCGTGCCGCGGTCTCCCAGGCCGATCCGGGGAGGCCCACGAGCAGGAGTGTGACGCCGCGCCGCGCGAGCTCGTGATCGAGCTCGGCGAGGCCGTCGAGGACGGTGACGGTCGCTTCGTACATCCGGGAGAGGTCGAGGACGACGCCGTCGACGCGATCGGCGCTGGCGGCGCCGGCGAGCCGGAGGACGGCGTCCTCGTACGCCAGGACGTTCGCGGTGTACACGGCGCCCTCGATCCGTGCGCTGATCGTCCTGCCGACGACGGGACCCGGGGCCAGCCGGACGCGCTGCAGCTCGCGGAGGACCAGGAAGTACGTCCCGGCGACCCCGGCGACGACGGCTGCCAGCAGCCCGGCGGTCAGTCCGACCGCCGCGGTCACCACGGCGAGCCAGAAGTCGCGTCGGCTGATGCGGGCCAACCTCCGGAGCGCGGCGACGTCGATGAGTCCTACGACGGCGGTGACGACGAGGGCGGCGAGGGTCGCCGTCGGCATCAGGGCCAGGACCGGTCCGAGGACGAGCGCGACCAGCACCGCGAGCGCGACGGTCACCAGTGTCGACACCTGCGTGCGTGCGCCGGCCCGCTGGTTGACCGCGCTCTGCGAGAACCCGCCGGCGGCCGGCAGCGTCTGGGTCAGGGAGCCGGCGAGGTTCGCCGCGGCGGTCGCGAGCAGCTCGCGGTCACTGTCGATCGGCGGCTCGCTCGGCTGCCGGATCCCACGCGCCACCGCCGCGGACTCGAGGAACGCCATCATCGCGATGCCGAGTGCACCGGGGAGCATCGCGGGCACGAGGGTCGGGTCGGGCAGCACGGGCAGCGGGAGACCGGTCGGGACGGGGTCGATGACCTCGACGCCGAGGTCGGTCAGATGCAGGACGGCCGAGGCAGCGATGCCGCCGGCGACCACGACGAGCGGCCCCGGCACCGCGGGTACGAACCGGCGCAGCAGCAGGAGCACGGCGATCGAGGCGACCGACAGCACGACCGTCGGGCCGTGTGCACGGGGAAGCGCCTCGATGACCGCAACGGCGGAGCGGATGAACCCGGCTCCGGTCGGGTCGTCGGTGAGTCCGAGCAGCTTCGGCAGCTGCCCGACCGCGACGGTCGCGCCGACCCCGATCTGGACACCGATCAGCGTCGACTTGTTGATGTTCTCGACGAGCGACCCCAGGGTGAGCAGCCGGGCGACGACGAGGACGACCCCGACGAGCAGGGTGAGGGTCGACAGCGCCCGGAGCGCGTCGTCGGACGAGACCGCGACGCCCGCGGAGACGAACGTCGTGGCGCTGAGCGTCGCGATCGTCGACGTCGTCGACACGCTCATCGCACGCGACCCGCCCAGCAGGGCGTAGACGGCCATCGGCGCCATGCAGGTGTAGAGCCCGACCTGTGCCGGCAGCTCCGCGATGCTCGCGTAGGCCATCGCCTGGGGGACGACGACCGCACCGGCGCTCAGGCCGGCGAGGACGTCGGACCCGAGCCAGCTGCGGTCGTACCCGCGGATGGTGGGTGCGAACCAGGTCCGGCTGCGCGCCGGCACCGGTGCCGGTCGGGGCGCCATCTCAGTCGCGGGAGTGCGAGGCGGCGAGGTGCGCTTCGAGGACGGCGCGGTCGCGCACGTCGTGCACGTTCTTGCCGGAGTGCTGCTCGGCCATGGTCCGCTCCTGTTCGTTGGTCTGCGCGACGAGCCTCACCGCCCGGCGCGTCGACGTGCACGCCCGGAACGGGTGAGATCGCACGACCCCGCACGACCCCGCACGATCCCGCACAACCCCGCACAACCCCGCAGAACCGTCAGTCCACGGCGTCGACGAGCGCGGTCAGGAACCGCGGTCCGTCCGACGACACCGAGCAGGTCAGGCCGGCCCCGCCGAGCGCCACCGCGACCGCGCGCACCACCGACGACCGGGCGGCCTCGCGGTCGTCGTACGCGGACCAGAACCGGATGGTGATGTCCGCCCAGGCCGGCGTGATCGTGTGCAGGAAGACCTCGGGATCCGTCGACGACACCGAGGACACCGAGGACACCGAGGACACCGAGGCCACCGCGTCCAGCAGCACCGGGCAGATCCGGTCGAGGTCCGGTGACCCGTGCAGCCGCGCCCGGACCTCGCTCCGGACCGACCCCGACTCGCTGGCGTTCCAGAGCGGGTTCTCGAGCAGCATGGTGTTCGGGATCCGGATCGTCCTGCCGTCCGAGGTGGCCAGCAGGACGGAACGCCCCGTCAACTCGACGATGCGGCCGGCCACGCCCTCGACCTCGATCGAGTCGCCGATCCGCACCGGTCGTCGGGCCTGGATGACCAGCCCCGCGCCGAAGTTCGCCGCGATCCCGCGCAGGGCCAGGAACGCGACGGCACTGATGATGATCACCGCGGCGAGCACCGGCTGCAACGGCGCTCCGAGCACGGTGAGGACGATGCCGATCGTGAGCAGGAGGATCGAGTAGCGCACGAGACGCGCCACGAGGTTCGTCCCGCTCGGCCCGAGTCCGCTCCACTTCGCCAGCGCCACGACGACGCCCCGCCGGGCCCACACGGACACGAACCACCCGACGACCAGGACGACGACGGCGAGGACCACGTCCCAGGCGCCGAAGGACGAGTTCTGCACCAGACCGCTCACGAACTCCTGCATGTCGCCTCCCAGCCGCAGCACGGTAGGCGTGCACGGGCGCTGCGCGGATCGCACCGACCGGGTGAGATCGCCGTCGTGCCGGCCGGCGGGCGATACCGCAAGGATCGCGCAACCACCAGTGCGTCCGTTGTCGAGCGGCCCTGCAGCGCCTACGTTTCGGCTGTGCGACCCCGCACCGTCCCCCGAACCCAGGAGGCCGCATGGCCACGCCAGCCGTCCCCGTCCACGTCCCCTCCACGTTCTCCCGACGCCTCCGCGAGGACGTCGCGCACGCCCGGGAGCACGTCCTGCTCACAGCCCTGCTCGGCTCGCCGTTCCTGCCGCGGGTCGTGCGACGGCTGCTGCTGAACGCCGCGGGCGCGCACGCCGAGTCGGCCCCCGGCGTCGGCTTCTCGCTCACGGGCGACCCGCGCAACCTGTCGGTCGCGCGAGGCGTCTACTTCAACCGCGCGACGACCATCGAGGCCATCGCGCCCGTCAGCATCGGTGCGAACGCCGCGATCGGCATGCAGGTCCTCATCATGACGAGCCACCACGCGATCGACGCCGACGGCCGGTGGAGCGACACCGCGACCGGCCGTCCGGTCGTCATCGAGGACCGCGTGTGGATCGGCGGCCGGGCGACGATCCTGCCCGGCGCGCACATCGAGCACGACGTGGTCGTCGCGGCCGGCGCGGTCGTCACCGGGCGCCTGCTGGCGCACGGCGTCTACGCCGGCGTGCCGGCGAAGCGCATCCGTGACCTGGCCGGGGCGGACCCGGCCGCGGACCGCAGAGCGACCGCCTGACGGCCTGGAGGCGCGGGGCGGCGCCGCCACGTGCCTCCAGTCCGCTTCGCACGCCCGTCCGAGGCGCCGTGCCCTTCCGCGGGCACGTCGCGTCTGCGACGATGGGCGCGCAGCGGGCGACGACGCCCGCCCGTCGTGAGGAGTCCACCATGTCCGTGCGTCTCAACCCGTACCTCGGCTTCCGCTCGGGGGCCCGCGAAGCCCTCGACTTCTACCACTCGGTGTTCCACGGCGAGCTCACGATCGGCACCTTCGGCGAAGCCGGCATGAGCCAGGACCCCGCCGACGCCGACAAGGTCATGCACGGGCAGCTCGAGGGCGAGAACGGCCTGCTGCTGATGGCCTCGGACGCGCCGACGGGCATGGAGACGCCGTCGGAGAGCGCGATCTCGTTGTCGCTCAGCGGCGACGACCACGAGGCCCTGACCCACTACTGGAACGGGCTCGCCCAGGGCGCGTCGATCATCGAACCGCTCACGACGGCCCCGTGGGGCGACACCTTCGGGATGCTCACCGACCGGTTCCGGGTCACGTGGCTCGTGAACATCACCGGCGCGGCGAGCTGAGGGGGACCGGGACCCCGCCGACGCTCGCCGCGATCGGCCACCGCGGCACCCAGCACCGGACCCGGGCGGCGTAGCGGCGGAAGTCGTCGCCGAAGCGGGCCTCGAGGTCGGCTTCCTCGAGCGGCCGGACGACGCAGTTCCACACGATCGACCCGGCGAGTGCGTAGACGACGACCATCCACGAGCCGAGCAGCAGCCCGACCGCGACGCCCTGCGTGATGCCGGCGAGCGCCATCGGGTTGCGCACCGAGCGGTACGGTCCGGCGACGACCAACCGGTTCGCACTGGCGGACGGCAGCGGGGTGCCAGCGCCCTTGGTCGACATCGCCGCGGCCGACGCGATGCCGAGCGCGCTGGCGAGCGCGAGGACGACGAGCCCGACCACCAGCAGCGCGGTCACGACCGGTCCGGGCAGTGCGGGGTGCAGCCGCCAGCGGTGCTCGGCCGCGGCGATGGCCACGGGGAACACCCCGAGGAACAGCCCCCAGAAGACGACGATCTGCACGGTCGTCGCGACCACGTGCCGTGACGTCGCGGCACCCGGGTCGGCGGTGCGGAACCGCAGTGGACCGGACGTCAACCACTCGGTCGGTACCCGGCCGAGCAGGACGAGGGCGAGGGCCAGCACGGAGCCGACGGTCGCCGCGGTCATGACGATGACGCCCCAGCCGGCCTCGCCGGTGCCGGTCGCCCAGACGGCGAGCCCGGCGAGGACGAGCGCGGTCCACACGGTGGCGACGGTCGCCGCGATCCGTCCGACCGTGCCCGCGGAGACCGCCGCGAGCGCCGAGGCCACGACGAAGAGCGGGACGTCGAGGGCCGCGACGACCACAGGGTCCAGCGAGCCGAGCGTGAGCATCCGGACGGCGGGGACGGTCGCGACGGTGATCCACCAGGCGGTGCCGCCGAGGGCCTGCAGTGCGAAGTAGAGCCGGCCCCAGGACACGTCTGCACGCTAGCAGTGCGCGTCGACCGCGGCGGCGGGCGCCGGGGGCGCTTCGTGAGCAGAAATGGTCGGCTGCTGCAAGCGAACCCGACCATTTCTGCTCACGAAGTACCGCGGATCAGTCCTCGCGGTTGATCTGCCCGTCGGCGCGCGGCGCAGGTCAGGGCGTGACCATGCCGCCGTTCACGTTGAGCGTCTCGCCGACGACGTAGCTCGACTCGTCCGACGCCAGGAAGACGTAGGCCGGTGCGAGTTCGGCTGGCTGTCCGGCGCGGCCCATCGGCGACTCGCTGCTGCCGAACTCGGGCAGCGTCGACGGGTCGACGCCGCCGCTCGGCTGCAGGACCGTCCACGTCGGCCCGGGAGCGACGACGTTGACGCGGATGCCGCGCTCGACGAGCAGCTGCGACAGCCCCTTCGACAGGTTGTTGATCGCGCCCTTCGACGCCGCGTAGTCGAGGCGATCGGGTGCCGGCTTGTACGCCTCCATGGACGCCGTCGTGGTGATCGTCGCACCGGGCTCCAGGTGCGGGAGCGCCGCCTTGACGAGGCGGAACAGCCCGAAGACGTTCACGTCGAAGGTCGCCTCGAACTGGTCGTCGGTGATGTCGAGCACGTCCGGCTGCCAGCGCTGCTTGCCGGCGACGCTCACCAGGGCGTCGAGTCCGCCGAGTCCGGCGACGGCCTGGTCGACGAGCTCCTGCGCGTACGCCTTGTCACGCAAGTCGCCCGGGATCGCCACGGCGGTGCGTCCGGCGGCACGGATCTGTTCGAGCACGTGGTCGGCGTCGGACTGCTCCTCCGGCAGGTAGGCGATCGCGACGTCGGCGCCCTCGCGGGCGAACGCGATCGCGACGGCGCCGCCGATGCCGGAGTCGCCGCCGGTGATCAGGGCCTTGCGGCCGGCGAGCCGGCCGGTGCCCCGGTAGCTCGTCTCGCCCAGGTCGGGGACCGGGTCCATGGCGGACTGGAGGCCCGGCTCGTCCTGCGTCTGCGGCTCCGGCTCGACGTCGGGGTAGCGGGTGCGCGGGTCGCCGTGTTCGTACTGGTCGGTGGGCATGCGAGTTCCTTCCTGCTCGTGCCTCCACGGAACCCGTCCCGGCTGGACGGCGGCGGAGCGCCATCCGCCCTGCGCACCCGTCCAGGACCGCGGGGTTGCCTCGGGACCATGAGTGACGACGACGACGACCAGCAGACCGAGCGCGACTTCGCCGACGCGGTGAACATGACCCCGTCGGAGCTCCGCGAGTGGCTCGACACCGACGAGTCGAAGCACGTCGGGCAGAAGCCCCCGGGCGGCGGTGAGTCGACCGGGCACGAGAGCGGGCGGCACGTCATCCGGATCCTCGAGAAGCACGAGGCGGACCGGACCGACGACGACCACGCCCACATGCGGAAGGTGGTCGGCTACGTCGCCCGGCACTCGGAGCAGCGGCCGGACGGTGACGTGCACGACACCCCGTGGCGGTACTCGTTGATGAACTGGGGCCACGACCCCGAGAAGCGCTGAGCCGCCGCCGCCGGCTCGGAACGACGCCGGGCCGCCGCCGGCGCGGAACGACGCCGGGCCGCCGCCGGCGCGGAACGACGCCGGGCCGCCGCGCGTACCGTGACGCACCATGCCGAACCAACTCAAGAAGCCGGACATGTACGAGGAGCTCCGCAAGGAGGGCAACTCGAAGGAGAAGGCTGCGCGGATCAGCAACGCCGCAGCGGCCCGCGGCGAGGAGGCCGTCGGGAAGAAGGGCGGCGAATCCGGCTCCTACGACGACTGGACGGTCGCGGACCTCCGGAAGCGGGCGAAGGAGATCGGCCTGACCGGGTACTCGTCGAAGCGCAAGGCCGAGCTCGTCGAGGCGCTCCGGGATCACTGACCGAGGTCGGCGACCGCGTCGATCCCCTCGGCGATCTCCGCCGCGTGCGTGTGGTGCAGGTAGTGCCCGCCGTCGAGCAGGACGACCTGGCCGTCGGTCACCGACGCCGCCTGCTCACGGTGCAGGCGCTCCCACCCCGGCACCTCCGGGTCGTCGCCCACGACGAACAGGCGGACCGGCAGATCGGCGGGGAACGCGAGGCTGCGGGCGTGCCGGAAGTTCGCGCCGAGGTGCTCGTACTCGTCCAGGTACGTCGCGCGCATGCTGGTGCGGTGTGACAGCAGGGTCATCTGCTCCTTCTGCGCATCGGTGTAGGGCAACCCGGCGTACGCGTCGCCGGACACGGCCGTGAGCACACGGGCGAGCCCGGTGGCCTTCACGAAGCGGAACAGGCCGGACCCGACGGCTTCGTCGATGCCGGGCTGTGTCGGCACACTGCTGTCGATGCCGACGAACGCCTGCACCTCGTCCGGGTACGCGTTCGTGTACTCGAGCGCGTAGATCCCGGCGACCGAGTGCCCCGCGAGCACGTAGCGGTCGATGCCGAGGGTCGACAGTGCCTGGTGCACCTCGTCGACGATGTTCGCGCTGGTCCGGGGCCGGTCGGTGCCGTCGCTCAGGCCGTACCCGAGCGGCTCGACGACCACCACCCGGTGCGTGTCCTGCAGCCGGTCGACGAGCGGGGCGAAGTCGATCACGGGGGATGCCGTGCCGAAGCCTGGCAGCAGCACGACGGTCGACGCCCCGGACCCGGTGACGGCGACGTTGACCCGGCCGCCGGTGACGGGGACGAGTTCGCCGTACGGGCGGATGTCGTCCCGTTCCGCCGCCGTCGCGATCGCGTCGTAGGTGGCCGTGCCGCCGAGCGTGAGGGCGCCGAGGCCGACGAGCCCGACGAGCGAGAAGCCGATGATCCGGAGCGGGCGACGGCGTCGGCGTGCAGGGCGGGCCGGAGTGCTGGTGGGGGTGGCCGTGGGGTGGTGCGTGTCCATGCCTGCACGCTAGGTCCGGCCTGCGGGGCAGCACATCGGAGCACGGTACCGACGTGCCTCGCCCGCGTCGTACCGCGGGCTGACGTCGGGCGACCGCACGGCGGGCGCGGCATGGGGGAGAATGGCCGGGTGAACGAGACGGGCATGCCGCGCTTCCGACGGATCTGGTCGACCGTGCAGGTCGGCGTGCTGGCGATCGCCGTGGCGTTCTGCATCGTGATGCTCGTCATCGGGCAGGGGAAGCTCGACCGCGTCTACGCCGTCGCCGCGATCTTCTTCGGCCTGGCGCTCGTCGGGCACAGCACGTACCTCTGGCTCCTCGCCCGGAACGCCCGCACCGGCCGCTGAACCGAGGGGGGCCGACGCTTCGTCTCCGGTCTCGGCTCGGCTCCGGCTACACGCCGAAGCGCAGCGCCAGCGGCACGAGCAGTCCGGCCACCCAGACGAGGACCATCACGAGCGCACCGATCGCGATGAACCGACGGCGACGACGCAGCTTCGGACTCCGCTCCTCGCCCCACATCTGTGCACGGACCAGCACCCGGTTCGCCTGCTCGACGACCTTGCGGACCTCGGGGTCGTCCAGCTCGAGGGCACCGGACCGGGCGTGTTCGGCGATGACCGTGGCTTCGTCGACGGTCAGGTCGTCCTTGCGCATGCTCCATCCTCGCACCGGGGCGAGGGGTACGGCCCGTCTGTGCGGGAACGGACCAGCAGGCGCGTACCAAGGACGCATGGGACATCGGTACCGCGGGAAGATCGTCGTCGTCACCGGAGCATCGAGCGGCATCGGGAGGGCCGCGGCGCACGAGTTCGCCCGACAGGGTGCCACGCTCGTGCTCGCCGCACGCGGCCACGACTCCCTGGAGGCCGCCGCCGCCGAGTGCCGTGCACTCGGGGCCGATGCGGTCGCGATCCCGACGGACGTCGCCGACGAGCACCAGGTCGAGGACCTCATCGGCACGGTGACGAGTCGGCACGGGCGGATCGACGTCTTCGTCGGCAACGCGGCCCTGTTCGTCTACGGCCTGTTCGAGCAGACCCCCACCGAGGCGTTCAAGCGGGTCGTCGACACGAACCTCTACGGCCACCTCAACGCGATCACGCACCTGCTCCCGCACTGGAAGCAGCGCGGCACGGGCACCTACGTGCTCGTCGGCTCGATCCAGTCGCTGCTGTCGGCGCCCTACCAGTCGGCCTACGTCACGAGCAAGCACGCGGCGCTCGGCCTGGTCGACGTCCTCGGTGACGAGTTCGCGCACACCGGCATCCGCTTCACCACGCTGCTGCCGTCGACGATCGACACGCCGATCTACCAGAACGGCGCCAACTACACCGGCAAGAACTCGCACCCGCTGCCGCCGACGGTCTCGGTCGAGCGCGCGGGTCGTGCCGTTGTGACCGCCGCCACGCACCCGAAGCGGTACCGCTACGTCGGCCGCATCCAGGCGTCGCTCGTCCCGCTGCAGTACGTGTTCCCGGGCCTGTTCCACAAGATCACGAAGCCGATGGTCGAGACCTTCGCGCTGCGCGGGAAGGGCGACCCGACCGACGGCAACCTCTACGCCCCGGCGGACGCCGGCAACGCCACGAACGGCGGCTGGGTCGCGAAGCGACGGCGCGTCACGCGTCCGCTCGTGTGGCTCGGTGGCGCTGCCGCGGTCGGCGCGATCGTCCTCGGCCGCGCACGGCGGTAGCCCCTGAGGCCTGCCGAAACCGGGCGTACCGCTCCGAAACGGGCGTACCTGCCGTGATCTTCGTGGCAGGTACGCCCGTTCTCGCTTGCTACCGCAGCCGTTTTGGGAAGGAACGTGCGGCTCAGAAGAGCTTCGCGCTCGCGCGCCGTGCTCCCTCGCCGAGCGACTCGAGCTTCGCCGCGGCGATCTGCGGGTGGATGCGGCCGCCCAGGCCGCAGTCGGTGCCGGCGATGACGCGCTCGCGCCCGACGACCGAGGCGAACCGCTCGATGCGCTGCGCGACCAGGTCGGGGTGCTCGACGACGTTCGTGGCGTGGCCGACGACGCCGGGGACGATCACCTTGCCGTCGGGAAGCGTGACGTCCTGCCACACGGTCCACTCGTGCTCGTGCCGGGCGTTCGCGGCCTCGAACGAGTACGCGCCGGCATCGATGTCGAGCATCAGGTCGACGATGTGGCGGAGCTCGATGTCGGTGGTGTGCGGACCGTGCCACGAGCCCCAGCACAGGTGGAAGCGGACGCGGCTGGTGTCGAGCCCCTCGAGCGCGTGGTTGAGCGCCTCGACGCGGATGCGGGTGAAGGCGCGGTAGTCCTCGAGGCTCGGCTCCGGGTTGATCTGGTCCCAGTTCTCGGCGATCGAGGGGTCGTCGATCTGCAGCACGAGGCCCGCGTCGAGGATGATCCGGTACTCCTCGCGCAGGGCGTCGGCCCAGGCCCAGATGTGCTCTTCGTCGGTGGCGTAGTACTCGTTCGCGACCCGGGCCGCGGAGCCGGGGGAGAGTGCCGTGATGAAGCCGTTCTCGGCACCGGCGGCCTCGACGGCGTGCCCGAGGTTGGCGGCGTCGGTGCGTGCGGCCTCGTGCCCGGTGTAGGCGATCGGGCCGGTCGTGGTGGGGAAGGCGGTGGCGTTCTTGCCGGTGCCGATGCCCGACGCCGGGTCGGTGTAGGCCTCGCGGAAGATCGTCCAGTCGCGACGGTCCGGGAAGCTGGTCAGCTGGACGTTGCCCGGGCTCGAGCGGACCGGCTCCTGCGTGAAGATGTCGGCGTCCGTGAGCGAGAGTCCGCTGACGCGCTGGAACGAGTAGCCCCACCACGCGCCGTAGTCGACGCTGTTCGACATCGCCTTGCCGAACTCGCCGTCACCCGGCTGCGTGATGCCGAGGGCGGTCTGGCGGGCGACGACGTCGTCGACGGCCGCGCTCGTCATCGCGCGGACCTCGTCGGTGGTCTCGAGCGTGAAGCCGTCGGCGCCCACGGGGCGGGCGGCGTTCGCGGCGATGAGCTCCGGCGTGCGCGGGAGCGACCCGGCGGTGGTGGCCTGGACGTGGTCGCTGTTCTCGAAGGGCATCGGCCCAATGTGCCACGGGCCGCCTGCGAGCCGGGCTCCGTTACGCGGCACGACGCGAGCCGGGGACAATGGGACCCCTATGCCCAGCGCACGCCCGACCTCCCGCATCCCGCTCAACACCCTCGCCGCACCGTTCGGCCTGGCCGGGTTCGCGGAGACGTGGTCGTACGCGGCACCCGTTCTCGGGGTGCCAACCGTCGTCCCGCAGGTGTTCTGGGTGGTCGCGGCGGTGGCGTGGTCGTGGCTGCTCGGCGCGCACGTCCTGCGGGGCGTCCGGGTCGACGAACGCCTGGTCGACCAGCTCCGCCACCCGGCGCAGGGCCCGATCGCCGCCCTGGTCCCCGCGACGGCGATGCTCCTCGGCGTCGACCTCGCGCGGTTCTGGGAGATCGGGGGACAGGTCCTCGTGGTGCTCGCGGTGGCGGTCGCTGCCGGGTTCGCGGCGTGGTTGCTGAGCACGTGGTTCGAGGGGCGCCTGACCCTGGAGGCCGTGCACGGCGGTTACCTGCTGCCGACGGTCGCCGCGGCCCTCGTCGCTTCCGTCGCCACGCACGAGGTCGGTGTGGGCTGGCTGTCCTGGGCGTGCTTCGGCGTCGGCGTGTTCTTCTGGGGCGTGATGACCGGACTGCTCCTCATCCGGTTGTCGTTCCGCCCCGCACTGCCCGACCCGCTCGTCCCCACGATGGCGATCCTCGTGGCTCCGCCCGCGGTGGCGACGGTGTCCCTGTTCGCGCTCACCGACGACGCCCGAACCCTGCCCGTGCAGGCCATCGCGGGCCTCGGGGTCCTCATGCTCCTCGTGCAGCTCGCGCTGCTGCCCCGGTACGTCCGGCTCGGGTTCTCGCTCGGGTTCTGGTCGTTCGTGTTCCCGGCTGCGGCGGTCGCGACGGCGGCGATCGAGTGGTTCCGGGTGCTCGACCTGCCGGTGGCGTGGGTGCCCACGACCGTGCTGCTCGTGCTGCTCACCCTGCTCGTCGTCATGGTCGGGGTGCGGTCGCTGAGCCTGGCCGCGCGGCACCTGATCGGGCAGGCCGAGTCGGTGCTGCACGCCGCCGACGACGAGAACGCGGCACCCGCGACGCACTGACGTGGTGCCGACGGTGGCGCGGTGCGTCAGCACCCGTTCTGCGACGAACCACGCGTCGAACGACTCGTGGTTCGTCGCAAAACGGGTGCGCGATCCGCGCGGATCAGGCGCTGACGGTCTCGTCCGCCGTCAGCACCGGGGCGATCGTCCCCGTCCGGGCGCCCTCGTACGCCGCCAGGATCATGCCGAGCACCGCGATGCCCTCGCGCTCCGTGTGGATCGGCCGCGTGCCGTCGCGCAGGCACGCCCCGAACGCGCCGATCTCGGCCGCGAAGGTGTCGACCTCGTCGAAGGTGACCGACTCGCTCGTGCCGTCCCGCAGGTCCCACCGCAGCGTGGTGCCGTCGCTCGTCAGGGCGCCGTGTTCGCCGACGACGCTGAACCGCTCGGTGCCGGCGGCCGGGTCGTACGCCCAGCTCGTCACGAGCTGGCCCACGGCGCCGTTGTCGAAGCGGAACAGGGCCTGCGCCGAGTCCTCGCCCTCCATGAACGCCAACCGGTGCGTGGACAGCATCGCGGTGGCCTGCACCGGGACGCCCCCGGCCAGGTGCATGAGCAGGTAGCTCGGGTGGTAGCCGGTGTCGATGAGCTCGCCGCCGCCGCTCGTCGACGCGTGGGCACGCCACCCCATGTTCGACGGGTCGAACTCGTTGCGGAACGAGTCGGTGGTGCGGACCTCGTAGACGGTGCCGAGTGCCCCGCCGTCGATGAGTTCCTTGGCCTTGGCGACCGCGGGCATGAACAGCTGGTTGTGCGCGCACATCAGGGTGATGCCGGACTCGGACACCGCGCGCTGCACGTCGGCGGCCTCGTCGGGGCTCAGGCACAGCGGCTTCTCGCACAGCACGTGCTTGCCCGCCTTCGCCGCCGCGACGATCGCGTCGCAGTGCAGGTGGTGCGGCAGGCAGATGTCGACGGCGTCGATGTCGGCCTGCTCGAGCATGGCGAGGTAGTCGGTGAAGAACGGGACGCCGAGCTCCGCCCCGCGTTCCTCGGCCGTGGCCGCGAACGCGTCGGCGACCGCGGCGACGCTGATCGTGTCGGGGTGCTCGGCGTAGCCGGCGATGTGCGCGGACGCGATGCCGCCCCCGCCGATGAGGCCGACGCGGATGATGTCGCTGGACATGGTGACTCCTGTTGTTGGTTCGAGGTGCTGGACTGCTGGGACGGTCAGGCGGGTGCGCCGACGAGGGCGTCGCTGGTCGCGGGCTGACCCGCGGCGTCGTTCGCGGCGACCACCAGGCGGGTGAGCTCGACGGCGCGGGCGAGGTTGTCGTCGGCACGCGTGTCGGCGGCGATGTGGTCCACCCACTGACCGAAGGCGTCCTGGGCGTCGGCGGGGACGTCGAGGGTGACCGGCTCGTCGCCGTAGGCCGGTCCGCCGGCGGTGAGCCGGGCCTCCTGGTCGGAGTACGCGAGCCAGCCCCGGGTGCCGGCCACGTCGATCGTGAACGGTGTGCCCGCGACGAAGCCGGCCTCGATGACGCCGATCGCCTGCGAGGCGTAGCCGACGGTGACCACGGCGTGGTCCTCGACCGCGCGGCCGGTGTAGGAGCGGTAGACGGCCTCGACGGTGTCGGGGCGGGCGCCGAGGAACAGCTGCGTCAGGTAGACGGGGTGGCAGCCGAGGTCGGTGAGGGCGCCGCCGATCGCCGTCGCCGGGTCGAAGAAGCGCTCCGGCAGCCACGGTGCGACGGCACCGTCGTGCGAGAGCCGGACGCGGGAGTACGTGACGTCGCCGAGGCGGCCCGCGTCGAGCTCGCGCCGGATCGCGGCCGTGTAGCCGTGGTAGAGCCGCGGGAGCGAGACCACGAGCGTGACCCCGGCGGCATCGCAGGCGGCGATGACCGCGTCGCACTCCTCGACGGTGGGGGCGAGGAGCTTCTCGGTGAAGACGTGCTTGCCGGCCGCTGCCGCGCGCTCGATCACGTCGCGGTGGACGTCGGTCGAGGTCGTGATCGTGACGGCGTCGACGTCGGTGCGGGCGAGCAACGCATCGAGGTCGTCGGTGTACTCGACGCCGAACCGTTCGGCGCCGGCTCGGCCGCGCTCGGTGTCGTCGTCCCAGACGGCCACGAGCTCGGTGCCGGGGTGGTCGACGGTCTGCTGTGCGTAGTCGCCGGCGTGGACGTGCCAGAAGCCGAGGACGGCGACGCGCAAGGGGGTGGAGGGCATGTGTCGGTGGTTCCTTTCGTGGGGGACGACCAGAGCGGTCCCGCTCAGATCCGGACCTTGTCGTAGTCCTTCGGCAACTTGAACGGCGAGTAGGTCTGCATCATCGGGTCGACGCGGTTCTGCGCCCGCTCGACGGCTTCCTGCGGACTCGCGGTGCCGAGCAGGACGCTCGACCGCGCGTCGGCGAGGGAGTCCCACCACGCGCCGCCGACGGGCAGCGGTGGGCGGCAGGTCGACGCGCCGATCGACTCGGTGAAGAAGCGGATCGACTTCGCGGAGCCCTTCGGGTCCTTGAGCGCCGCGATGTTCGACGGCACGCTGGTGGCCGGCACCATGTAGGTCTCCTGGCCCTGCTTGCTCGTGAAGTACTTCATGAGCTCCCACACGGCCTTGTTCTTCTTCGAGCCCTTCGGCACGCACAGCGCGAAGCCACCGGACCACGTGTACTTGTCGCCGCCGTCCTGCTGTGTCGGCAGGTACGCGGTGCCCCAGTCGAGGTCCTTCGGGCCGTAGTTGTCGAAGGTCTGGATGGTGGAGGGGACGCTGACCATGAACGCCATCCGGTCCGCCATGAACGCGGTCTGTCCCGGCGGGTGCCCGGTCGGCTCGTAGGTCGCGATGAAGGTGTCGGCGTCCTTGTAGCCGTACCGCTTCGCCCAGTCCTCGTAGAACTCGAAGATGCTGCGGACGCTCTTCGAGTCCATCGTCATCTTCGAGTCCTGCTGGTCGAAGTACGACGCACCGAGGCCGAGCCCCCACGTGAACGGCCAACCTTCGCCGTACCAGGGGAGCAGTCCCATGTGGGTGTAGTTGCCACCGGACTTCTTCGTGATGCGTTCGCTGACGTCCCACATCCGGTCCATGCTCACCGGGCCGTTGTGCTCCCAGTCGAACTCGTCCGGGTCGATGCCGGCGCCGGTGAGCATCTTCCGGTTCACGAACATGCCGCGGGCGTCGGTGTCGTGGGGGAGGCCGTAGGTCTTGCCCTGGTAGCTGACCTCGCCGATCGTGAACCCGAGCCACTGCGCCAGGAACTCGTCCTTCGGCTGGTCCTCGAACTCCTCGATCATGTCGTCGATCGGTTCGATGAGCCCGATCGCCGCGTACTGCGCCGCGCTGAACCGGTCGAGGAGCCACAGGTCGGGGGCGGTGCCGCCGCGCACGGCGGTGATGATGCTCGTGGCGTCGCCGGTGCCCTGCGACGGGACGACGTTCACCTTGACGTCGACCTCGGGGTGGATCTTGTTGAAGTCCTTGATCACCTTCGTCTGGAACGGCACGAACGTGCCGGTGACACCCCAGATCGTGACCTGGTTCGGGTTGCTCCGGCCGCTCGAGCCGGAGGCGCACGATGCGGCGAGGAGCGCGAGCGCCCCCGCACCGCCGGTCGCGGCCGCACCGCGCAGGAACGTTCGTCGGTCGAATGCGCTGCTCACTTGAAGCTCCCGATCTGGACGCCCTTGATGAACGTCCGCTGGAACACGAAGAACAGGACCACGAGCGGCAGGATGATGAGCACCGATGCCGCCATCAGCTGGTTGAACTGGAAGTCCTGCGAGTTGTTGAGGCGGAAGATCTGCAGGCCGATGGACAGCGTCTGCACGTTCTCGTCCTGCAGGTAGATGAGCGGCCCGAGGAAGTCGTTCCAGGCACCCACCGCCGCGAAGATCCCGACCGTGACGAGCGCCGCCTTGGCCTGCGGGAAGACGATCCGCCAGAGGATGCCCCACTCGGAGGCGCCGTCCATCCGCGCCGCGTTGAGCAGGTCCTTCGGGATCTGCAGTAGGAACTGCCGCAGCAGGAACACGTAGAACGCGGACCCGAACAGACTCGGCACGATCAGGGGCAGGAAGGTGTTGATCCAGCCGAGTCGGGCGTACAGGTCGAACATCGGGATGAGCGTGACGGGGAACGGGATGAACAGCGTGGCGAGCACGACGTAGAACACCTTGTCGCGGCCGCGCCACTCGAGGCACGAGAACCCGTACGCGATCACGAGGTTCGAGACCATCGAGAAGAGCGTCACGCAGACCGTGATGATGAGCGTGTTCCGGAAGAACGTGAAGAACGGCATCGCGTCGATCGCCTTGCCGAAGTTCGACCAGTCGAGCCACTGCGGGAACCAGGTGGGCGGGAAGGCGCCGAGTTCGGAGTTGCCCTTCAGCGCCGAGATGACCATCCAGTAGATGGGGATGAGGAACAGCAGGCTCATCGCGATGAGGAGCACGCGGGCGAGGACGGACGACCACGGTGAGCGGATCGAGCCGTCGGCGTTCCGGGAGCGGTCGTCGGCCCCCTTGCGACCGCGGGGCCGGACGGACTCGATCGACGAGGTGACGGTGTCGCGGTCCGGGTGTCGTTCAGTGCGCAGTGTCATCGGTCACTCCCCGGTCACGTCGTAGTTGACGAAGCGCTTGGACAGCCAGTACACGAGCCCGGACAGGATCATGCCGGCCAGGAACAGCAGCACGGCCATGGCGCTGGCGAACCCGAGCTGCGCGTAGCTGAACGCGTTCTTGTAGAGGTAGAGCATGTAGAACAACGTCCCGTTGTCCGGGCTGCCGAGTCCTCCGGTGCCGGACGAGATCACGTACGCCTCGGTGAAGACCTGCAGGCCGTTGCTGATGCCGGTGATCAGGTTGAACAGGATCACGGGGGAGAGCAGCGGCAGCGTCAGTGCGAAGAACTGCCGGAGCGGTCCAGCCCCGTCCACGCGAGCGGCTTCGTACAGGGTCTTCGGGATCCCGCGCAGCCCGGCGAGGAAGATCAGTGCCGCGTTGCCGGCACCCATCTGCGCGAGTGCGACGATGACGAGCTTCGCCGTGGTCGGGTCGCCGAGCAGGTTCGTCGCCGGGATCCCGACGAGCTTCATGACCTGGTTGACGAGGCCGGTCTGCGGGTTGACGAGCACCACGAAGATGAACGCCAGCGCGAAGGTCGGGATGAGCGACGGGATGTAGAGGGCCGTCCGGTACCAGCCGATCTCGCGGACGTCCTGGTTCATCGCGATGGCGATCACGATGGCGATGACGATCCCGACGGGCACCGCGATGACGGCGTAGAACAGGGTGTTGCCGACCGCGGTGTGCACGAGCGGGTCGATGAACGCGGCGACGTAGTTGGCGAACCCGACCCAGGTGATGTCGGCCATGCCCGAGTACCGGGTCAGGCTGATCGCGAACGAGTAGATCAGGGGGTAGGCGATGAACACCAGCACGCCGAGGATCCACGGCGAGATGAACGCGATGCCGACGCGCAGCCGACGCTTCTCGGCCGGGGTCCACGGATGCTTCTCGCGTGGTCGCCGACGGACCGCGACGTCACCGCCCGTGCGCGTCCGTGGTGGTGCAGTGGTTCCGGATCGTGCGGTCGTCGTCACGAGCGTCCCTTCCGACCCCGTGCCACGCCGGTGTGGCACGGGCGAATCCGTCGTCGGACGGGCGAACCGATCGCACCGTCGCGGTTTCAATCCAATTGATTGACAAATTCGTATGACCAGAGATGCTAGGGACCATGTCCGAGCCGCGTCAACCCCTTCCTGACACCGTGGTGCAGGGCAGAACGGGCGGCACGAACCTCGTGCGCGTCGGGGTCCAGAACCGTGCGCTGGTGCTCGATCTCGTCCGTCGCCGGGGACCGTTCGCCCGCGCCGAGCTGATGCGTGCGACCGGGCTCAGCGCGCAGACGGTGTCGAACATCGCGGCCGGACTCGTGGCAGCGGGACTCGTGCGCGAAGCACCGGGCGGCGGGCGACGACTCGAGGTCGTCGCGGGGTCGCGGTCGGCGATCGGGGTCCACCTCGACCCGGCGCACCTCGTCGTCGTGCGCACCGACCTGACCGGCGCCGTGCTGGCCGTCGAGCACGTCGACCTGGACGCGACGGACGACCCGGCGCGGACGCTCGACACGATGGCGGCGGCGGTGCACCGGGTCCGTGGCGACGGCAGTCGGGCCCGCTCGCGCACGGGCGTGCCCGCCCCTGCCGGCATCGGCCTCGCCGTCCCCGGCTCGATCGACCCCGACGGCGTCCGGATGGGCACCCCGGCGCAGTTGCCCGCCTGGTGGTCGCTGCCGGTCACCGACGAGCTCGCCGCCCGGACGGGGCTGCCCGTGCGGCTCGAGAAGGACGGCGTCGCGAGCGCCCTCGGCGAGGTCTGGTCCGCTGCCGGCGCCGACGACCTGGTCTCCGTGTTCCTCGGCCACGGCATCAGCGCCGCGACGGTCGCCGCGGGCGAGGTGGTCCGCGGCGCGACCGGCAACGCCGGCGAGTTCGGTGGCATGCCCGTCGAAGCCCACGGGCGCTGGACCGAGGTCTGGGAAGCCTGCCAGCCCCTGCAGCAAGTCCGGCGCGGGATCGATGCCGGGCTGCTCCGCAGGGGCATCCCGCTCGGCCGCGCCAGCGACGTCCGGCACGCGTTCGAGCGGCTCTGCGCGACGCCGTCCGCAGCGCCGCTGGTCGCCGAGGCCGGCGCCGCCCTCGGATCCGCGCTCGCCCACGTCGTCGAGTTGCTCGACGTGCCACGCGTCGTGATCGGTGGCAGCGCGGCCCTCGCCGGCGGCGACGTCTTCATCGCTGCCGTCCGCGAGCGGCTCGCGGTCCGGCTGCCGAACGGGCCGTTCCCGACGGTCGCGGCGACCGCCTTCGGCGAGGCCTCGGTGGCCCGTGGCGCCGCCTGCGCGGTGCTGCAGGCCGACCTCGCCGTGCCTGCCCCCGTCGGCCGCGGCGCCGGCGTCGGTACGGGGCGTCGACCGGGAGGCCCGGTGCACGTCCGCAGCATCGCCCACCCCTGGTGAGCGGGACCGTCCAGGGCCTCGGGTCGGCCGTGCACGTGACGTCGCGCGACGGGGACGTCGCGTTCGCGGCCCGGGCGTCGTAGCGTCGGGGGCATGAGCACGACGACGCCGACCGCACTCGAATCCGCCACCGAGTGGGCGGCCTGGCACGACGACCACGAACGAGCCCGGGCGAGCGAACACGGCTTCCTCGCCATCACGAGCATCCGGTGGCTGACGAGCACGCCCGAGCGGTTCGACGACGCCCCGGGCACGTGGTCGACGGGCGAGGACGGCCCCGTCGTCGAGCTCGCGGACGGCGAGACCATCACGGTCGACGGGCAGCCGGTCACCGGCACCCACCGCTTCGGACCACTGCCCGAGCGCTCGAGCACGAACGTCGTGTGGCAGGACGGCGACGAGACCGTCGTGATCGAGGTCGCCCGTCGTGGCGGCAGTGACGTCATCCGGCCCCGGCACCCGGGCAACCCGACCCGGACCAAGTACCCCGGCACCCCGACGTACGAGCCGTCGGACCGGTTCGTCGTCGACGCGCACTTCGAACCGTTCGACGAACCGCGCGAGGTCACCGTCGGCTCGGTCGTCGACGGGCTGCAGCACGTGTACTCGGCCCCGGGCGTCCTCACCTTCGACCTCGACGGGCCGCGGTCGCTCCTCGCGTTCAACGGGCACGGCGACGGTCTGCACGTCCTGTTCACCGACCGCACCAGTGGCGTCACGACCTACGCCGCGAACCGGAGCCTGGACATCGCCGCCCCGGATGCCGCCGGCGCGACCCGGATCGACTTCAACCGCGCCACGAACCTGCCGTGCGCGTACACCGCGCACGCCACGTGCCCGCTGCCGCCGGCCGAGAACCGGCTCGACGTCGCGGTCGAGGCGGGGGAGCGGCTGCCCGTCTGAGCGGTGTCGCGGTCGCGGTGAGCGGTACGACGTCCTCGATGTCGTTCGCTGCGCGTGCATCGTCCGACATTCCACGAGGTGATCGACTCGTGGTTGGTCGGAACATGCACGCGCACTCGATGCGTGCGCATGAGACGACGATCCACCCGTTGATCAACGAGTGGATCGTCGGAACATGCACGCGCACCGGCCGCGGGCGCACCGGTCGGCGTGCGCGTCAGCCTGAGGGCACGCGCTGCCAGGTGATCGTCGCCCGCCACGCCCGCGCATCGAACGCGAACACGCTGCCCATGCCGGGTTGGTCGAGCGCGCGTGACACCGGCGCTCCCGTCAGGTCGGCGAGGAGCAGCGCCCCGACGGCACCGTGGGACACGATGGTGGCGTCGCCCGCCGCAGTGAGCCGCCGGACCGCTCCGACGATGCGGGCCTGGGCGTCGACGGCCCGCTCCCATCCGCGGACCGATCGGGTCGGCTCCGCGAAGAACCGGTCGACGACACCCTCGAACTCCTGCGGCGGCAGGTAGCCCGTCGCGCTGCGGTCGATCTCGCCGAGCAGGGGATCCTGCGCGGGCACGAGCCCGACCGCGGCCCCGAGCAGCTCGGCGGTCTCGACGGCCTTGCGCTCCGTGCTCGACACGAGTGTCCGGACGCCCGGCTCCCAGGCCAGCAGACCCGACCGCGCTGCGCGTGCGCGTCCCGCTGCGGAGAGCCCCCACGACTCGATCGGCTCGGCGGGTTCCACGACGACCTCGGCGTGGCTCAGGAAGTACGAGACCATCCGGCGATCCTGGCACGGACCGGGGTGGTGCGCGCGTCGGGGGCCAGCCGTAGGGTGAGCGCGTGGAGTTCCCGGGGGAGGCGGCCGGCGCGCGTGACGCGTCGACCTCTCCGGGGTCACCCCGGGGCACGCAGGACCAGCAGGACGACACGCCCCGAGCAGGCGAGCGCGCTCCGCGCGCGCCGCTGCACGGAGGCACCGACAGGTCCTCCGGGAACCCCACGCCCCGCTCCGTCGTCACCGCGGCGCTGGCCGACGCGTTCCTCACCGCCGAGCGGTGGGAGGCGGACGAGCTGACGGCCGTCGGGTACGTGGTCGTCGGCGTCGAGCGCGCGTACGTCGGGCTCGCGGTCGCCGCCGCGCTCGAGGCGTACCCCCGGCCACCGGTGGACGCTCCGCGCCAGCTCGCCGCCGTGCTGGCCGTCGCGCCCCGGCTCGTGGCGCTGCACCGGTCGCGCGAGGACCGCCGGCCGGTCCGCGTGCTCGTGCGCCGGGCCACCGCGGTGCGTGCCCGTCCGGAGACCGCGAGTCCGTTGCTCGTCGACACCCTGCCCGAGCTCGCCCGGGCACTCGACCTCACCGTCGGCCGGTTGCTCTGGCTCGCCGACACCCGCGCGTGGAACCGTCGCTCCGGGCCCTCGAGCCCGCTCCACCACTACCGACACGAGTGGATCACCCGACCCGGTCGCGCACCGCGCCTGCTCGAGAAGCCGATGGACATGCTCCGCCGCACGCAACGGACGATCCTCGACGAACTCCTGACGATGCTGCCCGTGCACGACGCCGCGCACGGGTTCGTGGCCGGGCGGAGCGTCGTCACGGGAGCGGCCGTGCACACCGGCCAGCAGGTCGTGGTCACCGCCGACCTCACGACGTTCTTCGCGAGTGTCAGCGCCCCGACGGTCTACGGCGTCTTCCGGCAGGCCGGGTTCGCTGAACCGCTCGCGCACGTGCTGACCGGGCTGTGCACACACCGTGTTCCGGTGCACGTGCTCAGCACGATGCCCGTCGGCGGCTCGCCGGAGGAACGCCACGCGCTCCGCCAGGCGCTGGCGACGGCGCACCTGCCCCAGGGCGCACCGACGTCGCCCGCGCTGGCGAACACCTCGCTCCGGCACCTCGACGCCCGGCTGGCCGGGTGGGCCGGCGCCGTCGACGCGGTGTACACCCGCTACGCCGACGACCTGACGTTCAGCGGGGGCGACCAGCTCGCCGCACGGCCGGACGCATTCCTGCGGGGCGTCGACCGGATCGTGACCGAGCAGGGGCACCGCCTCAACCCGTCGAAGACCCGGGTGCGGCGCCGTGGGGTCCGGCAGTCGGTCACGGGCGTCGTCGTCAACGAGCGGACCTCGCCCGGGCGCCGCGAGGTCGACCGGCTGCACGCCGTCCTGCACAACGCCGCGGTGCACGGGCCGGCCTCGCAGAACCGTGCGGGACACCCGGAGTTCCGGGCGCACCTGCTCGGGCGCATCGGGTGGGTCGAGCAGGTCAACCCGGGCCGGGCCCGACGGCTCCGCGAGGAGTTCGCCCGCATCGTGTGGTGAGGCCGTCCGCGCATCGTGTGACGTCCGGTTGCGCTCGGTTGCCCCGCGTTGCGGCGCCCTGCCGCTCGCCGCGCGCACCTGGGTAGCGTGCCGCCATGTGTCCGAGTGAGCTCCCGGCCGACGACCGCTACGACGCGCTGATCGCGCCGCTCCGGCCCGTCATCGAGCGGATCGGTCTCGACGCCCGCCAACGGGAACGTGAGGAGCGTCTCGCCACGGAGCAGCTCGGCTGGCTCGTCGACGCCGGCTTCGCACGGTGGCGGACGCCGGTCGCGTGGGGCGGGGTCGGTGCCCGTCTGTCCGACGTCTTCCGGGCGATCGCCGAGATCGCCGAGGTCGACCCGAACCTGGCGCACGTGTGGCGGAACCACTTCTCGTTCGTCGAGGACCGCGTGCACGCCGAGGGCACCGCGTTCGACCGTGCGATCGTCACGCGGCTCGGCGACGGCGAGTTCGTCGGCGGCGGGTGGAGCGAGTCGCCGAACACGACCGGGGTCGACCTCACCACGCGGATCGTCCGTGACCCGGACGGGTCCTGGCGGTTGACCGGTCGGAAGTTCTACTCGACGGGCAGCGTGTACGCCCGGTGGATCACGGTGCTGGCGGTCGACGACACCGGCGCGAAGTCCGTCGCGCTCGTCGACGCCTCCGACCCCGGTGTGCTGATCGGCGACGACTGGGACGGCTTCGGCCAGCGGATCACCGGCAGCGGGAGCGTGACCTACACCGACGTGCCGGTGCCCGACGAGCGGGTGCTGCCGTACGCGACCCGGTACCCGTACCAGGAGCAGTACTACCAGACGGTGATGCACGCGATCCTGGTCGGCATCGGCCGAGCTGCCCTGCGCGAGGGCGTCGAGGCGCTGCGGTCCCGGGCGCGCGGACACCACAACGGCACCGCGGCGGATCCGACCCACGATCCGGAGCTGCTGGGCGTGATCGGCACCGTCGACGCCCGGGTGCACGCCGCCGACGCCGCGTTCGCCGCGAGCCTCGGCCCGGTGGACGCGGCTGTCGACCGGCACACAGCCCTGCGTGCGGCCGGTGCGGACCCGTCGACGGACCCGATGCTGCGTGCGGCGCTCGAGCGCAGCTGGGTCGCGGTGGCGCGCGCCCAGACCATCGTCACGGACGCCGTGCTCGACGCGACGACGCTCGTGTTCGACGCGCTCGGGTCCTCGGGGACGTTCCGCTCGCTCGGCCTCGACCGGCACTGGCGGAACGCCCGCACCCTGGCGTCGCACAACCCGCGCGTGCACAAGCGCCGCATCGTCGCCGACCTGCTCGTCAACGGTGCGAGTCCACTCGACCGCTGACGGCAGACCGCTGAGCGCTCCGCCGTAACGGACCGTCACGGGGCGCAACCCGCCGACACCTGCGTGCAGCGTGCCGAGGTGAGCACCTACGGTCGGTGCACCGGCTCGCCACGGACGCTGGGGAGGTGACCGTGGCGGGCCGTTCTGCGCACCTCGAACGGGAGGACCACCGTGACCACCGCGCCCAGCGCCCCCGCACCACTCGTCGTCGCCGTCCCGGACGCGGACCTCGCCGCGGCGGCCGCCACACCCGGCGGCATCGCCCGACTCGCGGTCCGCATCGTCGGTTCCGGAGCCGCCGTCGTGGCGATCGGCACCGACCGCCTCGACGCGGCGACGAGCACCGGCCACCGGCTGGACCCGACGACCGCGGCGCTCACCCTCGGCCGTGCCCTGCCGGAGCACGGGTTCCTCGTCGCCGTGGCACCGACCCGCGAGCACCCGTACAACGTCGCCCGTCGGGTGCTCTCGCTCGACCACGTCCTGGACTGCCGGGTGGGCATCGTCGTCGGCGCCCGGGACCACGGCGCACCGGTCACCGGAGCCCCGAGCACCGGCGCACCGCACGACCCTGCCGAGTTCGCCCGGGTGCTCCGCGGGCTGTGGCGCACCTGGCCGCTCGACAGCATCGTCGGGGACCGCGCATCGGGTGTCTTCGCGCACACCGACCGGATCCGACCGCTCGACCACGACGGCGGACCGGACGGCTACCGCGTCCGGGGACCGCTCACGACACCGTCGAGCCGGCAGGGCGAACCCGTCCTCGCGGTCTGGCACGACGTCGACGTGCCAGGAGCGGACCTGGTGCTCGGCGGTGCGGCGCACCCGCTCGCACCGCTGCCGGGGGCGACGGACGGGGCGGAGTCGCACCGGGCCTCCCGGTCGACCGTGACGCGACCTCCACGACCGACGCGACCAACGCGACCGACACGTCCGACGCTCCGCGCCCTGCTCGGGCTGGCCGTGCCGGACGCCGCGGCGGTGACCGCGTGACGGGCGCTGGCGGCGACGCCGGCCTGATCCTCGGCGTGAACCTGCAGGGCTTCGGGCAGCGTCCGGCGGCCTGGCGCACCCAGGACGTCGACCCGACCGACCTGCTCACGGCCGAGTTCTGGGGCGACCTCGGGCGCACCGCCGAACGCGGGCTGCTCGACATGGTCTTCTTCGCCGACCACCCGGCGTTCGGCGACCCGAACGTCCGCGCCTACGGACTGCTCGAGCCGTTCGTGGCGCTCGGGGCGATCGCCGACGCGACGAGCCACCTCGGGTTGGTCGGCACCGCATCGACGACGTACAACGACCCGTTCGACGTCGCCGAGCGGCTGCTGTCGCTGGACACGGTGTCCGGCGGGCGCGTCGCCTGGAACGCCGTCACCACCTACGACCGCTCGGTCTCCGCCAACTTCGGTGTCGCGACGAACCCCGACCGGCCCGAGCGGTACGCCCGCGCGGGGGAGTTCGTGGACCTCGTGACGGCGCTCTGGCGGTCCGCCGCGACGGGGGAGCCGGTCGTCCACCACGGCGAGTTCCTCGACCTCGAAGGCGTGCTCCGGGTCCCACCGTCGGCGCAGGGGCACCCGGTCGTGTTCCAGGCCGGGGGATCGCCGCACGGTCGTGACCTGGCGGCGCGGGTCGCCGAGGGCGTCTTCGCCGTCGAGCTGACGCCGGAACCCGCCCGCGAGCACCGGCGCGCGGTCAAGGTCGCCGCCGAGACGTACGGCCGGAGCGCAGCCGACGTCGCCGTCGTGCCCGGACTGTCGCTCGTGCTCGGCAGCACCGAGGCCGAGGCGCAGCGTCGGTTCGACGAGCTCGAGGCCCTCGCGCCGGACGGCTACTCGCTCCGGGCGCTCGGGACGCACCTCGACGCCGACCTGTCGGGGCTCGACCCGGACGCGCCGATCCCGTCGGCGGTCCTGGACCGCGAGGTCGACCCGGTCACCTACGGGCCCTCGCTCGGCTACCACGAGACGGTCGTGCGGTGGGTGCGCGCCAACAACACCTCGTTGCGGGACGTGCTGCGGGGCTTCGGCGGGTACGGCGCCCGCATCGTGGTCGGCACGCCCGAACAGGCTGCCGACACCATCGAGGACTGGTACCGCACCGGTGCCGCCGACGGCTTCAACCTGATGATCGACGAGTTCCCGCGGGGCCTCGAGACCGTCGTGGACGAGCTCGTGCCGATCCTGCAGCGCCGCGGGGTGTTCCACCGGTCGTACGAGGACGTGACGTTGCGCGGGCGGTTCGCGGCGCGCGCCCGGGGGCTCTGACGCCGCACGGTGCGCGGTCCGCGGTACGGCCGCGCTGCCGCACGGTGCGAGGTTGGTCACCCCGTGCGGGCTTGCAGCCCCGCACCAGGTGATCAACCTCGCACCGCCGGCCGACCCCGCCGCCGCCGGCCGACCGCCGCCGCCGCCGCGCGGCCGCGCCCGCGCCGCGCGTGACGCCGTGTGACGGCCGGCCGGCGGCACCGCGTCACACGACGACACCGCCGGTCACGGTCCGCAACACCCGTCGCCTCGGTGCCCCGACCGCCCTAGCGTCGCCGACATGACCGACTACCTCGACCGCGAACAGGACAAGACCTTCACGAAGGTCTACAAGCAGCAGACCCCGGACATCCTCAAGGCCTTCGTCCAGTTCGACGAGTCGGTGTTCCAGGCCGAGGGCCGCGCGATCCCGCTCAAGTACCGGGAGCTCATCGCCCTCGCCGTCGGCATCACCACGCAGTGCGTCTACTGCATCGACGGCCACAGTCAGCGCGCGGTGACGGCCGGCGCGACCGAGGCCGAGCTCGCCGAGGCCGCCTGGGTCGCCACCGCGATCCGCGCCGGCGGCGGGTTCGCGCACGGCCGACTCGGCTTCAAGTTCGGCGCCGGCGCGGCCCTCGCCCACGCGAACCCGGCCGACGCGGCCCCCGCACCGGCCGCGGCCGACCACGCCGCGCACACCCACTAGGAGGACTGCCATGCCCGACCGCATCACCCTCGTCACCGCACTGCAGGGCGCCGGCTGGCACCCCGCCGCCTGGCGCGTCGCCGGCCCGGCCACGCAGCGCCTGTCGAGCCTCCGGCACTGGCGCGACGTCGTCGTCGAGCAGGACCGCCTCGGCATCGACGCCGTCACCATCGAGGACTCGTTCACCGCGGGCCCGACGGCTGCCGACCACGACCTCGACACCACGACCGTCGTCGGACGGCTCGACGCCCTCCTCGTCGCGAACGCGGTCGCCCCCGCGACCCGCGCCGTCGGTCTGGTGCCGACCGTCTCGGTGACGCACACCGAACCGTTCCACGTCGCCACGGGCCTCCAGACCCTCGACCACGTCTCGCTCGGGCGAGCCGGGTGGCGGATCCAGGTGAGCCCGACGACCCGCGAGGCGGCCCTGTTCGGCCGCCGCCCCGGCGGCGACACCGCCGCGGACCTGTTCGACGAGGCCCGCGAGGCGGCGGAGGTCGTGTCGCGCCTCTGGGACAGCTGGGACGACGACGCGATCATCCGCGACGTCACGACCGGCCGGTTCATCGACCGCAACCGGATCCACAACGCGGCGTTCGAGGGCGCGTCCTTCTCCGTCCACGGCGCGTCGATCGTCCCGCGGTCGCCGCAGGGGCGCCCGCCGGTCTTCGCGCTGGCCCACCGCGCCGACGCTGCCGCGTTCGCCGTGGACGCTGCGGACGTCGTGCTGGTCACGCCCGGCTACGACGGACGGGAGGCGCGGGACACCCTGGCACTCGTCCGTGACGCCGAGCAGGTGACCGGGTCGGACGTCCGTCGCCCGGTCCTCGCCGACCTCGCGGTGCTGATCGGGTCCTCGACCGCTGCCGCGGCCGACGAGCTCGCCGCGCTCGACGCCGCTGCCGGTGCCCCGTACACCGTCGGCTCCGGCTCGGACACGTCCGTGCTCGCGACGACAGTGCCCGAACTCGTGTCGCTGATCGGGGACCTGCGGGGCCTCGGTTTCGCCGGCGTCCGGCTCCGCCCCCTGCGCATCCCGATCGACAGCACCGCCATCGCCAGGCAGCTCGTCCCCGCCCTCGTCACCGCCGGGCTCCGCGCCGACGTGACGTCCCGTCCCACCGCCGACCTGCGCACGCGGCTCGGCATCGCCCCGGCCGTCAGCCGGTACGCGTCCGCACCCGCCGGTTCCGTCTCCGTGGAGGTCTCAGCATGAGCGCCAAGCGTCAGGTCCACCTCGCCGCACACTTCCCCGGCGTGAACAACACCACGATCTGGAGCGACGACCGCGCCGAGAGCCAGATCGCGTTCTCGTCGTTCGAGCACTTCGCCCGCAACGCCGAGCGCGGGTTCTTCGACTTCCTGTTCCTCGCCGAGGGCCTGCGGCTCCGCGAGCAGAAGGGGCGCATCCACGACCTCGACG
This sequence comes from Curtobacterium sp. PhB78, assembly GCF_003751685.1. Lineage (NCBI taxonomy): Bacteria > Bacillati > Actinomycetota > Actinomycetes > Micrococcales > Microbacteriaceae > Curtobacterium > Curtobacterium sp. PhB78. Next base: position 406,199 of record NZ_RKIA01000002.1, read on the forward strand.
TCGTCGGACGCCCGAACACCCTCGCGGTCCTGGCCGCCCTGGCCGGGGTCACCGACCACATCGGTCTGGTCGGCACCCTGCAGACGACGTTCAACGAGCCCGTGGAACTCGCGAAGCAGCTCGCCACGCTCGACCACCTGACCGACGGCCGTGCCGGGTGGAACGTCGTGACGAGCTCGGACGCGTTCCACGGCGCGAACTTCCGCCGCGGCGGGTTCCTCGACCACGCCGACCGGTACACGCGGGCCGCCGAGTTCATCGCGCTGTCCCGCGAACTCTGGGACTCGTGGCAGGCCGACGCCGTCGTCGCCGGCACCGCCGCGGGCGGCGCGCTGGCGGACGGCGTGTTCGCCGACCGGTCGCGCATCCGCGACGTCGACCACCACGGCGCGCAGTTCGACGTCACCGGCACGTTCCCGGTGCCCCGCAGTCCGCAGCGGCACCCGGTGATCGTGCAGGCCGGTGACTCCGACGAAGGGCGCGACCTCGCCGCCACGAACGCCGAGGTGATCTTCTCGCTGCACACCGAGTTCGACGACGCGCAGGCGTTCTACCGCGACGTGACCGAGCGGCTCGAACGGGTCGGACGATCGAAGGACGAGCTGCAGATCCTGCCCGGCGCGACGTTCGTGATCGGGTCGTCGGCGGAGGACGCCGAAGAACGGTCGAACGCCATCCGTCGCGCCCAGGTCAGTCCGGCCACGGCGATCGCGTTCCTCGAGCAGGTCTGGAACCGCGACCTGTCGTCGTACGACGTCGACGGCCCGCTGCCGACGATCGAACCCGACTACGAGGGCACCGCGATCACCCGCGGGCGCGCACGGCACACCCGCGACGTCCCCGCCCTGGTGCAGTCCTGGCGGGACCTGGCCGAGGCCGAGCACCTGTCCATCCGCGACCTCGTCATCCGCGCCTCGACCCGCGGCGGGTTCGTCGGGACGGCGTCGCACATCGCCGCCGAGATCGACCGGTACGTGCAGGAGCGCGCCACCGACGGGTTCGTCGTCGTGCCGCACACCAACCCGTACGGCCTCGACGAGTTCGTCGACACGGTCGTCCCGCTGCTGCAGGAGCGCGGTGTCTACCGGCAGTCCTACGACGAGGGGGCGACCCTCCGGCAGACGCTCGACCTGCCCGGCACGATCCGCGACCGTTCGGCCGCCGCACGCACGGCCGCTGCGGCGGGTCCGGCGCGTGCGGCAGCGTCCGCCGGGGTGCTCGCGTGACGATCTCGAGCCTCGCCATCCTCGTCCCCGGCAACTTCGAGGACGACGCCCCCGTCGACGGTCTCGAGGCCACCCTCGACCTGTTCGCCACGGCCGAGCGGCTCGGCGTCGACGGCGCCTGGGTCCGGCACCGGCACCTCGAGCACGGCATCGGCTCGGCCGCGGTCTTCCTGGCGGCAGCGGCGCAGCGCACCACGTCCATCGAGCTCGGCGTCGCCGTCGTGCCGATCGGGTGGGAGAGTCCCTTCCGCCTGGCCGAGGACTTCTCGCTCGCCGACGTCCTGGCGCACGGTCGGCTGCAGGTCGGCCTGTCCACCGGCTCGCCACACGCCGAGATCCTCGGCGACCTGGTGTTCGACGGCGACTGGCGCGCGTTCGACCGTGGGTACGGGCGGGTCTCCCGGTTCGTGGAGAACCTGCGCGGCGCGTTCCTCGGCGCGGACGACACCGTCATCCAGAGCCCCGGGAACGTCCAGCGCCCCCGGTTGCAGCCCTACGCGCCGGGTCTGGTCGACCGGGTCTGGTACGGCGGCGGGTCGCTCCGGTCGGCCTCCTTCGCCGGCAGTTCCGGGCTCAACCTGCTGCTCGGCAACCTCACCTCGGGCGAGGGCACCGACGACTACGGCACCGCCCAGCGGAACCAGCTCGCGGCGTACCGCGCCGCGCTGCCGACCGGGCGAACGCCCCGCGTCGCCTGGGGCCGGTGCGTCGTGCCGACCGACTCGGCCGACCGGGTCTCGCGCGAGCGGTACCGCACCTGGTACGAGTCCCGTCTCGCACGGCAGACCGCGCCCCAGGGACCGCGGCGGACCCTGTTCTCCGCCGACCTGGTGGGGCCCGCCGAGCAGATCGTCGAGCAGCTCGTGCACGACGCCACGCTCGCCGAGGTCGACGAGTTCCGGATCGAGTTGCCCTACGAGTTCGCCGGTGACGAGTACGAGCAGATCGTCTCGGACGTCGTGGCGAAGGTGGCACCGGCGCTCGGGTGGACGCGTGCCCGGACGGCGGTGGCCGCATGACCCGCTACGTGCTCTCCCGCATCGGCCAGGCCGTGCTCGTCCTCTGGGCGGCGTGGACGATCTCGTTCTTCGTCCTCTACGTGCTGCCGAGCGACCCGGCCCGCATCATGGTCGGCCCGGACGCCACCGACGTCACGGCGGCGCAGCTCGACGCGCTCCGGCACCAGTACGGCCTCGACCAGCCGGTGCTCGTGCAGTACGTCCAGCACCTCGGCGCCCTGCTCACCGGCGACCTCGGCCGCTCGATCGGCGTCGGTCGACCGGTCGCCGACGTCATCGGCGAAGCGATCGCGCCGACCGCCCAGATCGCGGTCGCCGGCCTCGTGCTCGCGATCGTGTTCGGCGGCGGGATCGCGGTCCTCGCGACGTGGACCCGGAACCGGGCCCTCGGCCAGTTCCTGCTCCAGCTGCCCCCGATCGGCGTCGCCGTCCCCGGGTTCTGGTTCGCGCTGCTGCTGGTGCAGTGGTTCTCGTTCGGGCTGCACGTGTTCCCGGCGTTCGGTGGCGAGGGCCCAGCGTCGGTCGTCCTGCCGGCGATCACCCTGGCGCTGCCGACCGGTGCCACGATCGCCCAGCTGCTGTCGAAGTCCCTCGTCCAGACGCTCCGCGAGCCGTACGTCGACACCGCGTACGCCAAGGGTGCCGGGCGGTGGCGGGTACAGCTCCGGCACGCGCTCAAGAACGCTGCGCTGCCCGCACTCACCGTGACGGGACTCATCGTCGGGCAGCTGTTCTCCGGCACCGTCGTCACCGAGACGGTGTTCTCCCGCCCGGGCCTCGGCCGGGTCACCGCCACCGCCGTGCAGCAGCAGGACATCCCCGTCGTGCAGGGCATCGTGCTGCTCGCCGCCGCGGTCTTCGTCGTCGTGAACCTGGTCGTCGACCTCGTGTACCCGCTGCTCGACCCGCGCGTCGTCGTCGCCGGCAGCCGTCGGAAGCTCCGCGACCAGGACGGCGGGACACCGGGAGCGACGCCCGGCGCCACCCCGTCCAGCGCCACCGAACCGAAGGCGGTCCCCGCATGACCGAGACCACGCAGCTCGCCATCGGCCGCCCCGCGTCGCTCGTCAGCGACCGCGTCCCCGGCGGCACGACGACAGCGCTCCGCGCGCTCGTCGCCCGTCCGACGCTCACCATCGCCATCGTCTGGCTCGCCCTCGTCGTGCTCGCCGCGCTCCTGCCCGGAGCGCTCACCCACCACGACCCGCTCGCCGCCGATCCGGCCGCCAAGCTCACCGCTCCCGACGCCGCGCACTGGTTCGGCACCGACCAGCTCGGCCGCGACCTGTACGCCCGCGTCGTGCACGGCACCGCGCTCACGCTGCAGGCCGCGGTCCTCGCGATCGTCATCGGCCTGGTCGGCGGCTCGCTCATCGGGCTCGTCGCCGGCTTCGTCGGCGGGGTCGTCGACGCCGTGCTCATGCGCGTTGCCGACGTCCTGCTCGCGATCCCGAGCCTGCTGCTCTCGCTGACGATCGTCACCGTGCTCGGCTTCGGTACCGTGAACGTCGCGGTGGCGGTCGGCGTCGCGAGCATCGCCACGATCGCGCGCATCATGCGTTCCGAGGTCGTCCGGGTCCGCACCGCGCCGTACGTCGAGGCCGCGAGCGCGAACGGCAACCGCTGGTGGCGCGTCCTGCTCGTGCACGTGCTGCCGAACGCGGCCGGTCCCGTCCTGGTGCTCGCCGCCCTCGAGTTCGGCACCGCGATCCTCGCCGTCTCCAGCCTGAGCTTCCTCGGCTACGGCGCGCAGCCACCGCAGCCCGAGTGGGGTTCCCTCGTCGCCACCGGGCGCGACTACATCGCGTCCTCGTGGTGGCTCACGACCATCCCCGGCCTGGTGATCGCCGTCACGGTGCTCGCCGGCAACCGCGTCGCCCGCGCGCTCGACACCGAACGGAGGGCCGTCCGATGAGCCTGCTCAGCATCCAGGACCTGACCGTCACCTACGGCCGCGGCAGCAGTGCGCGCACCGCCCTCCACGGCGTCTCGCTCGAGGTCGGCCGCGGCGAGCGCGTCGCCATCGTCGGCGAGTCCGGTTCGGGCAAGTCGACGACGGCGCACGCGGTCCTCCGGCTCCTGCCCGCAGCGGCGGACCTGACGGGAGGCACGGTGCGGCTCTCCGGGGCGGCCGACGGCTCCGGGGACCTCGACCTGGTCACCGCGACCGACCGCCAGGTGCGGTCCGTGCGCGGCGTCCGGATCGGCTTCGTGCCGCAGGACCCGACGGTGTCGCTCAACCCCGTGACGCGGATCGGCACCCAAGTGGCCGAGGTGCTCCGGATCCACGGACTCGCCACCGGCGCCGAGGCCCGGGAACGCGCCGTCGAGGAGCTCCGCCGTGCCGGCATCGACCGACCCGAACTCCGCGCGCGGCAGTACCCGCACGAGCTGTCCGGCGGCATGCGGCAGCGGGTGCTCATCGCGATCGCCCTGATCGGCGACCCCGAGCTGCTGGTCGCGGACGAACCGACGAGCGCGCTCGACGTCACGGTCCAGCGGACGATCCTCGACCACCTGGACCGGCTCGTCGCCGAACGGGGCACGAGCGTGCTGTTCATCACGCACGACCTCGGGGTCGCCGCCGACCGGGCCGACCGCATCGTCGTGATGTCCGAGGGGCGGATCGTCGAGCAGGGCACCCCGGCCGAGGTGCTCGGCGCACCCCGTGAGGCGTACACGCGCGCGCTGATCGCAGCGGCGCCCAGTCTCGACGACGTGACCGCGTCCGTGGGACTTGCCACGGGCCTCCCGTCCGGACGCCCCGACCCACTCGTCGTCGCGACCGGACTGCGGAAGTCCTTCGACCGCGTGACCGCCGTCGACGGGGTGGACGTGACCGTCCCGCGGGGCCGCACCCTGGCGCTGGTGGGGGAGTCCGGGTCGGGCAAGTCGACCACCGCGCGCCTCGTGCTCGGACTCGAACGCCCGGACGCCGGCAGCGTGCGGTTCGACGGCGCCGACGTGGGCGGAGCCCGCGGTGCGGCGCTGCGGGCGTACCGGCGGCAGGCGCAGATCGTGCAGCAGAACCCGTACGCGGCGCTGCACCCGCGGCTGTCGGTGGGGGCGGTGATCGCGGACCCGCTCGCGGCCTTCGGCATCGGCACCCGGCGGTCCCGTACGGCTCGGGCGGCGGAGCTGCTCGACCTCGTCGCGCTGCCGTCGTCCGTGCTCGGTCGTCGACCGGCGGAGCTGTCCGGCGGACAGCGGCAGCGTGTGGCGATCGCCCGCGCGCTCGCACTCGACCCGTCGTTCATCGTCCTCGACGAACCCGTCTCCGCACTCGACGTGTCCGTCCAGGCGCAGATCCTCGACCTGCTCGCGGAGCTGCAGTCGACGCTCGGCGTCTCCTACCTGTTCATCTCGCACGACCTCGCCGTCGTCCGTCGCATCGCGCACGAGGTGTCCGTCCTGCGGGGCGGCCGCATCGTGGAGCACGGCGACGTGGCGCAGGTGCTGCACGACCCGCAGCACGAGTACACGCGCGCACTGCTCGACGCGATCCCGGGACGATCCCGGCGCGTCCCCACCACTGAAGGAGTCTCATGACCACCCACCGCACCCCGTTCCGTCTGGTGGCCGCGATCGCGGCCGGCACCGCGGCGGCCCTGGTCATGGCGGGCTGCTCGTCGGGCGGTACCGCGTCGACGTCCTCGTCGTCTTCGTCGTCGAAGCCCGTCGACGGCGGCTCGCTCACCTACGCCATCGCGAACGACCCGATCACGCTCAACCCGACGGGTACCGGCGCGGGCAACGACACGCTCGCGATCACCCGGCAGCTCGTCGACTCGCTGCTCTGGCAGGACCCGTCCGACGGCTCGCTCAAGCCCTGGCTCGCGACGAAGTACTCGGCGAACGCCGACGCCACCGCGTTCACGTTCGACCTGCGCTCCGGTGTCACGTTCTCGGACGGCACCGCGTTCGACGCGACGGCCGTCAAGGACACCTTCGACGACATCGCCTCGGCCGGCGCATCGAGCACGGCCGCCGCGTACTTCTCCGGCTACGAGGGGACGAAGGTCGTCGACGACGACACGGTCGAGGTCGACTTCGGGGCGCCGAACGCCGCGTTCCCGAACGCCACGTCGTCGGTCGCCCTCGGCATCGTCGCCCCGACGACCACCGAGACCCCGTTCGAGGACCGCGCCGACGGGAAGGCCGTGATCGGGACCGGACCGTTCACGCTGCAGTCGTACACGAAGAACACGTCCACGATCCTGACGAAGCGAAAGGACTACGACTGGGGTCCCGCAGCCCGCGGCGGCTCCGGGGCAGCGCACCTGTCGAAGGTCACGTTCCAGGTCGTGCCCGAGGCGAGCGTCCGCACCGGCAGCCTGCAGTCCGGGCAGCTCGACGCGATCAGCAGCGTGCAGCCGAGCGACGTCGACACCCTGCAGGCGCAGTACGACCTCGTCACCCGCGCCAACCCGGGCCAGGTGTTCGGGCTGACGTTCAACCAGAAGCGGCCGATCGTGTCGGACCTCGCAGTCCGGAAGGCGATCGCACAGGCCGTCGACCCGAAGGCGGTCCGGGACACCTCGCTGAACGACTTGTTCAAGGTCGCGAACTCGGTCCTCGGGTCGACGACGCCCGGGTACGCGGACACGTCGTCGGGTTCGGCCGCGTACGACCCCGCCGCAGCGAAGAAGGCGCTCGACGCCGCTGGCTGGGAGAAGGGCTCCGACGGCATCCGCTCGAAGGACGGTACGAAGCTGCAGCTCAAGCTCGTCTGGATCACGAACTTCGGACCGAACCAGACGTCCCTCGAGCTGATCCAGCAGGAGCTCGGGAAGGTCGGTGTCGGCGTCACGCTCGAGAGCGGGACCGTGCCGCAGTACCTCGCCAACCTGACGAGCGGCGACTGGGACCTGTCGTGGGACAACAGCTCGCGCGCCGACGGCGACGTCCTGCGGTCGAAGTTCTCCAGCTCGGGTGCCCAGTCGATCGGTGCATCGGACAAGACGCTCGACGCGCTCTTCACGAAGGAGCTGTCGCAGTCGTCGGCGTCCGACCGGTCGGCCACCTTCGGGGAGATCCAGCAGCGCATCGCGTCCCAGGTCGACTTCGTCCCGGTGCACGAACTCACCAGCATCATCGCGCCGGCGACGGACGTGCACGGCATCGTCTTCGGGGCCGACACCCGGCTCGACCAGCTGACCGGCGCGTGGAAGGACGCCTCGTGAGCGCCGCTCGCTCCGTCCCGCTCTCGGTGCTCGACCTGGTGCCGGTCACCGCCGGGTCGTCCGCAACCACGGCGCTGCACCGCACCGTCGACCTGGCCGTCGCCGCGGAACGTGCCGGGTACGCCCGGTACTGGCTCGCGGAGCACCACCTCAACCCCGGTGTCGCGGGCAGCGCGCCGACCATCGTGATCGGGGCGGTCGCCGCGGCCACGTCGACGATCCGGGTCGGCAGTGCGGCGACGCTCGTCGGCAACGTCCGCGGGCTGCAGATCGCCGAGACCTTCGGCACGCTCGCGGCGCTGTACGGGCCGCGGATCGACCTCGGGCTCGGCCGCTCCGGGGCGCCGGCACCCGGCACCCCCAAGCCGCCGTCGCTCGCGCCCCGTTCGGACGAGGTCGTCGACGGACTGCTCGTGCCCGCACCGTTCGACTTCCACATTGCACCGGGCAGCCGGTTCGCCCTGCAAGGGGAGCTGCTCGGACGCGTCCCCGGTGACGTCGACCGGTTCGAGGGCGAACTGTCGCTCATCCGGGGGCTGTTCGCCGGCACCTGGTCGCGGGACGGCACCGTGGTCGAGGCGCCGCCGGCAGCAGGAGCGTCCGTCGAACTGTGGATCCACGGGTCGACCGGCGGTGAGAGCGCCCGGGTCGCCGGAGCACTCGGACTGCCGTACGGCGCGAACTACCACACGTCGCCCGGCACGGTCCTGGCGTCGGTGCAGGCCTACCGCGACGCGTTCCGCCCGGGGGTGCTCGAGGCACCGCACGTCATCGTGTCGGCGGACGTCGTCGTCGGGCGCACGGAGGCCGAGGCCGCGGAGCTGTCGCTCGGGTACGCGGAGTGGGTGCACTCGATCCGCTCCGGCGTCGGGGCGATCGAGTACCCGACGCCGACCTCGGCACGGGCTGCGCCGCTCGATGCGGCGGAGGCAGCGTCGGTCGCCGATCGGCTCGCCACCCGGTTCGTCGGCGACGCTGCGGCCGTCGCGGACCGCCTCGAGGTCCTGCAGCGGGCGACCGGCGCGGACGAGCTCCTGGTGACGACGATCACGCACGACCACGACGCCCGGGTGCGTTCGTACGAGCTGCTCGCGGCGGAGTGGGCGGCGCGGGGTGCGCGTGGTGGTGCTGCGGGTGCGGGTGCTCGTGCTGGTGCCGGTGCTGGTGCTGCGCGTGCCGGGGCTGGCGTGGGTGCCGGGGTGCGCTGACCGAACTGGTCCGTGTCGACCCGGAACGACGAGCTCGATGTCGCACGACATCGGGCTCGTCGTTCGTGCGCGCGTGCAACCGGCGGCGCGTGCAACGAGCGACACCGTGGTCGTCGTGCGACGTCGACGATGTCGTTCGGGGTCGGTGCGCGTGCGGCCGGTGCGCGTGCATGTTCCGACGATCCACCTGTTGATCGTCAGGTGGATCGTCGTCTCTTGCGCATGCATCGAGTGCGCGTGCATGTTCCGACGATGCACGCGTCGATCACCTCGTGGAATGTCGGACGATGCACGCGCAACGAGCGACATCGTGGTCGTCGTGCGACGTCGACGATGTCGTTCCGCATCGGCGCCGACCACCCGCGCGCGCACAGAACGACTCCCTCGACGTCGTGCGACATCGAGGGAGTCGTTCCGAGTCGTTCGGACCCGCCCGAACCCGGCTCAGCTCGCGTCGAGCGGCAGCCCCTCGGGGTTGACCTCGGAGTGCTCCACGGCCTCGTTCGACAGGTTGTACGACCCCAGCCACTTCGCGTACGTGCCGTCGTCGATCAGCTCGTCGATGGCGTCCGCGATGGGCTCGGCGAGCCCGCTGTCCTTCTTCGTCGTCGCCGCGATGAGCCCCTGCAGGTCCCCGCCCGCGCCGGAGAACGTGCCAGCCGTCTTCGTGGGGTTCGCGCCGTCCGCGCTCAACGTGTTCTGGTACGCGACCGTCGGGTTCGGCCCGAAGTAGGCGTCGATCTTGCCGGAGTCGAGCGCCAGCTTCACGGCGTTGCCGTCCGGGTAGTACTTGATCGTGATCGTCTTGCCCTGCTTCGCGAGGTCGGCCTTCCAGCCGAGCAGGATGAGCTCCTGGTTGGTGCCGGAACTGACGGCGACGGTCTTGCCGGCGAGCACGGACGGGTCGCCGTCGAACGTCAACGAGGAGTCCTCCGGCACCTGCAGCGCGAGGTTGTCCTGGCGGTACGAGGCGAAGTCGTACTTCTCCTTGCGCTGCTCGGTCACCGTGATGTTCGAGAACCCGGCGTCGTACTTGCCGCCGTCGATCCCGACGAACAGGTTGTCCCACGTGGCGTTCTGCACCTGGGCCTGGAGGCCGAGCTTCGCGGCGACGAGCCTGCCGAGGTCCGGCTCGGAGCCGGTCAGCGTCTTCTGGTCGTCGCCGGTGAACGCGAGCGGCGGGAACCCGGCGGGCAGCGCACCGATGCCGACGACGAGCTTGCCGGACTTCTTGATCGACGCGGGGAGTTCGTCGTGCAGCTTCTCGTCCGCGTCGACGGTGACCTTCGTCTCGGTGGCGGCACCGTTCGACGCGGCGCCGATCGTGACCGTGCCGTCCGACGCGCCGGAGCCCGAGTCGGAGCCGGCCGTCGCCGACGTGGCGCACCCGGCGAGGGCGACGACGACTCCGGTGGCGAGGACGAGGGCGCCGGCGCGGTTCCGCCAGCGTGCGGGGGTGGTGGGGGACATGGTTCTCCTGGGATCGGGTGGAAGGGGAAGGCGGAAGGGGAAGAAGGAACGTCGAGGGGACGGCGTCAGCGGACGCGGGACAGGAAGTCCCGCGTGCGAGCGTGCTGCGGATCGTCGAGCACCTGGGCGGGGGAGCCCTGCTCGACGATGCGGCCGTGGTCGAGGAACACGACGTGGTCGGCGACCTCGCGGGCGAAGGCGATCTCGTGCGTGACGATGACGAGCGTGGTGCCCGTGTCCGCCAACCCCCGGATGACCCCGAGCACCTCGCCGACGAGCTCCGGGTCGAGTGCCGAGGTCGGTTCGTCGAGCAGCACGACCGACGGTTCGAGCGCCAGCGCCCGCGCGATGGCCACGCGCTGCTGCTGCCCGCCGGAGAGCTGCCGCGGCCGGGTGTCGCCACGGTCACCGAGTCCGACGCGCTCGAGCAGAGCCGCCGCACGGTCGCGCGCCACGGCACGGGGGACCCCGGCGGCGATGGGCCCCTCGGCCACGTTCTCGAGTGCGGTCAGGTGCGGGAACAGGTTGAAGTGCTGGAACACGAAACCGATCCGCGACCGCTGCCGCAGGATCAGGCGCTCGGGCAGCTCCTTGTAGCGGGGGACCCCATCGCGCCCGGTCCGGAGCCGGACGCCGATCGTCTCGCCGCCGACCGTGACGACGCCGCGGTCGAGCGGTTCGAGGTGGTTGATCGCACGCAGCAGCGTGGACTTGCCGGACCCCGACGGGCCGAGCACCACGGTGACGCTCCCGGACGGCAACGACAGGTCGACGCCGTCGACGACGACCGTGTCACCGAACGCCTTGACGGCTCCGTGGATGCTGATCGCTGCGCTCATCAGATGGTCCTGTCGTCGATGGTGGAAGCGGGGCCGGACGCGACCACGCGCGCGGCGGAGGTGGCCTGCCGGGGGCGATCCGGGCCTCCAGGCCGTCCCGACCCACGTCCGGAACCGCGACGCACGGCGGCCCGCACCCGCTGGAACGGCGTGGGCGGCAACGCCCGGACCGAGCCGCGGGCGGTCCACCGCTCGACGTAGTACTGCACGACCGACACCGCGCTGGTGAGCGCGAGGTACCAGAGCGTCGCGACCACGAGCAGCGGGATGATGTCGGTCGGGTAGGTGCTCGACAGGTTCTGCACCACCCCGAACAGGTCGAGCAGCGACACGTAGAACAGCAGCGACGACGCCTTGAGCAGCCCGACGACCTGGTTCACGAACGCCGGCACGATCGACCGCAGTGCCTGCGGCAGGATCACCCGCACGAACTGGCGACGCCGGGGGAGCCCGAGGGCCTGCGCGGCCTCGTGCTGGCCGTGGTCGACGGCGAGCACGCCGGCGCGGACGATCTCGGAGGCGTGGGCGATCTCACTCAGGCTCAGGCCGATCACCCCGATGGCCAGGTCGCCAAGGACGTTGGCCGTGGTGACCTCGACCTGCGGCCCGAACGGGATCCCGATGCCGATCGTCGGGTACAGCGACCCGAGGTTGTACAGGAAGACGAGCACGAGGATGAGCGGCACGGAGCGGAACAGCCAGACGTAGCCCCACGCCAACCCGGACAGCACCGGGTTGCGCGACAGCCGGGCGATCGCGACGACGATGCCGCCGGTGAAGCTGATGACCGCACTGAGCGCCGTCGCGACGAGCGTGAGCTGCAGGCCGGTCAGGATCGCCGGGCTGAACAGCCACTTCCCGACGGCCGGCCAGCCCCACGACTCGTTCGTGAACAGCGTCTCGACGAAGTTCAGGAGCACCACCAGCACGACGGCCGCGGCGATCCAGCGCAGCGGGTGCCGCAACGGGAGGACGGGCCGGTCGAGCGCGGCGCGTCCGGCAGCATCCACGGACGCGTCGGTCGCGTCGGCCGGGTCGCTCGCGTCGGTCGCGTCGGTCGCGTCGGTCGCGTCGCTCGCGACGGTCGGCCGGGAGGCCCGTGGTGCGTCCGGCGCTCCGGCCGAGTGGTCGACGCCGGTCGCGTCGACCCCGTCGGTGCCGGCGACGGCGCTGGTCGCGTCGCGGGGCAGTCCCGTTCTGGTGTCGGTCATGTCGCGACCGTAGAAGGGTCGCGGTGCCTGGACAACGCACCGCGAAACACACCGCTACGGGGCGGAACGCTGCGTCACAGTCGCCGCGCGCATGACGTTCCGTGACGCCGGGTGCGCAGTACTGTTCTGCCATGACAGCGCACCGCGTGACCGCTCCAGCGCCCCCGGCGGACGGCAGCACGGCGAAGGGGCCGGCGTCGTACTTCCCGAGCATCGAGAAGACCTACGGCCGCCCGGTCCAGGAGTGGCTCGACCTGGTCGCCGAGCAGCTCGACGAGCACCCGCACATGCAGGTCGTCGCTTGGCTGAAGACCGAGCACGGGCTCGGCCACGGCCACGCGAACGCGCTCGTCGCGTACGCCAAGCAGGCCCTCGCGGGCTGAGTGCACCCCGGATTCCCGCAGTGTCGGTGGCGGTGCCTAGCGTGTGGACGTGGCCGAACCCGTCGACGCGTGGTGGCGCCGCCGACAGTGGTCGCGCGGCGAGGCGGTGCCCTACGCCGTCGGACAGTTCCGCGCCGACTGGGCGCCGTACCCGGTGCTCATCCGGCAGTACCACCCGGACTGGAACCACGGCGTCGTCCTGACCCAGGTCCCGCCGGCGGCCGAGGTCCTGCTGACGTGGGAGTGCGACGTCGGCCACGTCTTCGTCGCCACGCCGTCCGAACAGCGGTCCCGACCGGGTCGTGAACGCCGACGCTCGGTGTGGTGCCCGGAGTGCGCGGTGCAGGCGCAGCCCCAGCGCTGGCCGGTCCTGCCGTCTGACTGGCCGTCGCAGGTACCGGTCCCGCAGCGTGTCGTCCGGGCCACCGGTCGCCAGACCCTGCCGGCCGCGCCCTCCCGCGGCACCCCGGCGGGTGCCGTCGCCTCGAGCCGCACCCGCGCACGTCGACCGGCACCGGGCACGCCGCGACGTCCGAGTCAGCCGGTGCCCCGCACGATCTGCCCGAAGACCCCGCGGCTGCCCTCGGGCGAGTCCTTCACGAGCGTCTGCGCCCCGGCGACGGCGTCCGCGGTCGAGGCCGAGCTGCGCGCGGCGCTGTCCGACCGGTTCGCGTTCACCTACGACCACTCCGCGATCCGCCTCGACCGGCCGTTCTTCGACCACGTCGAGGTCTGGCCGGACATCATCTTGCCCGAGCTGCGCGTCGCGATCGAGTACGACTCGACCGGCCGCCACGGCCTCGAGCACGTCGGCCCGCGGCAGGACACCGACCGCCGGAAGGACCGCGCCGTCCGTGCCGTCGGCTGGGAGGTCGTTCGCATCCGCACCGGACGCCTGCCGGCGCTCGGGCCGTACGACCTGCAGGTGTCCGGCATCTCCGGCCGGACCGTCGATCGGCTCGCCGACACCCTGCGGGAGATCCGCGGCGACCTCTTCGTGGACGCATACGCACGGTGACCGATCGGGGTACAGGATTCGCCGACGGGGTACACCCCGCCTGGGTCCACCGCGGAGCGACCGGTAGGCAAGAGGGGTGACCCCTGCGTTCTGCCTCCACGCGTTGGGGGCGAGCTCCGAGGAGTTCGCCCTGCTCCGCCGCGCCCTGATCCGCGACGACCTCGAACTCATCGGGATCGACCTGCCCGGCTTCGGCCGCAGCCCGGCGTCGTCCGGCACCACCGTCGAGGAGATGGCCGTCCTCGTCGAGCGCGCGATCGGCGCCAGTGGCGCGAGCGAGTGGGTACTGGTCGGTCACTCCATGGGCGGCAAGGTCGCCACGGTCGTCGCAGACCGCACGATGTCCGGCGCGAACAGCCTGTTCGGGTTGCGCGCCGTGGTGCTGCTCGCGGCCTCGCCGCTGGCGCCCGAACCGATGGACGACGACCGCCGCGCCGCGATGCTGTCCTGGGCGGCGGACGGCCCGATCAGCGCGGCGCACGCCGCCGAGTTCGTCGACGCGAACACCGCGTCTACCCTGGCGCCCGAGCGGCACACGACGGCCGTGCAGGACGTCGAGCGCGCCGATCCCGGTGCGTGGACGGCGTGGCTCACACGCGGTAGCCGCGAGGACTGGTCCGACGCGGCCACGAACCCCGTGCCGGCACTCGTGCTCGCCGGTGCCGAGGACGGTGATCTGGACGCCGAGGCACAGCGGCGCCTGACGCTGCCGCACTGGCCCGACTCGGAACTCCACGTCGTCGAGGGTGCTGCCCACCTGCTGCCGTGGGAGCAGCCCGAGGCGGTGGCGGACCGCATCCGCGACTTCTGGACCCGCCGGTTCACCGGGGCGCCCGTCGTGCCCGTCGAGCAGGCACGGGTGATCGCCTCGCCGCGGGTCAGCGCGCGCATGCGCTCCCTGTTGGCGGCCCGGGCGCTGCCCGATGACCCGTCCGCCGAACCGCGAGCACTCACTGCTCGGCAGCTCGACACCCTCCGTGCGATCGCGCGCATCGTCGTGCCGCAGCCGGGCGACGGTCAGGTGGACCTCGCCCTGCGCGTCGACGACCAGCTCGCCGCGGGGCTCGGTGACGGATGGCGCGTCGACGGCATGCCCACCGACCTCGAGGCGTACCGGGCAGCGCTCGACGTGCTCGCCGAACCGGCACAGGACGGCGCGCTCGACAGTGCCCTGCAGGACGTGGCCGCCGGTCGGTACGGCGCCGACGGTGTGCCCGATGCCGTGATGGATGCAGCACAGCTGCGCGCTTGGTACGAGGACGCCAGCGTCGACCTCGTGAAGCACTGGCTCGCGCACCCCGCGACGATGGCGGCCATCGATTTCGACGGCTTCGCGAACGGCGGCGACGGCGTCCGCAAGCAGGGCTTCGAGTTGCTCGCCGCCGACCAGCGCGAGGCCTGGGAGCCAGCGGCACCCGACCGCCGCGAGCGCACCGGCGACGACACGCACGACGACACGCGCAACATGCACGACGACACCACGACGACGGAAGCAGCACGATGAGACTCGACCGACAGCGCACCTACGGCACGGACGACGTCGTCGACGTGGTGGTCGTCGGCACCGGAGCCGGCGGAGCGCCCCTGCTGGCCTCCCTGGCCCGACGTGGCCTACGGGTCGTCGCCCTCGAGGCCGGTCGCAACACCGAGCCGGGCGACCACGTGCCCGACGAAGTCGCCGCCCCCGGGGACATCAACTGGATGGACGAGCGGCTGAGCGGCGGCGGCGCACCGACGGCGTTCGGTCCGAACAACAGCGGCACCGGGGTCGGTGGTTCGACGCTGCACTGGGGCGCGTTCACCCCGCGTCCGAGCACGCACGACCTGTCGCTCCGCTCCTCGTCCGGTGTCGGCGAGGACTGGCCGATCAGCCACGCCGAGCTCACCGGCTGGATCGAGCAGGTCGAACACGACGTCGGGGTCGCCGGACCCGAGCACTACCCGTGGGACCCGTCGCGCCGCTACCGGATGCGTCCGCCGGCGCGCAACGCCTCGTCGGACATGATGATGCGCGGGGCGGCGGCCGCCGGCATCACCGCGACCGATGCCCCCGTCGGGCTGACCACCGAGGACCGCCACCAGGAGCACCACGGCCTGCGGCACGCCTGCGTCTCCTGCGGCTCGTGCCACCAGGGCTGCCGCAACGGCGCGAAGGTCTCGATGGACACCACCTACCTGCCCGCCGCGGTGGCGTTCGGCGCCGAGATCCGGCCGGACTCGTTCGTGCACGGCATCGAGCTCGATGCTTCCGGCGAGGTCAGCGCCGTGCTGTACACCCACGACGGCCGCGAGCACCGGCAGCGCTGCCGGGCCCTCGTGCTCGCCGCCGGCGGCATCGAGACCCCGCGCCTGCTGCTGCACACCGGGCTCGCGAACAGCAACGGCCAGGTCGGCCGGAACTTCACCGCGCACGGCGCCACCCAGGTCTGGGCACGGTTCGACGAGTCGATGCGCTCCTACCGCGGCTACCCGTCGTCGATCATCACCGAGGACTTCGTCCGCCCCGCCGACGCGGACTTCGCCGGCGGGTACCTGATCCAGAGCCTCGGCGTGCAGCCGCAGACCTTCGCCAACACGCTCATCCGGGGCGGCGGCCTGCGCGGCGCGGAGCTCGTGCGGGCGCTGCAGGACTACCCGCACTCCGCGGGCGTCGGCATCAACGCCGAGTGCCTGCCGTACGACGACAACCGGCTGGTCCTCGCGGACGAGGTCGACGAGCACGGCGTGCCACGAGCCCGGGTCTCGTTCACCCCGGGCGCGAACGAGGACGCGATCCGCCGCCACGCCGTCCGCACCATGACGACCATCGTCGAGGCCGCCGGCGGCAAGGACGTCCGGGTCCTCGAGCGCACCGCACACACCATCGGCACGGCACGCATGGGCGCGGACCGCGAGACCTCGGTCGTCGACCCGGACGGCCGCTCGTGGGACGTCCCGAACCTGTGGATCGCCGACAATTCGGTGTTCCCGAGCGCCGTCATCGCGAACCCGGCGCTGACGATCATGGCGCTGTCCCTGCGCACCGCCGACCGGATGCTCCGCGCGGCCTGACCGGACTGGGCCGGCCGCCGACGTGGGCGGGCTGCCGACGTGGGCTGCCCGCCGGCGCGGACGCGCTCCGGCCCGCTCGGTCAGCCGCGCAGGGCGAGTGCCTCGCTCGTCCACCGGGCGTGCAGGTCCCACGGGTCGTCCACCCCGGCGGCGACGGCGTCGACGTGCGCGAGCAGGTCCGGTGTCGCCCGGAACCACTCGGTGCCGGGGTACCGGGTGGCCGCGAACTGCGCGTGCCGCCGACGTTCGAGTGACCGGTCGCCCCGCTCGAACGCCAGGAGGTCCTGGTGCGGGATCGCGGCCAGCCGCTGCCTCGGGTTCATCGTCGTGCCGATCTTCACCCGGTCGCCGAAGTCGTCGCGCATCCGCAGGTAGTACACGACGTCGACCCGCGGGGGAGCGAGGTCGCCATCGGGCACGTCGCCCCACCGCCACTCGCACCGTGCGCAGACGAACGCCGTCGGGAACCGCACCCCGACACGGGATCCGCACACCGGGCACGGCCCCGGCAGGGTGTCCTCGACGCCGACGTGCTCGGCCGCGAACTCGGTCACCAGCGTGACGTGCGTTGCGCACAGGGGCACGCCCGCGAGCGCGTCCGCAGCGGGGCCCGCGCAACCCGGCACGCAGCACGACGAGGTGACCATGCCCGGAACGCTAGCTGGACCCACCGACGCGCCCCGGGCCTCCCGGCCGCCCTGCGCACCCGCGCCGGACCGTTGCGTACCTGGTCGGTTGGAACGACCAGGTACGCCCGTTCCCGCTTCCCACCGCACCCGCTCTGGGAAGAACCGGGCGTACCTGCCGAAACCGGGCGCACCCGCGCCGGACCGGTGCATACCTGCCGAAACCGGGCGTACCTGGTCGGTTGGAACGACCAGGTACGCCCGTTCCCGCTTCCCACCGCAACCGCTCTGGGAAGAACTGGGCGTACCTGGTCGAAATAGGCGTACCTGCCGAACCGGTGCGTACCCGCCCGAACCGGGGGTACCTGCCGGACCGGCGCGTACCTGCCGGGAACGGGCGTAGCGTACCTACCGAAACCGGGCACACCCGTGCCGGACCGGTGCGTACCTGCCGGGGACGGGCGTACCTGGTCGGTTGGAACGACCAGGTACGCCCGTTTCCGCTTCCCACCGCAACCGCACTGGGAAGAACCGGGCAGGCCGAGACCCGTCAGTCGGTGAAGATCACGCCGACCGGCTCGCGCTTCTCCTCCTGGAACTGGTCCTCGCCGCGGCCGAGCGCCCAGTAGGCCGACAGCGACATCTCGCGCTTCTCCAGCCCCCAGTCGTCCTGCAGCAGCCGACGGATCGCCTTCATCGCGGTCCGCTCGCCGTGTGCGAACACCTGGACCGGCCGGGAGGCACGGGGCAGCGCCCGGGCCGCGTCCAGCAGGAGCGTGCCCGGCTGGGCGCCGGTGGCGTCGCGGTGCAGCCACCGCAGGTCGACCCCGGCCGGGTGCGCGATCTCCTGCTCGTCGGCAGGGCCGGCGACCTCGACCAGGGCGACGCCCGTGGCCGTGTCGGACATCGACTCCAGCGCGGCGCCGATGGCCGGCAGGGCGCTGTCGTCGCCGAGCAGGACGTGGGTGACGTCCGGGTCGTCGACGGGCGTGTAGCCACCGCCGGGACCGGACAAGGCGAGCTTGTCGCCGGGCTGCGCCGCTGCGGCCCAGGGCCCGGCGAGCCCGTCGTCGCCGTGCACGACGAAGTCGACGGCGATCGTCTTCGCGGAGTGGTCGACAGCCCGCACCGTGTAGGTCCGGCGGGCCGGTCGGTCCAGCTTCGGCAGCGTCTCGCGCAGTTCCTCGAGGTCGTACGGGGGCTCGAGGCCGAGCGACGGCTTGGCGAGCAGGAGCTTGACGTACTTGTCGGTGGCGGCCAGCTTGTCCGGGTCGGCCGTGCCCACGAAGTCGTCGAAGGCCGGGCCACCGAGGTGGACGCGCACCATGTGGGGCGACAGTCGCTCGGTCCGGTCGACGACGAAGACGTGCTGGGGGCGTTTGGGCTTGGAGCTCATCGGTACGAGCGTCCTCTCTCCTGCTTGACGTTTGTCGAACTAAGGTTAGCCTTACCTCATGGACACGACCGTCACCCCGTTCTCCGAGCTGCTGCGCAAGCGCACGCGTCGCTCGCACGGTTCCTCGGCCGGGAACGGCTTCATGCACGACCTGCTCGGCGGGAAGTGCGACGTCGCCGACTACGCGGCGTTGCTCGGACAGTACTCGTTCGTCTACGACGCCCTCGAACGTGCGGCCGAGCGGATGGCGGACCACCCGGTGGCGGCGCCGTTCGTCACCTCGCAGCTGACCCGGATGCCGGCGATCCGCGCCGACCTCGAGTACCTGATCGGCCCGGACTGGTCCGAGCTGGTCTGCCCGCTCCCCGCCACGACGGCGTACGTGCGGCGGCTCAACGAGGTCGCGGCCGAGTGGCCGGGCGGCTTCGTCGCGCACCACTACACGCGGTACCTCGGCGATCTGTCCGGCGGGCAGATGATCGGGCGGATGCTCTCCGACCAGTTCGGCTTCGACACGAACGGCGTCCTGTTCTACATCTTCGACCAGGTCGCGGACCCGAGTGCCTTCAAGGACACCTACCGTGCGCAGCTCGACGCGGCGCCGTGGACGGCCGACGAGCAGGAGCGGGTCATCGCCGAGGTCGAACTGGCGTACTCGCTCAACAACGGCCTGCTCGAGGGGCTCGACGCCCGGCGTCGCCCGGTGACCGACGGGGCTGGCGACGTGGCGGTGACCGCGTGACCGAGCCGTTCGACGACGAGGCGCGCCGAGCGATCCTCCGACACATGAACGCCGACCACGCGGTCGACAACCTGGCGATCGTCCGCGCGAACGGGGCCGCGACCGCCGTGGCCGCGACGATGACCGAGATCGACGCGATCGCCGGTGTCTGGCTCGCCCGGCTCGACGACGGCGACGAGGAACAGGTCATCGTGCCCTGGACGTCGCCGCTGACCGACCGCCGCTCGGCGCGGGTGCAGATCGTCGAGGTCCACTCCGCCGCGCAGGCCCAGCTCGCCGAACCGAGCTGAACCGAGCCGATCCGCGCTGATCCGAGCTGATCTGAGCCGATCCGCGCCGACCACAGACCCGCCGGGATCGCGGACCGCGTCGCAACTGCAGGGGTGCTCCCGCCACGCGTCGCGATCCCGGCGTCCCCCCTGCATGCCCGCGCTGCGCGCGCGTCCGCGTTCCGGGCGCCCTGCCCGCTGGTCCGTCCGGACGGTCGACGTCACGGGTGGCCGCGGGCCGATACGCTGCTCGGAGCCGGGACGGTGTTCCCGGACGACCCCGAAAGGACCCCATGACGGCGATCGACGGATCGGCGCGCCATGAGCGCGCTCGGGACGACGTCAGCGGCGCGGTCGACAGTGACCTGCGCGCCGACGTGCGCTACCTCGGCAACCTGCTCGGCCGGGTGCTGCGCGAGAACGGTGGCGACGAACTGCTGCGTGACGTGGAGTCGCTGCGTGCGGCCGTGATCGACGCCTACGAGGGCGACCACGCCGAGGGTGCTGCCCGCGCGCAGACCCTCGTGTCCGCGATGTCGGCCGAGCGCGCCGAAGCGGTGGCGCAGGCCTTCACGACGTACTTCCACCTCACGAACCTGGCCGAGGAGCACCACCGCGTGCGGGTGCTCCGGCAGCGCGGCGACGACGGCGGCCTGGCCGGCGACTCGTTCCCGGCGACCTACGCGGAACTCGTGGCCGAGGTCGGCGAGGCCGAGGCGGCCGAGCGACTCCGGACGCTGCGGTTCCACCCGGTGCTGACCGCACACCCGACCGAGGCCCGCCGTCGTGCGGTCACCACGGGCGTGCGGCGCATCACGGACCTCATCGACGAGCGCGACCGCTCGAAGAACGCCACGGCACGTGCCGAGAACGAGCGACGGCTGCTCGAGGAGATCACGACGCTCCTGCGCACGTCGCCGCTCCGCACGACCCGTCCGACCCCGCTCGACGAAGTCCGCACCGCCATGAGCGTCTTCGACCAGACGCTGTTCGAGATCGTCCCGCAGGTCTACCGCCTGCTCGACGACCGGCTGCAGGGCGACGACGCCGGTCGCGCACCGGTGACGGCGCCCGCGTTCGTGCGGTTCGGCACCTGGATCGGTGGCGACCGCGACGGCAACCCGCACGTGACCGCCGACATCACGCGCCAGGCTGCGGAGATCGCGGCCGAGCACATCCTGATCGGGCTCACCCGTGCCACCACCCGCATCGGCAGCGCCCTGACCCTCGACGCGAGCGACACCCCGGCCGACGCCGGGCTCACCGCGCTCGTGGCGGCGCAGGAGTCACTCGACCCGGGCATCGCCGAGCGCATCGGCGTCCGCGCCCCGAACGAGACCCACCGCCGCGCGCTCCTGTTCACGGCCGCGCGCATCGACGCCACCCGCCAGGGCACGACGCCGCTCGCGTACGACGGCCCGGACGCCCTGCTCGCCGACCTCCGGACGATCCAGGCGTCGCTCGTCGCCGCCGGCGCGATCCGGCCGGCGAACGGTGAGCTGCAGAACCTCATCTGGCAGGTCGAGACCTTCGGGTTCCACCTGGCCGAGCTCGAGGTCCGGCAGCACTCGCAGGTGCACCGCACGGCCCTGGCGGAGATCCGGGCCGGCGGCGCGCTGAGCGAGACCACCGAAGAGGTCCTCGCGGTCTTCCGGACCATCGCCGACCTGCAGGACCGCTACGGCGTCCGCGCCGCCAGCCGGTACATCGTGTCCTTCACGCAGTCGGCGGCGGACCTGGCGAACGTGCACGAGCTCGCCGTCGCCGCACTCGGCTCGCCCGAGGCCGCGCCGGTGCTCGACGTCATCCCGCTGTTCGAGACCTTCGCCGACCTGCACGCCAGCGTCGACATCCTCGACGAGGCCGTCCGCACCGAGACGTTCCAGCGTCGCCTGGCCGCGACCGGCCGTCGGCTCGAGGTCATGCTCGGCTACTCGGACTCGTCGAAGGACGTCGGTCCGGTCTCCGCGAACCTGGCGCTCTACGACGCCCAGGCCCGCATCGCCGACTGGGCGCGGGACAACGAGGTCGAGCTCACCCTGTTCCACGGTCGCGGCGGTTCGCTCGGCCGCGGCGGCGGGCCGGCCAACGAGGCCGTCCTCGCGCAGCCGCCGGGATCGATCGACGGTCGCCTGAAGCTCACCGAACAGGGCGAGGTCATCTTCGCGCAGTACGGCGACCAGGACATCGCGGCCCGTCACCTCGAGCAGATGGCCTCGGCCACCCTGTTCGCGTCGTCGCCGTCCAACGAGGCGCGCACGGCCGCTGCGGCCACCCGGTTCGCCGACCTCGCGCAGCAGCTGGACGACGTCTCGCGCGTCGCGTTCTACGACCTGGTCAAGGCGGACGGGTTCGCTCCGTGGTTCGCGCGGGTCACCCCGATGGAGGAGATCGGTCTGCTCCCGCTCGGCTCCCGCCCGGCCCGCCGCGGGCTGTCGGTCGAGTCGCTCGAGGACCTCCGAGCGATCCCGTGGGTGTTCTCGTGGACCCAGGCGCGGATCAACCTGGCCGGTTGGTACGGGCTCGGTTCCGCGCTCGAGGCGGTCGGTGACGTCGACGTCCTGCGTGCCGCCTACGCCGAGTGGCCGCTGTTCGGCGCGATGATCAAGAACGTCGAGATGTCGCTCGCGAAGACCGACGAGCACATCGCCCGCCGGTACCTCGAGCTCGCCGACCGCGACGACCTCGCCGCCAAGGTCCTCGACGAGATGACGCGGACCCGTGACTGGGTGCTCCGGATCTCGGGTGGCAGCGACGTGCTCGAGGACCGTCCGGTCCTGGCCCGGGCCGTGCGCCTGCGCAGCCCGTACGTCGACGCCCTGTCGCACCTGCAGCTCCGCGCGCTCCGGTCCATCCGGACGACGGGCAGCACCGATCCGACGGACGCCGACCACCGTCTGCTCCTGCTCACCGTGAACGGGATCGCCGCCGGCCTTCAGAACACCGGCTGACGCCGGCCGGTCCGCCCCGGCCGGCCCGGCCCCGCACCGCCGAGTGGTCACCAACCGTCGGCTCCGTCGTCGCCGCGCGACCGTTCGCGACCACTCGGCGGACGTGAGCGGCGCGCCGTGACCGCTCGCCGTGGCGGACGGGAGGCCCGTGGCGGCGCTGTCCCGGGCCTCCCGTCCGGCGCCGCGCACGTCCAGGGCTGCACCGTCGAGCGTTCACGCGACGTCGGCTGCCCGGTCGCCGCGCGACGGTCCGCGACCACTCGGCGGACGTGAGCTGCACGCCGTACCCCCGTCGAATCGATTCGGGTGCGCGTAGCGTGTCGGTCGTGACGACGGAGCGCACCCGGAAGCCGACCACGACCACCCTGCCGCCGATCGTGCCGCTGGCCCTGATCGTCGGGGTGTCGCCGTTCGCCACCGACATGTACATCCCGGCGCTCCCGCAGATCGCCCACGACCTCGGCACGACCCCCGGTGCCGTGCAGTTGTCGCTCACGGCGTTCCTCGTCGCCTTCGCGGTCGGGCAGTTGCTCGTCGGACCCGTCAGCGACGGGGTCGGTCGGCGGCCGATGCTCGTCGTCGGCACCGCGGTGTTCGCGCTCGCCTCGGTCGGGTGCGCCCTCGCGCCGGACGTCGTCACGCTCGTCCTCGCCCGGATCGCCCAGGGGCTCGGCGGAGCAGCCGGAGCGGTCGCAGGCCGGGCGATGGTGTCGGACGTGGCGAGTGGGACCCGGATGGCGAAGGTCTTCGGCACGCTCGCCGCGATCAACGCGATCGGCCCCGTCGTGGCACCGCTGGCCGGAGGCGCCGTGCTGACGTTCGGCACGTGGCGGATCATGTTCGTCGTGCTGGCGGTGCTCGGCGCACTGTTCTTCGCGATGGTGGTGCTGCGGTTCCGCGAGACCCTGCCGCCGGAGCGACGCGGGGGCGTGGGCTTCGCCGCGAACGGTCGACGCATCCGCGAGCTGCTGGCGATCCCGCGGTTCCGGGCCTACGTGCTGAGCGGGGTGCTGTCCACCGTGGGGTTCTTCGCGTACATCGCGACCAGCTCGTTCGTGTTCCAGACCCAGTTCGGCTTCTCCGAGGGCATGTACACGCTGGTCTTCGCCACGAACGCCTCGATGATGATCGTCACCACGCTGGTGTTCGGCCGGGTCGTCGGACGGTTCTCCGAGGACTCCCTGCTCACCGTCGGACTGCTCGTCGGCACCGCGGGCGCGGCGGCGGTCCTCGTCTCGGCGCTGCTCGACCTCGGTCCGGTGCCGGTCTGGTGCGCCCTCGCGGTCGTCACGGGTGCGTGGGGCTTCGTGCTGCCCGCGGCGATGACCCGGACGCAGCACGTCGGGGCTGCGCACCCGGGGACGGCCGCGGCCCTGCAGGGCGGCCTGACGTTCGGGATCGGCGGCCTCGGGACACCGCTCGCCGGCGCGCTCGGCGGGACCGCGCTGGCGATGGGCGGGGTCATGGCAGCGCTCATGGCCGCAGCCGTCGTGGTGCAGGTCACCGCGACGCGTCGGGACCGCAGCGGGACCTGACGCGGCGGAGCCGGTAGGTTGCTGGTTGCAAGGCGCACCGATCAGAGGAGACCACCCGGCATGGACATCGTCGTACACGAAGCGCAGCCCGACACCGCGGTACTCGAGTGCAGCGGGCGCCTCAACATGGTGTCCGCCCCCGAGTTCCGCGAGGCGGTCGCGAAGGTTGTCGACAACGGACGTGCCCGCGTCGTGGTCGAGCTCTCCGGTGTCGAGTTCATGGACTCGTCCGGGCTCGGCGCGCTGGTCGGCAGCCTGAAGACCGCGCGGCAGGCGGGCGGCGACCTCCGCATCGCAGCGCCGTCCGAGCAGGTGCAGATGGTCCTGCAGCTCTCCAACATCGACAAGATCCTCCGCACGTACCCCGACGGGGACGCTGCGGTCACCGACTGGTGATGACCGCCCCGGCTGCCGAGCACACGCTCGCGTTGTCGTGCCCGCCGGACGACGTGTCCGCCGTGCACGAGTTCCTGGCGGGCGTGTGGCAGCACGAGCCCACGGTCTCCGTCGAGGACCGGATGGCCCTCGAACTCGCGATCGTCGAACTGACCTCGAACGTGATCGAGCACGGGACACGCCCGGAGGGCGTCTCCTGCCGCCTGCGCCTCGAGATCGGAGCGGACCGGTTCGCCGCACTGCTCTCCGACGACGGCGTCGCCGCCGCCGTGGACACCGAGTCGGCCGAGTTGCCCGACGGACTCGCCGAGAGCGGCCGCGGACTCGCCCTGGTCCGGATGGTCGTGGACGACCTGCGGTACGAGCGGATCGCCGACGAGAACCGGTGGACGGTCCTGCGCGCCCGTCACTGACCGCCACCACGCGACCGGTCGCTTCATCCGTCTCGCGCACTCCGTGGGCCACAATCCGCAAGGTGCCGCGGGGGATTCCCGGGGTTCCTGGCCGCCGTGTCACGATTCGCGCGATGACAGCCGAACCGGATCCCAGGATCAGCTTCGAGACGTCGGGGGCCGATCTCGACGCTGCCGTGCACATGTACGAGGACGCCTACGCCAGTGTGGGCTTCACCGCGACCCGCACGGAGCGTCCGTTCGCGTACCGTTTCCGCGTCGTCGGCGACGACGTGATGTCGTTCCGCTCGACCCGGTTCGACGCCCGCATGCAGGGTGAGCTGGACGTCCGCGACGAGTACGTCGTCATGTGGATCACGGACGGCGGCGGGCGCGTCGACATCGGCCGGCAAGAGGTCGCGTTCACGCCCGCCACCCCGATGATGTTCCCGACCGGCCGTCCCTTCGCCTTCGACCTGCAGGACGTCCGGCAGAGCCTGGTGCAGTTCGACCGCACCGCCCTGGAGCGCGTCGCGGCCGAGGTCCACGGTGCGCAGCCGGGTCCGCTCGTCTTCGACCACACGGCGACGCCGCGCACGGCCGACCTGCGGGGCTGGAACGTGCAGGTCCAGCGTGCCGCGGCGGTCGTGCTCGGTCGGGCGTCGGTCAGTTCGCTCGCCCTGGCCGAGGTCGCACGGGACACCGCCCAGTCCCTGCTCCGGACCTTCCCGCACAAGCTGCTGGCCCCGGACGTCCCCCTGCCGCAGGGCGCCACGGGCCGTGTCCGCGAGGCCGTCGAGTACATGCACGCCTTCGCGCACACGCCGATCTCGACCACCGACGTCGCCGAGCACGTCGGGCTGAGCGTCCGCGGCCTGCAGCAGGCGTTCCAGCGGCAGGTCGGCACGGCCCCGAACGCGATGCTGCGCGGGATCCGTCTCGACCGGGTGCGCGAGGAGCTCCGCCGTGCGTCGACGGGCGACCTGACCGTGGCGAGCGTGGCGATGCGGTGGGGCTTCGCGCACCTCGGTCGGTTCTCGGCGGCGTACGCAGCGCGCTTCTCCGAGTACCCGCGCGACACACTGCAGCGCTAGGTCCGTCCGGGGTTCGCTACGCTGCCCGGGTGAGCAGACCTCGACCGTGGGTGATCGTGCCCGGGATCTGGAACTCCGACGCGGAGCACTGGCAGTCCGTCTGGCAGCGGGAGCGTGGCGACGACGCCGTCCGCATCGCACCGGCGTCCTGGGGTGAGCCGGACCCGGGGGACTGGCGAGACGCCATCTCCCGCGCGGTCGCGTCGTGCGCCGAACCGCCGGTGCTCGTCGCGCACAGCCTGGGGGTCCTCGCCGTCGCCGATTGGCTCGCAGCAGCTGCCGCCGCGGGCGCCGCCGGTCCCGCCGTCGCCGGCGCCTTCCTCGTCGCGCCGCCGGACCCCGCGGCACCGGGCTTCCCCGCGGCCGCCTCCGGGTTCCCCGCGCCCCGCCCGATCCCGGCCGGCACCGCAGCGGCCCGCGTTCCGACCCGCCTGGTGGTGAGCGACGACGACCCGTACTGCACCGCCGACCGTGCTCTGGCGTTCGCGGAGACGATGGGGGCCGCGGTACTCCGGGTCGGCCCGCTCGGCCACGTCAACGTCGCCAGCGGTGTCGGCGCCTGGCCCGCCGGTCGGGAGCTCCTCGGCGCGTTCGAGCGGACGCTCTGACCCGACCCCCGGGGCGACGGGCGACACGCCGTTCACGTTCGGGGCGATATGGCAGGGATTGCTGCGACACACCGCGGATGTCCCGAGTTTCGGCGCGCGCGATATTTATCCTTCGGACATGGAGACCCAGTCCGGTGCACGCACCCCCCTCGTCGACCCGTTCGGTCGCGAGGTCGAGGAGTGGCTCCGCGACGCCCCGGCGACGCGCACGCCGTACGTGGCGGACCTCGTGGTCCCGCCCGTCACCGGCCCGGTGCAGCGCCCCGGCGCCGTGGCCGACGCCACCGCCGTCCAGACGCCGGACCCCAGCAGCGCGGCTGCAGCAGTCGCCGCGCCCGAAGCCAGCACCGCGCCCGAAGCCAGCACCGCGCCCGAAGCCAGCACCGCGCCCGCAGCCCCCGCGTTCCGCCGCGACCGTGCCCGGCACGCCGCCGTCTGCGCCCCGTCGTTCCCCGAACCGCCGGAGCGCCTCGCCCTGCGCATCGAGGACCTCGCGATCGAGGTCTCGTCGTCCACCGGTCGCAGCACCATCGAGCGGATCGTCCTGCTCGAGGACGAGGTCCGCCGCCGCGACGAGGACCTCGCCCGCCTCGCCGCCTGGGAGGCCACCGTCGACGGCGCGGACGACCCCGAGGTCACCGCAGCCCGGGCCTTCGCCCAGACCGTCTTCGCGGACCTGCTCGAGGACGCCGCCGCCGAGTCGGACCGTCGCGACCGCGCAGCCGCCCGCCGTGCCGCGACCGCTCCGGTCGCCGTCGTGACCGGCGTCGCCCCCGCTCCCACGGTGGCCGTGGTCCGCCCCGCACCGGCGGCAGCAGCCGCACCGGGAGCCGACGTCGTCAGGGCGACACCGGCCGTGGCGCTGGTCGCCCCGGAACGCGACGAGCCCGTGCGACCGGTGCTGGGCCTCCCGGCCGTGTCGCCGGTGTCCGCGAACACGCGACCCACCCCGCTCGTCCAGCCCGCCACCGGGCCGACGGTCATCGACCGTGCCGCGTTCGCAGCCGCCCTCACCGCCCACCAGGGCACGACCGCGAGCACGCCCGTCGTGCTGCCGGACGCGATCGCCGTGCCCGTCGTCGATACGGCCGCACCGGCGAGCGTCGACACCGAAACCGAAACCGGCACCGACGAGCCGGCCCGGCCCGGCTGGTGGTCGCGACTCGTCGCCGGCCTGCTCCGTGCGCTCGGTCGCCGCTGACCGGGAGGCCCGGATCACCCCGCGCGGACCGGCTGCCGGTGCCGACGCGGTCGCCTCGGTAGACTGACCGGATGCCGACGCTCCGCGAACTCCAGGCCGTGATCGAAGACCTGTGGCCCGCCGCAGGAGCCGAGTCGTGGGACGCCGTCGGACTGGTCGCCGGCGACCCGGACGCCACCGTCGAGCACGTCCACCTGGCCGTCGACGCCGTCCCCGCGACCGCACGTGAAGCGGTCGAGCTCGGTGCCGGGCTCCTCCTCACGCACCACCCGTTGCTCCTGCGCGGCGTCACGACGATCGCCGAGTCGACCTACAAGGGCAGCGTCCTCGCGACCCTCGTACGCGGCGGCAGTGCACTGATCGCGGCCCACACCAACGCCGATGTCGTCACCACGGGGACCTCGGCCGTGCTCGCCGACCGGATCGGCCTGACCGACCAGCGACCGCTCGACGCCGGAGCCGACCCCGCGACGGGCATCGGCCGCGCCGGGGTCCTCGCCGAGGGCATGACCCTCGGCGCCCTGGCACGGAAGCTCGTCGACCTGCTGCCGCCCACCGCGACCGGGGTCCGGGTGTCCGGCGACTTCGACCAGCCCGTGCGCACCGTGGCACTGTGCGCCGGAGCGGGGGACTCGCTGCTCGGCCACCCTGCCGTCCTCGCTGCCGACGTGTACATCACGAGCGACCTCCGCCACCACCCGGCGTCCGAGTTCCGCGAGCAGGCACTGCTCGGCGGCGGTCCCGCCCTCATCGACACCTCGCACTGGGCCACCGAGTGGCTCTGGCTCGACGTCGCGGCCGCGCAACTGCGCCAGGCTGCCGGCGTCCGGGTCACCGTGAGCGACCTCCGCACCGACCCGTGGGACTTCGCGGTCCTGCCGGCGGCAGAACCCACCACCCCCACTGAAGGAGTCTGACCATGAAGGCAGCACCCGAGGACCAGGTCATCCTCCTCGACGTCCAACGACTCGACAACGACGTCACCCGCATCGCGCACCGCATCACGTCGCTGCAGAAGGGCGACCAGCTCACCGGACTCGGCACCAAGGCCGCCGGGCTGCGCAGCGAACTCGTCGCCGCGACCGGCCTGGTCGAGGACGCCGAACGCGAACTCGCCCGCCTCGAGTCCGACACCGCCACCGCGCAGGCCCGCGTCGAACGCGACACCACGATGCTGCAGAACGTGTCGAACTCGAAGGACGCGGCCGGGCTGCAGAACGAGCTCGAGTCGCTCCAGCGCCGCATCGGTGGGCTCGAGACCGCCGAGCTCGAGGTCATGGAGAACCTCGACGGCCTCCGCGCCCGGGTCGGCGACATCGAGGCGCAGCTCGCCGACGTCGAGGCCGCCCGCTCCGGCCTGGTCGCCGAGCGTGACGCCGAGATCGCGCGGCTGTCGTCCGACCGTGCCTCTGCCGAGCAGGCCCGGGCCGACGTCGCCGCGAAGGTGCCGGCCGAGCTGCTCGCGCTCTACGACCGGCAGCGTGCCCGCTACGGCTTCGGTGCGTCGCTGCTGCAGGGTGGGGTGTCGACGGCGTCGGGCGTGGCGCTGAACAACTCCGACCTGCAGGACATCCGCCGGGCCGCCCCGGACGACGTGGTGCTGTGCCCGGACAGCGACGCGATCCTGGTGCGGACGGCCGAGTCCG
Source organism: Curtobacterium sp. PhB78 (assembly GCF_003751685.1). Taxonomy (NCBI): domain Bacteria; kingdom Bacillati; phylum Actinomycetota; class Actinomycetes; order Micrococcales; family Microbacteriaceae; genus Curtobacterium; species Curtobacterium sp. PhB78. The sequence continues at coordinate 435,663 of NZ_RKIA01000002.1, forward strand.
GGCTGTAGCGCGCCGCGGCGTTCGCACGGCGCGAACCCCGCACGGTGCGAGGGGCCCGTCCGGTGCGAGCCCCGCACGGTGCGAGGGGCCCGTCCGGTGCGAGGTTCCGTACTCGGTGAGAGGCGCCCGGCGCCGCACGGAGTACGGAACCCCGCACGGAATCGTCCGCTCCTCGCACGGTGCGAGGGAGCGGACGACGAGCAGTGGGGCGAATGGGCCGGCCGTACGCCGGGTTCTGTCCCGCCGCTTGCACGGCGGTGACGGCCATCTCTCTCGGACCGACGTTGCCGTCGGCCTCCAGCGGTCTACCCGAGGACTCGGCGAGCAGCCTCAGCGTCCTCTGTCTGACCTTGCTCCGGGCGAGGTTTACCGAGCGGATCCGGTCACCCGGACCCCTGGTGGTCTCTTACACCACCGTTTCACCCTTACCGACGTTGCCGCCGGCGGTCTGCTTTCTGTGGCACTGTCTCGCGGATTGCTCCGGGTGGGTGTTACCCACCGCCCTGCTCTGTGGAGCCCGGACGTTCCTCGGCACTCCCGGGGGAGTGACGCGACCGTCTCACCGACCCATTCGCAGGTTCGAGTGTACCGGCCCCGTGCCCGTGCCCGTGCCGGCCCGCGCCCCCGCCCGTGCCCCGAGGTTCCGAGATCTCGGCATGTCGGCGCGCACGAGGGGGCTCCGTGGAACCTCGGCGCACCGCAGGCGGCGAGTCGTGGAACCTCGGCGCCAGCGGACGGGCGCGTCGAACCGCACCGAACGACTCCCACGCCGCACGGTGCGGGCCGGTGTGAGCGGGCTCGACCGTCCGACCGATCGCCGGGTCAGGCGCTCCGGGCAGCCAGGGTCGCGGCGCCGATGATGCCGGCGTTGTTGCGCAGCGTCGCGGGGATGATCTCCGCCTGCAGGTCGAGCAGCGGCAGGAACTCCTCGTACTGCTTCGACACGCCGCCGCCGACGACGAAGAGCTCGGGGGAGAGCAGGGCCTCGAGCGTCGAGTAGTAGGTCTGCAGGCGCTTCGCCCAGTGCTTCCACGACAGGTCGTCGCGCTCCTTGGCAGCGAAGGACGCGCGCGACTCGGCGTCGTGCCCGTCGATCTCCAGGTGTCCGAGCTCCGAGTTCACGATGAGCACACCGTCGTTGATGAGTGCGCTGCCGATCCCGGTGCCGAGCGTCGTGACGATCACCAGGCCGTCCTTGCCCTTCGCCGCGCCGAACTGCTGCTCGGCGAACCCGGCGGCGTCGGCGTCGTTGACGAAGTGGATCGCGCGGCCGAGCTCCTTCTCGAACAGCGCTTCGGCCTCGAAGCCGATCCACTTCTTCGAGACGTTCGCAGCAGACATGGTCTTGCCGTCCCGCACGATCGCGGGGAAGCACACGCCGACGGGGACGTCGGCCGCGGGGGCGAGCTCGTCGAGGATCGAGGCGACGACGGCGGTGATGTCGTGGGGCTTCCCGCCCTCCGGGGTGGCCTTCTTGATGCGGTCCGTGGTCAGTTCACCGGACGCGACGTCGACGATCGCGCCCTTGATGCCCGTACCACCGATGTCGACGCCGACTGCGAGGGAGGTCATGAGGTTGTCGTGCCTTTCGGTTGCCTGCCGGAGTGCCCGGTCAGGAAGAGGGTCCCGTCAGGGAGACGGATCCGGTCAGGAGACGGTGAGGAGCTCCGCGCCGCGTTCGGTGACGACGAGGGTGTGCTCGAACTGCGCGGTCCACGACTTGTCGCGCGTCGAGACCGTCCAGTCGTCGGACCAGATGTCGGCCTCGATCCCGCCGAGGGTCAACATGGGCTCGATGGTGAACACCATGCCCTGCTCGATGACGTCGTCGTACTGCGGCGCGTCGTAGTGCGGGATGATCAGGCCGGAGTGGAAAGCACGACCGACACCGTGGCCGGTGTAGTCGCGGACGACGCCGTAGCCGAACCGCTTCGCGTACGCCTCGATGGCGCGGCCGATGACGTTCACCTGCCGGCCGGGGGCGACGGCCTTGATGCCGCGTCGGAGCGCCTCTTCGGTCCGCGTCACCAGGTCCGACACCTCCTGCGATGCCTGCCCGACGATGAACGTGCGGTTCGTGTCGCCGTGCATCCCGTCCTTGTAGGCGGTGATGTCGATGTTGACGAGGTCGCCCTCCTGCAGGACGGTGTCGTCCGGGATGCCGTGGCAGATCACCTCGTTGAGGCTCGAGCACAGCGACTTCGGGTACCCGCGGTACCCGAGCGTCGACGGGTAGGCGCCGTGTGCGACGACGAAGTCGTGGCCGATGCGGTCGAGTTCGTCGGTGGTCACGCCCGGACGGATCGCCGCGCCGACGGCGTCGATGGCCTGGGACGCGATGCGGCCGGCGGTGCGGATGCGCTCGACCTCGTCGGGGGAGTACGTGTCACCGAGGCCGTGCTCGTGCGGTTCGACCTTGCCGACGTACTCCGGGCGTTCGATGTCCTTCGGGACGGTCCGGAGCGGGGAGACGCGGCCGGCGGTCAGGTGTCCGTGTTCGTCCCGGGGCATGCCGACCACTCTAGCCGCGGCGCGACGCGCCGAGCGCAACCGCCCTCCGGTGCGGCCCGACGGGGTGGGCGTGACCGCCCTCGGGTGCGGCCCGACGGGGTGAGCGCGACTGCCTGGAGGCCCGGTGCCGGTCCGCCGGGCCGGCACCGGGCCTCCAGGCCGTCACCTGGGTACGGTGGGCGGCATGAGCGACGAACGCATCGAGTCCCAGTGGTGGTTCAACGACAAGACCGGTCAGGTCGAGCAGGGTCCGCAGTCCCCGCAGCGCGACCGCATCGGCCCGTTCGACACGCGCGAGGAAGCGCAGCACGCGCTCGACCGGATCGCGGCGAACAACGAGAAGTGGGACGCCGACGACCGGTGACGCACCGGCGACGGCACGGTGACGGACCACTGACGCGTCGCACGGCCCCGCGCACGCCGCGGGACCACTAGCCTGGGACGAGGCCCGCCCGCGGCCACCCGATACACGGAAAGGTCGTGCATGGACAAGCAGACGGACTTCGTGCTCCGCACCATCGAGGAGCGCGGCATCAAGTTCATCCGACTCTGGTTCACGGACGTCATCGGGACGCTGAAGTCGGTGGCGATCGCCCCGGCCGAGGTCGAGGGTGCCTTCGCCGAGGGCATCGGGTTCGACGGCTCCGCGATCGAGGGCCTGTCCCGCTCGTACGAGGCCGACGTGCTCGCGCACCCGGACCCCTCGACGTTCCAGATCCTGCCGTGGCGCGGCGAGGTCGACCCGACCGCGCGGATGTTCTGCGACATCACGACGCCGGACGGCCAGCCCGCCGTCGCCGACCCGCGCAACGTGCTGAAGCGCACGCTGGCCCGGGCGAGCGAGCGTGGCTTCACGTTCTACACGCACCCCGAGATCGAGTTCTACCTGCTCAAGAGCCGCGAGTGGAAGGACGGCGGGCCGCAACCCGTCGACCAGGCCGGCTACTTCGACAACGTCCCCGGTGGCAGCGCGCACGACTTCCGTCGCCGCTCGGTCCGGATGCTCGAGGACCTCGGCATCTCGGTGGAGTTCAGCCACCACGAGGCCGGGCCTGGCCAGAACGAGATCGACCTCCGCTACGCCGACGCACTGACGATGGCGGACAACATCATGACCTTCCGCACGGTCGTGAAAGAGGTCGCGATCGAGCAGGGCGTCTACGCGACGTTCATGCCGAAGCCGATCTCCGGCCAGCCGGGTTCGGGCATGCACACGCACGTCTCGCTCTTCGAGGGCGACCAGAACGCGTTCTACGAGGCCGGCGGCGAGTACCAGCTGTCCCGGACCGCCAAGCACTTCATCGCTGGTGTGCTCAAGCACGCACCCGAGATCACCGCGGTGACGAACCAGTTCGTGAACTCGTACAAGCGCCTCTGGGGTGGCGACGAGGCCCCGTCCTTCGTGACGTGGGGCCACAACAACCGTTCGGCGCTCGTGCGCGTGCCGCTGTACAAGCCCAACAAGGGGCAGTCCTCGCGCATCGAGTACCGCGGCATCGACTCGGCGGCGAACCCGTACCTGGCGTACTCGCTGCTGCTCGCTGCGGGGCTCAAGGGCATCGAGGAAGAGTACGAGCTGCCGGCCGAGGCGGAGCACGACGTCTGGAGCCTGACCGACGCCGAGCGTCGTGCCCTCGGGTACAGCCAGCTGCCGTCGAGCCTCGACCACGCCCTCAGCCTGATGGAGGACTCCGAGCTCGTCGCCGAGACGCTGGGCGAGCACGTGTTCAACTTCGTGCTCCTCAACAAGCGCCAGGAGTGGAAGCGCTACCGCGATCAGGTCACGCCGTTCGAGCTCGACACCAACCTCGGCGCCCTCTGAGCGAGCGCACCACATGACCGGTCGGACGACGTCGTCGCGTTCCGAGTTGGCCCGCCTGGGCTTCGCCGAGCTGTCGGAGAGCCTGGAGCGGATCGCTGACCTGGAGGCGCGGTTCGGCTCCGTCGTGCCGCTGCCGGTCAGCGGCACCCCGGCGCTCTGGGGCATCACCGCGGATCCCGACGGCGCGCTGCGGCTGCTGGAACGGCTGCTCGAGCGTGCTCCGGACGAGCTCCGCCCCGTCCTGACGGACGAGGCGGCGACGGAGCGGCTGATCCGCCTGCTCGGCGCCTCGGTCGGCCTCGGCGAGTTCCTGCACCGTCGTCCTGCCGAACTCGCACTGCTGCTCGAGCCCGTCGTCGCGCCGTGGTCGCAGGAGCGGTACACGGCGTCCCTGCTCGAGGCGATCGACGGCGCCACCGGCGAGGACGCACGGATGTGCCTGCGGGTGCGGTACCGCCGGCACCTCGCGCAGATCGCCCTGTACGACGTGCTGCACTCGTCGCCGACCGAGGCGTTCCCGGCCGTCGCTGCCGGACTGGCCGACCTGGCCGGGGCAGCGCTCGACGCCGCGGTCGACGTCGCCCGGCGCGAGGTGCCGTTCCCGGCCGCCGACGTCGCTGCGACCCCGCTCGCGGTGATCGCGATGGGCAAGGCCGGTGCACGCGAGCTCAACTACGTCAGCGACGTCGACGTCATCTTCGTCACCGAGGCCACCGACGACATCGGCACCGACCGTGCCGTCCGCATCGCGACGCGGATCGCGATCGCCGCGACCCACGCGATCACCGACCTGGCCGCCGAACCCGGTCTGTGGGAGGTCGACGCGAACCTGCGACCGGAGGGCAAGGACGGCGCCCTCGTCCGCACGCTCGACTCGCACGTCGCGTACTACGAGCGCTGGGCGAAGTCGTGGGAGTTCCAGGCGCTCCTCAAGGCCCGGCCGATCGCCGGCTCGGCCGACCTCGGCGCGCGCTACGCCGAGGCCGTCGCACCGTTCGTCTGGAGCTCGTCGGCGCGCCCCGGGTTCGTCGAGTCGGTGCAGCGGATGCGCGAGCGCGTCACCGACCACATCCCCGACGGCGAGGTCGACCGGCAGCTGAAGCTCGGTCCGGGCGGTCTGCGCGACGTCGAGTTCACCGTGCAGCTCCTGCAGCTCGTGCACGGTCGTGACGACGAGTCCGTGCGCGTCCGTTCCACCCTCGAGGCGATGGACGCCCTGACCGCCGCCGGGTACGTCGGACGCGCCGAGGCCGCCCACTTCGGTCCGGACTACGCGCTGCTCCGGGTGCTCGAGCACCGCATCCAGCTCCGTCGACTGCAGCGGACGCACCTGATGCCGACCGACGAGGAAGAACTCCGCGTCCTCGCCCGGTCGAGCGGTCTGGCCACCTCGGCCGCAGCCCTCGAGACCCGGTGGCGCGCGGTCAAGCTCGAGGTCCGCGGCCTGCACGAGCGGCTGTTCTACCGTCCGCTGCTGTCCGCCGTCGCCACGACCGAGGGCGAGATCGTGCTGACCGACGACCAGGTCGTCGACCGGCTCGCAGGCGTCGGGTTCGTCGACCCGCCCGGTGCGCTGCGGCACATCCGGGCGCTCACACAGGGCACGAGTCGACGTGCGGCGATCCAGCGGAACCTGCTGCCGGTGCTCCTGCGGTGGATGGCCGAGGGGCCGGCGCCAGACCGGGCCCTGCTGGCGTTCCGACGGCTCAGCGACACCCTGGGGGAGTCCAGCTGGTTCCTCCGGATGCTCCGCGACTCGTCCGGGGCTGCGCACTCACTGACCACCGTGCTGTCGGAGTCGGCGTTCCTGTCCGGTCTGCTCGAGCGGTTTCCGGAGGCCGTCGCCTGGCTCGACGAGCCCGAGTCGCTCCTGCGTGCCCGCCCGATGGACTCGTTGCTCGCCGAGATGACCGCGACGACCGCGCGGCACGGCAACGACGTCGACGGTGCGGCCAGTCTGCTGCGCTCGGCGCGCCGCCGCGAGACCCTCCGCCTCGGCATGGCCGCGGTGCTCGGCCACCTCGACGTGGACGCCCTGGGTGCTGCACTCAGCGACGTGACCGAGGCGACGCTCGCCGGTGCCCTCGCGCTCGCCCGACGGGACGCCCCCGCGGACTTCGAGTTCGGGATCGTCGCGATGGGCCGCTACGGCGGACGTGAGCTCGGCTTCGGCTCCGACGCCGACGTCCTCTACGTGTACCGCGCGCCGGACCTGGCGACCGAGGTGGCCTCCCGGACGGCACAGACCATCGTGCGCGAGCTGAACCGGCTCACTGAGGACACCGTCCACCCGCTCGACCTCGACATCGACCTGCGCCCCGAGGGGAAGAACGGGCCGGTGGCGCGCACGCTCGAGTCCTACGGCGCCTACTACGCCCGGTGGTCGCTGACGTGGGAGGCGCAAGCGCTGCTCCGTGCCCGCGGGGCAGTCGGCGACGACCAGCTGCTCCGGGACTTCGAGCACCTGGCCGACCGCACGCGCTACCCGGAACGGATCGACGAGAACGAGGTGCGCGAGGTCCGGCGCATCAAGGCCCGCGTCGAGTCCGAGCGGCTGCCACGTGGGGCCGATCCGGCTCGCCACCTGAAGCTCGGGCGCGGATCGCTCAGCGACGTCGAGTGGTTCGTCCAGCTCCTGCAGCTGCAGCACGCCCTCGAGTTCCCCGCGCTCCGCACGACCTCGACGCTCGAGGCACTCGACGGTGCCGTAGCTGCCGGGTTCGTCAGTGCCGACGACGGCGAGCGGCTCGGTGCGGCCTGGCGCTTCGCCTCGCGGACGCGCAGTGCGCTGGTGCTCTGGTCGGGGAAGACCACCGACGTCCTGCCCGTCGACCGAGTCCAGCTCGAGGGCGTCGCGCGGCTGATGGAGTACCCGCCCGGCTCGGCGAGCGAGCTCGAAGAGGACTACCTCGGCGTCACCCGACGTGCACGGCAGGTCTTCGAGCGCGAGTTCTACGGCGCCTAACGCGGCACCGACACGCCCGGGCGTGCTCCCCGGACGCGAAGGTGACGAGTCGTCGCAGGTTAATTCCCCGTGTCGCGCACCGTCCCCCGTTCGTTTCGGACTGTACCCCGATTCGGACAGACGGGTCCGTCGTTACTTCGCCGTGACCACCACGCCCCGGGCCGCCGGCAGACGTGCCAGAGGTCCGCGCCGACTCGCCCGGTGACCCTGTCGTGAACAGGGGTTTCCCGGTGCGGTGATCCGCGCCTCCCGGCAGTGTTCGCCGCCCACCAGGGTGAGTGACAGGGTGAACGCGGTCCGCAGGAGTGCTGTCAGCACGAGGGGGGACCACCGGTCCCGGTGGAGATGGGGACAAGTGTGTACCCCGTAACGCGCTCGAAACGCCCCCGGACGGGGGTCGCGTTGCGCTGGGGTTCAGGTTTCTGCGTCAATTGGGACACCCGAACCGACCCTGATTCCCCAACGTCGCGGAATCTCCACCTCGAACGTTGAAGCAGGGATCAGTGTTCACCTTCATTCTGCAGATCAGGCAGATGGTCGAAGGCCACCCCGAGTTCTACCTGTTCGCCGTGTACTCCGCGGTGATCTGGTTGCTCTGGTTGGTCAAGGTCGTCATCTCCGCCCGTTACCGCCCGTTCACCGGCACCTTCGTCGGTACCACCAGCGTCGTCGTCCCCGTCGTGGACGAACCGCTCGACCTGTTCCGCGACGTCATCGGTCGCATGGTTGAGCAGCGACCCGGCGAGATCATCGTCGTCATCAACGGCGCCCGCAACGAGGCGCTCGAAGCCGTCTGCGACGAGTTCGCCCCGCTCGTCCGCTGGACCCACACGCCCATCCCGGGCAAGCGCAACGCCGTCAAGGTCGGCACCGAGATGTCCAACGGCGACATCACGGTGCTCGTCGACTCGGACACCGTCTGGACCCCCGGCGCGCTCGAGGAACTCCTCAAGCCGTTCGCCGACGAGTCCGTCGGCGGTGTCACGACCCGGCAGCGCATCCTCGAACCCGAGCGCAGCTGGATCACCCGCTGGGCCGACTGGCTCGAGAACTCGCGAGCGCTCTACTCGATGCCCGCGCAGAGCGTCCTCGGGCAGATCGGCTGCCTGCCCGGGCGCACGATCGCCTTCCGGCGGAGCATCCTGATGCGCGTCATGGACAAGTTCATGCACGAGAAGTTCATGGGTGTGTTCCTCGAGGTCTCCGACGACCGCACGCTCACGAACCTCACGCTCAAGGAGGGGTACCGGACCGTCTACCAGTACACCTCGCTGGTCTACACGGACGCTCCGCTGCAGGTGAAGAAGCTGTTCAAGCAGCAGCTCCGCTGGGCCCGTGGCTCGCAGTACAACACGTTGCGCATGCTGCCGTGGATGCTCGGTCACGCCCCGGTGCTCGCGGCGTTCTTCATCACCGACATCATCCTGCCGTTCATGCTCTTCGGTGTGATCGCCGGCTGGATCTACCGGGCCTTCACCGGGCAGGGCGAGAACCTGTACCAGGGCATCCTGTCGCAGTACGGCTTCTCGACGGGCTTCGTCTACGTCGCCGCCCTGATGGTCGTCTCGTCGGTGCTCAGCATGGCCATCCGGCAGATGCGCCACCTGGCCGAGAAGCCGAGTGACTTCTTCCGCCTGCCGATGTTCATCATCGTGTCGACGTTCTTCCTCATGCCGATCCGGCTCATCGGCTTCTTCCGCCTGGCGCACGCGTCCGGCTGGGGGACCCGCGCCGGTGCCTACGCCGGCGGTCCGATGCAGGAGGACCCGTCCGACGCCGCGCAGCCGTCGTCCTTCGGCACCCAGACCCCGGTCAGCCCGATCGACGCCGCGGACCGTGCCCGGGCCGTCGACGGACGCGTGCCGCTCGGGAGCGACCAGGTGGCCGTGGACCGCGCGTTCGACGAGCTCTTCGGGGCCGACGCCACCACCAGCTCCACCACGACCGTGCTCGCGACCCGGCGCGAGGCCGCTGCCGTAGCAGCAGTGCAGCCCGCAGCCCCACGGACCGCCCCCGTGAAGGCCCGCCGGTACAACCCGTACGCCGCGATCCCGTACTGCATCGGCATCGCGATCTTCGTCCTGGAGGCCTTCCTCATTGTCTGACATCATCCGCTCCTCCAGTACCTGGTGGGCGCAGTCGAGCAAGCACGCCCGCTGGACGGCCGTCGGCACGACCGCCATCGTCCTCGCCCTCGCGCTCATCACCTGGTCGGTCTGGGTCTCCCCGGCCGGCCCCGTCTCCACCGCCGTGCACCAGGCCCTCGGGGTCACCGCCCCGAAGGCCAAGAAGGTGTCGGCCGCCGAACTGCAGAAGCAGCTCGACGCTGCCCAGGACCGCATCTGGGCGCTCGAGGGCAAGCTCGACTCCCGCACCGCCCAGGCCGGGTCTCGTGGCGACCAGATCACGGAGCTCAAGGCGCAGGTCGCGTCGCTCCAGTCCCAGCTCGGTTCCGCGAAGGGCTCGGGAGGCTCGTCCTCCGTCAACGCGTCGGGTTCCGGTGCGAACGGGGCCGGCACCTCGGGCTCCGGCTCGGGTTCCGGGACCGGCGGGTCCGCCGTCTCGGACAACGGGTCCGGGTCGGGTTCCGGCTCCGGTTCCGGCGGTAGCTCGGCCGGTGGGTCGGGTTCGAGTGGCGGCTCCGGCGGCTCGGGTGGTGGCTCCGGTGGGGTCACGAACCCGAACCCCGGCCCGTCGACCGACCCGGGCACCACGCCCGTGGCGGTCCCGACCAAGGCGGACATCCTCGGGCAGCAGTCCCGCTGGTACGGCCTGTACACGGCGCAGTCCCCGTTCAACTGGTCCGAGTACGACCAGGTCTCGCAAGAGGTGGGGAAGGCGACGAACATGGTCGGCTTCTTCCAGGGCTTCGACCAGGACTTCAACCAGAACGCGGTCCAGCGCTCGTGGGCGAACGGTCGTCTGCCGATGATGACGTGGGAGTCGGTGCCCGCGAAGACGGGCAACGACGAGCCGTACGTCGAGGGCTACACCAACGAGGACGTCATCTCCGGCAAGTTCGACGCCTACCTGACGCAGTACGCCAAGTCCCTGGCGGCGAACGGCCAGCCGCTCGTCATCCGGTTCGACCACGAGATGAACGGCCAGTGGTACAACTGGTCCGAATCCGCGAAGCAGCAGAACGCCGCCGGCTCGTACACCGCGATGTGGCAGCACGTCTGGAACGTCTTCCAGGCCAACGGCGCGAACCAGTACGCCATCTGGGACTGGTCGCCGTCGCGCATCGACAAGCTCGGCAACGCGAAGTACCAGACGCTCGAGTACATGCAGAACTACTACCCGGGCGCCGAGTACGTCGACTGGGTCGGCATGAGCGGCTACTACCGTGACGCCACCGAGCAGCCGACCTTCGAGAACACCTTCGGTGCGACGCTCGCCCAGATCCGGCAGGTCGCGCCGGGCAAGGGCATCGTGCTCAACGAGATCGGGGCCACCGAGACCGGGGGCAGCGTCTCGAACCCCCAGAAGACCCAGTGGATCAACTCGCTCTTCGACGCCCTGGCCGACCCCGCCAACTCGGACATCATCGGCTTCGCGTACTTCAGCGAGACCGCGACCACGATCGTCGACGGCACACGCACCACGAACGACTGGCGACTCAACTCGCGAGCCGACTCCCTGGCGGCCTTCGCCGAGGGCATCAAGCGCAACGACATCGACTACGACCTGCAGGAGGTCACGCCATGACCGCGTCCAAGAAGTCGCCCGACCAGGCCGACACCCGTCCCGCACCCGTCATCAGCGTCATCGGCACCGGCTACCTCGGTGCCACCCACGCGGCCGCAATGGCCGAGATGGGCTTCGAGACCATCGGCGTGGACGTCGACCCGGCGAAGCTCGCCGCGTTGTCCGCCGGCGAGGTCCCGTTCTTCGAACCCGGCCTGCCCGAGCTCATCACGAAGCACGTCGCGAGCGGCAAGCTCCGGTTCACGGCGGACATCGCCTCGGCCGTCGCCGCCGCGGACGTCCACTTCGTCTGCGTCGGCACCCCGCAGAAGGCGGGCTCGCACGCCGCCAACCTGGCCTACGTCGAGAGCGCCACCCGCGGCGTCGCCGAGAACCTCACCCACCCGGGACTCATCGTCGGCAAGTCGACGGTCCCGGTCGGCACTGCGGCGCGACTGCGCGGCATCGTCCGCGAGTTCACCCCCTCGGGGATCGACGCCGAGCTCATCTGGAACCCGGAGTTCCTCCGCGAGGGCAAGGCCGTCGAGGACACCCTGCACCCGGACCGCCTGGTCTGGGGCGGCGCGTCCGAGGCTGCCGACGCCGTCATCCGCGAGGTCTACGCCGCGCCGATCAGCGAGGGCACCCCGGTCATCACCACCGACCTCGCCACCGCGGAGCTCGTCAAGGTGAGCGCCAACGCGTTCCTCGCCACGAAGATCTCGTTCATCAACGCGATCTCCGAGATGTGCGCGATCACGGGCGCCGACGTGTCGACGCTCGCCGATGCCCTCGGGCACGACGCCCGCATCGGCCGGAAGTTCCTGAACGCCGGCCTCGGGTTCGGCGGCGGGTGCCTGCCGAAGGACATCCGGGCGCTCATGTACCGCGCGAACGAGATCGGGGCGGGCCAGGTCGTCGGCCTCATGCAGCAGGTCGACGAGATCAACATGGGCCAGCGACAGCGGGTCATCGACATGGCGATCGACTCGGCCGGGGGATCGGTGCTCAACCGTCGCGTGGCCGTCATCGGCGCCGCGTTCAAGCCCCTGACCGACGACGTGCGGGACTCCCCGGCGCTCAACGTGGCCGCTGCGCTCCACCTGCGCGGCGCCCAGGTCACCCTCTGGGACCCCGAGGCGATGGAGCCGGCGAAGCGCTCGTTCCCGACGCTGAGCTACGCCGCGTCGATGGCGGACGCGATCGAGGGCGCCGACGTCGTCCTGGTGCTCACCGAGTGGGACGAGATCATCACCGCCGACCCGGTCGCCCTCGGTGACCTCGTCGGTCGCCGCGTCGTGATCGATGCGCGCAACTGCCTCCCGGTCCACGACTGGGTCAAAGCGGGGTGGACCGTCCGTTCCCTGGGGCGGCCCACGCCGGTCACGGGTGCACCCGTGAGCGTCGCAGCGGGGACGAACGACTCGTTGGCCACGGCTCGCTAGTCACCGTTCGCGAAGCGGGGTCCGTGCCGGGCGGCACGGGCCCCGTTCCCGTGTGTGCGGTGCCGGGTCGGATCGAGCACAGGTGGTCGAAACGGGCGTACCTGGTCGAAACTTTCGACCAGGTACGCCCCATTCGGCTTCCCAGTCCGGGTGCGATGGGAAGGAACGTGCGTCGCGACCAGCCGGGAGGCCCGGTGCCGGCCCGCCGGACCGGCACCGGGGCCTCCAGGCGGTCGCGTCCGTACCCCCCCCCCGCCAAAGCGACACATTCCTGCGGATGGTTCGCGGCACACTGTCGCTGTCGCGACACACACGAAGGCCCCGCACCTGACGGTGCGGGGCCTTCGTGTGTCAGCGGAGATCAGACGCCGAAGTACAGCTCGTACTCGAACGGGTGCGGGCGCTGGGCCAGCGGGAGGATCTCGTTCTCACGCTTGTAGTCGATCCAGGTCTGGATGAGGTCCTCGGTGAAGACGTTGCCCTTCGTGAGGAACTCGTGGTCCGCCTCGAGGAAGTCGAGCGCCTCGTCGAGGGAGCCGGGGACCTGCGGGATGCCCTTTGCTTCCTCGGGCGGGAGCTCGTAGAGGTCCTTGTCGACGGGCTCGTGCGGCTCGATGCGGTTCTGGATGCCGTCGAGGCCCGCCATCAGCTGCGCGGCGAAGGCGAGGTACGGGTTGCCCGAGGCGTCCGGCGCGCGGAACTCGATGCGCTTGGCCTTCGGGTTGGTGCCCGTGATCGGGATGCGGATCGCAGCCGAACGGTTACCGGCCGAGTAGACCAGGTTGACCGGAGCCTCGAAGCCCTTGACCAGGCGGTGGTACGAGTTGATCGACGGGTTGGTGAAGGCGAGCAGCGCCGGAGCGTGCTTCAGCAGACCGCCGATGTACCAACGGGCCAGGTCGGACAGGCCGCCGTAGCCGTTCTCGTCGTAGAAGAGCGGCTTGCCGTCCGACCAGAGCGACTGGTGGGTGTGCATGCCCGAGCCGTTGTCGCCGAAGAGCGGCTTCGGCATGAACGTGGCGACCTTGCCCCACTGATCCGCCGTGTTCTTGACGATGTACTTGAACTTCAGGATGTCGTCCGCGGCGTGGACCATCGTGTCGAACTTGTAGTTGATCTCCTGCTGGCCGCCGGTACCCACCTCGTGGTGCGAGCGCTCGAGCTCGAAGCCCGCGTCGATCAGCTTGAGGGTGATGTCGTCGCGCAGGTCGGCGGTCTTGTCGACCGGCGACACGGGGAAGTAGCCGCCCTTGTACGGGGTCTTGTTGGCGAGGTTGCCGCCCTCTTCGTCACGACCGGTGTTCCAGGCGCCCTCTTCGGAGTCGACCGCGTAGAACGACTCGTTCTGGGTGACGGAGTAGCGGACGTCGTCGAAGATGTAGAACTCGGCCTCGGGGGCGAAGAACGCGGTGTCCGCGATGCCCGTCGACGCGAGGTACTTCTCGGCCTTCTTCGCCACCTGGCGCGGGTCGCGGCCGTAGATCTCGCCGTTCCGCGGGTTGTAGATGTCGAAGATCATGATGAGCGTGCGCTCGGCGCGGAACTGGTCCACGTAGGCGGTGGTCACATCGGGGATCAGCTGCATGTCGGACTCGTGGATCGACGCGAACCCGCGGATCGAGGAGCCGTCGAAGAGCTGGCCGACCGAGAAGAAGTCCTCGTCGACGGTCGAGGCGGGGATGTTGAAGTGCTGCTGCACACCCGGCAGGTCCGTGAATCGGATGTCGAGGAACTTGACGTCGGTGTCCTTGATGAAGGCCAGGACCTCGGAGGAATCGCTGAACATGGGGGCCGATCTCCAATGGGTTGGGTGATGTCGGAGGTACCGATCAAGGCACCTCCGACGAGGCTATTGACACGGGGTTTCCCGGACGTGACTGAATTGTTTCGGGCGTGTTACGGGCGGCAGGTCGCCTACGCTTGGGGGCATGGCCCGCAGCTCCTCCAGTCCGTCCGCGCCCTCCGAGCACCCCGACGGCTGGCCGGGCAAGGACCTCGGTCTGCCGGAGGAAGGACCCCGCAGCGTCGGGCGGATCGGACGGCGGATCGTCGCCCTGCTCATCGACGGCGCCCTCGCTGACCTCATCGCCTACGTGACCGGGGTCTGGTCGCCGGTGAACGGTTCCGGGGACATCGCGCACTCGTGGGTGCAGTTGGCGATCTTCGCCGCGCTCCAGGTGCTCTTCATCTGCCTGTTGTCCGGCTCGTTCGGGCACATCTGCGTCGGGCTGCGCGTCGTGCCGATGCGCGGGGGCTACGTGGGGGTGTGGCGTCCGGTCGTCCGGACCGTCCTGCTCTGCCTGGTGGTGCCGGCGCTCATCATCGACCGGGACAGCCGCGGTGCGCACGACCGCATCGCCGGCACGGTGCTCGTCCGCCGCTGACCCGGGGCCGCGCCCGCGCCCGCGCCGCGCCGGCGACCGACCGCACGGTGCGAGGTTCGTCGCCGGAGCGCGCCGCGGCGCTGCTGCGCACCGTGCGAGGTTCGTCGGCACGTGCGAGGTTGCCCGCTCGGTGCAGCGCGACAGGCTCGCACCGAGCGGGCAACCTCGCACCAAGCGGCCGAGGCCGCACGGTGCGCTCGGCTTGCGCCACCGACCGCACCGACCGCACCGACCGCACCGCACCGCACCGCACGCAGAACGCCCCCGACCTGGCACGGTCGGGGGCGTTCTGCGTGGTGGTTCGTGGACGGGTCAGCGCGGCCGTCCGGCACGGGCACGCATCGGGTCCATGCCCTTCGGGATCGCCGCGGCGGGGCTCTGCGTGAGCGAGTCGAGGCGGTTCGCGACGGCCAGGACCTCGTTGCGGTTGAGCGACTTCTTGAACTTGTTCATGGCACGGGGGAGCTTGTGCAGCGTGAGGGTGTCGTCGCCGTCACCGACGCTGACCACGTGGACCGCGACGTTCGGGACGATGCGCTGCACCTTGCGACGCTCTTCGTCGACCTGACGCTTCAGGTTGCCGCGCTGGCCCTCGGTGATGAGGACGACGCCGGGACGCCCCACCGCGCGGTAGACCGCGGACTGCGAGCGACCGTGCACGGCGACGGGCATCTCGCTGGAGCGCCACTGCCGACGCAGCGAGTTGGAGAGCACCGCACCGACGGCGCCGGGCTGGCCCTCGATCTGCGAGTACGCCGCCCGCTCGGCCAGCCGGCCGAGGACGATGAGGAAGAGCAGCACGCCCATCAGGACACCGGCGACGATCCACAGGATCATCGCGAGCCAGTTCTGGCCCGGGAGCACCAGCGCCAGCACGATGCCGAGGACGACGGGGCCGACGAATGCGAGGGCGAACCACCAGACGGACGACGGGTCGGCCCGTCGGGTCATCTGGAAGACCTGGAACATCTGCTTGAGACGCCCCGGCTCCTTCGCCTTCGTGTCTGTGGAAGTGCTGCGTGCCATGCTGACAGGATACGGCCTCCGCGGTCCGGGGGAGACCGCAGTCGGTCCGGCTGTGCGCGAACACGCGTTGTCCACAGACCGGGCAGGACGGACAGGAGGCCCGGCTCGCCTCCGCCACGCTCGTCACCATGGACCCGAGCACCGACCAGAGCGTCGACGACGCCCGCAGCGACCGTTGGGTCGCGCCGGCCGACGACGCTGCCGTGGCGGCCTGGATCGCGGACCGGTGCGCCACCGGACACCGGCACCTGGTGCCCGTCGAGGCGGTGGGCCGGACCGGGGCCGGCGGGCTCGTGACCCTGCTCGACCGCCCACATGGGACGCCGCTCCCGGTGGCGCTGGACCGCCTCGGCACGCCGACGACCGGGGTAGCAGTGACCCTCAGCGTGCCGCTGCTCGAGCTCCTCGTCGCGGCCGTGGACGGCGCGGTGCGGCTCGGCGTCGCCGGGATCGACGACGTCCTGGTGGACGACGCGGGCGCCGTGGTGCTGTGCGACCACCCGGCTGGAGCCGTCCGCGACCGCACGGAGCTGCCCGGTGACGATGCTGCACGGGTCCTCGTGCTCGCCGCCCGGATCGTCTGGGACCGCGTCGACCCGCGCGATCCGAGTCGCGACGTGGTGGACGCTGCGCTCCTCGCGGCGCTCGACGGCGACCGCAGCACCGTGTGCACGGCGCTCGACGCGGTCCGGGGTGCGGCGCCTCCGCGGCCGTTCCGGTGGGCCCCACCGCCGGCCGACCTGGTGTTCGTCGAGGCAGACCCACCGCTCGACACGACGGGCCCGGCAGCTCGACTGCGCGAGGTCGTCGAGCGCGGCATCCCGCTCGGTGCTGGTCGGCGGTTGCCGCTCCGCCGCGCCGTGGTCGGTGTCGTCGTCGCGATCGGTACGGTCGTCGCCGCGGTGTCCGTGCTCGGTGCCGGAACGGACACCGGGACCGGTGCGGGTGGTGGCTGACGCGCCCGGACACCCCGGACGCCCCCGGACGCCGACGAACCGGAGCGGGAACGGGAACGGCCCCGGCTCCCCACGAGGGGGAACCGGGGCCGTCGGCCGTGGTGCTGGGGTGCTGGGGTCAGTACCCCAGGTTGGGGGCGAAGTTGCCCTCTTCCAGGCGGTTCTTGACCGCGACCAGGTAGCGCGAGGCGTCCGCACCGTCGATGATCCGGTGGTCGTACGACAGCGCGAGGTACACGAACGAACGGATCGCGATCGCTTCCTGGCCGTCGACCTTCACGACCGCGGGACGCTTCGTGACGATGCCGGTCCCGAGGATCGCCGACTGCGGCAGGAACACCACGGGGGTGTCGAACAACGCGCCACGCGAACCGGTGTTCGTCAGCGTGAACGTCCCGCCGGCGAGCTCGTCGGGCTTGAGCTGGTTGTTCCGGGTGCGCTCCGCCAGGTCCGCGATGGAATTCGAGAACTGCGCCAGGTCGAGCGAGGCTGCGTCCTTGATGACCGGGGTCAGCAGGCCGCGCTCGGTGTCCACCGCGATGGAGACGTTCTCGGACTCCGGGTAGACGATCTCGTCGCCCTCCACGGTCGAGTTGATCTTCGGGTGGGCCTTGAGCGCCTCGGACGCCGCCAGGGCGAAGAACGGCATGAAGGAGAGCTTCGAACCGGTCTTCTCGAGGAACTCCGCCTTGTGGGCGTCGCGGAACTGCGCCACCTTCGTGACGTCCACCTCGACGACGCTCGTGAGCTGTGCGGTCGAGGTCATCGACTGCACGGCGCGCTCGGCCACGACCTTGCGCAGGCGGGTCATCTTCTCGCGGGTGCCGCGCAGCGGCGAGACCTCGGCGACGAACGGACCGGACGCGGCGGCGGGTGCAGCTGCACCACCGGCGGCCGGGGCCTTCGCGACGGCCGCGAGCACGTCCTCCTTGCGGATGCGCCCGCCGACACCGGAACCGGTGACGGTGGACAGGTCGACGCCCTGCTCGTTCGCGAGCTTGCGGACGAGCGGCGTGACGTAGCCGGAGGCTGCGCCGTCCTGCGTCGGGTTCGGCACCGCGGCGGCGGTGGTCGCGCTCGGCGCGGCCGGTGCGGGTGCGGCAGCGGCCGGCGCCGGGACGGCGGCCGGGGGTGCGGCGGCGGGCGGCGGGACCGGAGCGGCCTGCGGGACCGGAGCGGCTGCGGGCGGTGCCGACGGGGCCTGCGGGGCCGCGGGCTGCGTCTGTCCGGCGGGGGCCGGCTCGGGCTCGGTGGGCTCCGGGGCAGGGGTCTCGGACTCCTGCTCGGTGCTCGGCTCGGCCTCGGGGGCCTCTGCCTCGGCAGCGGCTTCGTTCGAGGACTCGTCGGAAGAACCGGAGTCGGAGGAACCGGAGTCGGACGAGCCGTCGCCGATCTTCACCAGCGCGGTGCCGACCTCGACGGTCTCGTCCTCCTGCACGAGGATCTCCTCGATGACGCCGGCGACGGGCGACGGGATCTCGGTGTCGACCTTGTCGGTCGAGACCTCGAGCAGCGGCTCGTCGACCTCGACCCGGTCACCGACGTTCTTCAGCCATCGGGTCACCGTGCCCTCGGTGACGCTCTCGCCGAGCGCCGGGAGGCTGACGGATTCGCTCATCGGGTGGACTCCTCTTCGCGGGGGGTTGCAGTTGTTGTGGATGTCATTGTCACAGGGCGCGGACTCGTGCGGGTCACAGCGCGTGCAGCGGCTTGCCCGCGAGGTGCATGAACGCCTCGCCCAGGGCCTCGTTCTGCGTCGGGTGCGCGTGCACGAGCGGAGCGATGTCCTCCGGGTACGCCTCCCAGTTCACGGCGAGCTGGGCTTCACCGATGAGCTCGCCGACGCGGGCGCCGATCATGCTCACGCCGACGACGGGGCCGTCGACGACGCGGACGACCTTGACCGAACCGGACGTGCCGATGATGTGGCTCTTGCCGTTGCCGGCCAGGTTGTACTCGTACGAGTCCACCTTGTCGGCGCCGTACTCGGCCTCGGCCTTGGCCTGCGACAGGCCGACGGAGGCGACCTCGGGGTCGGAGTACGTGATCTTCGGGATGTTCTTGTCCTCGATGATCACCGGGTTCAGGCCGGCGATCTCCTCGGCGACGAAGATGCCCTGCTGGAAGCCGCGGTGCGCGAGCTGCAGGCCGGGGACGATGTCGCCGACCGCGTAGACGTTCGGCAGGTTGGTGGCGAGGCGCTCGTTCGTGGTGACGAAGCCGCGGTCCATGGCGACGCCGACCTCGTCGAAGCCGACGTTCTGCGTGACCGGGCCACGACCGACGGCGACCAGCAGGACGTCTCCGTCGAAGGTCTTGCCGTCCTCCAGCGTCACGACGACGCCGTTCTCGTGCTGCTCGACGCCCTGGAACCGGACACCGAGCGAGAACTCGATGCCGCGCTTGCGGAAGGCGCGCTCGAGCTGCTTCGACATCGACTCGTCCTCAGCGGGGACGAGGTGGGGGAGCGCCTCGACGATCGTGACCTCGGCGCCGAAGGACTTCCAGACGCTGGCGAACTCGACGCCGATGACGCCGCCGCCCAGGATGACCACCTTGTTCGGCACGTAGTCCATGCGCAGTGCGGTCTCGGAGGTGATGACGCGGCCGCCGATCTCGAGCCCGGGCAGGGACTTCGAGTAGGAGCCGGTCGCGAGCACGACGTTCTTGCCGACGATGTTCTGGTCGCCGACCTGCACGGTGTTCTGCGAGGTCAGTCGACCCCAGCCCTCGACGACGGTGATGCCGCGGGCCTTGATGAGGCCCTGCAGGCCCTTGTACTTCGAGGTGATGACGCCCTGCTGGTACTCGATGACCTTCGGGACCTCGACACCGGCGAACTCCGCGATCACGCCGTACTTCTCGGCGTCACGCGTCGCGTCGGCGACCTCGGCCGCGTGCAGCAGCGCCTTGGTGGGGATGCAGCCACGGTGCAGGCACGTCCCTCCGAGCTTGTCGCCCTCGATGAGCGCGACGCTCATGCCGAGTTCGGCGGCCCGGAGCGCAGCGGCGTAGCCACCGCTCCCGCCACCGAGGACCACGACGTCGTAAGTCTGTTCCGTCACCTGGTGCAACTCCCTCGTGCGTGTCGGGCCGATCGGGCCCTACGTGGACACCGCGGGGGCGGCGTCCGACGGTCGGACCGCGTGGTTCCGGTCCCGTCCCGTGCAGTACCGGTGGGAGGCGCGTCGATGCCCCGTCCCACCGGTACCAAACCTACTACTCGGACTGGAGGTCTTCTGCGAGCGCGATGAGCGTCCGGACCATCACACCCGTCGCGCCCTTGCCGAGCCACCCGTAGCCGCCGCCCTTGTGCTCGGACGGACCGGCGATGTCGAGGTGCGCCCACGGGATGCCCTCGCCGACGAAGCGCTCCAGGAACTTGCCCGCGAGCAGCATGCCGCCGGCCGGGTTGCCGACCGTGGCGTTGACCATGTCGGCGACGTCGCTGGCGAGCCGGGCGTCGAGTTCCTCGGGCAGGGGCATCGGCCAGATCGGCTCCGACACGCCCTCGGCCACGGCGCGGAGCTTCGCGACGAGGTCGTCGCTGCCCATCAGGCCGGTGGTGCGGTCGCCGAGCGCGACGACCTGCGCGCCGGTCAGGGTGGCCACGTCGACGATGGCGTCGGGCGTCTCGAGCGAGGCGGCGGCCATGCCGTCGCCGAGCACCAGGCGGCCCTCGGCGTCGGTGTTCGTGACCTCGACGGTCTTGCCGTTCTTCAGGGTGAGGACGTCACCCGGGCGGGTCGCCGTGCCCGACGGCATGTTCTCGGCGAGTGCGAGCCAGGCGGTGACGCGCACGTCGAGGCCCAGGCGTGCGGCGGCGACGGTCGCGGCGAGCACCGTTGCGGCGCCGGTCATGTCGGTCTTCATGCCGAGCATCGACGCCGCCGGCTTGAGCGAGAGCCCGCCCGAGTCGAACGTGATGCCCTTGCCGACGAGGGCGAGGTGCTTCGTGGCGGACTCCGGTGCGTAGCGGACGACGACCAGGCGCGGGGGACGCGCCGAACCACGGCCGACCCCGAGGATGCCGCCGAAGCCCTGCTCCTCGAGTGCCTGCTCGTCGAGGACCTCGACGGTGAGCGGGAGGTCCGAGGCGAGCCCGGTCGCCACGTCGGCGACGTCCTGTGGTCCCAGGTCGCCGGCGGCGGTGTTCACGAGGTCGCGCACCAGCGACGCGGCGTCGGCCACGATCGCCGGACGGACCGCGGCGTCCGTCGCGGCGGCCGGCGCGAGGACCGTCACGCGCTGGTCGCCACGCGCCGGCCCAGTCGTGCCGGCGCCCTTGTGCCGCGTGAAGGCGTAGGCGCCGAGCGCGGCGCCCTCGAGCGCTGCTTCGACGAGTGCGTCGGTGTCGGTCGGCAGCGCGAGGGCGATCGACGCGGCGTGCGGCAGCTGGCGGACGGCACTGCCGGCGGCCGAGCGGTACGCGGCGGCGTCGGTCCCGGTGCCGAGCCCGATGAGCGCGATGCTCGCGGCGTCGACGCCGACGGCCGGGATGCGCACGAGCTGGTCCTTGGCGCCCGTCGCGCCGATCGCCGCGAGGTCGAGGTCGTCGAGCGCGGAGAACGGTGTCGTGGCCGGCTGGGCGATCGTCGCGGGGGCACCGTCGGAGCCGGGCCGGACGCCGACCACGAGGACGTCGGCGGAGATCGAGGAGGGGGCGGAGGAGTCGGTGGAGAGCGTCGGTCGGACCATGCTCCAACCCTATCCACGCACTGTTCGCTGTCGGCGTGGTCGTCCCGCGCGGGGGCGTCGGTGGCCCCGCCTAGCATGGGGACGGTGAACCACCCCGAGGAGCTCTACACGTTCGACGAGGCCGCCCCGACGGTCCCGGCCGGGCTGCACCTGGTCGCCGGGCTCACCGGCTTCGCGGACGCCGGTTCGGCCGTTGCCCAGGTCACGACGTCGGTGCTCGAGGACCTCGACACCCAGCTCGTCGCCGAGTTCGACCCCGACGTGCTGCTCGACTGGCGTGCACGCCGGCCCGTCATCACCTTCGAGCACGACCACATCGCCGCCGTCGAGCCGCCCCGGCTGGCGCTGCACCTCGTGCGCGACGAGATCGGCCAGCCGTTCCTGTTCCTGTCCGGGTACGAGCCGGACTTCCAGTGGAACCGGTTCGTGGACGCCGTCACCGGCCTCGCCGCCCGGCTCCAGGTCGCGGACACCACCTGGGTGCAGTCGATCCCGATGCCGGTCCCGCACACCCGCCCGATCAGCCTGACCGTCTCCGGCACCCGCGCCGATCTCGTCGAGCAGATGAGCGTCTGGAAGCCCGAGACCCAGGCGCCGGCGAACGTCCTGCACCTCGTCGAGCACCGGCTCGCATCCACCGGCGCGCAGGTCACCGGGCTCGTCCTGCTCGTCCCGCACTACCTGTCGGACACCGAGTTCCCGGACGCGGCCGTCGCGGCCCTGTCCGGCATCGCCGCGGCCACCGGCCTCATCTTCCCGACGGACGCCCTGCGCGAGGCGGGTCGCGAGTTCCTCACCCGGGTCGAGGAGCAGGTCGCCGGCAACGCCGAGCTGCAGCGACTCGTCGGTGTGCTCGAGGAGCGGCACGACACGTACATGGAGGGCAACCCGGTCGCGTCGCCGCTCACGGACGTCGACGGCGAGGTGCCGACCGCGGACGCGATCGCGGCCGAGCTCGAGCGCTTCCTGGCGGATCGTCGCACCCAGGGTGACGGCGGCGAGTAGCCGGGTCGGGCCCTGAACGGTCCGGAACGGCGGCCTGGAGGCCCGGGGCGGGCCCGCACCGTCCCTCCCGTCGGTCGTCCGGTCGCGACCAGGACGTCACCTGCGTCGGCGACACACGTCGCGTATCCGGCTCCGCCGGATCGGTAGCCTGTCGGGGTGAACTCCCGTCGCGCCTACCTGATCTGGGGCATCGCGGTGCTCGCCTACGTCCTGGCGGTCGTGCAGCGGTCCTCGCTCGGGGTGTCCGGAGTGGACGCGCAGGACCGGTTCGCCGTCTCGGCGGCGGTGTTGTCCACGCTCGCGGTCGTGCAGATCGCCGTGTACGCCGGACTCCAGATCCCGGTGGGCGTCGCGCTCGACCGGGTGGGGCCGCGCAAGCTCGTCCTGCTCGGCGCCGCGCTGCTCGTGGTCGGCCAGGCCGTCGTGGCCTTCTCGCCGACGATCGGCCCGGCGATCGCGGGCCGGGTGCTCGTGGGTGCCGGCGACGCGATGACGTTCATCTCGGTGATCCGCCTGGTGCCGATGTGGTTCAGCGGCCGGATCCTGCCGCAGATCTCGCAGTGGACGGGCAACCTCGGGCAGATCGGCCAGATCCTGTCGGCGTTCCCGTTCGCGGTGCTCCTGCACGCCGCGGGGTGGACGCCTGCGTTCGGGGTCGCCGCCGCCGCGAGTGCCGTCGGGCTCGTCCTGGCGTTCGTCTTCGTCCGCAACGGCCCCGTGGTCGTGCGGACCGGGACGATCCCGCTGCCGCACTCGTGGGGCGCCGCGTTCCGGACGTTCGGGCACGCGTTGCGTCGACCGGGCACGCAGCTCGGGTTCTGGTCCCACTACGTGACGCAGTCGTCCGGCACGGTGTTCTCGCTGCTGTGGGGCGTCCCGATGCTCCGCGGGCTCGGGTACAGCCCCGCCGAGGCCGCCGGCTTCCTGACGATCATCGTCGCCGTGGGCTTCGTGGCCGGGCCGGTGCTCGGGCTGTTGTGCGCGCGGTTCCCGATGCGCCGCTCGAACCTCGTGCTCGGCGTGGTCGTGCTGCTCGCCGTGGTGTGGACCGCGATCCTGCTCTGGCCCGGCCACCCGCCGACCTGGCTGCTCGTGCTCCTCGTCGTGGCGATGGGCATCGGCGGCCCCGGTTCGCTGATCGGGTTCGACTTCGCCCGGACGTTCAACCCCGTGGGTTCCCTGGGGTCCGCGAACGGTGTCGTCAACGTCGGGGGGTTCCTGGCGGCCTTCGTGATGATGTACCTGATCGGGCTGCTGCTCGACGTGATGTCCCGCGTCACCGGTGAGACCGTGTTCGCCTGGGACAACTTCCGCGTGGCCCTCACGGTGCAGTACCTGGTGGTCGGGTTCGGTGTCGCGATGCTCCTGTACGCCCGGCACCGCACGCGCCGGGTGCTCCACGCGGAGGAGGGAATACGCGTCGGACCGCTCTGGGTTGCACTCGTTGCGCGCCTGCGGAAGCGGCACGTGCAATAATGATCACGGACCCACTCAGGACCCCCATCCTGTCGGAGCACTTCGGAGCGCCGATCAACCCGGGGGACTTGACATGGGTCTTAGTGCTGCCCGGAACGGTAGGACTCGACGACGCGGGGGACTGCGGCTCGGGCCCTGGGCGGCGAGGGAGGCCACGACCCCACGAACGTGGCACGACGAGAGAGGTGATCGCATGGCTGCCCGGAGCACGACGATCGATCCCACGAAGGACACTCAGCCCGAAGGTGCTGTGGCAGAGGACGCCACGGACGCCGAGGGAACCGCCGCGCCGAAGAAGCGCGCCACCAAGGCCCCCGCCAAGAAGGCCCCGGCCAAGAAGGCCGCCCCGAAGGCGAAGAAGGTCGACCCCGTCGACGAGGCGAACGAAGCCACCGACGAGCCGACCGAGGACGTCGAGGACACCGACGACAAGGCGATCAAGCCCGACGCCGCCGCTGCGGTCGCCGCCGGCGCGCTCGTCATCTCGCAGACCGACGACGACGAAGCCCCGGTCTACTCCACGACCATCACGGGTGCGACCGCCGACCCGGTGAAGGACTACCTCAAGCAGATCGGCAAGGTCGCCCTGCTCAACGCCGAGCAGGAGGTCGAGCTCGCGATGCGCATCGAGGCCGGCCTGTTCGCCGAGGACAAGCTGCAGCACTCGACCGGGCTGACCAAGCCGGCCGAGCGTGAGCTGCGCTGGGTCGCCCGCGACGGTCAGCGCGCCAAGTCGCACCTGCTCGGCGCGAACCTCCGCCTCGTGGTGTCGCTCGCCAAGCGCTACACCGGCCGTGGCATGCAGTTCCTGGACCTCATCCAGGAGGGCAACCTGGGCCTGATCCGTGCGGTCGAGAAGTTCGACTACACGAAGGGCTTCAAGTTCTCGACCTACGCGACGTGGTGGATCCGCCAGGCGATCACCCGCGCCATGGCCGACCAGGCCCGCACCATCCGCATCCCGGTGCACATGGTCGAGGTCATCAACAAGCTCGCTCGTGTCCAGCGCCAGATGCTGCAGGACCTCGGCCGCGAACCCACTCCGGAAGAGCTCGCCCGCGAGCTCGACATGACCCCGGAGAAGGTCGTCGAGGTGCAGAAGTACGGCCGCGAGCCGATCTCCCTGCACACGCCCCTGGGCGAGGACGGCGACTCCGAGTTCGGTGACCTCATCGAGGACACCGAGGCGGTCGTGCCGGCCGACGCGGTGGGCTTCACCATGCTGCAGAAGCAGCTCGAGAGCCTGCTCGACTCCCTGTCCGAGCGTGAAGCGGGCGTCATCCGCATGCGCTTCGGCCTCGGTGACGGCCAGCCGAAGACCCTCGACCAGATCGGTGACACGTTCGGCGTGACGCGTGAGCGCATCCGTCAGATCGAGTCCAAGACGATGGCGAAGCTCCGCCACCCGTCGCGGTCGCAGTCGCTGCGCGACTACCTCGAGTAGGCCGATGCGGTTCTTCATCCCGATCCTGATCGGGCGGATCCTCCGTGCCCTCGCCAGAGCGCGGGGCGGGGGATCCGCGTACCCCGGCTTCATCGTGCTCAAGCTCGTGCCGGACTTCCTGCAGCACGTGACGAAGCAGTTCCCGAACGGCGTCGTCTTCGTGCTCGGCTCGAACGGCAAGTCGACGACCACGCACATGATCTCGGACATCGTCCGGGCGCACGGGCTCCGCGTCTTCACGAACCCGTCCGGGGCGAACCTGCCGCAGGGCATCGCGTCGGCGTTGCTGTCCGAGGTGTCGCTGACCGGTCGCCTGAAGGCGGACATCGGCATCCTCGAGGTCGACGAGGCCTTCGCGGTCGAGCTCGCCGGCATCCTGTCGCCGTCCACGGTGACGATGCTCAACGTGCAGGTCGACCAGCTGTACCGGTTCTTCGAGACCGAGCGCGTCGCCGACATGATGCTCGACACCGCGGCACTGTCCACGGCGAACGTGATCACGAACCGCGACGACCAGTTCCTCGACGCCTACGCAGCGCGGGCCGGCCAGCGGGTGCTGCGCTTCGGTGCGAGCGCCGAGGTCGTCGCCGCCGCACCGAACGGCCTGCAGAACGCCGACGACTTCGACCGGCAGGACGCCCAGCCGAACGCCGCTGAGTCAGAGGTCGTCGTGAACACCGGTGACGGCGCGACGATCCGCTTCGACGGTGCCGACATCGCGGTGCGCCTGCCCGCACGCGGCCTGCACTACGCGGTCGACGCTGCTGCTGCCACCGCCACGGCCAGCGCGGCACTCGGCACGCAGTTCCGCGCCGACGCCGTCACGAAGGCCTTCGGCACGATGAAGCCGGCGTACGGCCGCGGGGAACGACTCCCCATCGCCGGCGAGTCCGCCGAGTTCACGATGTTCAAGAACGCCGCGAGCCTCCAGCTCAACCTCGACGCGCTGCCGGACCGCCCCGAGCAGGTCCTCATGGCGATCGACGAGGGCACGCCGGACATCTCCTGGATCTACGACATCGACTTCTCGAAGCTCGACCACGTCGACGTCGTCTCCGGTGACAAGGCCTGGCAGATCGCGATCGCCCTCGAGCACGCCGGTGTCCGCATCGGCCGGGTCGACCCCGACGTCGAGGCCGCGATCAAGCACATGGAGCAGCTCGGGTCGACGACCAGCGGGACGAAGAACTTCATCGTCAACTACGAGATCATGATGATCGCCCGCAAGGCCCTCGGCCACCCGGACATGGAGAAGACCGCATGACGGCCGACCGGCTGACCATCCTGCACGTCTACCCCCGGCAGATGGGCGTTTCGGGGGACCGCGGCAACGTCGCGGCCCTCGTCCGCCGTGCCGCCGCGGCCGGCCTCGACACCGAGGTGCTCGAGTACGCGCCCGGCGACGACCTGCCCGCCGCGGCCGACGTCGTGGTCATCGGCAACGGTCCGCTCAGCGCGATGCGCTCGCTCGGTGCCGACGTCGCCCGCATCGCCGCTCCGCTCCGTTCGTTCGCGAGCGACGGTGTGCCGGTCATCGCCGTCGGCGGCGGGTTCGACCTGGCGACGAACGAGGTCGTGCCCACCGAGGGTGCTCCGCTCGCCGGGTTCGGCGTGTTCGACGCCCGAGCCGTCCGTGGTGCCGAACGTCGGGTCAACTACTTCGTCCTCGAGACCCGGTACCCGCTGCTCCCCGGCGCGTCGAAGCGTCTCGCCGGCTTCGAGGACCACGCCACCACGATCGAGCTCGCGGCCGGGGTCACCCCCTTCGCCGACGTCGTGTCCGGCGGCGGCAACCAGGCGGGCGCCCCGGTCGAGGGTGCGATCGTCGGCACGTCGTTCGGCACGCACACGCAGGGTCCGATCCTGCCGCTCAACCCGCAGCTGACCGACGGTGTCCTCGCCGCAGCCGCCGCACGAGTGGGCCTCGAGTACACGCCGGACCCGGAGCAGACGGCGACCATCGACCGCTACGCACGCGAGGCGCGCGCGACGGTCGATCGCTACGTCGACAAGGCGTTCAAGCGCATCGCGTGACGCTCACGAAGGCCGGGTCCCGACGGGACCCGGCCTTCGTCGTCTCCGCGCGTTCTGAGACGGGCAACAGACAGACGGGAGGCCCGGTGCCAGCTGGCACCGGGCCTCCCGTCTTGCTGTGCTCGCGCCTTCGCGCGCTACTTCGACTCGTAGAGTCGGCTGCTCTCGTCGTGCCACTCGATGGCGGTCGCCGCGAGCTTGTCCTTGAACTCTGCGCCGTGGTGCGCGCAGAAGAAGAGCTCGCCGCTCGACATGGTGGCTCGGATGTAGGCCTGCGCTCCGCAGCTGTCGCAACGGTCGGCGGCGGTCAGCTGGTGGTTGCTGACTTCGTCGATGGAGGGGTCCTGCACGGTCTGGGTCATTGCTGTGCTCCTCACGGATCGCAGGTGGTGCCGGGTGGTTGCACCATTTCAACACGTGATGCCTGAGAACGATGCATTGTGCAGCGCTGTTTCGCTGAGCGCGGATCGGTTGTCCCCAGTGCGAGTGTCCGCGCCGAGGGTGTCGGTGCCGCTCGGTAGCATCGGACGGTGAGCTCCGACTACTCCGCACGCCATCTCTCCGTCCTCGAAGGGCTCGAGGCGGTCCGGAAGCGTCCGGGGATGTACATCGGCTCGACCGACTCCCGTGGGCTCATGCACTGCCTGTGGGAGATCATCGACAACTCCGTCGACGAAGCCCTGGCGGGGCACGGCGACGAGATCGGCGTCGTGCTGCACGCCGACGGTTCGGTCGAGGTCCGCGACACCGCTCGTGGCATCCCGGTGGACGTCGAACCGAAGACCGGACTGACCGGCGTCGAGGTCGTGTTCACCAAGCTGCACGCCGGTGGCAAGTTCGGGTCGGGGTCGTACGCGGCGTCCGGCGGACTGCACGGCGTCGGTGCCTCGGTGGTCAACGCCCTGTCCGAGCGCCTCGACGTCGAGGTCGACCGCGGCGGCAGGACCTACGCCATGTCGTTCCACCGCGGCGAGCCCGGCACGTTCGACGACGCGAAGGGCATCGGTCCGGACGCCCCGTTCAGCCCGTTCACCTCGGGCAGCGAGCTGCGGGTGGTCGGCAAGGTGAAGAAGGGCGTCACGGGTTCCCGGATCCGGTACTGGGCGGACCGGCAGATCTTCACCGCCGATGCGCGGTTCAGCACCGACGACCTGGTCACCCGGGCGCGGCAGACGGCGTTCCTGGTGCCCGGACTCGGCATCACGATCACCGACGAGCGCGTGTCCTCGATCGAGGCCGCTGCTGCGCGTGCCGAGGCGACGGGGACCGCCGTCGAGGCCGGCCCGGTCGTCGAGCGCTTCCGCTACGAGGGCGGCATCGGCGAGTTCGTCGAGCACCTCGCGGCCGACACCGCCGTCACCGACGTCTGGCGCGTGCAGGGCACCGGGACCTTCACCGAGACCGTCCCGATGCTCGACGACAAGGGCCACATGGTGTCGACCTCGGTCGAGCGCTCCTGCGAGGTGGACCTCGCGCTGCGGTGGGGCGACGGCTACGAGTCGGTGTTCCGCAGCTTCGTCAACATCATCGCCACGCCGAAGGGCGGCACACACCAGGCCGGCTTCGAGTCCGGTCTGGTCAAGGCCGTCCGAGCACAGGTCGAGGCGAACGCCCGCAAGCTCAAGGTCGGGCAGGACAAGCTCGACAAGGACGACGTGCTCGCCGGCATGACCGCCGTGCTGACCGTCCGACTGCCCGAGCCGCAGTTCGAGGGGCAGACGAAGGAGATCCTCGGCACGCCGGCGGTGCGCAAGATCGTCGACCAGGTCGTGTCGAAGCGCATCACCGAGATCCTGACGTCGACGCAACGCACCGAGAAGGCCCAGGCCGCGACCCTGCTCGAGAAGGTCGTCGCCGAGATGAAGACCCGCATCTCGGCCCGCGCCCACAAGGAAACGCAGCGCCGGAAGAACGCGCTCGAGAACTCCTCGTTGCCGACGAAGCTCGCGGACTGCCGGTCGCAGGAGACCGAGGGCACCGAGCTCTTCATCGTCGAGGGCGACTCGGCGCTGGGGA
Organism: Curtobacterium sp. PhB78; assembly: GCF_003751685.1. NCBI lineage: Bacteria > Bacillati > Actinomycetota > Actinomycetes > Micrococcales > Microbacteriaceae > Curtobacterium > Curtobacterium sp. PhB78. The sequence continues at coordinate 465,132 of NZ_RKIA01000002.1, forward strand.
CCGCGAAGCTCGCACGCAACAGCGAGTACCAGGCGCTGCTGCCGATCCGCGGCAAGATCCTCAACGTGCAGAAGGCGTCCGTGTCGGACATGCTGTCGAACGTCGAGTGCGCGTCGATCATCCAGGTCATCGGTGCCGGCTCCGGCCGGACGTTCGAGATCGACCAGGCGCGCTACGGCAAGGTCATCATCATGTCGGACGCCGACGTCGACGGCGCCCACATCCGCACGCTGCTGCTGACCCTGTTCTTCCGGTACATGCGACCGATGATCGAGCAGGGCCGGGTGTTCGCCGCCGTGCCGCCGCTGCACCGGGTGGTCGTGGTGAACCGCGGCAAGCCGAACGACACGCTCTACACGTACTCCGAGCAGGAACTGCAGACCGTGCTGAAGAAGCTCGAGAAGACCGGCAAGAAGTACCAGGAGCCGATCCAGCGGTACAAGGGCCTGGGCGAGATGGACGCCGACCAGCTCGCCGAGACCACGATGGACCGCGCGCACCGGACCCTACGGCGGGTGAACATCACGCACGCCGAGAGCGCGGCGAAGGTGTTCGAGCTGCTCATGGGCAACGACGTGGCCCCGCGCAAGGAGTTCATCCTGGCCGGCGAGGGTCTGGACCGCGACCGCATCGACGCGTAGCCGAGCGGCGGCGCCGGGCCGAGTCTCGGCGCTGCGAGAGCGACACCGTGCCACCATCGTGCGCGGTCCGTGCCGCCGAAGCGACAGTGTCCCGGGAACTGTTCGCGGGACACTGTCGCTTTCGCAGGGAGGGGCTGCCGCGCGCTACGCGTCGCCAGCGGTGCCGTCGAGCGCCGCCGCGCTGCCGCCGATCGAGCCGATGACGGCCTCGAGCGGCGCACCGGACCCGTCCCGCTTCGACAGCCAGTCGGGCAGGGTCCGCGCGGCGCCGTCCGTACCGACCGCGTGCGGGGGAGCGATGCCCGCCCAGCCCACGGTGAGCCCGTCCTCGCCCTTCAGGAACGCGTGCGCCCGGACACCCTGGGTCGCCCGGCCCTTGGCGGGGAACTCGGACAGCGCTGACACCTTGGCGCGACCGGAGTCGGTGCCCGGAAGCGCCGTGGAGGTCGTGGACACCGTGGCGACCACGGCGTCGTCGGACCGGGCGACGGACCCGAACCAGATCACCGAGGACCCGGACGCCAGCGCCATGCCCGCGACACCGCCGGCCGGCAAGCCCTGGGCACGGACGCCGGACGCGGGGAAGCGCAGGAGCTGGGCGTTCGAGCTGATGAACACCAGGTCGTCGGACTCGGGCGCCTGGGCAGCGCCGACCACCGCGTCGCCGGGCTTCAGGCCGATGGCGACGAACTCGGGCTTGTCGGGCCAGGCTCCGGGGACGACGCGCTTCACGACGCCCTGGGCGGTACCGATGGCGAGGGAGTCCGACGACGCGCCGGACAGGTCGACGAGTGCAACGACCGTCTCGCCCTTGGTGAGCACCAGGAAGTCCGTGACCCGCACGCCGGCGTCGAGGCGGACCGCAGCGGGCGGCACCGCCGGGACGTCGACGGGGGAGAGCCGCAGGACCCGCCCGGTCGAGGTCAGCGCGCCGACCTGGCCCCGGACGGTGCTCACCACGGCGGACCGGACGGCGTCGTGCTTGGAGCGCTTCGGCACGCGGACGATGCTGAGCTCCGAGGTCGGGATGTCGACGCGGATGAGCCGTCCGGTGGTCGAGAGCAGCACGCGGCACGGCGAGTCGGCGACCTGGAGGGACTCCGGGTCGACCGCGGCCTTGCGACCGCCCTTGACGGGGGCGTCGGCCTCGGTGAGCAGGGTTCGGCGAGGGGTGGCGAACTTGTCGGAGACCTCGGTGAGCTCGAGCGCGACCTGGGCACGGAGCCGTTCGTCGGACGCCAGGAGTTCCTCGAGCGCAGCGATGTCGGCGAGCAGCTGGTCGCGCTCGGCCTCGAGCTCCATGCGCGAGAACTTCGTCAGGCGTCGGAGCCGCAGTTCGAGGATGTACTCGGCCTGCACCTCGGACAGGTCGAAGACGTCACGGAGCCGGCTCCGTGCGGCCTCGGAGTCGTCCGAGGTGCGGATGACCTGGATGACCTCGTCGATGTCGAGGATCGCGATGAGCAGGCCCTCGACCAGGTGCAGCCGCTCGCGACGACGCGCGAGCCGGTACTCCGACCGCCGGGTGACGACCGACAGCCGGTGCTGCACGTAGACGTCGAGCAGCTCGCGCAATCCGAGCGTGCGGGGGGACCCGCCGACGAGCGCGACGTTGTTGATGCCGAAGCCGTCCTCGAGCGGGGTGTGCTTGTACAGCTGCTCGAGCACCGCGGTGGGGTTGAAGCCGCTCTTGATGCCGATGACGAGCCGCAGCCCGTGGTTGCGGTCGGTCAGGTCGTTGACGTCCGAGATGCCGACGAGCTTCTTGGACTGGACGCCGTCCTTGATCTTCTCGATGACGCGCTCGGGGCCGACCAGGTACGGCAGCTCGGTGACGACGAGCCCGACCTTGCGCGGGGTGAGGTTCTCGACGCTCACCTTCGACCGGGTCCGGAACGTGCCGCGCCCGGTGGCGTAGGCGTCGCGGACCCCGGAGAGCCCGACGATGGTGCCACCGGAGGGCAGGTCCGGCCCCGGGACGAACTCCATCAGCTCTTCGAGGGTCGCCTGCGGGTTCATGAGCAGGTGCTTCGCGGCCTCGACCACCTCGCCCAGGTTGTGCGGCGCCATGTTCGTGGCCATGCCGACCGCGATGCCGGACGCGCCGTTGACGAGCAGGTTCGGGAACGCCGCTGGCAGGACGCCGGGCTGCATGATCTGGTTGTCGTAGTTCGGGACGAAGTCGACGACGTCCTCGCCGAGGCCCTCGGTCATCGCCATCGACGGTTCGGCCAGGCGGGCCTCGGTGTACCGGGCGGCAGCGGGACCGTCGTCGAGCGAGCCGAAGTTGCCGTGGCCGTCGATGAGCGGCACGCGCATCGTGAACGGCTGCGCCATCCGCACCAGCGCGTCGTAGATCGCGCCGTCGCCGTGCGGGTGCAGCTTGCCCATCACCTCGCCGGTGACGCGGGCGCTCTTGACGTGCCCGCGGTCGGGCCGCAGGCCCATCTCGGCCATCTGGTACAGGATGCGCCGCTGGACGGGCTTCAGGCCGTCGCGCGCATCGGGCAGCGCCCGCGAGTAGATGACGGAGTACGCGTACTCGAGGAAGGAGCCCTGCATCTCCTCGGAGACGTCGACGTCCTCGATGCGCTCACCGTCGGGCAGGCCGACTGCGTCCGTGCGTGCCATGGCACCTTTCTGGAAGACCGGAGTCGTCTAGGAGACTCTGTCGTCTGGGAGACTCTGTGGAATGGGAACAAGCGTACCGACGGCCCCCGACGCCGCCGCGAACCTCGCCGACGTCTTCCCGAGTTGCCTCGTGGCGCTCGGGGCTGCGGACGGCGCGTGGTCGCGTGACCATGGCCTGGAGGCCCGGATCGCCCTCCGTCCCGCTCGTTCCGCGATCGTCGTCCTGGTCGACGGCCTCGGGAGCGTCGCGCTGTCGGCGCGCGCCGGGCACGCCCGCTGGCTCACGGCCGCCAAGGGGTCCGGCACCGCGAAGAAGCTGCGCAGCGGGTTCCCGACCACGACGGCCGCGGCGCTGAGCACCCTGACCACCGGACGGTCGCCCGGCACGCACGGTGTCGTCGGCTACAGCGGCTGGAACCCGGACACCGGCGCCGTGATGAACCTGCTCGGTGGTTGGGACACCGAGGTCCCCGCGGACTGGTTCCTCACCGAGACGCTCTTCACCCGCGCCGCGGAGCTCGGCGTCGACCCCGTCGTCATCGGCCCCGATCGGTACCGGGCGTCGGGCATGACCGCGAACGTCCTCGGCGGCGCGCGGTACGTGTCGGCGGACACGATCCCGGATCGCATCGACGCCGCCCTGGCCGAGACCGCAACCGGTCGGTCGCTCGTGTACCTGTACGTGCCGGAGCTCGACTCGATCGGCCACAAGTCCGGGTGGCAGTCCGACCGGTGGACGGCGACGCTCGAGCTGCTCGACGGCGAGCTCGCCCGCCTCGATGCCCGCGGTGCGTCGGACGTGGGTGTCCTGGTCACCGCGGACCACGGTGTGCTCGACGTGCCCGACCACGCGAACATCGCCATCGACCCGCTCCTGTTGACGGACGTCGTCGGGGTGGCGGGCGATCCGCGGTGCCGCCAGCTCACGGTGGCGCCGGGCACCGACGTGCGCGGGCTGGTCGGGGCGTTCCGGGCGCGCTACGGCAAGAAGGCGTACGTCGCGAGCCGCGACGAGGCGATCGCCGCCGGGTGGTTCGGTGCGGTCGCGCCACAGGTCGTTCCGCGCATCGGCGACGTGATCGTCGTGGCACGCGGGTCGTGGGCGTTCAACGACGACCGCGCGCTGCGGGACGGCGAGGTACCGAAGCGCATGATCGGTCAGCACGGCGCGATGACCGACGAGGAGACGTTCGTCCCACTGCGGCTCGCCGGGGCGTTCGCGCAGTAGCAGCCGGCCGCGGGTCAGTCCGAGCTGATCAGGTCAGTCCGAGCTGATCAGGCCGGGTCCTCCGGGCGGGTGCCGAAGACGATCTCGTCCCAGCTCGGCATCGACCGGCGGTTGCGCTTCTTGCGCTCCGCACGGCCCTCGGCTTCGGGCGCCGATGCCGGACGGGCGTCGGCCGACGGCGGGACGGTGTCGCCCTCTGGCTCGTCCTCGAACCCCTGCAGCGGGATGTCGACGACGCTGATCGAGGTGCCGCGGGCCGGCTCGTCACGCTGTTCGCCGAACGAGGCGGCCTCGCGCTCCCCACGGCGGCGGCGGAGCGCCTCGAGCAGGTCGGCGGTCTCGTTGCCGGGTGCGCGCTCCTCGACGGCCGCCTGGCCGATGCGGGGCAGCGGTGCACGGAGCGGGGCGCGGTCGGGGACGTCGGGGTTCGTGACGGCCTCGTCCTCTTCCTCGACGCGGAAGGCGCCGGAGTCGAAGCGGGTGCCGTCGTCGTCCTGCTGCTCGTACTCCACGGCGCGCAGGCGGGGCGCGATGCCCTCGTCGTCGGTGTGCGAGAGCCGGTGCGCGTCGCCGTTGTCCGGCACGAGCGTCGAGGTCTTCGGGTCGAAGCGCCACTGAGCGTCGTGCTCGACCTCGGCCGCGGTGTAGCGGACCCGGACCTGCCAGCCGCTCTCCGGGTGCTTCCACGAGCCCCAGCTGATCGCGGTGGCCTCGCCGGCCTCGAGCTTCGCGGTGATCGCCGCACCGAACGTGTCGGGGGCCTCGTCGTCGACCGGGGTCACCGGGACGCGGTGCGAGGCGTCGAGGACGAACGCGCGCTCGGCGAGCACCGGGCCCTCGAAGCGTCGGACGTACTCGACGTCGACGTCGAGCGCAGCCGCGACGTCGGCGGCGTCGGCACCACCACGGATGCGTGCCTGGACGTCCTTGGGGGAGACCCGCTTCTGCGGACCGGCGTCGGGGTTGGCCTGACGGACCTGCCCCGGCAGCGAGGACGTGACGGGCAACCGGAACTCGGTACCGCCGTCGGTCGCCAGGAGGAGTGCGCCTGCCTCGACTCCGATGACTCTCACGTCTTGCATGGTCCAGCCTTCCCAGCGTCGCGTACGGTCGTGCGTCGTACCCCGTGAGTATGCAGTGGTCGCGGACGGTTTCCACGGAGGCGCACGGGCGTGCCGCGGAGTCTGCGCATCAGTGGCGACGGGTGTCGGGAATGTCCCGATCCGGTCACGGGTTGCAGCGCCGTGACGACCCGCCGCAGATCTCGGTTTGCACTCTGGCGGGACGTAGTGCAAACTGTCGCCGCCGATCACCCGGCGACGACCTCTCGATACGAGAAATGGATGGGCATGGCCACCGATTACGACGCCCCCCGGAAGACCGATGACAACTCCGATTCGGAGTCGATCGAGGCCCTCAAGGAGCGCGTTCCCGACAAGATGTCGGGGGTCGTCGACGATGATTCGGACAACCCCGGCAGCTTCGAACTCGCCGGGCAGGACCTGAGCGACGTCGACCTCGACGTCGTGGTGCTGCCCCCGCAGGTCGATGAGTTCACCTGCGTCGAGTGCTTCCTCGTGAAGCACCGCTCCCAGCTCGACCACGAGTCGAAGCTCGGGCCGGTCTGCGCGGAATGCGCGGCGCTCTAGACGCACCGATCACCGAAGGCCCCGCATCCTCCAGGATGCGGGGCCTTCGTCGTACGGTGCGGGGCGGACGCGCGCCGGGCCTCCCGTCCGCCCGTCGCGGTCCGTCAGGACCGGAGCGCCTCGACCACCCTCGTGGGCTGCCGGACGCTGACCAGCCAGTAGGGCGTCGGGTCGGCGTCGTCGCGGACCTCGACCTTGACGACCCCGCGCACGTAGCCGCGGAAGAGCGTCCACGCTCGTGCGTCGAGCTTCGGGCCGCGCTGCGTGGTCGCCTCGGCGCCTTCGAACGCCTCAACGCTGCCGACGAGTGCGCGGGGGAGGTGCGCCTTGCCGGCGCGGAACTCGCTGTCCGTGACCTCGATGGTGGGTGCGAGTGCCCACAGGAGCACGAGGACGCCGAGCTCCATGCCGATCGCCACGAGCACACCGGCGAGCACGCTGATGGGCAGGAACACGAGCAGGGTGGCGGGGATGACGAGCGCCGTCGCCAGGTACAGGGCGGGCGGGGCCCAGAGTCGTTCGCGGTACAGGGTCACGGGTCCATTCGACCACGACTCGGGGCAGGTCACGGTCGGGTCACGTCTCTGCACTACCCTCGACACGTGACCGAACCAGTCGACGTCCTCTGGACCGGGGAGAACCGCCCCGGACACGCCCACCCCGGCGACGCCGGTGCCGACCTCGTCTCGACCGAGGCCTTCGTGCTGCAGCCGGGCGAGCGCCACCTGGCCGCGACCGGGCTGCGGATCGCGCTCCCCGAGGGGTACGCCGCGTTCGTGGTCCCGCGCAGCGGGCTCGCCGCCAAGCACGGCATCACCGTCGTCAACAGCCCGGGCACGGTCGACTCCGGGTACCGCGGTGAGATCAAGGTCTCGCTGCTCAACACCGACCGGTCCGAGCCGTACGAGGTGCACGTGGGTGACCGGATCGCACAGCTGATCGTCATGCCCGTGCCGCGGGTGACGTACACGCACGTCGAGGAACTCCCCGACAGCGTCCGGGGCCAGGGTGGCTTCGGCTCGTCCGGCTACGGTGACCGGAGCGGTGCCGTGACCGGCGCCGCCGATGATGTTCAGGAAGGAACGCGCGCATGAAGTTCGGTCGACGCAAGCGTGACGAGGGCGAGGTGGCCGAGGTCGATGTGGCTGAGGCCGTCGCCGACGAGGTCGAGATCGCGGACACGACCCCCGAGGTCGACATCGCGACGGACGCCGACGCGGACCTCGACGAGGTCGACGGGGTCGCCCCGACGGACAAGTCCGCACCCGAGGACCGTGCCGAGAACGGCCCGCACGACGAGACCGAGGCGAACCTGGTCCGTCCGTACGTCGACCTGGGCGGCGTGAAGGTCCTGCCGCGCGAAGGCCTGCACCTGCGCCTCGAGGTGGAAGAGGGCTCGCAGCGCGTCGTCGCGGTCGGGCTCGACTACGACGACTCGACGCTGCAGGTCCAGCCGTTCGCCGCACCGCGTTCGACGGGGCTGTGGCACGAGATCCGCGCACAGATCGCCGAGCAGATCGAGCGCCAGGGCGGTGTCGTGACCGAGGTCGACGGCCCGTTCGGGCCCGAGCTCCGCGCGTCCGTGCCGGTCGCGGTCGACGGCGACGGCGGCACCGCCGGCGTCCGTCCGGCCCGCTTCGTCGGCGTCGACGGCCCGCGGTGGTTCCTGCGCGGCGTGATCGCCGGCAAGGCCGCTGAGCAGCCCGACGACGCGAGCGAGATCGAGGAGCTGTTCCGCAGCGTCGTCGTCGTGCGCGGCACGACGCCGATGCCGCCGCGCGACCTCATCCCGCTGCACATGCCGAAGTCGACGCAGACCGCGATCTGACGACCTGACCCGCCCTGGAGGCACGGTGCCGGAACACGACGACACCCACCGACCCGAGACGGCCGGGTCCGAAGCCGTGCCCGCGTCCGCTGGGATCCCTGACGCTGCGCCGGCGGCGCCGTCGTTCTCCTCGCAGTTCCGAGACGCGGTGCAGAACGCGGGCATCGCCCGCGTCGCCCCCGGCGAGGCGCCCTCCGGGCGCGCGCTGCTCGGAGCGGTCGGCGGGATCCGCGGGCTCGCCGAGTCGGTGCTGCCCGGATTCGCGTTCCTCGTCGTCTACGCGATCACGAAGGAGCTCGTGCCGAGCGTCGTGATCCCGGTCGTCGTCGGACTCGTCTTCGTCGTGCTCCGCCTGGTGCAGCGACAGTCGCTGACGATGTCCTTCGCGGGCATCCTCGGCGTCGCGGTGTCGGCCGGCCTCGCCCTCATCACCGGACGCGCCGAGAGCAACTTCATCCCGGGGATCATCATCAACTCGGTGTGGTTGGTCGGGCTCCTGGTGTCGCTGGCCGTCCGCTGGCCGCTCATCGGCCTGGTCGTCGGGTTCCTGCTGCCGGCGAACGAGGACGGCTCGCACGTCGACTGGCGCGCCGACCCGGTCAAGCGCCGCGTGCTGACGGTCGCCACCTGGATCTGGGTCGGGCTCTTCGCACTCCGCCTGGCCGTCGAGGTGCCGCTCTACCTCACCGCGCAGGTCGAGCTGCTCGCCGGCCTCAAGCTCATCCTCGGCGTCCCGCTCTACGCCGCCGTGCTCTGGGTCACCTGGCTGCTGGTCCGCACCGTGTTCGTGCGGAGGGACGACGCCGCCACGGTGTAGAGTTGTCTCGACATCAAGAGACTTTCCCGTCCGGCGCTCCGGCGCCAGCGGGATTAGGTTTGCCTTGCTGGTGGGACGGACCACGGCCCGCGATGATGAGGGCAAACCGATCAGTAGGGAGGCGGCACGGTGGCTGCAGTCAATAGCTTCGGCTCGAAGGACACACTGTCGGTTGGGGGTGTCGACTACGCGATCCACCGGATCGACACGGTGCCCGGGCACGAGAAGCTCCCGTACAGCCTGAAGGTGCTGCTCGAGAACCTCCTCCGCACCGAGGACGGCAAGAACGTCACCGAGGCGCAGATCCGCGCGCTCGGCTCCTGGCGCCCCGACGCCGACCCGGACACCGAGATCCAGTTCTCGCCGGCGCGCGTCGTCATGCAGGACTTCACGGGCGTGCCGTGCATCGTCGACCTCGCCACCATGCGCGAGGCGATGGCGGACATCGGCGGCGACCCGAACAAGATCAACCCGCTGTCCCCGGCCGAGATGGTCATCGACCACTCGGTCATCGCCGACCTCTTCGGCAGCACGGACGCACTCCAGCGCAACACCGACCTCGAGTACGAGCGGAACGGGGAGCGCTACCAGTTCCTCCGCTGGGGCCAGACCGCGTTCGAGGACTTCAAGGTCGTCCCGCCGGGCACCGGCATCGTGCACCAGGTCAACATCGAGTACCTGGCGAAGGTCACCTACACGCGTGACTTCGACGGCGAGACCTACGCCTACCCGGACACCCTCGTGGGCACCGACTCGCACACCACGATGGTGAACGGGCTCGGCGTGCTCGGCTGGGGCGTCGGCGGCATCGAGGCCGAGGCAGCGATGCTCGGCCAGCCGGTGTCGATGCTCATCCCGAAGGTCGTCGGCTTCAAGCTCTCCGGTGAGATCCCGGCCGGCGTGACCGCGACCGACGTGGTGCTCACCATCACGCAGGAACTCCGCAAGCACGGTGTCGTCGGCAAGTTCGTCGAGTTCTACGGCGAGGGTGTCAGCGCCGTCCCGCTCGCGAACCGCGCCACCATCGGCAACATGTCGCCCGAGTTCGGCTCGACCGCAGCGATCTTCCCGGTCGACGACGTCACGCTCGACTACCTGCGCCTGACCGGTCGCGACGAGGCGCAGATCGCCCTGGTCGAGGCGTACTCGAAGGCCCAGGGCCTGTGGCACGACGCCTCGGTCGAGCCGGCGTACTCCGAGTACATGGAGCTCGACCTCTCCACGGTCGTGCCGTCGATCTCGGGGCCGAAGCGTCCGCAGGACCGCATCGAACTGTCCAAGGCGAAGGACCAGTTCGAGGTCGACCTGAACAACTACACGACCCCGAGCGAGCAGACCGACCTCGACGACGCGGTGGAGGAGACCTTCCCGGCCTCCGACCCGATCGCCGCGGGCTCGACCAACGAGGACACCAACCTGCACGAGCACGTCTACGTGTCGAGCGCCCCGTCGACGGCCTCGGCCCCGACGAAGGTCGCGATGGACGGGGCCGACCCGTTCACGATCGACCACGGTGCCGTCGCGATCGCCGCGATCACCTCGTGCACGAACACCTCGAACCCGTCCGTCATGATGGCGGCCGGCATCCTCGCGCGGAACGCCGCCGCCAAGGGCCTCACCTCGAAGCCGTGGGTCAAGACGACGCTCGCCCCCGGGTCCAAGGTCGTCACCGACTACTACGAGAAGGCCGGTCTCACGACCTACCTCGAGCAGCTCGGCTTCTACACGGTCGGCTACGGCTGCACCACCTGCATCGGCAACTCGGGCCCGCTGCCCGAGGAGATCTCGCAGGCCGTGCAGGACAACGACCTGGCCGTCACCGCCGTCCTGTCGGGCAACCGCAACTTCGAGGGGCGCATCAACCCCGACGTCAAGATGAACTACCTGGCGTCCCCGCCCCTGGTCATCGCGTACGCCCTCGCCGGGTCGATGCACTTCGACTTCGACAAGGACGCCCTCGGCAAGGACCAGGACGGCAACGACGTCTACCTGCAGGACATCTGGCCCGACGCGGCCGAGGTCCAGCAGGTCATCGACGAGTCGATCGACACCGAGATGTTCACCCACGAGTACGGCTCCGTGTTCGAGGGCGACGACCGCTGGAAGAACCTGCCGACCCCCACGGGCGACACCTTCGAGTGGGACCAGGAGTCGACCTACGTGCGGAAGCCCCCGTACTTCGAGGGCATGACCATGCAGCCCGACGCGGTGTCGGACATCTCCGGCGCCCGCGTGCTGGCGAAGCTCGGTGACTCGGTCACGACCGACCACATCTCGCCCGCCGGCTCGATCAAGGCGGACAGCCCGGCCGGCAAGTACCTGGCCGAGCACGACGTGGACCGCAAGGACTTCAACTCCTACGGCTCGCGTCGCGGCAACCACGAGGTGATGATCCGCGGCACGTTCGCGAACATCCGCCTGCGCAACCAGCTGCTCGACGGCGTGGAGGGCGGTTACACCCGTGACTTCACGACCGCCGACGGCGAGCAGTCGTTCATCTACGACGCCTCGCAGCACTACCAGGAGCAGGGCATCCCGCTCGTCATCTTCGGTGGCAAGGAGTACGGCTCGGGTTCGTCGCGCGACTGGGCGGCCAAGGGCACGAACCTGCTCGGCGTCCGCGCCGTCATCACCGAGAGCTTCGAGCGGATCCACCGCTCGAACCTCATCGGCATGGGCGTCGTCCCGCTGCAGTTCCCGGCGGGCGAGACGGTCGAGTCCCTCGGGCTCGACGGCACCGAGGTCGTCTCGATCTCGGGGCTGACCGAGCTCAACGAGGGCCGGACCCCGAAGACCGTGCACGTCACCGCGACGCCGAGCGAGCACTCGCCCGCCGGCAAGCAGCCGGTCGAGTTCGACGCGGTCGTCCGGATCGACACCCCGGGTGAGGCCGACTACTACCGCAACGGTGGCATCCTGCAGTACGTGCTCCGGTCGCTCGTCTGAGTCCGTTGAACGACAGGAGCGACGTGCGCACGGGTCGCTGACGCGACCACAGGACGGACGGGAGGCCCGTGGCGACACCGCCACGGGCCTCCCGCGCGCTCCGCATGATGCGACGCGCCAGCGGCGCGCGGCGCCAGCGCCGACCGAGCCTGCGAGGTCGGTTGAATGCGAGTCCACGAGAATAGAGTGGGCCGACAGCCCCACGAAAGGAGCGCCCGTGAGCCTGCTCAGCAGCATCACGTCGCCGCGCGACCTGAAGCGTCTCTCCGACGTGCAGATGACCGAACTCGCCGCCGAGATCCGCCGGTTCCTGGTGGCCGAGGTCGCGAAGACCGGTGGGCACCTCGGGCCCAACCTCGGTGTGGTCGAGCTGACGCTCGCGATGCACCGGGTGTTCGACTCGCCGAACGACCCCTTCGTGTTCGACACTGGGCACCAGTCGTACGTGCACAAGCTCGTCACCGGGCGGCAGGACTTCTCGAAGCTCCGCGAGCGGGGCGGCATCGCCGGCTACCCGCAGCGCAGCGAGTCCGAGCACGACATCGTGGAGTCCTCGCACGCGTCGTCGTCCCTGTCCTGGGCCGACGGGATCTCCCGCGCGTTCGGGCAGACCGGACAGACCGACCGCACCGTCGTCGCGGTGGTCGGTGACGGCGCCCTCACCGGTGGGATGACGTGGGAGGCGCTCAACAACATCTCGGACGACAACGACCGCCGCCTGGTCATCGTCGTCAACGACAACGGCCGCTCGTACGCTCCGACGATCGGCGGCATGGCGCGGTTCCTCAGCTCCATGCGCACGCGGCGTGAGTACCGGGCGCTCTACGAGACCTCCCGGGCCGTGGCCGACCGCTTCGGCGCTCCCGGCCGGGCCGTGTACCGCGGGATGCGCGGGGGTCTGCACGGGTTCCTGTCGCGCTTCACGAACAACGAAGCGCTGTACTCGAACCTCGACATCAAGTACATCGGGCCGGTCAACGGACACGACCAGCGTGCGATGGAGGCGGCGCTCCGGCAGGCGAAGGCCTACGGCGCCCCGACGATCGTGCACGCGATCACCGAGAAGGGCCACGGGTTCGAGCCGGCCCTGCGCGACCAGGCCGACCAGTTCCACGCCGTCGGGCACATCGACCCGGAGACGGGGGAGTCGCTCGACGCCGCGTCGGGTCCGTCGTGGACCTCGGTGTTCGCGTCGACCCTGGCTTCTGTGGGCGATTCGGACCCCCGTGTCGTCGCGATCACGGCAGCGATGCTCCGACCGACCGGACTGCACCTGTTCCAGGAGCAGCACCCCGACCGCGTGTACGACGTCGGCATCGCCGAGCAGCACGCCGTGACGACCGCCGCCGGTCTCGCCTACGGCGGCCTGCACCCCGTGGTGGCGCTCTACGCGACCTTCCTCAACCGCGCCTTCGACCAGGTGCTGATGGACGTCGCGCTGCACAAGGCCGGCGTGACGTTCGTGCTCGACCGCGCCGGCATCACCGGACCGGACGGGCCGTCGCACCACGGCATGTGGGACCTTGCTTTGCTGCAGGTCGTGCCCGGCATCCGGATCGCCGCACCCCGTGACGCAGCGACCCTGCGCGAGGAGTTCCGCGAGGCGATCGCCGTCGACGACGCCCCCACCGTGCTCCGGTGGTCGAAGGGCCAGGTCGGGCCGGACATCCCCGCCGTCCGTCGTCTCCCCGACGGTGTGGACGTGCTGCACGCCGCTGCGGACGGCGTCGAGGACGTGCTCTTCGTGGCCGTCGGCTCCATGGTGCCGACGGCGCTCGAGGCCGCGGCGCTGCTCGAGGCGCAGGGCATCGGCGTCACCGTCGTCGATCCACGCTGGGTGGTCCCGATCCCGGGCTCGCTCATCGAGCTGTCGCGGACGCACCGGCTCGTCATCACGATCGAGGACGGCGTGCGCGTCGGTGGCGTCGGGACCCGGCTCCGGCAGGACCTGCGGGCCGCCGGGGTCGACACGGGTGTGAACGAGCTGGGGCTGCCGGACGAGTTCATCGACCACGCGACCCGGTCGCAGATCCTCGCCGACGTCGGGCTGACGGCGCAGGCGATCGCCCGCGACGTGATCGACCAGGTCGTCGGGACGAAGTTGCCGCAGGCGAAGCCCGCGCGGTCGCGGGAGTCCGCCGACCGCTAGGCGGGTCGCGGAGGGTCACACATGCCGACAGGGGCATGTCCTTCGGGGACGTCTGGCAGGATCGCCGCATGCGACGGGGGTTCAGGACGACGGCGGTGGCGATCGGTCTCGCGGTGGTGGCGCTGTCCTCAGGGTGCGCAGCGATGAACGACGGCACGGTCACGCCGGGTCTCGGTGCCAATGCCCGGATCGGCGCCAGACAGACGATGCACCGAGTGATCGACTGGGAGGGCACCGTCGCGGTCCACCGGGTCGATGCCACCTGGACCGACTCGTGCGGCCACGCGAGCAACTCCGGGTTCTTCCAGCCCGCTGCGGGCACGACGTGTCGGATCGACGCCGGGGCGGTGTACACGATCGACGGTGCGACCACACCGGTCGACGCGGTGCGCATCGTCGGTCCGGCGCTGCGCACGGGCGGCCTGACCGACGAGGACCTCGTGGCACAGGCGATCCAGCCGGACGGCTCGACACCGTACTTGGTCGACATCGGTGGGCGGCAGTCGATCGCACTCGGCAACGACCTCGGGCAGGACCGGTTCGCGGTCGTGCGGGTCCGCGGTTGGGACGGGTCACTCGGACTGTGGCAGTCGGAGGGGTCGTCCGTCGTGCAGTCCGCACCGGGTCTCGGCGTCGACGGACGCGACGACGCGGTCCGGGCGAGCGGGGCGGACTACGTGCTCGTCGTGACGCACAGCGCCGCGTACTTCACGTCGTACGACAACGAGCCGCCCGAGCCGCCGGCACCACGGCCGTCGGTGCCGCCGTGCTTCAGCGGCAGCAACGACTGCGTCGGCGGTTGACGGCGGCTCACGACGAGGGCGCTGCCGTGTCCTCTGCAGCTGCCGACCGCAGTGCAGCGAGGATCGCGCGCGCCATCGGTGTCACCCAGAGGACCTGGCCGGAGTCGAGGCCGTCGCGGCCCTCGCGGAGGATCCGGACGCGGGACGAGGACGGCGACTCGCGCCGGAAGGTCAGGACGATGTTCTCGGCCCGCAGCGCGAACGAGGTCCGGCGGGCGATGACGGCGCCGTGGTCGCGGATCTCCATGGCCGCGGCCCCCGGAACGGCGTCGACTGCTCGCCGGAGCAGGGCCGGTACAGCGTCGAGCGGGACCGGCAGGACCACGGACGGCCCTGCGGCAGCTTTCGGTGCCCACCACTCCTGCGTCACTTCTGCACCGTACGCCAGGGCGGGCGTTCCTGAGGCCGGCGCTCCATCCCGGCGCACAACCGAAGTCACCCCGAACCACGGCGATCTGCGGTTCGGGGTGACTTCGGTTGTGCGAGGGGGACTCGCGCCGGCTAGCGGGAAGCCGGGCCGACGATCAGCGGCTCGTGGAAGCTCCCACCGAAGACGCGCTCGGACGCCCCACTGCGGTCGAGGTAGGGGCTGATCCCACCGGCCTGGAACGGGTAGCCCGCACCGAGGATCAGGCCGAGGTCGATCTCCTCGACGTGCTGGACGACCTCGTCTTCGAGCATGCGGTGCAGCTCGTCGGCCAGGGCGTCCTCGAAGCGCTGCTGCATCACGGCGGCGTCGACGGGCTTCGCGTCCTTCTTCGACGGCGCGACGAGCTTGACGGCGGCGGGGTCGTACCCGGTCGCGTTGCCCTTCTTGTCTCGGGTCAGGATCTTCCCGTACTCGGCGATCTTCTTCAGCCCGTCACCGGGGTAGAAGCGCTCCGGCCAAGCGGCGTGGTGCGAGTCGAGCACGTGCGCTCCGACCGGCAGACCGACGAGTTCGAGCAGCTCGAACGGCGACATCGGCAGTCCGAGCGGCGCGGCACCGGCCGCCACGACGTCGAACGAGGTGCCCTGCTCGACGCCGCGCATCGCCTCACCGAGGACCCGTGCGAGCACCCGGTTGACGACGAAGCCCGGCTGGTCGGCTGTGATGATCGCCGTCTTCTTGAGGGTCTTCGCGACGGCGAGTGCAGTCACGAGTGTCTCGTCGGAGGTGTCGGCGGTGCGGACGACCTCGAGCAACGGCATCACGGCGACCGGGTTGAAGAAGTGGAACCCGACCAGGCGCGACGGGTCGGACAGCACCGAGCCCATCTCGGAGACGGACAACGACGAGGTGTTGGTGGCGAGGATGGCGTCCGGCGCGATGACCTGCTCGATCTTCCGGAAGACCTCTTGCTTGACGCTCATCTCCTCGAAGACGGCCTCGATCACCCAGTCGGCGTCGGCGAAGGCGTCGTACGACACCGACCCGCTGACGAGTGCGGTGATGCGGTTCGCGTCGTCGGGGGAGATCCGCCCCTTCTCGAGCAGCTTGCCGACCTCACCGCGGATCCGCTCCACACCGGCGTCGACGCGGGACTGGTCGACATCCGTGATCACGACGGGGACGCCGAGTCGTCGGGCGAAGAGCAGCGCGAACTGCGATGCCATGAGACCAGCACCGAGGACGCCGACCTTCGTGATCTTCTTCGGCTCGACACCCTCCGGAGCACCGACGGGCTTCTTCGCACGCTTCTGCACCAGGTCGAACGCGTACATCGATGCGGCGAACTGGTCACCGGAGAGCAGGTCGGCGAGGGCGTCGTCCTCGTCGGCGAACCGTTCTTCCAGGGAACCGCCGCGAGCGGCGGCGACGAGGTCGAGCGCGCGGAACGGCGACTTCGGCACCGTCCCGATCTTCGACGCGACCTGCCCACGGGCGACCTTGACGACCGTGCCCCAGGCAGCCTTCTCGAGCATGCCCGGTTCGTTGGGCCGCTTGACCGACACGCGACCGGCAATGACGCCGTCGGCCCACGCGACTGCCGACGGCAGGAACGTCACCGACGGGATCAGCGCGTCGCCGATGCCGATCTCGACCGCGGCCGCTCCGTCCATCAGGCGGTTGTTCTTGAGGGGGTTCTCGACGATGACCCGCAGCGCGCGCTCCGGACCGATCAGGCGGGGGAGCAGTGTCGCGCCGCCCCAGCCCGGGATGATGCCGAGGAAGACCTCGGGCAGGCCGATGCCCTGCGCCGCGGACGAGAACACCCGGTAGGTGCAGTGCAGTCCGATCTCGAGCCCGCCGCCGAGGGCGATGCCGTTGATGAACGCGAACGACGGCACGCCGAGGTCGGACAGCTTGCGGAGGGTGGCGTGGCCGAGGGCCGCGAGGTCGTGCGCCACGTCCCGCGACGGCACGGACGCTGCCTGCGACAGGTCGGCACCGGCAGCGAAGCAGTACTCCTTGCCGGTGATCGCGACGCCCTGGATCGTGCCGGCCGTCGCCTCGGTCTTCAGGGTGTCGAGCACACCGGAGAGTTCACGGAGCGTGCGCGGCCCGAGGGTGCTCGGACGCTTGTAGTCCTTGCCGTTGTCGAGCGTGATGAGCGCCAGGGTGCCACCGGAGGGCATCGTGACGTGCTTGACGAACGAGTGGGTGACGACCTCGTCCTCGCTGAGTTCGGACAGACGGTCGGTATCGACGGTGGTCATGCTCATGCCCCCTTCCGAGCCGAACGTGCTGCGGACTTGCTGAAGCCGGGGTTCTCCCAGATGACGGTGCCGCCCTGGCCGAGTCCGATGCACATCGTGGTGATGCCGTACTGGACGTCCGGGCGCTCGGCGAACTGCGCGGCGAGCTGGTTCATCAGGCGGACACCGCTCGATGCCAGCGGGTGGCCGACGGCGATCGCGCCGCCCCACGCGTTGACGTTCGTGGAGTCCTGCGCGATCCCGTAGTTGTCGAGGAACGCGAGCACCTGCACCGCGAACGCCTCGTTGATCTCGAACAGGCCGATGTCGTCGATCGACAGGCCGGCCTTCGACAGCGCCTTGTCGGTCGCGGGGACCGGGCCGACGCCCATGACCTCGGGCTCGACGCCGGCGAAGGCGAACGAGACCATGCGCATCTTCGTCGGCAGGCCGTGTTCCTTGGCACCCTCGGCCGAGGCGAGCAAGCTCATGGTCGCGCCGTCGTTGAGGCCGGCGGCGTTGCCAGCGGTGACCCGTCCGTGCGGGCGGAACGGCGTCTTCAGCGCGGCCAGTGCCTCGAGCGTGGTGCCCGGACGCGGCGGTTCGTCGGTGCTGATGACGTCCCACCCGTCGCCCTTGTTCACCTCGACCGGGATGACGTCGGGCTGCAGCTTGCCGGCGGCCCACGCCGCGGCGTAGCGCTGCTGGGACTGGACGGCGTAGGCGTCCGTGCGGTCCTTCGTGATCGCCGGGAAGCGGTCGTGCAGGCGCTCGGCGGTGGACCCCATCACCAGCGCGTCGCTCGACACCATGCGTTCGGCGATGAACCGCGGGTTCGGGTCCGAGTTGAAGCCCATCGGGTGGCGTCCCATGTGCTCGACGCCACCGGCGATCGCGATGTCCGCGGCACCGAAGGCGATGGCACCCGCGAGCGTCGTGACGCTCGTCATGGCCCCGGCGCACATGCGGTCGATCGCGTACCCGGGGACCGACTTCGGCAGGCCGGCCAACATGCCGACGGTGCGGCCGAGGGTCAGCCCCTGGTCACCCTGCTGCGTGGTCGCCGCGACGGCGACGTCGTCCACCGCTGCGGTGTCGAGCGAGGCGTTCCGGTCGAGCAGTCCGCGCATCGCGTGCACCGCGAGGTCGTCGGACCGGGTCTTCCAGAACACCCCCTTCTCGCCGGCTCGTCCGAACGGTGTCCGTACTCCGTCCACGAACACGACGTCTGATGCCTTTGGCAATCCGGGCCTCCCAGATCCTCATCGATCGGGCCGGAACGCTGGTCGCTCCGGCCGGCCGGGCCTCGCCCGGCGACGCTCCCGACGCTATGCCCCCAGGCTGGGCGGCCGCATGCCGGTTGGGCGGTTCCTACGACTCGACGTCATCCGTCGGCGCGGGCTGCTGTGCAGCAGCGACAAAGGCCGACGCGATGATCGAGGAGAGTTCCTCCACCTGCCAGGGGCGGGCCTCGTGTGCGGCGAGGGCTGCCCCGACCAGCTCGGTCGACGGCGGCGACGGCGGCGCCCACGAGACCACACGCAGGGTCTCCGGCGTGAGCAGGTTCTCGAGCGGGATGTCGAGCTCCTCGGACCGCTTCGTCACCGCGGCCCGTGCGGCCTTGTACCGGCGGTCGGCCGCGGGGTTGCGGTCGGCCCAGGCGCGGGGCGGGGGGAGCGTCGCTTCACCGGATCCGCGGAGCTTCGGCAGGTCCTCGGTCGTCAGGCCCTCGTCGACCGCGGCCCACCAGCGATCGAGCTCGGAACGGCTGGCGCGACCCGTGAAGGCCTTCAGGCCGCCGAGTTCGGCGCGCGACGACGGTGCGGCGGCTGCCGCTGCGACGATAGCGGCGTCGGGGATCGTGCGCCCCGGAGCGATGTCGGCGGCGCGGGCGTACTCGTCACGGGCGACCCAGAGCGACCGGGCGATCGCCAGTGCGCGGGCACCACGGAGGGCGTGCATGCCGGACAGCCGGCGCCACGGCTCGGCACGGACGGGCTTCGGGGAGCGGTGCAGCACCGCGTCGAACTCCTCTTCCGCGATCCGGGACTTGCCGGCCTCGTCGAGCTTCGCGGCGAGGGCGTCACGCAGGTCGGGCAGGAGTTCGACGTCGAGCGACGCGTACACGAGCCACGACTGCGGCAACGGCCGGGTCGACCAGTCCGCTGCCGAGTGCGCCTTGGCGAGCGTGATCCCGAGCAGCTGCTCGACGACGGCGCCGAGACCGACGCGGGGGAACCCGGCGATGCGGGCTCCGAGTTCGGTGTCGAAGATGCGGGTCGGGACGAGACCCACCTCCTGCAGGCAGGGCAGGTCCTGCGAGGCGGCGTGGAACAGCCACTCCTCGTCGACGATGGCCGCCTGCAGTTCGGAGAAGTCGCCGATCGGGATCGGGTCGAACAGGAACGCACCGGCACCGCGACGGAACACCTGGATCAGGTAGGCGCGCTGTGAGTAGCGGTAGCCGCTGGCGCGTTCGGCGTCGACGGCGACGGGCCCGTGACCGGCGGCGATCGCCGCGACGGCGTCGAGGTAGTCGTCGCGGGAGTCGATGACCTTGACGGCCTCGTGCGAGTCCTCGAACGCGGAGTCCGGTGCACCGGGGGTCGAACTGGCGGGGTCGGTCACTTGGCGAGCCTCCTCGGGGCCAGCAGGGTCACGCCGTCCGAGGCAGGAGGCAGACCGGCGAGCATGGCGACGATGTCCAGCCATGCCTGGACGTGTGCGGTGAGGTCGTCGCCGCGGGGCGTCCACGACGCGCGGAGTTCCAGCTGGGCGCCGTCGCCCTGTGCGGCGAGGTCGCCGTACCCGCGCGAGATGATCTTGGTGGCCGTGCCCGAAGCGTGGTCGTACTCGGCACCGTGCGTCTCGAGCGCGTCGACGAGCCAGCTCCACGTGACGTCGGCGACGAACTCGTCGACACCGATCTCGGGTTCGAGTGGTGCTTGCGCGAACGAGACCACGCGGAACGCGCCGCCCCAGCCCTCGGGTTCTTCGGGGTCGTACAGGGCGATGAACCGTCCGGTGCCGAGGTCGGACTCGACGCCGTGCGCGGTGCCGGACACGTCCGCCGCCAGGGCGATCGAGAACGGTGCGATCCGCGTGGGCGAGGGGATCTCGGTGACGGTGGTCTCGGAGCGGCTGCTGCCGGAGGACACGAACGCGCGGAGCCGCGCGAAGGCGTCGGGCTCTCGGGTTTCGGACACACATGCAGACTAGGCTCCGGGCCATGTCCCGATCCGCGCGACCCGCCGAGGACGCCGTCCAGGAGACCGCACGATCGGCCGGTTTCATCGCCCTCGGTGCCGGTCTGGCCGCCGCCGCGGTGGGGACGGCCGTCATCGGTGGCTTCGTCGCCGCCGTCGCCCGCGCCGTCGTCACCCCGGACCGCAAGCGCACCGAACGCGTCCCGATCCACGCCGTCGACCCGGTCCGGATGACGGTGACCATCGAGCGGACCGCCGACACCGAGCTGCAGGGCCGCTACTCCCTCTGGTTCGGCGCCGGCACCGGGCACATGCGCGTCGGCGAGGTCCTCGGCACCACCGAGACCACGGTCACGCGCCGCATCATCGCGATCGACGCCGGCGACCCGACCGCTGCACGCCGCGGTCGCTGGGGCGGCTGGTTCTACCTGACCCCCGGCGAGCTCGACGTGCCCGTCGAGGACATCGACATCCCCACCCCGAACGGCCCCGCACCGGCCTGGGTCGTCCGTGCCGACGACCCGGACGCCCCGTGGGCCGTCCTGGTGCACGGCCGCGGTGTCACCCGCGCCGAGACGATCCGCGCCGTCCCCGTCTTCCGTGCCGCCGGCTACTCGGTCGTCCTCGCGTCGTGGCGGAACGACGGCGTCGCACCGCCGAGCGTCGACGGCCGCTACGGCCTCGGCAGCACCGAGTGGGAGGACATCGACTCCGTCCTCCGGTGGCTCAGTGCCCAGAACGCCCAGAGCGTCGTGCTGATGGGGTGGTCGATGGGCGGCGCCGTCGTGCTGCAGACCCTGCTGCGATCGCGGTTCGCCGGACTCGTCGACGGTGTGGTGCTCGAGTCGCCCGTGGTCGACTGGCACGCGGTGCTCAAGTCCCAGAGCCAGTTGATGGGACTGCCGCGGCCGGTCCGCAAGGTCGCGCAGCGCTTGCTCCGCACGCCGGTGCTCTACCGGTTGGCCGGCCTGCAGCGTCCCGTCGACCTGCGCGAGCTCGACATGGTCACCCGGTCCGCCGAGCTGACGGTGCCGATCCTGCTCCTGCACAGCGACGACGACGGGTTCGTGCCGTCGTCCGCGTCGCACGACCTGGCACGCGCCCGACCCGACCTGGTCCGGCTCGAGGTGCAGACCACGGCCCGGCACACCAAGCTCTGGAACCACGACGCCGACTGGTTCGACGCGCGGATCCTCGCGTGGCTGACCGAGGTGGTCCAGCGGCGCGGGGCGGCCAGCGCGCGGTAGACGCGACCGAAGGGCGGACGGGAGGCGCGGTGTCAGCTGACACCGCGCCTCCCGTCCGTCGGTGGTGCCGTCTGCGACACTCGACCCATGTGGCCGTTCCGCAAGCGTCCCGAGACGGTGCCCTCGTTGCCGACGAACCCCGTGTTGCAGCAGATCGTGCTGCGGGGCGGGGACTTGTCCCAGCCGCGTGACTGGGTGCACTTCGTGTACTTCCCGGACGAAGGCAGCGCCAGGGCAGCCTCCGAGCGGATCGCCGCCGCCGGGTGGAACATCGCGGTCAAGCCGTCCGATGCGGAGTGGTACGTCGCTGCTGATCAGCAGAACGTGCTCGTCGACGACGCCAGACTCGGCGAAGCTGTGCAGTTCTTCGAGGGGATCACCGCCGAGACGCCCGGCGCGCAGTGGGACGGCTACGAAGCGAGTGTCTAGAGCGTCGTCTGCTGTCGCGGCCCGAACTCCTCGAGACGAGTCGCCGGTCGGCCCGGCTGCGCTGGGCCGTGCGTCCGGTCGAAGGCATCGCTCATCGTCGTGAGCGGCGGTCGGACCGTCACTGTCCACTCCCCGCTGTCGAACGCGTCGATCCGGACCACCAGGTTCGACTCGTCGGTCAGGTCCGTGCCGGGGAGGTAGCCGAGGAACTCGCCGTCGATGAGCTGCCAGATGCTGTCAGCGACCTCCGTCGCCTCGGCATGGCTGAGGATGAGCCCTGGTTCCTCCGCCGCGTTGACACGGCGTTCGAGTGGGAGCGCCTCGACCAGCTGGTCGGGGGACGTGACGGCGTACAGGGTCGTGAGGACCCAGACGAGCTCTGGTGAATGGAGCTCTGAGAAGAACTGCACCAGGTCGGGCAGCACGATGTGATCAGCGGGGATCGTGTAAGCGAGCATCTCGAGGTCGTTCGGCGCTGTCATGGTCATCCGGTCTCCTCTGTCGTCTCGGTCTGGGGCGAGAGGCCGCCCACGCTCATGGCAGCGAGGACGTCGGTCCTGCCGGGCGTGAACGCCGTGATCGCGACCGCGGCGTCAGCCTGCACGATGCAGAACCCCGGCTGCTCGTCGCCGAGCGGCACAAGCGCACGTCCAAACCCGTCGAGTCCGTGGACGTCGAAGCCCTTCTCCGCGGCCATCGTGTACTTCGTCAGGAAGGTCCGTGCCGTCGACAGCGCGCCCTGCTCGAAGATGCGCAGCCGTTCCTCGGCCGGACACTGCGATGCCACCTCGAGCGCCAGTTCCACCCCCGGAGCGTCTGATGCGCGGAGGCGCGCGCACAGCTCCTGGACCGTGATGTGGACGACCCCGACGGAACGGTCGATCGCCGTGGCTGCCACGAGCGTTTGGTCCGTCGCGCGCAACACGACCGTCACGAGTTCATCGCCGTGCTCGACCTGACAGATCAGGACGAGGTCGTCCCCGAGGGCTTCGAGTGGGTCGATGAACGGAACGAGGTTCGGCTCCTGCTTCGAGTAGCTCCGCCGGGTGGCCGCTGCGAACGAGCGTGCGGACACGTCGGAGACGAGTACATCCGTGTCCGGCCCGACAGCGTCGAGGATCTCGACGACACCGTACGGGAGCTCCACGGTCGATTCGATGGTGACCGTTCGGAGATGGCGGATCGAGATGTCCGGGGGCGCGCCCGTCACCGTCGGATCTCCGCGGACGACGGGCTGTGCCGGTACCGGACCTCGCCGTCGGGCAGGCCAACGATGTCGACCCGTGCGCGCCCCGGTTCGCTGTAGTGCCAGGACGGGCCTCGGCGGTTCGACCAACCTTCGAGCAACGCACCCGAGGCGAACCGGATGGCGATCCGCGAGCCCGTGACTACACCGTCCGACACGACCTCGGTGTGCAGAGCGAGGAGGGCGAGCAGGGAGGGTTTGTCACCGGGATCGAGGAACGCGTGCTCCCCGTCAGAGCCGGTCAGCGCGAAGTCGGTCTCGAACCGGAGCAACGCACCGCTCGAGAAGCGGATCGTCACGTCGGCTTCCATGCCGATGAAGTCGACGGTGTCGCCGGCGATGTCCAGCGCGAAGGAGGGACCCGGAACCCGCATCCTCAGGGCTTCTTCCGCACCGGGGCTCGTACTGCCCTCCAGCGGATTGACACGAACCGGGCGCCCCCTCGGCCCGGAGACGTGCCAGGACTCGAACTCGCCGTCCGGACCGGCGACGAGGGTCGCTCCGTCAGCGAAGAACAGTGTGAGCGTGTCGCCCTCGACCGATCGCCGATCGAGTTCTCTGCCGAACAGCCGCAGAACGGGGAGCAGCGAGTCCTTGCGCTCCGGATCGACGACCACGCTGCCCCCGGATCGGTCCGTGATGGTGAATGCAGATTCGAGCTGCACGCTGGACCCATCGGTGAAGCGCAGGTCGAGCCGGAGGTGGACGCCGATGAAGTCGAGGGCGACCGCGCCCTCGACGGTCGTCGCGAACCCGCTGGGTTCTGTCGTGTTACGGGTCATGATCATCTACTCGTCCGAGGTCGTGCGCGTTCAAGCCTCGAACAGGAGCTGATCCGTCCGGGGGAGTTCATTCGGCATCGCATCTGTGAACCACGGGAGTTCGAGACTGTCGACCTTTCCTTTCTTCATCCAGATCATCATTTCCCCCGATACTTTGGAATCGTCATCCACGTAAAATGCTTCAATCGGGAGTGGGGCGTCTGGCAACCTTGCCCGAGGCGAGTCATCCAGATCTATCTGCCAGATTCTCGGACCGGTCGGTCGGAAGCCTCGGATCGCTTGCGCTTGGCTCTGCAACGTCCGTGATTCCGACGAACTCAGGTGAGCGAAACAGGTTTTCACCAGATCACGCAGGCGTGATTCGTCTTCCGTCCTCATGTTGCCTCTGATTGCATGTACTCGTCCTCACCCGTGGATTTCTCCGGGTCCACAAACTGTACTCTCACGTGTTCGGGAGAGCGGATCAAGGGCCGAAGAGCTGGCGTGACGTCGGGGTCGGTCGATAGCGCAATTCTTCGAACGCCGGTAACCAGGGCGCGAGGTCTTCGTGTGCACGCACCGCTTGCTCAAGAACCATCGGTGACCTGATCGTCCGCCGTGGGATCGACTTGGACTCGTCCTCCGTGGCCGGGCGCTGACGTGAGTCGTGGAAGTCAGTCACCCAGACGCCGTTCGTCTCGGCAGCAGCGTAGGTGAAAGCAGGAAGGAAATGGTCCGGATCAGGGGGCGAGCTGCCAACGATGGTCCACATTCCTGGTCGAACCCGGGCGTCGAACGTCAGGGTTGCGAAGAGAGGGGTCGCCGTCCGTGCTCTCGCGACTTCTTCAGGCGTGGGAGACGCACTGACCGGACAGTCGAACACGACCACGTACAGCGCGCGCGTGGTTTGGTCCACCACGTGCGCAATGTCAGCGCGGCCATCGCCGAGGGGAATGGCGAGGAAGTCACCGGGCTTCACATCGTTGGTCGTCGACTGCCCGCTCAAGAGGGATATCCTCCTGCTGCATCGTACCGTTTGTCGCCCATTTGATGCCTCCGATTCGAGAGGAGTCCGTCCGGATTCGATTTGTTCGTCGGGCCACCCTCGCTGCGGATGTGGAATTCTCCCTTGATCCGGGCCTCGATCACCGTCTCGGTGTGCAGACGCAAGGCTGGAACGAGCGACGCCCTGTCGCCGTCTGGGATGACTTCGAAAGAGGGTCCACCCGGTTCCCGCACCGTGAACGCGGCTTCGAACGCCGTGCTCGCGTTGTTCGAGAATCGCAATGTCACCATGTAGTCGACCCCGACGAAGTCCACTGTTTCTCCGGCGAGTGACAGCGCCCTGGGTCGAGGATGCTCGTCCATCTCGTCCACTATCGTGGCCGACTCAACTCTGGAGGCCGCGGACGCTCAAGACCGCCAGGACCTCCGATCGGTCTTCCCGAACACCGACGATCAGACCTCCGTCCGCCGCGGGTAGGTCCAGCAGGAGAACTGCCTCGCCGTTCTGTCTTCGCAGGGCGGAAACGAACTCATCGAGCCCATCGACGTCGACGCCGCTATGCACAGCGGCCGAGTACTTCCGTTCGAAAGTGCTCGCAGTCCTGACCGCGTCCTGCCGATGGCACGCGAACGTTGCTTCTGGAGAGAGACCGCGGAGCGCATCCAGCGCAACCGCACGATTCGATGACCTCGATCGGCGCAGGAGCCGTTCGAGCGGCTCGTGTCCGATGGACACTCGCTGCGCGGCTCGATCATGGACGAACACACTGATCACGATGGGCTCAGCTGCTGCGAGGACCACCAGCAGGACATCCTCGTCCACTTCTGCTCGGCAAAGACGCACCGGGGTGTCCGCAAAGGCACGGACATCGTCTGCCACTCGCGCGAGCCCGTCTGTCGACTCGGCGTACGTCGTGTCGATCATCCTCGCCAGTGCAACCGCCGGCATCGCGACGACATCGACAGGTGCGTCTGCTTCCACCAGACGGCTGGCCGTGCGGAGGACACTCCGTGGTAGCGGGTCGCGACCATCGGTGAGCAGCACCAGAAGCTCGGCTGAGGTCATGGGGGTCACATCTGTCAATGGCCGAACCTCTCTACGTTTGCGTCGGAGACGACGCCTCGGATCAGCACTTCGGATTCCCCAAGGGCATCCGGACCGGGAACGATCCGATGCGCATGTTCTTCCATGGTCGTACTCAAGATCACTCCGCGTCCTCCAGGAGTGAGGACACCCTGACCGCTTCCATCGGACGCGAAGCGCTCCGCCACCGACCGATCAGTCGTCCAACTGGTCAGGTTGCTGTCCTCGGTCATTCCGAGAGCATGTGCTCGGCCATCACTGTGTCCCAAGATGTCTCCGGGCCACGCGGAACCTTCAGTGGCGGCTTCGTACGCGTGGTGGCTCTCGTTCACGCCCCTGTATATCGAAGTGGGTGGCGTTGCTGCCTCCTCCCCGAGTTCCTTCACCGCTGAGGGCAAGTGCACCTTCGACATCGTGCCGCCGGTGGCCGCCGACGTCGCCGCACCCTCGGCAGCGTTCCGGAGCAGACCACCCGGGGTCACCGGCTGGCCGCTCACCGCGTAGTTCGCGACGTTCTCGGCCGCACCTTCTGCCGCGTTCTTGACCAGCTGCTTGCCGATCAGGGCACCGGCACCACCCCCGACGGCGCCGAAGGCCCCGCTGACGGCGACCTGGCCCCAGTTGACCTCGCCGGTGGTGGCCTTCTGGATGATGGTGTCGGCACCGGCGCTGATGAGCATCGCGCCGACCGGACCGCCGACACCGGTGGCGACGAGCACACCGCCCGCAACGACCATCGCGCCGCCGGCGACGTACTCCCAGTTGTCCGCGAACCAGTCACCGGTGGCCGCGGCGGCCCGGGCGAGCGGACCCTGTTCGGCCGCCGCGTAGGCCTCCAGTTCCGCGTCGGTAACGGGCGCGAGACCGAGCGGGTCGATGGCGTGCAGCGGATCGTTGCCGGCGAACGAGTAGGGGTTGCCCGCCCAGGCTGCTCCGGCGGGCGCGGTGACCGGGTCGATGGACAGGAAGCCGCGCGACGACGAGTCGTAGGCGCGGGCACCCATCCACTCCAAGCCGGCGACCTGCAGCGAACCGTCGGCGCCGAGGGCGATCCCGCCGGGCAGGCCGGAGCCGCCGAGGTCGAGGAGCGTCTGCCACGGGTCGGCGTCGTCGGCTGCTCTCGTGGTGCGCCGACCGCTGGTTGCCCACCCGTCGCCCACCCCGGTGAGACCACCGGGAGCGCGGACGACCGGGGTGTCGCCGACAGCGAGGAGCGTCGGCGCGAACGCGGCGGTGTCCCAGTCGATCGGGACGCCGTCGACATCGGCGAGTTCACCGAGGGCGTCGACGTGCAGGTCGGTCGTGGTGCTGCCCGCCGCGGTGGTCTCCGCCACCCCGGTGAGGTGACCCTGCGGGGCCCAGCGGTACGTGGTCGCGACGCCGTCCGTTCGGACCGTCTGGATCCGTCGACCTGCGCCGTCGTAGGCGTACTCCGCCTCGGGCGCCCCGTCCGGAGCGTCGACCCTGGTCGGCTGTCCGGCGGCGT
Organism: Curtobacterium sp. PhB78; assembly: GCF_003751685.1. NCBI lineage: Bacteria > Bacillati > Actinomycetota > Actinomycetes > Micrococcales > Microbacteriaceae > Curtobacterium > Curtobacterium sp. PhB78. The sequence goes on from NZ_RKIA01000002.1 coordinate 492,907, forward strand.
CGTACGAGAACCGTCGGGCCCCGGAGTCCGTTCGTTCCTCGACCAGGCGACCTGCTGCGTCGTAGACCCAGCCCGTGCGACTGCCGTCCTGGACGGACGCCACCAGCTGCGCGGCATCGTCGTGCTCGTAGGTGGTGCTCCCGCCGGGTCCGTCGACCCGGGTGATGCGCCCGTCGGCGTCGCGCCCGATGGTGCTGAGGTGCGTGCCGTCCGAGTCGATGCGCGCGTGCCGGACGACGTGTCCGTTCGCGTACTCCCAGGTCTGCAACTGATCGCCGGCGCGGGCCTGCAGGAGCTGGCCTGCCGGGTCGTGTTCGTACCGGACCTCGCCGAAGACCGAGTGCTCGACCCGGACGACCCGTCCGGTGGCGTCGTGCGTGTACCGGGTCGTGGACCCGTCGGGGGACTGCACCGAGGTGCGGAGCCCGTCGGCATCGTTGGTCCACCGCGTTTCCCGGGCGCCGGTCGAGCGTCGGACGAGCTGCCCCAGCCGGCTGAACTCGAGGACGTGGGCAGTGGGGGAGTCCGGACGGGTCTCATCGGTGATCGTCACCGTGCGGGCGCGGGCATCGCGGTCGATGCGGCCGATCAGACGGTCGCCGGCGTACTGCGCGGATTCCCGACCGGCTGCGTCGTACTCCCACCGCAGCACGGTGCCGTCCGGGTCGGTCTGGGTGAGCTGTCGTCCGGCGGGGTCGTAGGTCGCCGTCGTCGTGCGCCCGAGCTGATCGGTGGACGAGGCCACCTTGTCGAGCTGCGTGTACGTCCGGACGGTCACGCCACCCAGCGGATCGACGGTGCGGACGAGGCGTCCACGCTGGTCGTGCTCGTAGCGGGTGGTGCCGCCGAGCCCGTTCACCGCAGCGACGAGCTGTCCTGCGGCGTCGTACCGGAAGGTCCGCTGGCCGAAGCGGGTGTCCCGCGCCGAGACCACGCGACCGACCCGGTCGTACCGGTACCGGACGGTGCCGACCCCGGGGACGTCGGCGTGGACGACCCGGCCCTGGCGGTCGTACTCGGTGCGTGCGACCTCGCCGGTCGGCAGGGTGCGCGCGACGACCCGCGAATCGGCGTCGTAGGTCAGCGTGGTGCGTGCGCCGGCGGGATCGATCGCGGAGACCGGTCGGCCGCACGCGTCGTACTCGTACCGGGTGGTGCGGCCCGCCGGGGTGGTGACGGCGACGACGCGTCCGGCGAGGTCACGTTCGATGCGGGCGAGGCCACCGTTCGCGTCGACGAGCTCGACCGGGCGGCCGCACGCGTCGTACGTCGTCAGCTCAGCAGAGGAATCCGCGTGCTCGAGCCGGGTCGGACGCCCGAACTCGTCGGTCGTCACGGACACGGCGTCGAAGGCGTCGCGGACCGTGGAGACGCCGTCCGCGCGCGAGCGCCCGACCTCAGTGCGGACACCGGTCGGGTCGACGGTGGCGCCGAGGGCTCCGACCGCGTTGTACTCCCGCTCCCAGGTGCCACCGGCCGGGTCGACCACGGCTTCGAGCCGGGAGAGCGCGTCGTGCACGAACGCCCACTCGGCACCGTCGGGCAGGGTCATCGTCGACACGTTGCCGAACGCGTCGAAGTCCTTCGCGACGACGCGACCGAGGGGGTCCGTGGTGGAGACGACCTCGCCGTGTGGACCGTAGGTGACTTCCGTGCGGGCACCGGTCGGGTCGATCGTCGCCGTGACCCGACCGCCGTCGCCGTGCTCGAACCGCCACAGTCCCCCGTCCGGGTCCTCGCGCGCGGTAAGCAGCCCGGCGGCGTCGTAGCGGTACCGGGTCCGGTTGCCGAGCGGCGTGACGGCCTCGACGATCCTGCCTCCGGCGTCGCGCATCAGACGTGCGGTGTCGCCGACGGCGTTCTCGACGCCGACGAGCTCACCGGACGCGTCGTGGTGGAACGTGACGACGACGCCCGTCGGATCGGTGGTGCGGACGAGCACGCCGTCCCGCCACTCGAGCAGCGTGCGACCGCCGACAGGGTCGATGACGACGGACGGGTTCCGGTCGTCGCCCGTGTACCCGTACTCGACGACCCCACCGTTCGCGGTGACCACCGTGGTCATGCGGTCCTGCTCGTCGTACCCGAAGGTCAGATCGGCGCCCTCCGGCGTCACGGTCCGGACCCGACGCCCGCGGTCGTCGTACCCGTGGACGGTCACCTGACCATCGCGCTCGGTCACCGAGACGAGGTTGCCGTGCGGGTCGTACGACATCGACTGGCGCTGCCCGTCGGTGTCGATGATCCCGACGACGCGGCCCTTCCGGTCGGCGATCCAGGTGTTCGCGTGGACCCCGTCGATGTCGGAGACCGAGGTGACCCGACCCGGCAGGTACGAGAACCGGACCCGTCGACCGAACGGTGTGCGCTGCTCGACGACCCGGCCGCGGTCGTCGTAGGTGTTCTCGCACTCGACGACTCCCGTCGCAGCGGTCACCCGGTCGATCAGGCCGTCCGCGTTCCAGCGGTACCGGCGACTGCCGACGGCGTCGGTCGCCCGGACCAGCCGGCGGCCCTCGTCGTAGTGGTACTCGACGCGGCGCCCGTCCGACGCCGTCGCGGACGCCACCCGGTCGCCGCTGTACTCGATGTCGACGAACCGCCCGAACACGTGCGCGAGCCGCGTGATCCGATCGTGCTCGTCGCGTCGCACGGTCACGGCGGTGCCCGCTCCACGCGCACTGCTCAGCCACAGTCCGGACGGCGTGAACGCCCACCGGCCGCCGGCGTTGTCCCGCACGACGAGCGAGTCCTGCTCGGCCCGGAGCCACAGGTCCTCGCCGACGCCGCGGCTCCACCCGTCCCCCTGCCGTGGGAAGTCGACCTGCCGGCCGTCGTCCAGCACGACCGAGGCGGCCTCGTCGCTGACCTCGAGCCGGATGTCGAGGATGGAGGACCACCCGAGTCCGAACACCCCGACGCGGCCGTCGAGTGAGTTGTACATGCGGGTGAGCCGGAGCGACGCGGCCTGCCCCGCGAAGGACAGGTCGGTCTCGGGCTCGAGGAAGTTGCCGGTGGCCGTGTTGACCGGGTCGTCGGCGAACCCGTTGGTCGGGGGCGTCCCCATCGCCGAGAACGGCCCGATGGTGAAGTCGTCGCGACCGGCGTCGATCCCCGCCGAGGACAGCGCGGCCGCGATCGCCGCGTCCGACAGCGTCGCAGGCCCGGCACCGCCACCGGCGGCCTCGAACTGCGCTGCGACGGTGCCCGCCCAGTCGGCGTCCTTCCCGTTCGCCGTGAGCCAGTCGTTCACCGCGGTCAGCAGCGACTGGGCGTTCAGGGTGCCCCAGCACGGGTTGCACTCGGCCTCGTAGTCGCTCAGGGCGTTCCGGAACGTCGAGACGGCGCCGGACAGATCGGCGTCGAGCGTCCGGGTGGTCGCCTCGAAGGAGCGGAGGTCCGCGGGGACGGCGGACGACGTCCCACCGCTGGTCCCGCCGCCCGCCGGGAACTCCCGCCCCGTGACGCTGACCTCGTCCGCCTGCAGTCGTGGCTCCGGCTCGGGCTCCGGAGGCTTCGGGTCGTCGCCCACGCCGAACCACGTCGAGACCTCGTGCCCGGCGGCGACGAGGAAGTTCTCCTCGCGTTCACGCTTGCGGGCGTCCCACGCCTTCGCCTGCTTCCGCCGGTCGTCCTCGTCCTTCGCGGCGTCGCGCAGCTGCTGCACGAACCCCGACAGGCTCTGCAGCGACTCGACGAGCTTCGTCGCGCTGCGCGAGGCGATGTCGGCATTGTCCGCGAAGACCTCGGAGAAGTAGCCCCGGAACTCCGCACGCGCAGTCGTCACCGATGACGACCGCGACCCGGACTGGCCGTCAATCGACGACGCGAGCGCCGTCGAAGCCGACTTGAGTGCATCCGCCGCGCTGTACGAGTAGCCGGTCGGATCGTTCCCGTGGATCTTCGCCATCGTCATTCCCCCCTGGTGCTGACCGCACCATCCTGGCACGGATCCGGACTGAAATTCCAGAGGACGGCATGCGTGCCGAGGGGAGATGGACGGGAGGCCCGTGGCGGATCCGCCACGGGCCTCCCGTCCGTCAGAAGGTCGCGTCTACGACACCGCAGCCTGCACCTGACGCTGCACGCGTCCGAGCATGCCCACCATGCCGCGGATCCGCAGCGGGCTGACCGCCTCGGACAGGCCGATGGTCAACGGGTAGTCCGCCGGCACGGCGAGCACCTGCGCTGCCGTCAGGCCGCTCAGGCCCTGCGCCAGGATGGAGGCGAAGCCGCGCGTGGTCGGCGCCTCGCGCGGCGCGGTCGCGTGCATGCGGACGACGTCGGGTGCGTCGCCGTCCTCGCCCACGGTCACCGTGATGAACACGGGGGACTGGCACTCCTCGACCCGTTCGAGTTCGTCCTCGTGCCCCTGCAGCCGTTCGGGCAGCGCGGGCAGCTCGTTCGAGAACTCGAGGAGGAGCTGCAGGCGGTCCTTCTGGCCCAGGGCGAGGAAGTCGTCGCGGATCTCGGCGAGGGTCGCGGGGAGGGTGGCCTCGGTGCTGTCGTTCATCGGTTCGGAACTGTACCCGGCTCCGCGCCCTGCACGATCGGGACGCGGACGGCGCTGCCCCACTCGGTCCACGAGCCGTCGTAGTTGCGGACGCTGTCGTAGCCGAGCAGGTGCTGCAGGACGAACCAGGTGTGGCTCGACCGCTCGCCGATGCGGCAGTACGCGATGACCTCGTCCGCATCGCCGATGCCGGCGCCCTCGCGGTAGATCGCGTCGAGTTCCGCGCGCGGCTTGAAGGTGCCGTCCGGTGCGGCGGCGGTCGCCCACGGGATGTTCACCGCGGTGGGGACGTGGCCGCCGCGCAGCGCTCCTTCTTCCGGGTAGTCGGGCGCGGTGGTGCGGGAACCGTCGTACTCGCCCGGGCTGCGCACGTCGATGAGGGGCTTGCCGAGGTGGGCGAGCACGTCGTCCTTGTAGGCGCGGATCTCGGTGTCGATCCGGTCGACGACCGGGTACTCGGCCGGCGTGACGACGGTCTCGTCGGTGGTGAGGGCGCGGTCCTCGGCGATCCACTTCGCGCGGCCACCGTCGAGCAGGCGGACGTCCTCGTGGCCGAACAGCGAGAAGACCCAGAGGGCGTACGCGGCCCACCAGTTGTTCTTGTCGCCGTAGACCACGACGGTGGTCTCGCGGCCGATGCCCTTGCTGCCGAGCAGCTCGGCGAACGCCTCGCCGTCGATGTAGTCGCGCTGCACCGGGTCGTTGAGGTCGGTGTGCCAGTCGATCTTGACCGCGCCGGGGATGTGTCCGGTCTCGTAGAGCAGGACGTCCTCGTCGGACTCGACGACGACCAGGTCGGGGGTGTGGGCGTCCAGTTGTTCCTGCAGCCACTCGGTGGAGACGAGACGCTCCGGGTGGGCGTAGGCGGTGAACTTCTCGGACGGGTCGACCGGTGCGGTCATGGTGGGCTACCTCCAGGTGGTCATCCGGCACCGGACTAGGATCGGTCGTCGGTGCCTGTGGGCAACGGTACGCGGACGTACCGTGCCCCAGCCGCAACGTGACACCGCACGACTTGCTTCCCGGAAGGGTCCCTGATTGTCCACGAACACCGCGCCAGCGCACCTCGTCGACCGTGACCCCCAGGTGACCCCGCAGCAGATGGCCGCGGCACTCGTGCCACCGCCCCAGTTCGCGGCCGCCTCGTTCGACTCGTACCGGCCCGACCCGGACTACGCCTCGCAGGCCGACGTGCGCGACGCCGTCGCCGCGTTCGTCGCGGCCGGGCCGACCGACGCGCCACGTCGCGGGCTGTTCGGCCGCCGCAAGCAGTCGGTCGAGCCCGCCGCGAAGTCGGGCGTCTACCTGGACGGCGGGTTCGGGGTCGGCAAGACCCACCTGCTCGCCGCGGCGTACCACGCGGCCTCCGGGCGGAAGACGTTCGGCACGTTCATCGAGTACACGGCCCTGGTCGGCGCGCTCGGGTTCCAGGGCACGGTCGACCTGCTGCGCGGGACCGCGCTGGTCTGCATCGACGAGTTCGAGCTCGACGACCCGGGCGACACCATGGTCATGACCCGCCTGATCAAGGAGCTGAGCGAGACCGGCACCCGGTTCGCCGCCACCTCGAACACGCCTCCCGGCGCGCTCGGAGAGGGCCGGTTCGCGGCCCAGGACTTCCTGCGGGAGATCCAGGCGATGTCCGACCGGTTCGACACCATGCGGATCGACGGGCTCGACTACCGCCGCCGCGCGGTCGACGAATCGGCCGGCGTGGTGTCCGACGTGGCCGCGGCGCTGCCGGCCGGCACCGTCACGCTCGACGACTTCTCGGCCGTGGTCGCGCACCTCGGCTCGGTGCACCCGTCGAAGTACGTCGCGCTCGTCGAGGACCTCGACGCCGTCGGGCTCACCGACGTCCGGGCCTTCACGGACCAGACCGACGCGCTCCGGTGGGTGGCGCTCGTCGACCGGCTCTACGACGCCCAGGTCCGGATCGTGGCCTCGGGCACGCCGCTCGACCAGGTGTACCCCGACGCCATGCTCGACGGCGGCTACCGCAAGAAGTACCTGCGCGCAGCGAGCCGTGTCGTGGCCCTGAGCCGCGCCCAGGACTGACGCGCGCCGCCCGGGGCATCCGCTGACCGGTCGGTGCACCCCCTGTCCAGGGGGCATCGGGCCATGCGAAACACGACGTTTACAAACCGCGCCGTCGCGTTACATCCGCGAAACACATCGTGCCCCCTCGTGAAACGTCACCTCGCCAGACTCGGTGTCACCCGAGGCGGTCCAAGAGCCGCTCGTGCAATCGAGAGGTGAACAGATGCTTGATCAGGGCAACACGACGTTCGTGTTGGTCATGGCGGCGCTGGTGTTGTTCATGACACCCGGCCTGGCCTTCTTCTACGGCGGTTTGGTGAAGGCCAAGTCCGTCATCAGCATGATGATGATGTCGTTCGGTGCGATCGCACTCGTGAGCGTCCTGTGGGTGCTCTACGGCTACGCGATCGCCTTCGCCAACCACGGTGACGGCACGGCGGTCTCCGGTGTCGTCGGGTTCTTCAGCATCGACTGGAACCAGATCGGTCTCGGCCAGGCCTTCGAGGAAGCGCAGTCCTCGAACATCCAGGCGGCGTACCCGTCGATGGCGTTCGTCGGCTTCCAGGCCACCTTCGCGATCATCACGGTCGCGCTCATCTCCGGCGCCATCGCCGACCGCGCCAAGTTCGGCGCCTGGATGGTCTTCGCGGGCATCTGGGTCACCGTCGTCTACTTCCCGGTCGCCTCGTGGGTCTTCAACCTGACCTCGGGTTGGGCTGCCACGTGGGGGGTCATCGACTTCGCCGGTGGCACCGCGGTGCACATCAACGCCGGTGCAGCAGGTCTCGCCCTGGCGCTCGTCCTCGGCAAGCGCGTCGGCTTCGCCAAGGGTGCGCACAAGCCGCACAACCCGCCCTTCGTCCTGCTCGGCGCCGCCATCCTGTGGTTCGGCTGGTTCGGCTTCAACGCCGGCTCCGAGGGTGCCGCTGACGGCATCGCCGCGATCGCCTGGGTCAACACCCTCGCCGCACCGGCCGCCGCCATCCTCGGCTGGCTGCTCGTCGAGAAGCTCAAGGACGGCAAGGCCACGTCGGTCGGCGCCGCCTCGGGTGCCGTCACCGGTCTCGTCGCGATCACCCCGGCATGTGCCAACCTGACCCCGGGTTGGGGCATCCTGCTCGGCTTCGTCGCCGGCATCATCTGCTGCTTCGCCATCGACTGGAAGTACCGTCTCGGCTTCGACGACTCGCTCGACGTCGTCGGTGTCCACCTGGTCGGCGGCATCGTCGGCACGCTGTACCTCGGCTTCTTCGCCAACGACACCGGCCTGATCTACTCCGGTTCGTTCGAGCAGCTCGGCAAGCAGGCCACCGCGGCCCTGGCCGTCGGCATCTACTCCTTCGTCCTGGCGTTCGTCATCGGCTTCCTCATCGAGAAGACGATCGGCTTCCGCGTCAAGACCGAGGACGAGGTCGCTGGCATCGACACCGCGGTCCACGGCGAAGAGGGCTACGTCCTCTACGAGCAGACCGACGACTCGCCGGTCTCGGTCCGCTAGCCAGCAGACACCAGCTCCACCAGCACCACCCGCACGACGACGGGCCCCGCGCACACAGCAAGCGCGGGGCCCGTCGTCGTGCGGTCCGGCGTCTGTCGTCTTGCGTCTGTCGTCTGGCAGGGTTGACGGCATGACGACGACGTCGACCCTCACCAACCTGCGCGAGGTCGGGGGACCGGGCCTGCAGGGCGCCCGACCCCGCACCGTGTACCGCGCCAACACCGAACACGTCGGTGCCGACGCCTACCCGCACGGACTCGCGGCCGTGGTCGACCTGCGCCGTGACGACGAGGTCGCCCGCGTCCCGCACCCGCTCGGTACCACCGACGGCTACCGGCTCGTCCCGCTGTTCGACCCGTCGACCGTCGAGTCCGGTGCCCAGGCCGTGCAGCTCGAGGAGCAGTACATCGACTGGCTCGAGCGCCACCGCACCGGGATCGCCGCCGCGTTCCGCGCGATCGCCCGGTCCGACGGCGACGTGCTCGTCTGCTGTTCCGCCGGCAAGGACCGCACCGGCGTCGTCAGCGGACTGCTCGCCCGGCTCTGGGGTGCGTCGATCGAGGCCGTCGGCGACGACTACGCCGCCAGCGCTGCCGGGCTGGCCGATCGGTTCGCCGCAGAGCGTGCGGTCAGCACCGACCCCGAGGCCACCGCTGTCGCGCAACGGTGCGTGCCGGAGACCATGACCACCGTGGTCCGGCACGTCGAGGCGCGGTGGGGCAGCGTCACCGCGTACCTGCGCTGGGCCGGGCTGACGGACGCGGAGATCGCAGCGCTCTGACGGGCGTGCGTCGTCCTGGCGGCTCGCCACGTGCGGTGGTCGCAACGGCGGACGGGAGGCACGGTGCGCGTCGGACGCGCACCGTGCCTCCCGTCCGTGGCCCTGATCGCGGGCCGTGGTCCAGGCCCGTTCCGTCAGCTCACCAGGCGTAGTCCTCCGGTGAGGTCTTGTGCCCCGGGAAGATCTCGTCGAGCCGGTCCAGCGCACGCTGGTCCAGACGGATGTCGACGGCGCGGACCGCGGACTCCCACTGCTCCATCGTGCGGGGGCCGGTGATCGGCGCGGTCACACCGGGCTGGTGGAGGAGCCACGCGAGGGCGAGCTCGCCGGGCGTGTGGCCGAGCTCCTTGGCGAACGACTCGTAGGCCGTGAGCTGGTCGCGGTGCCCCTCGACGTACTCGGCGCTGCGACCCGACAGACGGCGGGAGCCGTTCTCGGTCTTCTCGATGACACCACCGAGCAGACCGCCCTGCAGCGGCGACCACGGGATGACGCCGAGGCCGTACTCGCGGGCGGCGGGCAGGACCTCGCGCTCGATGTCGCGCACCACCAGGTTGTAGATCGACTGCTCGCTCACCAGGCCGAAGGTGTGGCGGCGCTTCGCGGCCTCCTGCGCCTGGGCGATGTGCCAGCCGGCGAAGTTCGACGACCCGACGTACAGGACCTTGCCCTGCTGCACGGCGACGTCGATCGCCTGCCAGATCTCGTCCCACGGGGTCGCACGGTCGACGTGGTGGAACTGGTACAGGTCGATGTGGTCCGTCTGCAGGCGCTGCAGGCTGGCGTCGAGCGACTGGCGGATGTTGAAGGCGCTGAGCTTGCCGCCGTTCGGCCAGTCGATCATGTCGCCGTAGACCTTGGTCGCCAGGACCGTCTTCTCGCGACGGCCGCCGCCCTTCGCGAACCAGCGGCCGATGATCTCCTCGGTGGCGCCCTTGCCCACCGAGCCGCCGTAGCCGTTGGCGGTGTCGAAGAAGTTGACGCCGAGCTCGTGGGCCCGGTCCATGATGGCGTGCGAGTCGTCTTCAGTGGTCTCCGGGCCGAAGTTCATCGTGCCGAGCACTGCTCGTGAAACCGACAGCCCTGTCCGTCCGAGGTGTGTGTAGTCCATGACTCCGGTCTACGCGCTCCGAGGGGCACCCTGCCAGGCCCTGGGAGTACCGGTTCTGCATGGTGAGGTGCATCGTTCTGCTTGCTGGGGTGCATTGTTCTGCATGATGCGTGGCTGCATGCCGTCCGGGGCATGTCCGCGCTCCGGGGAGGAGTACCGTGACGACGGTGAACACCCCAGCACTCCGTGGCAGCCGGATCCTCGGGTTCGGTCACCACCAGCCCGAACGCATCCTGACCAACGACGAACTCTCGACCATGGTCGACACCAACGACGAGTGGATCCGCACCCGGACCGGGATCCAGACCCGCCACATCGCCGGGCCGGACGACACCGTCACGTCGATGGCGATCGAAGCGGGCCGCAACGCCCTCGCCGACGCCGGTGTGTCGCCCTCGGCCGTCGGACTCGTCATCGTCGCCTCCACCACGCACCAGGACCGTGCGCCGTACACCGCCGGTCGGGTCGCCGCCGCGCTCGGGATGACGAACGGACCGGCGCCCATCGACATCAACACCGCGTGCAGTGGGTTCGAGTACGCGCTCGCCCTCGCCGACCAGTCGATCCGCGTCGGGTCCACCGACGTCGCGCTCGTCATCGGGTCCGAGACCCTCTCCGCCATCGCCGACTGGACCGACCGGTCGACGTGCGTGCTCGTCGGCGACGGGGCCGGGGCCGCCGTGCTCGGCGCCGCCGACGTCCCCGAGATCGGCCCCGTCTCGTGGGGCAGCGTGCCCCACCTGCTCGACGCGGTGCGGGTCGAGGGGACGCCCGGCCGGTTCAACCAGGAGGGCCGCTCGATCTACCGCTGGGCCATCACCGAGGCCGAGGGGCACGCCCGCAAGGTCGTCGAGGCCGCCGGGCTCACCATGGACGACATCGAGGTGTTCGCGTTCCACCAGGCGAACCTGCGGATCATCGAGCCGCTCGTCACCGCACTCGGCGGGGAGTCGAAGTTCGTCATCCGCGACGTCGTCGAGTCCGGGAACACCTCGGCCGCCAGTGTGCCGCTCGGGTTGTCGAAGGCATGGGCGCGTGGCGACCTGCCCGAGGGAGTCCCCGCGCTGCTGTTCGGCTTCGGCGGCGGGTTCGCGCACGCCGGCCAGGTCGTCAGGACGCCGGTGCGGTCGTTCTGATCGGGCCTCGGTCGTTCTGATCGGGCGTCGGTCGTTCTGATCGGGCGTCGGTCGTTCTGATCGGGCGTCGGTCGTTCTGATCGGGCCTGCCGCCCGGCTCAGCGCTCGGGCGTCTCCGACCAGAGGTCCTCGTCCTTCGCGGAGCCGCGGCGCCAGCCGAGTTGCTTCTGCTGCTTGGGCTTGGGCTCCTTCAGCTGCTTGTCCTTCAGCTGCTTCTCCTTGGGCTGCTTGTCCTTCGACTGCTTCTCGGGCTTCGCGGGCTTGGGCTCGAGGATGATCGGGAAGTGTGCCGACGGCGGCCCGAACCCGGTCCGCGAGGCCTGGATGACCTTCCGCCCGAGCGCGTGGTTGCCGAGCCCGCCGACGGCAGCGCCGATCCCGAACGGCAGTGCCCGGCCGAGCACCGACGTCCCCTGACGCACTGCGAACCGCTTGATGAACTGGTCGCGGACCTGCCCGCCGAGGCCGTTGACGACCTGCTTCGGCAGGGACGAGGTCACCATCTCGCCCCAGAACGCCGTGCGCGCCTGACCGCCGGCGATCTGCCCGCCGAGCTGCTTGATGAGCTGCGTCCCCGGAGCACCGAGGATCATCGCCATCACCAGGGTCCGTGCCCGTTCGGGGTCGTCCAGGGCGATGCCGTGCACCTCGGTCACCGACTGGGCGAACAGCGCGGTGGTCTCGAGGAACCCGACCGTCTCCGCGCCGCTCAGCCCGAGGGCGGCCACCATCCCGACGCCCGGGATGACCGCACTCGCACCGACCGCTGCGCCACCGGTGGTGACCGCGGTGAGGTACTGCCGCTCGAGGATCTGGATGACCTCGGCGGGGGTGGCGGCCGGCTTGCGTCGGCGGATCGCGTTGACGTGCGCCACGACCACCGGGCGCTGGACGCTGATGGCGCGGTCGAGCCACTTGACCCACCCGCCGGGTTGTTGCGGCTGCGGGGTCCGGGAGTCGTCGGGCATGGGGGAGACCTGGGCGTTCGGCAGCGGCACGATCGCCTGGTCCTTCGGGGAGCGGGCCATGCGCTCACCGTACGCCGGGCTTGTGGGAGGCTCGCTGGATGGACATCGACGGCGCGCCCGGTCCGGTTGACGACGCTCATCGGGCCTCCGGGTTCCTGACGGTCGCCGAGGTGCGCGGCTTGCTGCCCGAGGTCGTGGTGCTCGACCCCGGCTCCGTGCTCGTCGGCGCGGACGTCACCCTTGCAGCCGGGGTGGTGCTCTACCCCGGAGCCGTGCTCGAGACGCGTGCCGGGGGCTCGATCACCGTCGCATCCGGCGCGCGGCTCGGTCCGGGCCCGGTCTCGGTCGTCGCCACCGCGGCCCGGGTGACCATCGGTTCCGGTGCCGAACTTGGCCCGGGGCCCGTCACGATCACGGCCACCGTGGCGGACGTGCTCGTGGGGGACGGCGCTCGGTTGTCGGGCGGCTGCCTCGTCGAGGGCCCCACCGAGCTCGGCGCCGGTGCCCAGGTGCTCGGGACGGTCGCCGTCCGCGACGCCGAGCTCGCAGCCGGGGGCGACCACCGCGAGGCCGACCCCGATCGCCGTGCCGGTGCGGTGAAGGGTGTCGGGCGGGTCCACGGCGTGCGGGTCGGTATCGGCGAAGTGATCGTCGGCGGTGGCGTGCCGAGTGCACCGCTCGTGGTCGAACGGCAGCGCGAACACCACCCGGAGGCGCCGCGCCACTGACCCCGGCCGGCCCCTCGGAGCCGCTCGCCTGTTCGTCACCGGCACGGGACACCCGCCCGGCGGAGTGCTGCACGCACGCGGTCGGGCTGCATGAGGTCGGCCCACGACAACCGGACGACGAACCGGACCTCGGGGAACGAGCGGACGAAGTCCTCGCGACGCTTCTCCTGCCAGTGCGCCTCGGCGGTGCTCCGCCCCTCGAGCATCGTCGGGTCCTCGTACTTCGCGCGGCCGTCGACCTCGACCACGACGCCCTGATCCGGGAACCAGAAGTCGACGACGGCCGTCCCGCCGCCGGGCCGTCGGAACTCGTGCTGCTGCACCGGCTCCGGCGCCCCGACCTGCCGGAAGCGCACCCGGCACACCGACTCCGCCGGCGACCCCGACAGCGCCGACCCCATCTCGATCGCCACCCTCGCCTTCGCCTGCGCCGAGCCCCGCAGTTCGAGATCAGCGGCCAGCGCCTCGGGCGTCGTGCGCCGATCGGCGAGCAGCTGGTCCACGACCGCCAGCGACTCGAGCAGCGGACGGGTCGCAGCGACGTCCACCGCGCTCCGCGCCCACCCGGTGGTCCGCAGTCCGCCGGACTCGATGTACGCGGTCGGTGGCCGTGCTGCAGTGCCGTGCCGGACGAACCAGGCGGTCACGCGCGTGTGGGTCGTCGTCGGGTCGGACACGTGGACCTTCATCGGAGCTTCGCCGACGAGCGGCAGCCCGAGCACAGCGCACGCGGACTGGTGCGACACGAGGTCGCTGACGCGGATGCGGTGGAGCGATGCTCGGACGAGCACGTGGTGTCGTTCACCAGGGTGGAGATGGTCGAGCGCCCCGGGCCGGACCAGGACGCCGGGGCGGATCCGTTCGAGGACCCCGCGGTGGACATCGCGCTCGAGCGCCCGGCGTTCGGGATCCGGAAGGCCGGTCGTGCGGATGAGTTCGATGTCGTTCGCTCTGCCCATGCCCCACAGGCTGCTGGAAGCGAGTCGGAGCGAGGGCCCTACCGCGACGATCTGTGGACAGTCGAGCGCAACCGCCTTGTGTGGAGGAACGAGGGCGCTCCATTCGTGTGCACCTTGCGACGATGCACGTGTTGATCACCTCGTGCTTTGTCGACTCATGCACACGCAACAGTTGCGTGCGCATGTTCCGACGAACCACGCGCCGATCGACTCGTGGATTGTCGCAAAACGGGTGCGGGCCCCCCGCAGCCCCCCGCAGCACCTACGCCCGCGCGAGCTCCGCCCGCAGCGGCAGGTCCTGGTCCTCCAGGATGAGCTGCGCGCCCACGGCGGTCCGGGCGTTCACGACGATCGGGGCGAGCAGGTTGACGGTCGTGCCGGACGCGCCGGGGTTCGCCACCACGAGCAGCATCGCATCGGCGGGGTCGGTCAGCTCGAGCCCAGCGGCCTGCTCGTCGGTGAGCTCGGGCGCGTAGGCCGGCAGGTGCACCGCGGCGTCGAGCACGAACAAGCGCGAGGAACCCCCGACGAGGGTGAACAGGCCCTCGGCGCCGTCCACCGGGGTCAGCGTGAACACGGGTGCGGGGGACAGGCCGAACGGCGGGACGGCGAAGGTCAGGGAGATGCTCATCGGAGGTAGTCCATCAGGGTCGGCTGCAGGACCTTCGCGGTGACGGCGAGGGCTGCCTGGTAGTTGGTCTGCTGCACCTGCAGGTCGAGGACGGCCTTGGCGAGGTCGACGTCCTCGATGCCGGCGCGGCGGTTCTCGAGCGAGACGGCTGCCGTCTTCAGCGAGTCCTGCGCAGCGAGGGCGGTCGCGTGCCGGACGCCGACGTCGGCCTGGGCGCCGCGGACGGCCCCGAGCGCGCCGTCGACGTCGTTGATCCGCGCGTTCACGTTCACCCCGTTCTGCAGGTCGCTGACGATGGAGTCGAGCACGCCGAACACGGACGACGCGCCGGTGCCGAAGACGTCGGCCCCGGCGGTGTCGACGCGCACGGTGGTGCCGTCGCCGATCCGGCGGGAGACGTCCGTGCCGGAGGCCGCCCACCCGGTCGCCGGGTCGTACGCGGCGGCGGCGGTCGAGGCGCCGGCGAAGACCGAGCGGGTGCCGTAGGTCGTGTTGGCCCGTGCCTCGAGGTCGGACTTCAGCGACTGGAACTGCGTGATGAAGGCGTCGCGGTCGGTGTCGCTCATGGTGCCGGAGTTCGCCGCCTGCACGGTCAGGTCCCGCACGCTGTTCAGCACCGAGTAGACGCTGGACAGGGCGCTGTCGGTGGTCGCGAGCCAGGCCACGGCGTCGTTCGCGTTGCGCGTGTACTGCGCGGCGGCGGCCTGCTCCTTGCGCACCTGCATCGACGACGCGGTGCCGACCGGGTCGTCGGACGGCTTCTGGATCGCCTGCAGCGTGGTGGCCTGCTCGGTCAGCTGCGCCACGCGCGCCGCACCGGTCTGCAGCCGTGCCGAGGCCGCAGCCATCGACATCTGGGTGGTCACCCGGGTGATCACGATCAGCCCCTCCCGACGAGTCCGACGCGGTTGATGATGGTGTCGAGCATCTCGTCGACGGCGGTCAGGACGCGTGCCGCGCCCTGGTACGCGTGCTGGTAGCTCAGCAGGTTCACGTTCTCCTCGTCGAGGTCGACGCCGGCGCTCGACTGCTGCTGGGTGCGCGCGTTGGTCAGGGCGAGTCCGGTGAGCGTCGACTCCGTCGCGGCCGACCGGGAGGCGGTGCCCACCCCCGCCACGAACGTCGCCCAGGTCGTGTCGGCGGCTCCAGGGCCCGTGCCGAGTCGCGAGAGCGCGTCGGCGAACGAGTCGTCGAGCTGCCCCGCCGCGTTCCGCGTCGCCAGGCCGCTGCCGTCCGTCGGGACGACCGAGAGGCCCTGCGCTGCGGGGACGCCCGCCGCGAGGGCGAAGAACGCGGTGCCGGTGGTGCCGGCCGGGGTCGTGCCGGTGGCGTGCACGGCGTTGACCGTGGTGGCGAGCTGGGTCGCGACGGCGTCGTAGGACGCGGCGGCCTGGGCGAGCGCGCCGCCCGTGCCGTTCGCGTTCGCCGGGGCGAGGACGGCGAGGGCGCCACCTATCGACCCGCCGCTGAGGGACACTGCGCCGGCGGTGCCGGAGGTCCAGGTCAGGGTGACCGCGGCGCCGTCGGCGAGGCGTTCGCCACCGCCGAGGGCGACGGCGCGGGCGTCGGTGCCCTGCACGAGCGGGTTGCCGCCGAGCAGCACGTCGACCGTGCCGTCCGCGTTGGAGCGGGTCGTCCCGCCGGCGAGCGTCGCGATCTGCTCGGTGAGCTGGTCGCGTTGGTCGAGGAGTTCGTTGGCGTTGCCGCCGGAGGCCAGTGCGGTGCGGATCCGCCCGTTCAGGTCGGCCACCTGCTTCGCGGCGTCGTTCAGCTGGGTCACCTGGCCGGCCGCGGTGCCCCGGACCGAGGACCACTGCGCGTCGACGGCCTTCGACCCGGCGGCCAGGGCGGAGGCGACGGTGCCCGCTGCGCCGAGGACGGCGCTGGCGGCACCCGGGTCGTCGGGGTGACTGGCGAGTTCGCTCCACGACGACCAGAAGGCATCGAGCTTGGCGCTCAGGCCGTCCTTGCCGGGCTCGTGCAGGCCGGTCTCGAGGGCGGACAGTGCCGTCGCACGGGCGTCGGCGTAGGCGGAGGACCCCGCGGCGACCCGGACGCCGACGTCGAGCGTCAGCGATGCCAGGCGGGCGATGCCGTCGACGGAGACGCCCTGACCGGCGAGGGCGGCGGTGCCGCGCATGAACCCGGTCTGCGTCGCGGGGATGGAGTTCTGCGTGACGCGCTGCCGCGTGTACCCGGCGGTGCCGGCGTTCGCGATGTTCTGGCCGATGACGTCGATGCCGGCGCGGGCTGCGGCGAGGCCGGAGTACGCGGTGGCGAGGGAGCCGAAGGTGCTGGCCACGGGGTTACAGGGTCCCCTCGAACAGGCGGGCGCCGTCGGAGCCGGGACCGGAGGTGCCCGAGGCGTCGTAGGTCGCGGCGGTCGTCACGGTGCCGGCGAGGGTCTCCTCGGTGGCCTGGGCGGCGGTGCGCAGGAAGCGGTCGTTCTCGTCGCGCAGGGCGCCGATCTGGGTGGTCAGCTCGACCATCGCGGTCAGGTGCGCGGCGAGGATCTCGCCCCACGGGCCGTTCGGCGCTGCGGCGACGACGTCGCGCAGGGGTGCATCGGCGGGGACGCCCCACTCCTCGGCGACCTCGGCACTCGACGCGGCGCGCTCGAGTCCGGTGCTGCGGAGTCGTTCGAGGACCTGCTCGACCTCGCGGCTGGCGTGCGACACCCACCGGGAACGGCCCGCGGTGAGCAGGAGCTGCTCCTCCTCGAGCTTGAAGGTGAGCAGCTCGAGCAGTTCGCGTTCGCGCCAGAGCACGGCGGACAGGTCGTTCACGCTCATCAGCTCCTCCCGTGTGGGTCGTCGTCGGGTGTTCGGGTCTTCGGGTCCACCATCCGGCGGACACCGAGACCTATCGACCGCGGGTGGTGGCGCGTAAGTGGAGACGGCTGGTCTTCGGCGCCGTGCTCGCAGGCTCGCCCGGAGGCATCCGGCATCGCTGGCGCGATGCGCACCAGCGGATGCCTCCCGTCCGGGGGACGGGAACGGGCGTTCTACCGAGTGGGTCCCCCCAAATGCCGACCGGGAAACACCGCGAATGCCCCCGCACTGGGGACGGATGAACCCCTGTTCAGGACATTGCCAGCCGATAGATTCAGAACGCACCACGAGGGCGACCTCGAACCGCGTCACAGGGGCACGGGGTGCACCGCTCGGAGGGAACCGGGCGGGTCTTCGGCGTACGCACCGGCCATCCGAGGCCGGCGTCCGTCGTGCCCAGGGACGGGTGAGTCGAGACAGTCACGTCAGGTCGATCAGGGGATCAGCATGGACCGCACCGCACGCAACGCGATGATCGTGGAGCACCTCCCGCTCGTGGGCTACATCGTCGCCGACGTCCGCTCCCGTGCCACGCACCTGGACCGCGACGACCTCGCCGCCGTCGGCTCCCTCGCCCTCGTCGCCGCTGCCGACGCGTTCGACCCCACCCTCGGCGTCCCCTTCGGCGCCTACGCCCGGACCCGGATCGCCGGAGCCCTCGCCGACGACATGCGCTCGGCCGACTGGGCGTCTCGTGGCACCCGGAAGCGGATCCGCGAGACCCTCGCCACGCAGGAGGCCCTGTCCGCCCGACTCGGCCGGAGCGTCGGCGTGCAGGAGGTCGCGGACGCGATGGGCGTCGACCGGCAGACCGCCTCGGACGCCATGAGCGACGCGGCCCGCATCGTCGCGCCCCTCGACGAGACCGTGCACGACCTCGTCGCAGCCGACCTGCCGTTGCCCGGCGACGACCTGCTCGAGACCGAGAAGCGTCGCTACCTGCGCGCAGCCGTCGAGGCGCTGCCCGAGCGGATGCGCTTCGTCGTCGAGGCCGTCTACTTCGGGGACCGCTCGGTGACCGACGTCGCCGCGGAACTCGGCATCACGCACTCCGCCGTCTCGCAGCAGCGCTCCGAGGCGATGCGCCTGCTCCGCGACGGACTGGCCGCCCACTACGGCGACGGCGGTGCCGCCGCCGAACCCGCCTCGCGCACCACCGCGGCCCGCCGGAGCGCCTACCTCGCACGCGTCGCGTCGAACGCCGCTGCCGGCGTCGCACGTGCCGTCCACGACGCGACCGCGCCGGTCGCCGTGGCGGCGAGCTGAACCGTCGACGGGTATTTCCGTCGATTCCCTAACGGCTCCCGGCACCCGGTCGAGAGTCATCCACGTCAGCCCACGGACGGGCTGTAGTACGACCCAGCATTCACGGAGGAAACCACCATGGGTATGTCCATCAACACCAACCTCTCGGCACTCAACACGTACCGGAACCTCAACTCGACGCAGAACGACCTGTCGAAGTCCCTCGAGAAGCTCTCGTCGGGTCTCCGCATCAACCGTGCTGCCGACGACGCGGCCGGTCTGTCGATCTCCGAGGGGCTGAAGTCCCAGGTCGGTGGCCTCACGGTCGCCGCCCGCAACGCGCAGGACGGCATCTCCGTCGTGCAGACCGCTGAAGGTGGCCTCACCGAGACCCACTCGATCCTCCAGCGCATGCGCGACCTGGCCGTCCAGGCCGGTAACGACTCGAACAACGAGGACTCGCGCAAGGCGATCACCACCGAGGTCGGCGAGCTCACCAAGGAGCTCACCCGCATCTCGCAGTCGACCAACTTCAACGGCATCAACCTGCTCGACGGCTCCGCCGGCACCGCAGGCGTCCTGAAGTTCCAGGTCGGCGCCAACGGCGACGCGGCGAGCCAGATCGACGTCGACCTGTCGAAGTCCAACGTGGAGTCCGTGTCGACCGCTGTCGGCGCCCTCACCTTCGACAGCGCGACGAACGCTCAGGCCGCCATCACCGCGATCGACGAGCAGATCAAGTACGTGTCCTCGGCACGTTCGAGCATCGGTGCTGTCCAGAACCGCTTCGACCACGCCATCAACGTGACGAACGTGGCCAAGGAGAACCTCACCGCTGCCGGTTCGCGCATCACCGACGTCGACATGGCCGAGGAGATGGTCAAGTACACGCGCGACAACATCCTCAGCCAGGCCGGCACGTCGATGCTCGCGCAGGCGAACCAGAGCACGCAGGGCGTGCTCTCGCTCCTGCGCTAGCACCCACGACGCCGCCTTCCGGGATCGTTCAGGCTTCCCGGGAGGCGGCGTCGCCCTCCTGACCATCCCCACGACGCCAGGGAGTGTCGACGATGTCATCGTCCGTGTCCTCGAGCACCAGCCTCGCGATCGACGGGCTCGTCAGCGGGCTCAAGACGACCGACCTCATCAACTCGTTGATGAGCGTCGAGGGCGTGCCGCAGACCCTGCTCAAGAACAAGCTCACGAGCACCAACTCGTTCATCTCGTCACTGCAGACGATCAACGGGTTGGTGCAGGCCCTCGCGACCAAGGCGAAGGACGCCGCCAAGGCGACCTCTCTCGACCTGTTCACGGCCACGAGCTCGTCGTCGGGCGTCACCGCCGTCACCGGCACGAACGCGAGCGCCGGGTCGCTGACGTTCAGCGTCGGCTCGACCGCGTCCGCCCAGGTCGGCGCCACCGCCGCGATGTCCACGTGGTCGGCCGCTGCCGAACCGATCACCCTGGTGGGTGCCGACGGCACGAAGACCACCGTCACGCCGTCGTCGGGCTCCCTCGACGACACGGTGTCGGCGATCAACAAGTCCGGGGCCGGCGTCACCGCCACGAAGGTCGCCGCGGGTGCGGCCGCCGACGGCACCAAGCTCTACCGGCTGCAGCTCACGTCCGCCAAGACCGGGGCAGCGGGTGGCTTCGAGGTGTACCGGGGGACCGCCGACCAGGTGACCGCCGGCACAGCGACGAACGTGCTGACCGAGGTCGGCGCCGCGGTCGTCGCCCAGGCGAAGGACGCCAGCGTCACGCTGTGGGCCGGCACCGCCGCCGAGCAGACGATCACGAGCGCGACGAACACGTTCACCGACCTGGTCCCCGGGCTCAGCGTCACCGTGTCGAGGGCCTCGACGGACCCGGTCACGGTCGGCGTCGCGCAGGACACCACGAAGGCCCAGTCCGTGGCGTCCGGACTCGTCGACGCGATGAACGCGGTCTCGGCCTACTACAAGACGAACACCGCGGTGACGAGCAGCACGAGTGCCACCAGTGGGTCGACGACCACGACCGCCGGGGTCCTGATGGGCGACGGCACCACGCGCGACGCCGTGCAGCGCCTGGGCAGCACCATGTCGGCGCCCGTCGGTGGGAAGTCGCCGTCGTCGATCGGCATCTCGATCACCAAGGACGGCAGCTTCACCTTCGACGCGGACGTCTTCCAGAAGGCCCTCGCCACCGACCCCGAAGGCACGCAGGCGATGCTGTCCGGTGTCGCCGCGAACGTGGGTGCCGCCGCCACCGCGGCGTCCGACAAGTACGACGGGTCCATCACCACGACGATCACCGGCCAGCAGGCGGTCGCGAAGGACCTCAACACCCAGATCGACAGCTGGACCGACCGACTCACGATGCGCCGCGCATCGCTCCAGACGCTGTACTCGTCGCTCGAGACCAGCCTCAGCAAGCTCCAGTCCCAGTCCAGCTGGCTCGCCAGCCAGCTCGCGGCGACGACGAGCTGACGGGATCACCATGACCTTCGACTTCCAGGCCGCAGCCTTCCGCCAGGCCGCGCAGCCCCGCACCGTGACCGACCAGCGTCGCGCCCAGTACACGAACGAGGCCGTCCTGTCGGCCACCCCGGCGCAGCTCGTGACGATGCTCTACGACCGGTTGCTGCTCGACCTGCACCGCGCCGAGGCCGCACAGACCAGCGCCGACTGGGACGCCGCCCGCGAGCAGCTGCTGCACGCGCAGGCGATCGTCGGCGAGCTGTCGTCCACGCTGCGGATCGACGTCTGGGACGGCGGCGAGGGCCTGCTCGCCGTCTACAACTACGCGTCGACGTCCCTCATCACCGCGAACGTGCACCGTGACGTGCAGGCGACGCGCGACTGCATCCGGATCCTCGAACCCCTGCGGCAGTCGTGGCACGACGCCGCCGCGTCGCTGCCGGCGACGCCGGCCCGCCAGCAGTCGACGGGCGGAGCCCTCGGTGTCGCCTGAACCGGCACCGTCGCGTGAAACGACACCGTCGCCCGAGCAGGAGGTGTCGCCCGAGCAGGTCGACCACCGCCTCGCCTGGGAGGCCCTCCTCGACTCCCTGGAGCACGACGCCGCCCGGCAGGCGGCCGACCCCACGGCCGTGGTGGGGTGGTCGGAGCCGGCCGGGCTGGGTCCGGTGCCGCGCGCGTTGGTGGGGCGTGCCTCCCGGCTGCTCGCTGCGCAGCGCGACCGCATCGCGGAACTGGAGTCGGACCGACGGGCGACGCTCGAGCACCTCGGTGCGCTGCGCGCCGTCGACGCGACCCGCGAGCCCCGTGGCGCGGTGTACCTCGACGCGTCCGCCTGACCCGCGCTCCCGCCACACCTGTTCCGCGACGAAGCACGCGTCGTTCGACGAGTGGTCTGTCGCAGAAGTGGTGCCACCCCCGTTCGGGGCGAGGGCTAACGCGGCCGGGGACGGGCACCGATAGCGCCACACGAGCACGGATCGCTCACCAGTTCGGCCACGGATCGGCCACCACCGCACGGCGACGCCCCACGGGCGACGCCTGACGAGGGGACCACCGTGTTCGATTCCGTGACGAGCGTCGCGCTGCAGAGCGCACTCGACGGCCTGTCGATGCGCCAGAAGGTGATCGCGAACAACATCGCGAACATCAACACGCCGAACTACCACGCCGAGAAGGTCCAGTTCGAGGACGCCCTGGCGAAGTCGATCACCGACGGCAGCGGGAACACCGCGCCGACGGTCGCCCGCAGCCTCGAGCCGACGAACACGAACGGCAACAACGTCAACCTCGACGAGGAGACGCTCTCCAACGTCGACACCGTGCTCCGGTACCAGTTCGCCACGCAGGCGATGAACTCCGAGCTCACGAGCGTCCGTGCGGCGATGCGGACGAACTCGTGACGACCTTCGACGCGATCGGCATCGCGAGCACCGGCATGACCGTGCACCGGAAGTGGCTCGACGCCGTCGCCGACAACATGGCGAACGCGAACACCGTGAAGTCGATGGACGACACCGCGTTCCAGGCCCGCTACGTCGAGGTCCAGGAGGGCAACGGCGTGTCCGGCGCCTACGTCAAGGGCGCCGCGTTCGGCAGCGCCGCCGGCCGCGTGACCTACGACCCGGACAACCCGCTCGCGAACGACGAGGGCTACGTCCGCATGCCGGACATCGACCTCGGCACGCAGATGGCGGACCTCATCATGGCCCAGCGCGGCTACCAGGCGAACGCCGCCGTGGTCGACCGTGCCAAGACCGCCTACGAGGCGGCACTGCAGATCGGGAAGAACTGATGCCCATCGACGCCGTCAACGGTGTGACCACCAACGCGATGACGAACGCACTGACCAGTGCGTCCGGCACCTCCAGCGACGTCACCGGCGCTGCGGGTGCGACCAGCACCGACGGCAGCGGGTTCGCCGCCAGCCTCGGGAACGCCGTCGACGGGCTGCAGGCTCTGCAGAGCGACTCGAAGACCCTCGCGCTCAAGGCCGTCACCGGCAACCTCGACGACATCCACGACGCGACCATCGCCGCCACCCGCGCGCAGGTCACGCTCGAGCTCGTCTCCGCCGTCCGCAACAAGGGCGTCGACGCGTTCAACGAGATCATGAGGATGCAGGCCTGATGCCCGTCGCCGTCAAGAACGTCTTCGCGCGCCTGTCCGCGTACGTGAAGGGCTTCTCCGCCGCCCAGCGCACCATCGCGATCCTGGTGATCGCCGCGCTCGTGCTCGGTGGGATCGCCCTGGCGTCGTGGCTCGGCAAGGCGTCCTACGCGCCGCTCTTCACCGGGCTGGCCGCCGCCGACGCGAGTTCCATCACCGACCAGCTGCAGACGGACGGTGTGCCGTACCAGCTCACCGACGGTGGCGCGACGATCCTGGTGCCGCAGGCGCAGGTGTACTCGGAGCGTCTCAAGGCCGCGTCGAACGGGCTGCCGTCGTCGAACGAAGGCGGCTACTCGCTGCTCGACCAGATGGGCGTGACGAGCTCGGAGTTCCAGCAGGACGTCACCTACAAGCGGGCGATGGAGGGCGAGCTCGCCAAGACCATCGGTGCGATGGACGGCGTGCAGACCGCGACCGTGCAGCTCGCGATCCCGGAGAAGTCCGTGTTCGTGTCCGAGGAGAAGGACCCGACGGCGTCGGTGTTCATCGCCACCGACAACGGCACCCAGCTGAGCACCGACCAGGTGCAGGCGATCGTGCACCTGACCAGCGCCTCGGTCGAGGGCATGCAGACCACCGACGTCTCGGTCGTCGACGCCAAGGGGCAGACCCTGTCCGCCGTCGGGACCGGTGCGACCGGCAGCGGCGCCGACCAGGCCGCCGACTACGACGCCGCCACCAGCAAGAAGATCCAGGACCTCCTCGACACCACCCTCGGCGCCGGCAACGCGACGGTCGTGGTCTCCGGCACGATGAACCAGGAGTCCGGCACCCGCACGTCGGAGAGCTACACGTCACCGACCTCCGGTCCGGTCGCGCTCAACGAGTCGAGCACCACCGAGCAGTACGGCTCGGGTGCCGCGGGCGCGTCGAGCGGCGCGACCGGGGTCCTCGGCCCGGACAACATCGCCGTGCCGAACGGCACCGCCACGAGCGGCACCGGTGACGGCGGCTACACCAACGAGTCGGCGACGAAGAACAACGCCGTCGACCACACCACCGAGACCACGCAGATCCCCTCGGGGTCCCTCGACCGGCAGACCATCTCGGTCGCGCTGAACTCGAAGGCCGACGCCGTGCAGAACGCGAACCTGCAGAGCATCAACGACCTGGTGTCGGCCGCCGCCGGCGTCGACCAGAACCGCGGCGACCAGGTCAAGGTCGCGATGATGGACTTCGACACCAGCGGCGCCGACCAGGCCGCGAAGGCCCTCGAGGCGCAGCAGAAGGCCGACCAGCAGGAAGCCCTGTGGTCGTCGATCCGCACCGCCGGCATCGTCATCGGCATCCTGCTCGCGCTCATCGCCGTCATGTTCGTCATCGCCCGTCGCAGCCGGAAGCAGGAGCGCGAGGCCGTCGACCTCGGAGAACTCGACGCCTTCGCCGGCGAGACCTTCCAGCTGCCCCTCGCGATGGACGGCGCCGCCGACCGCGCGACCCTCGGTGCCGGTGACGCCCCCACCGCCGTGTTGTCGACGATGCCCGCCGGTGACCCGCCGACCGAGGTGCTGACGACCGACGAGATCACGGCCGAGCGCCGCCGTCAGGACATCTCCGCGCTGGCCGAACGCGACCCGAAGCGCACGGCCGAGCTCCTGCGCGGGCTCCTCGACGACCGGGCACCGGTGTGAGCGCCCTGATGCCGAGCGGCAGCAACGGCAACGGCAACGGCCCGGGCACCGGCAAGGGTTCGAACGACCGAGCGCTGACCGGCGCCCAGAAGGTCGCGCTCATCCTCATGCAGATGGACACCGACCGCGCGGCCGAGGTGATGAAGCAGTTCACCGAGATGGAGGCCGAGGAGATCTCGGCCGAGATCGTCCGGATGCGCCGCGTCGAGGACACCGTCGTCGACCAGACGATGTCGGAGTTCCACCGGATCACGATGAGCGGCCGACTGCAGAAGCGCGGCGGCAAGGAGACCGCCCTCGGGCTGCTCGAGGCGTCCTTCGGCGCCGAGCGCGCCGCGGGCGTGATGGACCGACTCGCCTCGAACCTGGCCGGCCAGTCCTTCGACTTCCTCGACGACGCCGAGCCCGGGCAGGTCATCACCCTGCTCGAGGGCGAGCTGCCGCAGACCATCGCCCTCGTCCTGGCGCACCTCAAGCCCGGCCAGGCGAGCGCCGTCCTCGCGGGTGTCGACGAGCGCGTCCGCACCGACGTCGCGCAGGCGTTCGCCACGATGGGCAGCGCGACCCCGGAGGCCGTCGGCATCGTCGCCGGTGTCCTGCGCCAGCGCGCCGGCGCCGTCGTGTCGCCGCGCGAGAGCGTCGAGGTCGTCGGCGGCATCGCGCCCCTGGTCGACATCATCAACCGCTCCGACGTCGCCACCGAGAAGGCCGTGCTCGACGGGCTCGAGGCCCGCGACCCGGAGCTCGCCGAGGACATCCGCTCGCGCATGCTCACCTTCGAGGACATCGTCAAGCTCGAGTCCCGCGACATCCAGCAGGTGCTGCGTGGCATCGACTCGAAGCTCCTCGCGACCGCCATGAAGGGTGCGGCCGGACCCGTCGTCGAGACGATCCGCGCGAACGTGTCCGAGCGCAACCGCTCGCTGCTCGACGACGAACTGCAGGCCATGGGCCCGGTCCGCGTCTCGCAGGTCGAGGAGGCCCGCGCCGAGGTCGTCCGTTCCGTGCGCGAGCTCGAGGCGCAGGGCGTCATCACCGTGCACCGTGCCGAGGAGGACGAGCTCGTTGACTGACACCACGACCGCCGGCACCGTGCAGCGCATCGCGTTCCCCGCGATCGGCACCGCCGCCGCGACCGACCGTGCGTCGGGCGCCGACGTCCGCGGCCACGCCGCCGGATACACCGCGGGACTCCGCGCCGCGCAGGCCGAGACGGACGCCCTGCGCGCCCGCCTGCAGGCCGAGCACGCCGCGCTGACCGCGTCGCTGCGCGCGGACACCGTCCGCCGCATCGCGGTCCTCGACGCCGCGACGAACGCGATGCTGTCCACGGTCGCGCCCGTCCTCAGCGACGCCGAGGCGTCCGTCGCCAGCGCGGCCACGGACCTGGCCGAGGCGATCGTCGGGTACGAGATCCGTGCCTCCCGTCCGGCGGTCGGTACCGATGACGACCGGGAGGCCCGGATCACGTCCGGTGCCGAGACCACCGTCCGGCGGGCGCTCGCGTCCATCGACCGCAGCGTCCCGGTGGCCGTCCGGCTCAGCCCGGCGGACGCCGCCCGCGTCGCCGACGTCGACCTGCCGGTGCCCGTGGTCGCGGACCCCGCGCTGCGGGACGGCGACGCCGTCGTCGACCTGCCGGACGGCATCCTCGACGCCCGGATCGCCACCGCACTCGACCGTGCCCGCACTGCACTGGGTGTCGAGCTGCAGGGGGTGTCCGCGTGACCGCCACGCTGCTCCGCCCGCGCGGGCTCGACGACGCCCTGCGGCAGGCTGCACCCCAGCGGGTCGGCGTCGTCACGAGCGCCGTCGGCCTCGGGCTGACGATCGCCGGGCTCGACGCCCACGTCGGGGAGGTCGTCATGGTCGGACCGGAAGACGGCGTGCAGACCGCCGTCGAGGTCGTCGCGACCGACGCCACCGGCGTGCGCTGCATGCCCCTCGGACGCCTCACCGGTGTGACCGCCGGCACCCCCGCACGCCCCACCGGCCGGCCGGTGCTCGTGCCGACGGGTGCCGGGCTGTTCGGCCGTGTGCTCGACGGCCTCGGCCGACCGATCGACGACCGCGGACCGCTCGTCGGTGCCGGTGGCGAGCCCGTCGACTGGGTGCCGCTCGACCACGCGACCCCGAACGCGATGGCACGCACCCGCATCGACACCCCGATGCAGCTCGGCGTGCGGGTGCTCGACACCCTCACCACGGTCGGCCGTGGCCAGCGCATGGGGCTCTTCGCGGGCTCCGGTGTCGGCAAGTCCTCGCTGCTGTCGATGATCGCCCGGGGGAGCGACGCCGCCGTCAACGTGATCGCACTGGTCGGGGAGCGTGGCCGCGAGGTGCGCGAGTTCCTCGAGGACGACCTCGGCGCCGAAGGCCTCGCCCGCTCGATCGTCGTCGTGTCGACCTCGGACGAGCCCGCCCTCATGCGTCTGCGCGCCGCGTTCGTGGCCACCCGCATCGCCGAGTCGTTCCGCGACGCCGGCCAAGACGTCGTGCTCATGATGGACTCGCTCACCCGCGTCGCGATGGCGCAGCGTGAGATCGGGCTCTCGGTGGGGGAGCCGCCGGCCACCCGGGGCTACCCGCCGTCGACGTTCTCGGTGCTCGCCGGGCTGCTCGAGCGTGCCGGGACGGACCGCGTCGGCAGCATCACCGGCATGTACACCGTGCTGGTCGACGGCGACGACCACAACGAGCCGATCGCCGACGCCGCCCGCAGCATCCTGGACGGTCACGTCGTGCTCGACCGGAAGCTCGCGATCACCGGGCACTTCCCGTCCGTGGACGCCCTCGGCTCGGTGTCCCGGGTGGCCTCGAAGGTGACGGAGCCCGCGCAGCGCGGTGCCGCGACGACCCTCCGCAAGGTGATGGCAGCGCGTGCCGCCGCCCAGGACCTGCTCGACGTCGGCGCGTACCAGCGCGGCTCGAACCCGCTCGTCGACGCCGCCGTCGACCACCAGGGCTCGATCGACGCGTTCCTGCGCCAGGGGATGGACGAGCGGGCGACCGCCGACGCGTCCTGGCAGCGACTCGGTGGTCTCGTGCAGCAGCTGGGGGTGTCGTGATGGCCCGCCGCTTCCCGCTCGCGGGGCTCCTGCGCCTGCGGCACACCGAACAGGACCGCGCCGCAGCCTCGCTCGCCACCGCGAACGAGCGCGTGCGCGACGCCGCCGACGCCAGGATCGCCGCGCGCCGCAGCCTCGCCGACGCCGAGGGCGCGCAGCCGATCGAGGACGCCGCGACCCTGAGCGCCGTCGCCGCTGCGCGTGCCGCGACCCGCGGGATGCTCGAGGAGCTCGACGCCGTGGTCCGGACCCGCCGCGCGGACGCCGACCGGGCACAGGAGGAGTACACCGCCGCACGACGTGCCGCGGTCGGCCTGGAGAAGCTCGAGGGCAAGCACGCCGCCGAGCAGGCCGCCGAGGAACTCCGCACCGAACAGAACGCCCTCGACGAGATCGCGGCACGACGCCGCACGGAAGGTGGTGCCCGATGAGCGTCGAAGCGGTGCTCTCCCGGATCTCCGAGATCCGGTCCCAGATCGACACCCTGCGCGGTGGCTCGGCCTCGGCGACGAGTTCGTCGTCGTCCGCCGCGTCGACCAGCGCGTCGTCGAGCGCCTTCGCCGATGCCCTGGCCACGGCGACCGGGACCACCGGCACCGGGACCGCGACCGCTGCTGCCGGCGCTGCGGCGGCCACCAGCAGCGCGCCCGCCACGTCCGTCGACGCCGGCGCGGGCACGCTCGCGACAGGCAGCGGCGCCACCGGCTCCGACGTCGTCGCGGACGCGAAGAAGTACCTCGGCGTGCCCTACGTGTTCGGCGGCACCACGACCGCTGGCATGGACTGCTCGGGGCTGGTGCAGACGGTGTTCAAGGACCTCGGCGTGACCATGCCGCGGGTCGTGCCGGACCAGGCGAAGATGGGCGTCGAGGTCGGCTCCCTGAAGGACGCGCAGCCCGGCGACCTGATCATCCCGAAGGGCGAGGGCCACGTCGTCATCTACGTCGGCGACGGCAAGGTGCTGCACGCGCCGCGCCCGGGCAAGGACGTCCGCATCGTCGACAACTGGTACTCCGACGCCGACATCGCCACCATCCGCCGCATCGTGCCGGCCCAGGCGTCCGCCACCCCGGCGACGACCGCGACCACGGCCGCGAGCAGTGCCACCGACCTGCAGACCGCCGCGCTGCTGTCCATGATGCAGACCGGGAGCGCCGCATGAGCCTGACCATCGCCACCCAGCCCGCGCCCGCTCCGGCGAGCACCACTGCGCCATCCCGCCCGAGCTCCGACCCCGCAGGGCCCGGATCGTTCGACGCTGCCCTGACCGCTGCCGCCGCGACCGGTCGTCGTGCCGGCGACCGGGCAGCGGCGCGCGACGACGGTGCCGGCACCGCGACCGACGACGGCACCGCCCCCGCGACGCCGCCCACGCCGGACACGACGCCGCCCACGCCGGACACGGCCACGGCCGACACGGCTGCGGCTGCCGACGCGCAGGCGCTGCTGCTCCCCGGACTGGTGCCCACACCCACCGCCGCCCCGGTTCCGGCGACCGCCGCCACCGCTGCTCCGGAGGCCGCCACGCTCGAAGCGGGGTCCGCCGCGGATGCCGCGACGACGGCTCCGGCGGTCCTGCGGTCGGCCGTGACCGAGACCCCGGTGGCCGGTGCGGTCTCGGTTCCGGCCCCGGCCGAGCTGTCCGCGACTCCCGTGGTCCCCGCGCAGTCGACACGCTCCGACGCAGTCGCCGGTGCGGACGCAGGGGAAGCGGCGGGCGAGTCCACCCCGGCGCCGGCACGCTCGACCGCTGCGCCGACCGCGTCAGCGCAGCTCCTGGTGGCCACCGCCCAGCAGGGGAGCGTTCCGCCCACCCCGACCGACGCCGGCTCGGCCGGAGCCGCCGTCCGCACGGCCGCCGCACCAACGTCCGCTGCACCCACGGCTGCCGCAGCGACCGCAGCCGCCGCACCGCTCACGTCGGCGGTCCCCACGCAGGCCGCGCCCACGAACCCGACCCCCGCGGACGGCACCGCGACCGCGACCCCCGTCGTCGTCACCGCCGTCGCGGCGACCGCTGCACGCGGTGCCCAGACCGGCCACGGGACGGAGCAGCAGGGGTCGACGGCGGGTGATCCGGGCCTCCCGGCAGTCACCACCACGCGCGGTGGCGAGACGCCCTTCGTCCTGCCCACGACGCCGACCGCCGCGCCCACCCCGGCCACCGCGGCTCCGTCTGCGTCGGCGACGCCGGCACCGCTCGGGCAGCAGCTCGCGCGCCCGGTGTTCTCGCTCGCGCAGGCCGGCCCCGGTGAGCACGTCGTCACCGTGCAGGTCGTGCCGGACAGCCTCGGACCGGTCACGGTCCGCGCACACGTCACGGCGCACGGCATGCACGTCGAGCTGTTCGCAGCGTCCGAGGCGGGCCGCGACGCGGTCCGCCAGGTGCTGCCCGACCTGCGGCGCGACGCCGCCGGCACCGGGCTGAGCACGACGCTCGACCTGTCCTCCCAGAACCACCCGGACACGGCGCCGGGTCGCGACCAGCGACCGGCCGACGGCCGCCTGCGTGCCGACACCGGCCTGGAGGCACGGCGCACGTCCGCCACGCAGCCAGCGTCCTCCGCCACCACCTCCACCATCCGCACCGCGGGACTCGACGTCCTCGCCTGACCGGCTCACGAACAGGAACCAGACCATGCCCATCGACGGCATCACCGGCAGCGTGGACCAGGCTGCCCAGGCCGCGGCCCTCGCCGCGAACTCGACCGCGAAGAAGTCCCAGACGATGGACTCCGAGGTGTTCATGAAGCTGCTCGTCACGCAGCTGCAGAACCAGGACCCGTCGTCGCCGATGGACACCAACCAGATGATCAGCCAGCAGACGCAGCTCGCGATGATGGAGCAGATCACCAACCAGACCACGACGGGGAACGAGAACTTCTCGCTCCAGATGCGCATCGCCGCCGCGAACCTCGTCGGCAAGCAGGTCAGCTACACCGACGCTGCGACCGGTACCGCCGTCACCGGGACCGCCTCGGCCGTGTCCTACGCGAACAGCGTGCCCACGGTCACCGTGAACGGGAAGGAGGTCGCTCTCGACGTGATCTCCGGCATCACCACCACCGCTCCGGCTTCCTGACCGTCCTCCTTCCCCTTCTCCTTCCTGCTCTCCCTGCCTCTCCGAAAGGACGCACCATGCTCCGCTCGCTCTACTCCGGGATCTCCGGCCTCCGCTCGCACCAGCAGATGCTCGACGTCACCGGCAACAACATCGCCAACGTCAACACCGTCGGCTTCAAGGCCTCGTCGACGGTCTTCCAGGACACCCTGTCGCAGATGACCCAGGGTGCCGGCGGACCGCAGACCGGTGTCGGCGGCACCAACCCGGCGCAGATCGGCCTCGGCGTCCAGGTCGCCGGCGTCTCCACCAACTTCGCGCAGGGCTCGGCCCAGGCCACCGGCAAGGCCACCGACCTGATGATCTCCGGCGACGGCTTCTTCGTCACCCGCCTCGGCAACGACACCGTCTACACCCGCGCCGGTGCGTTCGACTTCGACGCGGACGGCCGCCTGGTCACCGCCGACGGCAAGATCGTGCAGGGCTACCCGGCCACCAACGGCGTCGTCAACGACAACGGTGGCCTCGCCGACATCACGCTCCCGCTCGACGCCGCGGCACCGGCCGTCCGCACCACCTCCGCCTCGGTCGCCGGCAACCTGCCGTCCGAGACCGCCGTCGGCGACACCATCACCCGCGAGGCCACCGTCTACGACGCCTCGGGCGCCAAGCACACGATGTCCCTCGCCTACACGCGCACCGGCACCGGCTGGGACGTCACCGCGCGCAACGGGCAGGGGACCACCACGAACGGGTCGCTCACGTTCGGCACCGACGGCAAGCTGACCTCCGGCGGCGCCCTCACGGTCGGCGGCATCGCCGTCGACATGGGCGAGCTCACCGGCTTCGCCTCGCTCAACACCGCGTCGATCGGTTCGCAGAACGGCCGCGAGGCCGGCGCCCTGCAGGGCTACGCCATCTCGAAGGACGGCACCGTCACGGGCACGTTCTCGAACGGTGCGTCGCTCGCCCTCGGCCGCATCGCCCTCGCGACGTTCGCGAACCCGGCGGGCCTCGAGAAGACCGGCGCCTCGGGCTACCGTGCCACCGGCAACTCGGGCACCGCGACCGTCGGTGGTCCCGGTTCGGCCGGCGTCGGGTCGCTCGCGGCGGGCACCCTGGAGATGTCGAACGTCGACCTGTCGCAGGAGTTCACGAACCTGATCGTGGCGCAGCGCGGGTTCCAGGCGAACGCGCGCATCATCACGACCTCGGACGAGGTGCTGCAGGAGCTGACGAACCTGAAGCGGTAGGCGGACGGCGCTTCGTGAGCAGGAATGGTCGGGTCCAAGCCGGGCAACCCGACCATTCCTGCTCACGAGTTCGGCTGTCCGTTCGGGATCTGATGACTTAGTATCTGCGTGTGCACGTAGACAAGCAGCCATGCGGGCTCGATCCCGAGTCGGAGTACGTCGAACTGGCGGTCGAGGTCTTCGCGATGCTCGCCGACGCGACCCGGGTGAAGATCATCCTGGCGCTCCGGAACGCCGAGGAGATGTCCGTGAACCACCTGGCCGATGTGGTCGACAAGAGCCCCGCGGCGGTGTCGCAGCACCTCGCGAAGCTCCGGCTCGCGCGGATGGTGTCCACTCGCCGTGAGGGCACGACGGTCTTCTACCGACTCACCGACGAGCACGCGTCGGAGCTGGTGATCGACGCGGTGAAGCAGGCCGAACACGTCGTGGGTGCCGCGCCGCACCACCGCGGGGAGCAGGCCGGCGCGTGACCGACCACGAGCACGACGGGCACCAGCACGACCACGACCACGCGCACCCGCACGGCGGCGTGCGGGGCCTCCTCTACGACCTCGTCGTCCCACACACGCATGACTCCGCCGACTCGATCGACGACGCCATGGAGGCGAGCTCGGCCGGTGTCCGCGCGCTCAAGATCAGTCTCTTCGTGCTCCTCGGCACCACCGTCCTGCAGGCCGTGCTCGTCGCGTTCACCGGCTCGATCGCCCTGCTGGCGGACACCACCCACAACTTCGCGGACGCGCTGACCGCCGTGCCGCTGTGGGTCGCGTTCGTGCTCGGCCGACGCGTGGCTACCCGGCGGCTCACCTACGGGTACGGCCGCGCCGAGGACCTCGCCGGCATGTTCATCGTCTTCGTCGTCGCGCTCTCGGCAGTGGTGGCCGGGTGGCAGGCGATCGATCGCTTCGTGCACCCACGCCCGGTCGAGGCGCCCTGGTTGCTCGTCGCCGCGGGCCTGATCGGCTTCGCCGGCAACGAGGTCGTCGCGATGTACCGGATTCGGGTCGGCCAGCGGATCGGTTCGGCGGCACTCGTGGCCGACGGCATGCACGCCCGGCTCGACGGCTTCACCTCACTGTCGGTGGTCCTCGGTGCGGTCGGCGTGATGGTCGGCTTCCCGCTCGCCGACCCGGTCATCGGCCTGCTCATCTCGATCTCGATCCTGGTGCTGCTCTGGGGCACGGTGAAGTCGATCGGCGCGCGGCTGATGGACGCCGTCGACCCGGCGCTCGTCGAACGTGCCGAGCACGTCCTCGAGCACACGGACGGCGTCCACAGGGTCCGCGACCTCCGTCTCCGGTGGATCGGGCACCGGCTGACCGGATCGGCAACGGTCGAGGTGATGACGACGGATCTGCAGGACGCCACGGACGTCACCGACCAGGCCGCGGAACACGTCCGGCGGGCGATGGGAAACCTCGACGCCTTCACGGTGACCCCAACGCGCTCCGCTGTGCGTTCCTAGCCCTTCCAGACGGACTCGGCGCCCGCGTGTCCGATGACGACGACCTCGATCATCGAGACGACGCCGACTGCGAGCAGCAGCACCGGGCCGACGATCGCGACTGCCCGCAGCGCGCCACCGCTCGTCACCCGAGCTGTCCCGAACCGGTGCCATCCCCACCACAGCAGCAGGAGCACGAACACCGCGATCGACCAGGGGAGCAGCCCGTCGGCGAGCTCGGTGTGCCGCTCGAGCAGCGCGGTCTCCTGCTCGCGGTGTTCGAGCCATTCACCGGACGAGGTCGCCAGGGGGACCGAGACGAGGGCGACCAGCCCGATGATCGGTGCGCCGACTGCGAGCCACCGTCGCGCTGCGGGCCACACCGCGACCACGATCGCGGTCAGCGCCGCGACGGGGACCGCGACGGAGGTCAGGTGGACGAAGAGGGGGTGGAGCGGGATCCCGCCGAGCTGCCAGTCCATGACGGCCTTTCACGTCGTGCGCCGGACGGTGCCGGCGGTGTTCGACCAGACAACAGGATCCCGCGGTCCGCATCGTTCGAAACCTCACACGAACGGGGCGACCCGGACATGGTTCGCTGTGACCATGAGCACCTCCGAGCCGCACGCGGGCGAAGCCCACACGGGCGACCTCGCTGCGCGCCTGAACTGGCTGCGAGCCGGAGTCCTCGGCGCGAACGACGGGATCGTGTCGACGGCGTCGATCGTCGTGGGCGTCGCCGGCGCGTCGTCGTCCGTCCCGGCGATCGCGACCGCGGGGATCGCAGCGCTCGTGGGCGGTGCCGTGTCGATGGCGCTGGGCGAGTACGTGTCGGTGAGCAGTCAGAAGGACAGCCAGCAGTCCCTCATCGAGAAGGAACGCCGCGAACTGGCCGACGACCCGGTCGCCGAGCTCGAGGAGCTCACCCAGCTGTGGCAGGGCCGTGGTCTCCGACGGTCCACGGCCGAACGTGTGGCGTCCGAACTGACCGAGCGGGACGCCCTCGCCGCGCACCTGACCACCGAACTCGGGATCGACGAGGACGAGGTCGTCAGCCCGTGGCACGCCGCGTTCGCGTCGGCGGCCGCGTTCTCGATCGGTGCCGTCCTGCCGCTGCTGGCGATCCTCCTGTCGCCCGAGGCCGTCCGGGTACCCGTGACGTTCGTCGTCGTCCTCGTCGCACTCGCGTTGACCGGGGCCACGGGCGCCCGGATCGGAGGTGGCTCGGTGCGGCGGGCGACCGCACGCGTGGTCGTCGGCGGAGCCCTCGCCCTGGCGGCGACCTTCGTCATCGGATCCCTGCTCGGGACGAGCGGGGTGGTCTGAGATGGCGAACATCCTGGTTGTTGAGGACGACCCCGAGATGGGTGCCCTCGTCGAGCGCGGACTGACCGGCGAGGGGCACACCGTCACGGTCGTGACGGACGGCGTCGCCGCACTCGTCCAGGCGCGGTCGCAGGCGTTCGACGCCGCAGCGATCGACGTCATGCTGCCCGAGATGACCGGCTTCGAGGTCTGTCGACGACTCCGTGAGATGGGGTCGGACTTCCCGGTGATCCTGGTCACCGCACGCGACGCCGTCGACGACCGCGTGTTCGGACTCGACTCCGGGGCCGACGACTACCTGACCAAGCCGTTCGCGATCGCCGAACTCAACGCGCGGATCCGGGCGCACCTGCGACGTCGTGCCGCCGGTGGCACGACCACCGTGGAAGCCGGCGCGGTGCGGCTCGACACCGTGGCCGTGCGTGCGTCGGTGCGCGGGCGCGACATGCCGTTGAGCGTCAAGGAGTTCTCGCTCCTGCGGTTCCTCATGCAGGGGGCGCCCGACCCGCGCACCAGGACCGAGGTGCTCGAAGAGGTCTGGGGGAGCGCCGAGCACTTCGACCCGACCATCGTCGACCAGTACGTCAGCTACGTTCGCAAGAAGCTCCAGGCCTCGGGCGCCGACGTCGCGATCCGGACGGTGCGCGGTGTGGGGTACGCGCTCGAGGTCGTGCCGTCTCCGTGAGGTTCCTCCGTCGCCTGTCGATCCGCGCTCGGATCACCCTCGGGAGCCTGCTCGTCGGTGCGGTCGTGCTCTCCGGGGTCGCTCTCGTGCTGCACGTGCAGATCGAACGCGCGACGCTCGCGACCGACCGCTCCCTCGCATCCGGTGACGCGGCGCCGTTCGTGTCCGACCTCCGGCACAACCCGGACGAGCCGCCTGACCGTCCAGCAGAAGACGTCCTCGTCGGGATCCGGTCAGCGACCGGAGACTGGGTCGTGGACTCGCTGCCGCGCGACGTCCGCGCCGTGCTGCCCTCGCCGGTCCCGGACGACGACGTCACGCTGCGACTGCACACCGGCCACCGTGTCGTGACCGTCGTCGGCATCCCGGTCACGAACGACGCCGGATCGTTCGTCGTGTGGGCCGCGCACGACGGCCGGGCCGGGCAGGAGACGGTGGCGCGGGTCGACCGGTCCCTGGTCGTCGGAACGTTCCTGGCACTGCTCGCCTTCGCGGCGACGGCCTGGCTGCTGTCGACCATCGCCCTCCGCCCAGTGGGGCGGATGCGCCGGACCGCCGAGCGCCTCAGCGCCGGGAACGGTGGCGGCCACCTGCCAGTCGGCGCCTCCGACGATGAACTCGCGGCCCTCGCCCGGACGCTCAACACGTTCATCGACCGCCAGCGTGAGAACACCGAGCGCGAGCGACGGATGGTCTCCGACGCCAGCCACGAGCTCCGCACGCCGCTCGCTGCCCTCACCGCCCGACTCGAACTGGCACACCGCTCGTCGGGCGACGCCGTCGCGCTCGAGCGCGAGCTGCGCGCCGCCGAGGGCGATGCGGCACGGCTGGTCGCGCTCGCGAACGCCCTCCTGGAACTCAGCAGGCTGGACGAGGCGGAGGGTGTTCCGTCGACGTCGGCCGCTGCGCTCGTCACGGAACTCATGGGATCGATCGACCGCGCCCGCGCCTTGACACACGTCGGGGCGCGCGACATCGACTTCGCCGTCGAACTGACGGCGCCGGACGAGCACTACGGACTCGAGCCCGCGGCGTTCGCGCGGGTCGTCGACAACCTCGTCGCCAACGCGATCGCCGCGGGGGAGGACGGCGGGGTGGTCCGGGTCACGCTCGACCAGTCCGCCGACGGTCGACTCGACCTGTGCGTCGTCGACGACGGCCCCGGCGTCCCGGACGACTTCCTTCCGCAGGCCTTCGACCGCTTCACCCGGGCCGACAGCGCCCGACGTGCCGTCCTCGGCGGGAGCGGCCTGGGGCTCGCCCTCGTCCGCGGCATCGTCGAACGCGCAGGCGGGACGGCGGACCTCTGCAACGCGGCGTCCGGCGGTGCCGTCGCGACGGTCAGCGTCCCCGCGCGCTGACCGGGACCTCGGTCCACGCCGATCACTCGAGGTCTCGAACGAACGGGGCGCTCCGTTCGGGGTCCGTCCACAGGACCGCTCCTGATGCTGTGAGTCACCCGATCGCATGCTGGAGAGGACCGAGACGATGATCGAGACCGCTCGCGCCACACCGAGGACACCCCCGAGCACGACCGAACGCGCGCGCCTGCGGGACGCCGTACCCCCGGCGGAGTCCCTCGACATCGCCGCGCGCCGCCGCCGTCGAGCCGGTCGCCGCCGGAGCGCCATGACGGATCTGCTCGGGATCCTCGCATGGGTCTCCGCCTCGATCGCCGTGACGCTCTGGCTCGCCTCGCCCGGCTCGCACAGGGTCGTGGGGATCGGCGGCTGGCTCACCGACGCCGGGATCGTGGCAGGGCTCGTCGCCACGGACCTCGTCCTCGTGATGCTGGTGCTCGCCGCCCGGGTACCGCTCATCGACCGGACGTTCGGCCACGACAACGCCGTCGCGGTCCACCGTTCGCTCGGCAAGCCGGTGCTGTACCTGCTGCTCGCGCACGGTGCGTTGCTCACACTCGGCTACGGCGCGTCCGCGGGGACCGGTCCGATCGCCGAGACGATCGCGCTCTTCTCGACACCCGACATGCCACTCGCCTTCCTCGGCCTCCTGCTGTTCCTCGTCGTGGTGGTCTCGTCCTTGGTCGCCGTGCGCCGTCGGCTGCCGTACGAGGCATGGCACCTCATCCACCTGCTCAGCTACGCCGCGGTGCTCGTCGCGTTGCCCCACATGCTCAGCGTCGGCAGCGTCCTCGCGCAGGGCACCTGGCAGCGTGTCTACTGGATCGCCCTGTACGTCGTGGCGCTCGGACTCATCGCGCTGTACCGCTTCGCGGTGCCGATCGTGGTGACGTTCCGGCACCGGATCCGTGTGGCCGGCATCGAGACCGTCGCGCCGGGGGTCGTGTCGATCCACCTCGCCGGACGGGACCTCGACCGCCTCGGAGCCCGCGGCGGGCAGTACGGGGTCTGGCGGTTCTGGACCGCGAAGACGTGGTGGCACGCGAACCCGGTGTCGTTCTCGGCGGTCCCCGCCCGCGGTCGTGCACGGATCACCGTCCGCGACCTCGGTGCAGGCTCCGCCCGTCTCGGACGCATCACGCCTGGGGCGTTCGTGTCCCTCGAGGGTCCGTACGGCCTGTTCACCAGCCGGGCCCGGACGGCCCCGTACCTCGCGCTCGTCGCCTCCGGCATCGGGATCACCCCCGTGCGCTCGCTGCTGGAGGACACCGACCTCCGTCCGGGCGAGGCCACCGTGCTGCTGCGCGGGACCGACGCCGACCAGCAGTACCTGTGGCACGAGATCGCGGACCTCGCCGAGGCGACGGGCAACCGGCTGTACACGATGGTCGGCCACCGATCCCGCTCCCGCGAGAGCTGGATGACCGAGGAGGACGTCCGGCGCGGGGTCTCCCTCCGGTCCGTGTTCCCGAACCTGCTGCAGTCGGACCTGTACGTGTGCGGGCCGCGGGCGTGGTCCGACCTCGTGGTCCGCGAAGCGCGGTCGGCAGGGGTGCCGGAACACCAGATCCACCAGGAACGGTTCGAGTCATGAGAGCACGCATCATCGCCGGCGGTGTCGTCTCGTCGATCGCGGTCCTGGCCATCGGGTGGCAGCTCGGCGGCCAGCCCGCGGTCACCGCACCGGCACAGCAGGGCACGACGTCGGGTGTCGGCACGACCGGCACCGGGTCGACGAGCGACAGCGCCGGCAGCGGGACCAACGGCGGCAGCAGCGGCACCGGCACCACTGCTGGGTCGTCCGCCTCCGGCACCTTCGCCGGCGACACGACGCAGACCCGGTACGGCCCGGTGCAGGTGCAGATCACCGTCGCGAACGGGACGATCACCGACGTCACCCCGCTGCAGCTCACGAACAGCGACGGCCGATCGGTGCAGATCAGTCAGCAGGCGGCACCGGTCCTGCGCCAGGAGGGACTGCAGGCGCAGTCCGCACAGATCCAGTCCGTCAGCGGTGCGACCTTCACGAGTCAGGGCTACACGACGTCGCTCCAGTCCGCGATCGACAAGGCCGGGCTGTGAGCGTCCAGACCCTCGAGACCATGGGTACCGTCGTCAGCCTCCGGGGAGCCACCCCGGAGGCCGCCGCCGAGGTGCGCGCCGTCTTCGCCTCCTACGACCACCGGTACAGCCTGTACGACCCGGCGTCGGTGCTGAGCCGCGTCGCCGACGGATCGCTCCGGCTGTCCGACACCCCGGCGTCGGTGCGCGACGTGTACGCGCTCGCGCTCGACTGGCGGGAACGGACCGGTGGTGCGTTCACGCCGCACCGCCCGGACGGCGTCGTCGACCTGTCCGGTGTGGTGAAGGCCCTGGCGATCCGTGACGCCGGAGCAGTCCTCGACGGCATCGCCGACGACTGGATGATCAGCGCCGGAGGGGACGTGCTCGTCCGGGGACACTACCGCGACGACGAATCGTGGAGCGTCGGGGTGGTCGAACCGGCACGCCGCGACACGGTCGTCGGCGTCGTCCACCTCGATGCGCCGCGCCGCGCCGTCGCGACCTCGGGGACCGCCGAGCGCGGCGAGCACATCTGGCGACGAGCGACCCCCACCTTCGTGCAGGCGACCGTCATCGCTGACGACATCGTCACCGCGGACGTGCTGGCAACGGCGGTCGTCGCGGGCGATGCTGACGACCTCCGCGGGCTCACCGGCAACGGGAGCGT
Source organism: Curtobacterium sp. PhB78 (assembly GCF_003751685.1). Lineage (NCBI taxonomy): Bacteria > Bacillati > Actinomycetota > Actinomycetes > Micrococcales > Microbacteriaceae > Curtobacterium > Curtobacterium sp. PhB78. The sequence continues at coordinate 532,545 of NZ_RKIA01000002.1, forward strand.
CGACGTGCTCGCGTTCGACACGGACGGCATCGCGTGGGCGACACCGGGGGCCGAGGCGGTCGTGTGTCCATGAGCAACCTCGTGGACGCCCTTCGTCGGTGTCATCGCACGTACTGCACGACCCAGGTGCGGGTGCGTTGCCAAGTGCGACTCCGACGGAAGCCGTCGCGGGTGAGTGCCTGCGTCACGATGGTGCGGACATCGGGCTCGACCGCGGTGAGCAACCACACCACCTTCGCGGCACCGACCTCCTCACGGATGTCCCGCAGTGGTCGTTGCGTTCCCCACAGGCCAGCGGACTCGCTCGCCGGAGCAACCAGGAGCGGGTCGCGAAGTCCGGAGAACGCCGCTGGATAGGTATCCGCGATGGTCCTGGAGGTGGCGAGGGGATGGCGTTCGAGGGGCCCGAAGACAACCGCGTCGCGTTCCCCGACGGGCTCCTCGGACCGGTGCGCGACGATGACGGCGGCTGCCTCGTTCCAGGCGGCGTCGTCCTTCGCTGCGACCGTGCGCTGCTGCGCCCACGTCGGTGCGGTGAGCGCCGCGGCGACGACGAGGACGGTGGCCACGGCGCGTCGTGACCACCGAGTCGGTACGGCGGTCACGGCGGCACCCAGGCACAGCGCCACCGCCGGGGCGGTGAACGCGGCGTACCGCGGGGAGTACAGCGGGTTCGTCACCAACGACGCGGCGATCAGGCCGATCGTGGGAACGAGCGCCCACGGCAGCGCCACCACGAGGAGCCGCCGGCGAGTGTCGTTCCGGTGCATCAGGACGACCCCGACGACAGCAAGGGTGCACCCGAAGACCGCGAAGCCCGGGTTCTTGGTGAACCACTGCGTCAGCAGCACCTCTTGGATCGTGTGCGCACTGATGGGATCGATCCAGGCGATCTGACGATCCTGGCCAGCGGATGCCGAGGCGAGCGGCAGCAGCGCACACGCCGACAGGGCAGTTGCGGCACCCCAGCGCAGGAGCACCTTCCGCCTGTCTCGATCACGGCCAGAACGCCGCAACAGCGGCAGCGCCGCGGTCACGCCGTGACCGACCGTCATCAGTGCCAAGTAGAGGAACACCGCGCCGCTGAGGATCGAGATCGCCGCGTACGACACCCACCACGGCCACGACCGGGCTCCCTGTCGGGTGCGATCACGGGCGGCGACGAAGAGGATCGTCGTCCCGACTGCGAGGGCGGTGTCGATGGCGAACGACCGCCCTTCCGACCCCATCCACGTCACCCGTGGGAAGAGCGCGAAGAGGACCCCGGCGACGAGACCGGTCCTCGGGCTGGCGAGTGTGCGTCCGAGGACCACGAGCAGTGCCGCGGCGACACCGATCGCGATCGAGGAGGGGAGACGCAGGGTGAACGGCGTGTACCCGACGAGCGCGAACCAGCAGTGCATCACGGCGTAGTACGTCGCGTGGACGACGTCGACCTGTTGCACCTCGCGTGCCAGCGCCGCCCAGGGGCGGGTGGCGGACACGACCGTCGCGGCCTCGTCGTACCAGATGGACGGCACCCAGCTGAACGCCGCCGCCACGGACGTGGTTCCGACACCGACCAGTGCGGGGACCACCCACAGCCGTACCGGTTGGGCGCGTGTGCTGCGCACCGGTACGACACTCGGCGACGCGACGGCGGTCATCGGTCTCGCGCCTTCCCCACGAGTGATCGAGGCCGGAGACCGGCAACAGCGGTGGGGCCGCGACGAGTGGGCGTCTGACTTGCTCTCGTCCAGGTCAGCGCGATGTGACGCACGACGACCCAGACTGCGGACGTCCACACGATCGCGGCCAGGACGTCCGTCGGGTAGTGCACGCCGAGTGCGAGTCGGGAGGTCGCGACCACGATCACGACGACGGTCCCGATAGAGGCGACCTGCGCTCGAGCCTTGCCGTGCGTCACGGCGACGAGTCCGAGCACCAGGGCAGTGACCAGCGCGACGTGCCCGGACGGGTACGACCAGCTCTCCACCGCGTGGTGCACGCCGGAGAGCACCGGGCGTGACCGGTGCACCAGCAGCTTGACCGGCTCGACCGACACCCACGAGACCCCGGCGATCCCCACGAACTGCATCGCGGCGACCCGATCGGACCGCCACCAGACGACCGCTCCGATGGCCACGAGGATCGCAAGACCGCCGGCGGGCTCGAGGAGCACGCCGATCCCGGACGCGATGAGCAGCGCGGTCGGCGTCAGGTGTTCATGCAGCAGCTGGTCGAAGCCGGTCTCGGTCGCTCCGACACCCGGAACGGCTGTCAACGTGATTCCGATGAGCACCACGATCACCGCTGCTGTGAACGCCGATCCGAGTTGCCACAGTGCGCGTTCACCTCGCATCGGACGACCGCCCTCGATCCGCCTCGGTCGCCACGGCGAGCAACGCGGCAGCTGCCGCCGTCGCCACGATCAGCGCAGCGACAGCGCCGGCACCTCCGAGCACTCCAACAGTCATGTCCACGACCTCCGAACAGCACCCTTCCGCCGCCGCTCCAAGGAACCACCCAGATGCACCAGACGAGCGAGCACCCCGGACGGTCCGGCACGATCGTCGTCGGGACGAGTCGTCAGCGGATCGGGACCACGTGCGGCCGGGTCCGCACCGGGCCGATCCAGCGGGTCACGAGGACGGCGGTGATGCTTCCCGTCGCCATGATCGCCGCGAGGACGACGATCTGGAATCGCCCGGCTTCGAGGGGAGAGACGCCACCGAACACGGCGCCCACGAACGCGCCAGGAAGGGTGACGAGTCCGGTCGTCTTCGTCTGGTCGACTGTCGGTATCAGAGCGGCGCTCACAGCGCGTCGAACCAGGTCCGCGGTGGCGCGGCGCGGTGTCGCTCCGAGCGCGAGCCACCCCTCGACCTCGTCCCAGCGATCGTCGACGAGCTCGCGGAATCGACGGCCGGCGATGGTCGCGATGGACATCGCGTTCCCGATGACGATGCCGCCGATCGCGAGGGCGTAGCGGGGTGAGAGCGTGATCGCTCCGCTCCCGAAGACGACGACCGCGCTGACCAGGATGCCGGTCGCCATTGCTCCGGCGACCGGCAGCACCATCGTCGGGAGGTCCCCGAGCCGTCGAGCCGACGTGCAGGACGCGACGACGAACATCACTCCGAGCGCGAGGCCGATCAGCAGGGGCGATCTGATGACTCCGGTGAGCACGAGGCTGATGGCGGCGAGCTGCAGGGCGCCGCGGACGATCGCCACTGCCGGAGCCCACGGCGCCGACGCGCGAGCAGCAAGCAGGACGACCGTCGCGACCGCGACGAGAGCGAGCACACCGAGCAGGGTGCGCACCAGGGCGTCCGCGGTCATGCCTGCTGCTCAGTCATCAGGTGCACTGTACGGCCGGCACGGTGTCATCCGTCGAAGGCCGTGCGCCGCCCACCACGCTGACGGTCACCGGTGGACCGATCCGTGATCTGGTTCGGCACCGTTCGGGTGCTGGTCGCGCTCAGCGGTCGCTCGCGATGGGCTGTTCATCCTGGTCGTCCTGGTCCGTTCGGCTGCTCAGCCGCTTGCGGACCACTCCGATCAGGATCGGCAGGATCGAGAGGATGACGATGACGATCATCAGGACGTCGATGTTGTGCGCGACGAGCGGGATCCCGCCGAGCAGCCCCCCGACTGCCGTGAGTCCGCACGCCCAGCCCACCGCACCGACGACGTTCCACAGGAAGAACCTCCGGTAGCGCATGTCGGCTGTCCCCGCCGCGAGCGGGACGTAGGTCCGGACCACCGGCACGAACCGGCCGAGGACCAGGGACAGGCCGCCCCACCTGGCGAAGAACACTTCGGCCTCGTCCAGCCGAGCGGTCGTGAGCACCCGTGCGCCGTCACGGAAGAGTCGGCGGCCGAAGCGTCGACCGATCCAGTAGCCGACCTGGTCCCCGGCGACGGCGGCGAAGGACGCGACGACCGCGACCTGCCATGGTGCGACGCCCAGCGCGGCGCTGGTGATCGCGGCAGTGACCAGGAGCGAGTCACCCGGGAGGAACGGGAACAGCACCCCGGACTCGATGAAGACCAGGACCGCGATCCCGGCGAGGACGGCAGGGCCGAAGGCGTGCAGCACGGATCCGGCGTCGAACAGGTGGACAGCGAGGGGGAACCGGTCGATCACGACGAGAGCTGCTCACGGGTGCCGGCCCCGACGCGATCACGACGGCCGATTGAAACCCATGCGATGAGCGCTGCGATGACCGCGAGGAAGACGATGCTGGTGGTGATGGTCCCGATGCCGAGTCCGCCGTCGTGTGTCGGCTGGGAGAGCAGGTCCCCGGTCGACGCACCGAGCGGGCGGGTGAGGATGTACGCGATCCAGAAGCAGGTGACGGCACCGCGACGGCCGATGAACCAGACGGCAGTGACCGCCACGATCGCTGCCGCGAACAGCAGCAGCGACGGCAGGTAGCCGAGGCCGGTCTGCTCGGCGATGAGGTCACCGGCTGCGGTGCCGAGAGCGAAGGTGAACAGGATCGCCAGCCAGTAGAACGCTTCCCGCCTGGTGGTGTCGATCTCGTGGATCGAGAGCGTGCGCTCACTCCGGTACCAGACGATGAACACCACCGCGAGAGCCACCGCGAACACTGTCGTGCTCACCCCCAGCGGGACGCCGAGCCCGTCGGTGAGGTTGTCCGTGATGCAGGTCCCGACGATGCTGATCAGCACGACGGTGACCCAGTACGTGACCGGCCGGTAGGCGCGGGTGCGGAACTGCAACACCAGGAACACGACCAGGACCGCGGCCATCACGGCCGTCGTCAGCGGGAGACCGAACCCGAGGGTGTCGCTGAGCAGATCGGCTGCGGTCTCACCGACGGTCGTGGCGAGGACCTTGATGATCCAGAACGACGGGGTGGGGTCTGGCACCTTGTTGCGCTTCGGGCGGGGCCGAGCGGTCAGCTGGGTCATGGCGTGCTCCTCGTCGTGACCGGGCCTCGTGCCCGGGTCGGTGCGACGACGGTACGAACGTGCCTGCAAGACTCCACCAAGAAACCCGGGTGTCCGGATTCGACCGCATCCTTGGTGTTTCCTTGCCTTGGGTGAGGGAGCCTCGGAGCACCCCGGACGGCGGTGTCAGGAGCGGAGGAACCGATTGATCGACACAGCATGGAATCGACTCGTCGACGCCACTGCGCGGTGGTCCCTCCGTGGCGCTCCGGACCGGGATGCGGATCGCCTCGCCTCTCGACGGTCGGTCATCGGCATCTCCATCCGCGTCGCGGGGGTGTCTGCGGCGTTGGTGATCGGGATCATCGCCCTGGTCGTCGCGTACGTCGCTTGGCAGCTCACCCCAGGCCAGCAGCGGGAGCAGCCCGGTCCCTTCGACGTGCACATCACCCTGGACACGCTCGACCTGACGGTCGCGATCATCGGGGTCGGCGGGCTCGCGATCCTCTTCGCGGGAGTCGCCTCCTGGTTGATCGCGCGACGCGCGGTCCGGCCGCTGACGGAGGCGCTGCATGTGCAGCGGACCTTCGTCGCGGATGCCAGTCATGAACTCCGCACACCGCTCGCCGTCCTGCATGCCCGCGTCCAGCGGCTCCGCATGCAGACCCCCGACGACGACCCGCGCCGCCGGATCGTCGATGATCTCACCAGCGACACGCGGATCCTCATCGACATCGTCGACGACCTCCTCGAAGCTGCTGCAGGTACCCGATCCGAGCCGGGTGTCGCCGGCCTGCAGGATGGACTGGCAAGGCTTCGACGTGACATGAGCGTGCTCGCCGATGATCGGCACGTGCGTCTCCACGTGGTTGACCACAGCGCCAGCGTGGGCATGACGCCGACACAGCTGCACCGCTGTCTCGTCGCGCTCACGGACAACGCCATCGGCCACACCCCACCGGGCGGCACCGTCACCGTGACCACCACGCCGGAACACGACCGGGTGTGCGTCCGCGTGCAGGACGACGGCTCCGGCATCTCCGGGATCGAACCGACGCGGGTGTTCGACCGGTTCGCACACGGAACCGGCCGCGGCAACGGTCGAGGCCACGGCCACGGCCACAGCGCGGACGGAACCCGCACGGGGAACGGCATCGGGCTCGCCCTGGTGCGTGAGATCGTGGTCCGCGCCGGCGGTGACGTCACCGTCGAGTCCACCGGCGATCACGGCACCGTCTTCGCGCTCCGCATCCCGACAGTGCACGCGGCGACGTCCGCGCCGACCATCACTCGTCGCGCCGAGGGAAGATGAACACCATGGGACAACGCCTGCTCCTCGTCGAGGACGACCCCAGGCTCGGACCGCTCGTCGCCGAGGTGCTCAGCGAGGACTGGGATGTCGTCCTCGCGTCCGACGGTGAGCAGGCACTCGTCACGGCAGTGGAACGGTACTTCGACGTCATGGTCGTTGATCGGCGGCTTCCCGGCATGGACGGCACCGAGTTCATCAGCGCGATCCGGCGCCAGCGGATCAGCACCCCGGTGCTCATGCTCACAGCACTCGGCGAGCTCCGCGACCGCGTCTCCGGTCTCGACGCCGGAGCGAACGACTACCTCGTGAAGCCGTTCGAGTTCGACGAACTCGCCGCCAGACTCCGGGCGCTCACCCGCGACTACACCGGCACCGGAACGGGCGTGGAGATCGGAGGGTGGACCTTCTACCCCGATGACCACAGCATCCACTCGCCGTACACCGGTCGGGTCCTCCTCACCGAGAAGGAGAGCTCCCTGCTCCGGGTCCTCGCTGCGGAACCAGCGCGCGCGTTCTCGCGGCGACACCTGCTCTCCGCGGTGTTCGAACACGGCGAGCAGGAGAACACCGTCGACACGTACGTGCACTACATCCGGCGGAAGACCGACCGCGACCTCATCACCACCATCCGCGGCACCGGCTACCAGCTCGGCACGCCAGCCTGACCCCGCTCGGAGCGCGCCCGAGGTCAGCCGGTCGACGCGTGCTCGCCCGCACCGGTGCCGGAGGGCGCGTCGGCGGCCAGGCCGATGCCCTCGACGAGCCGGATCGTCACCTCGACGACGTCAGCGGGTGCGCCCGTGCGCTCGTCGACCAGGTCGCGGATGCGTTCGCCGACCTCACGGATCGTGTCGGTCGCCGGCCGGGTGTCGTCGACGGCGATGCCCGCCCCGACCCGGAGGGCCGCGCCGTCGCGCTGCACGTCCACGAGGACGTCGGGTTCCTGCAGCGAGAGGGTCGACGCGACGGCCTCGGCGGCGGCGTGCACGATCGGTCTCCTCGGGTAGACGCCGGTGACTCCCGGAACGGTGCGGATCCGGTCGGTGAGGACTCGGGACAGGGCTTCGTCGCTCACGTCGTGCTCCTAGGGCAGGGAGACGTCGTCGAACACGACGTCGATGGACGCAACGGTCAGGGCAGTGTGGCGGTCGAGAGCCGCGGCGATCCGCGACCGCAGGAGGTCCGCGGTCTCCGCCGCAGGTGCCCCGTACACCAACCCGGCGGTCACCCGCACGTGGACCGGGGCTCCGAGGTCGCCGAGTTCCCCGTCGAGAGCGCAACTCCCCATCACGACCCCGCCCATCGTGTCACCGGTCCGACGAACCAATCCCCGGACGGCGGCCTCGGTCATGGTGAGGCGCAGTCGTGGGTCGGGATGGGGGACCGGCACGTCGCGGCCGGGTCGGACCTCGGAGCGGATCGTCGCCAGCAGACGGTCGACCCAGTCGGTCTCGCGGTCCGGCTCGGCGTCGGCCCGGTGTTGCAGGGCGCCGAGCGACAGCTCGCGCAGGCGCTCCATGTTCGACAAGGCGAGGCGGCACGAGGCGGAGCGCTCGATGGACGGGTCACGGGGTGAACGGCCCCGGTCGAGGTACTCGGCGAGTTCCTCCATCGTGTGGCCGTCGAGGTCGTCCTCGGGCACGGGGACGTCGTCGAGGTCGCTCATCGCCATGCCTCCATCTCCGCGGTCAGGAACCGACGGGCCCGAGCGAGCAGCCCGCGCACCGTCGACACCGGTAGTTCGAGTTCGTCGGCGATCTGCTGGTAGCTGTAGCCGGCGGTGCCACACCCCTGACGCAGCTCTGGGTCTTCATCGTCGCCCCGATCGTCGGGGCCGTCGTCGCGGGCCTGGTCGTCCGCGTCACCGGACGGCGCCGGATCACCAGCTGACGACGCCCGCCCGAGGCGGTGGCCACGCGGGTCCGCACCGGCGTACCGTCGCCCGGATCACCACCACGGACGATCGGGAGAACGCATGAGCTCGCACACCACCGGCACCGCTTCGGTCACCGCCAAGACCCTGCTCCGCATCGCCCTCGGAGCCGTGCTCGTCTCGCACGGCTCCCAGAAGCTCTTCGGCGCGTTCGGCGGCGGAGGCATCGAGGGCACCGCGCAGGGCATGCACGCGATGGGGTTCCGCCCCGCCAAGCGGAACGCCGTGCTGGCCGGCATCGGCGAGGCCGGCTCCGGTGCCGCCCTGGCACTCGGGCTCGCCACCCCGATCGCCGGTGCGGGCGCCGCGACGACGATGGGCGTCGCGTCGAGCGTGCACACCCCGAACGGCTTCTTCAACGCGGACGGTGGCTTCGAGTTCCCGGCGTTCCTCGGCTTCTCGGCGGCGATGTTCGCGCTCGGCGGCCCCGGTCCGGTGTCGCTCGACCACGCCACCCGGCACGTGTTCGACCGCCCGTGGCTGCGGGCGGTCGCCCTCGCCGCGATCCCGGTCGCGATCGCGGTCCAGGTCGCGCAGCGTCGGAAGGCGCTCGCGTCCGACGCGGCGGCGCCCGAAGACGCGTAGACCACCGGACGGGAGGCCCGGTGCCAGCTGGCACCGGGCCTCCCGTCCGGTCCGTGGTCGGCGCTCCTGCCGCGCTCGCGCCCGTCTCAGACCAGGACGGGGAACGTGGCGAGCAGGCACGCCCCGCCGACGAGGCCGATGACCGCGGCGACGAACAACGCGATGCGGGCCCACTCGCGGCCACCTCGGTCCGACACGGCCGCGAAGAACAGGACGAGGGCGAACAGCACCGTCAGGAGCGAGTAGTCGTCGGACTGCTGGTTGTCGGCGAGGGCACGGTCGAACTGCCGGTCGGCCTTCGCCGAGAGCGTTGCCGCGCGGTCCGATCCGGCGGGCACGTACGCGTCCGTCGCGAACGGCCCGTCCGCGGTCCGACCGGTACCGTCCCACTCCTCGAACGCGGTGCGGAGCTCCGGGGAGAACCGCTCCTGCACGTAGCTGCGGAGCGTGGCGTCGTCCCGTGAATCGGCGAGCACCCACTGCACCCAGATGGTGACGTCCCACTGCCGTGCGTCGCGCGCGCCGGACGCGGCGTCGGCGGCCTGGATCCGGGCACTCGACGCCTGGCTGAACGAGATGGACATCTCGCCGCCCCACTTCGACGCCTGGAAGCCGCACCAGGCGGTCACCACCGCGGTGATCGAGAGGAGGACCACGGTCGCCACCTCGCGTCGGCGCGTCCAGTGGGGGCGCTCGGGCTTCTCGGTCATCGTCATCGTCATCGTCCTGGTCGGTCAGGCGCCCGGCAGGGGGAGCGTGCGTGCCCACCGTCGGATGGCGGTGTAGGCGGTCTCGCGGACCCGGGGTTCCGAGAGCATCACGTCGTGCAGGGCGCCGTGGATCCGGGCGATGCTGACGTCGTCGCCCAACGAGAGTGCCCGGTGCGCGACGGCGTCGACGTTCAGTGCGACGTCGACGTGGGTCATCTCCTCCGACCACTTCGGGGACAGCAGGCTGTGCGTGCTGAGCAGCACGAGCGTCGGGGTCTCGGCCCCGAGCCCGTGGGCGACCTGGTCCTGACCGGCGAACACCGCTGCGAGCCACCCCGGGTGGAGCGGGAAACCGCGCTCCGGACGCCAGGCCTGGTTGTAGGTCCAGCTACCGTCGGACCCGCTCGACACGGTGCGGGTGTAGAAGCCGGGGTCGACGGTCGGGAGCGGTGCGAGGGGGTTGCGCCGCGCACCGAGCTTCATCAGCGGTGCGATCAGCTCGCGGGCGAAGCCGGTCGCCTGGAACTCCAGCCACGGACTGTTGAGCACCAGCCCGGCGGCCACACCCCGGTGGCGGCTGTTCCAGAGTGCCAACGTCAGCCCGCCGGTCGAGTGGCCGAACAGGATGAGTCGTCGACGTCCGTGCTCGGGGTCACCGTGCCCGATGGTGTCGAGTGCCGCAGCGATGTCCTCGTCGTAGACGGCGAGGTCGTCGACGTACCCGGGGGTCTGGTGCGGCAGCAGACTCCGGCCGTACTTCCGGAGGTCCAGGGCGAAGAAGCGCGCACCGAGCGCCTCGAGGTGCTCGGCCATCTCGCGTTGGAAGAAGTAGTCGGACCACCCGTGGACGTAGAGCACGTCGGCGCCGCCCAGGGGGAGGTGGTCCGACCGCCACGGGATCGCGGTCCGCCACCGTCGCGGGAGCCGGTGGGTCCGGGTCAGCCGTACGAGGGTCGCGGTCACCGGCCCTTCTTCGTCGGCCTCGAGCGGCAACGAGCGGGCCTCGAAGTCGGGACCGAGCACGTCCTGGGCCCACCTGCTCGACGGATCGTCGCCGCGACGGGCTGGTCTCGTCGGCCCGGCACCCGGGCGCGCCGTCACCCGGACCACCTGGTCCCGTCTCGACGTCGACGGCGGGTGGAACGGCGGATCGCGATGCCACCGGTGAGCAGGAGCGCGGCGATCGCGAGCGCCACGACCGCCTGACGACCGTCGTAGCCCGTGGACGCCAGGGAGTCCGGAGCGGGGCCGACCGGACCCGACCCGCTGCCGTCCCCACCCGGTGTCACCGACGGAGGACCCGGTGCCGGTGTGGGTGTCGGGGTCGGGGTGGGCGTCGGCGTCGGCGGGGTGGGGGTGAAGTCGTAGTCGTTGGTGATCGTCACGACCTGCAGGGTCGGCACGCTCTGGTCGGCCGTCGACGCGACCAGCACCCGGACCGTGCTCGGGCTGACGGTCCGGGCGTCCTCGCCGTACGAGCCCACTGCACCGCGTTCCGCGACGTCGCAGGTGGCACCGACCGGGATGCCGTCGATGCGCGCCTCGAGGGCGTTCTCGGACGTGAGGGCCACCACGGCGGCACCACCGAGGTCGAGCGCGACACCGGCCACCTCACACCGGACGTCGGCGTCGAACCGATCAGGGGCTCGGCCTGCGCCGGTGCCCGTCACCTGCTTCCGGATGAGCATCGACCCGACGGACGGTGCGACGCCGACCTTCACCGGCGCCTGGGCGATCGGGAGTCCGCCGTCGCTCAGTGTGGCGGTGGTCCCGACCTGGTTGAAGGCCGTCTCGTCGCGGAGCGGGACCGTCGTGGGGACACCGTCCGGGTGCGCGGCGGTCACCGGCTCGTCGACGGTGCGGTACCGGGCCGTGACGGCTTCGCCCGGGTCGAGCCCGCCGACGGAACCGAGGTCGACCGAGACGCGCAGGCCCGTCACGTCGTCCCAGTCGCCGGTGAACGCATCGCTCGCGGCCCACGTGCTCGTCGAGCAGAGCGAGTCGTCCGTCCAGGTCGTCGAGTCGGTGGTCGAGCACACGGTGCGGTCGGTCGTGACCTGCCAGGTCGTCGTCGCACCGAGCGGTGCGTCGACCTCCACGCCGAAGGAGTCGTCGAACACCGGCCGGTAGCTGCTCCCACGCGGAGCCCCGGTCGCGAGGAGCCGGTCGCCGGGCTGCGGGAGCGGGTCGACGAAGGTGACCCGGTCCTGGTCGACGGTGCCGGTGTTCGTCGTCCGGACGCGCCACTCGTCGGTCCCGCCGACACGCGTGGCGGCGACGCAGGGCGGGAGGGTGAAGCCGTCGTCGTCCGGGGTGCAGGACGTGCCTGGGTCCGACGGGTCGGACGCACCCGAGACGAGCGGGTCGACGACGTCGCCACGCACCGCCTTGCTCGTCTGCAGCGCCGGCCCGGGCGTGGGCTGCACGTAGTTGGTCGTGCCGCACTCCTCGGCAGGGAGTCCCGAGATGGTGCCCTGCCCGTTGCCGGAGTCGTTCGTGCAGCGGTCGAGCGCCGAGCCGGTGACGGCGACGGCCGAGTTCGTGGCGCGCTCGTCCTCGTGCAGACCGGGTTCCAGCGTCAGGGGGATCGTGATGGTGAACGTCTCGTCCGGGGCCATCCGGTCGTCGTCGGTGGGCCAGGTGAACGTGATCGTCCGGCCGTCCTGGACCGTCGTGACGTCGGCGGACAGTGTCCCGTCGGGCGAGGTGCGGAACGTCGGGTCCGTCCCGTCCCACGTGAGGCCCTCGGGGAGCTCGTCGCGCACGGACGTCAGCGTGACGATGCCGGTCCCGGTGTTGCGCATCGTGACGGTCCACGGGACCGGGGTCCCGACCGGCACGGTGTGCTGGTCGTTCGCGGGCGCCTTGGCGACGTCGAGCTGGCGGGTGCCCGGGTCGAGCGTGAGGGTGTCGTCCGCGGCGGCGGTGGCGTCGGGGAAGAGCGTGTCGTCGCTGCGATGGGCGGTAACGGTCGCCGAGTCGTCGAGGGTGCCGGGGAACCGGACGGGTGCACCGTCCCGGCCGACCGGGAGCACGACGACGTGGAGCACCGCGGCGGCGGTCCAGGCTGCCGGCGGGTCGGCGTGGGAGAGGACGTCGCCGTCCGCTCGGTCGAAGACGAAGCGGATGCCCGTGATCGCGGCCGTGTCAGACGTCGGCAACGTCGCCGAGTCGGATGCCGCCCCGAGCTCCCACGCAGGCTGGCCGTCGAGCTGGACGTCGACGCGCACCCGGTCGGCCCCGGCCGGGAACGTCACGTCGTCCGCGGAGAACGCTGCGAGCCGGACGTCGTTCCAGAAGTCCTGGTCGGTGTCCTCGATGGTCACCGTGTCCGGCGAGACCGTCGCGTCGTCGCCCTGCGCACCGTCGAGGCGCACGTCGATCGTGTCGCTGCGGTCGGCCTCGAGCAGGGTGTCCGGTGTGAAGGTCTTCTCCGCGGTGACGTCGAGGACGCCGCGGACCAGCGCGACGGCCGCGGAGGCCGTGTCCGTCGGGGTGCTGGTCTGACCGGACGGCGCCAGGACGGGGTCGTACGACTGCGCGAACGCCCGGTTCGTGACGGTGGTCGTCGCGGTCACGGGGACGGACGGCAGGCTCCGGAGCGTCGCCCGCAACTGCGTGTGCATCGTCATGGTCAGCGGTCGGCCGGTGGAGATGGTCCCGCCGGTGCGGGTGGGGTCCGTGCCCTGGTAGACGACGCTGACGCCGACGACGTCCGCGAGCTGTGCCGCGGTCTGGGCCCGGGCGCCGGTGATCGAGGTCGTGCTGCTGGAGGTCGTCCCGGTGTCACTCCGGTGCAGCAACGTCACCGTCGATGCGTCCGCGTCGACCTCGTCGTCGTCGACGCTGAAGTCGAGTCCGGTGAGGGTGAACCGTTCGAACGGGTTGCCGGTCGTGGAGTCGGCTCCGTCGAAGGGGTCCGCCGACCACGCGTCGGGGTCGCTCGTGCAGTCGGAGAGGGTCGCCGGTGTGCACGGCATCGGGTCGGTCACGCGGACGTACGACGCGCGCGAGGCGGAGCCGTTCGTGGCGGTGACGGTGAAGTCGTTCGTGGGGTACTCGTCGGGGTCGACGTCACCGCGTGCCGGGACGGCGAGGCTGTCGTGCTCGGAGGTCTTCGCGAGCCCGACGAGGGGCGGCCGGTCGAGGATGACGAGGTCGTCGACCGCAGTGGAGCTCTGGTCTCCGTCGTCGGTCGTGGCCGTGACGTCGACCGCGTTGCGGACGGACCCGGCGGTGCTGAGGTTGTAGTCGGTGGTGCCGTTCACCCACTCGACGTCGGCGGTGCCCGGTGCTCGGAGGGAGTTCCGGAGCTCCCAGGTGAGGTGGAACGGTCGCGGCGTCGTGCTCGTGGCGATCCCCGACCCCGGAACGGGTCGGGTCGGGTCGGTGCTCGCCGCGCGGGCGTCGTCGTCGGGCGCCACGGTGATCCGGACGCCCGTCGTCGCAGCGGTCTGCTCGCTCGTCAGCGCGTACCCGACGAAGCCGGTCTGGTCGACCCAGCCGGAGGTCGGCGCCGGGACGGTGGACCACGTCCCGTCGCTGAAGAGCTCGACGGAGGTGACGGTGTCCCACCGCCAGAGCGGGTCGGTGCTCACCGCGATCGGGTCGATCGACTCGAGGTCGAACGCCTGGAAGACGGTGGCGGCCGGGTTCCCCGCGTTGCCTGCTGGATCGGTGACGACGATCTGGGACGTCCCGGTCGTCCGCGAGCCCCACTCGAGGACGGACCCGACCTGCTCGCCGGACTGGCTGTCCACGGTGGTCCGGTCGGTGGCGAAGTCGGTGTCGGTCCACCGCTTCCCGGCGATCGTGCTCCCCGTCCCGGTCGTCGACTCGATGTCGGCGTCGGCGTCGGCCTCGACGACGTCGCTCTCGATGGTGGTGCCGCCGTCGACGGCACCCTCGCCCTGTGCGGTCGCCGTGTTGGTGTAGGTCGACGGACCGGCGTCGGGGGTGCTCGTCGATCCACCGCCGTACCGCTGGTCCGCACGGGCCTGCGAGACGACGTTGGGTTGCACGGTGGTGCCCTGCGGGAAGCCGTCCGGGTTCGTGAACACGAACCGGAGTCCGGTGATCGCGCTTCGGAGGTCGGCGGGGACGGTGCCGGAGAAGTTCGTCGGGCCGGTGGCGGGGAGGCCGTCGATCGGGAGCGGCTGCCAGGTGGCGCCGTCGTCGGACGTGTAGTCGATGGTCAGCGTGGTGCCCGCGGGCACCTGCGTGGGCGCGATCGCGACCGGGTCGAACGCGTTCCAGAACGATCCGTCGTCGTGGGGCGTCGGCGCGACGTCCTCGATGGTGATCGTCGTCGGGGTCACGAACGCGGAGTCCGTGCTGGTCGTGGCCGGGAGCTGGGCCACGACCGTCCCGCCCGGTGCGATCGGCTCCTGCGGGCTGAGGGTCTTGGAGAGCGCGATCTCGATGTCCGGGCGGAACACGTCGAGCGGCGCGGACGCGCCGTCGTCGGCGGTCGCACCCCCGTTGCGTACGGAGGCCGTCGCACGGTTGGTGGTCCGGAGTGGTGCGTCGTCGGCAGCATCGAGCGCGGTGTCGATGCCGAAGCGCGTCGTCGTCGTCGCGTCGGCATCGATCGGGCCGTCGTACACGATCTCGAACCCGGTCACGAAGGTGCCGTCCGGGGCCGCGGCCGCCGGGGTGTCGCCGTCGGCGAACGGATCGGTGCGGGTCGTCCCGTCGCTGAAGTGCCAGACGACGTCGGCGCCGGTGGCGGTCGCGGGGTACGCGAGCGGACTGCTGAACCCGGCGAAGCCGACGTCGGCGGTGAAGTAGTCGAGGTCGCTGACGCGGAGTTCCTCGACCGGTCCGTCCGACGTGTTCGTGGCGGTCACGCTGCCGACCGCGTTCGTGCCCGCGGGGACCCGCGCCGGGTCGATCGACTTGGTGACCGCTGCTCCGAGGTTCGTCGGTGAGACGGTGTGTTCGGCGGAGGCCGTGCTCGTCGCGGGGTCCTGCCCGGGGACCGAGACGGTGGCGGCGGCGGTGTTCGTGGCGGACCATCCCTCGCCGAGCTCGACGTCGGAGTCCCGCTCGGTGCTGCGCTGTCCGACGTCGAGTTGGATCGAGGCAGCCGGATCGCCGGGCGTGAGGACGGCCCCGTCCGGGCCGGTGAAGGTGTACCGGACCCCGGCGACGTCGGCGTCGTCGACGCCGGCCGGGAACGTCGCGGATCCCGGCGGCGAAGGAGTCCCGGTGACCCAGCGGTAGGTGCCGGTCCCGGGGTCGAGCACGTACGCGTCGACCTGCACGGCGGTCGCTTCTGCGGGCAGGGCGATCGTGCCGGGTCCGGTGACGTCGACGTACCGGAACGGGTTCGTGGCGTCCAGCGTCGCCGCACCCTCCGCCGCGTTCGACGGGTCCTGGACGACGAGGGACGTGGCGGGGACGTTCGACGCGTTCGAGGCGGAGAGCTCGATGGTCGACGGTGCGCCGGGGGAGTACTGCTCGTTCGTGGGCGTCCAGGACTTCGTCGTCGCGACGTCGACGGTCGTCGAAATGTCCACGGTGACCGTCGCGGCGCTGGACGCGGTCGCGGCGTTGTCCGCGGTGCCGGTACCGGTGTTCGTGATCGGCTGGCCGTTGTAGGGCCACGTCGGCGGGAGGTCGGCGGGGACCCGAAGGGTCGCCGTGAGCGTGTACGCCTGGCCCGCGGCGAGGCCCTGGGAGCCGTCGGCGAGCGGTTGGACGAACTCGAGGGTGCCCACGCACGGCGGGTCGCTGGTGACGACCGTCGCCGGTGTGCCGCCGCAGCCGGTGTGGGTGACGACCCAGTCCGGGTCTGCCGGCGCGGCGGGGTTGGGCGGAGTGGCGCTGAGGTCGACGATCGGGAAGCCCTCGAGCTCCGCCGGCAGGGTGTCGACGATCCGGGCGTCCACACAGTCGGCGTCATCGCACCCGAGTCGGATCGTGAAGGTGAACTCGTCGCCGGGGCCGAGGGTGGCGCTCTTGCCGCCGTCGACCAGCTTGTTCACCTCGATCGCCGCAGGGTCCGCAGCCGATGCGGGGACCGCTGTCGTCACGATCGCCCCGGTCGCGAGGAGCACCGCGGTCGTCGCGGCGATCGCCGAGCGCAGCACGTGGTTCCGGCCGATGCGCTTCACGTCGGGAACACCGTGGCCCAGTCGTCGCGGACGCTGACCACGGTGATGTCGCGCTCGTCGGCCTCACGGAGCACGACCTCGGCGCCCTTGTCGTACGGCTGGTCGCCGCGGCCGGTGTCGTCGTCGTGGTGGACGAGCAGACGGAGTCCTGCGTGTCCGGGCACGGTGTACTCGAGCATCTCCCGGTCGCCGTCGGAGTTCCCGACCGCGACCGCCGGCCGCCGTCCGATCCGGCTCCAGACCCGGACGGGCTTCTCCGGGCCGTCGTCGAAGAACGCGAGTGCGTCGACGTAGCGGACCTCGCCGTCGACGTACTCCAGGCCCATGGCGGAGCCGATGACGTGTTCCGGGGCGATGCCGTAGTTCTGCTCCGTCATGGGACGCATGAAGTCGCGTTCCCCCGCGGACACCACGTAGCAGGTGAACCCGTGCTCGTGCAGGAGCCGCACGAGCTCGACCATCGGCTGGTAGACCGTCGCCGCGTAGGGAACGCCGAGCACGGGGTGTTCGGCGTGCGCGTAGAAGTCCGAGACGAGCCGTCGGTAGTCATCGACGCTCATGCCAGCGGTCACGCGCCCCACCGCCGCCAGCAGCAGCCGGAGATCGGAGTCGTCCCCGCTCGCGTGCCGGTCGACGGCGCCCCCGATCCACGACAGGTCACCGGACTGCGCGGCCGCGTAGGGCTGCGTGCGAGCGAGCTCCGGGTCGGCGGACGCTGCAGCGGCCCACTGCTGGACGAGCCAGTGCAGCTGGGTCGGCATCGGCTTCTCGTTCCAGAGCGTGCCGTCGTTGTCGAAGACGGCGACGCGGTCGTCGACCGGCAGCGGGGTGTCCCCGCCGGTCGTGCGGGCCAGGAACCGTTCGACGGCGTCGCGGGCGTGCCCCGGGCGCCAGGAGGGGAGTGTGTCCATGCCCCGGATCGTCCGGCCGCGCGGGCCGGTGCGCACCATCCTGATCGGGTGAACCGGGAAGCCCGTCGCGCCGGATCGCCCGAAGCGGGTGGTGCCGGCCGCGCGCCGTCGGCGCTAGACAGCAGGCCCACGCACTCCTGAAGGGAACACGATCATGGACTTCTGGTACACGTTCTGGGCAGTGATCTGGTACGGGCTGCTCATCTCGGCGCTCATCGCCTCGCTCATGGCGCTCTTCTCGGTCCTCGCGGACCTCGTGCGGGATCGTTCGCTCAGCGGGTGGTACAAGGCGATCTGGGTCTTCTTCCTGGTCTTCGTGCCGTTCCTGACGACGTTCGTCTACCTGATCGCACGCGGTCGTGGGATGGCGGACCGCAGCGCGGAGTCCGCCCAGCGGCAGAAGGACGCCGCCGACGGCTACATCCGCGACGTGGCGGGCACGTCCCCGTCCGACGAGATCGCCAAGGCGCGCGCGCTCCTCGACGCCGGCACGATCACGGCGGCGGAGTTCGACGCGATCAAGGCGAACGCGGTCGGCAGCACCCGCGCGGCGCCGGCACCGGCTGCGGCGTGAGCGACCGGGCGACCGAGCTCGTCGTCATCGCCTTCGACGACGACGACGGCGCCCGGGCGGCGCACGACGCCGCACTGCGCCTCGACCGCCGCGCGGAGATCGCCCTCGACGGCATCGCCGTCGTGCACGTCGACGAGCACGGTCGCACCCACGTCGACTCCACCGGGCGTGATTCGCAGCGTGGTGCACGGGCGGCCTCGAGCGCGGTGTTCGGCACCGTGCTCGGATTCCTGTTCCTCGTGCCGTTCGCGGGGCTCGTCGTCGGCGGAGCGGTGGGGGCGCTCTTCGCGAGCCTGGACCGTGCCGGCGTGGACGCGGACTTCCGGGAGCGTCTCGCCGCCGAGCTGGCGCGGGGCGGGGCGGCCGTCGTCGTCTCCGTGGCGTCGGTCGACGGGGACCGGATCGTCGGCGCGATGACGGACCTCGGCGGCACGGTGCTCCGGACGACGCTCTCCGACGAGGACCTCCGGGCGATCGCGCACGACCTTGGTGGGCACCCGTGACGAGCGCAGTCGGTCCATCGGCTCGGACACTCGTCCTCGTGACGGCGGCGTCGCTCGTGTCCACCGTGGCCTTCTTCGTCGTCTTCGGCCTCGTGGCGCCCCTCGACTGGTGGTGGACGCTCCCGATCGCGGGGGTCGGCCTCGTGGTCGTCGTGGTCCTGGGGTTCCTGCTGCGCCGGTTCGACGGTCGGCACCTGGTGGTGCGGTCGACCGCCACGGCGGCCCAGGGACTCGGGCTCCTGCCGATCGCGTGTGCGCTGGCGACCGCCGTCGCGGTGGCCGTCGCGCTGCTGACGGGCTGAGCAGACGACGTCCACGATCTCACCCGGTCGGGGTGGCCCGCACCGGAGCGCACCCGAGCACGATCCATGCACGAGCACGACCACACGAACGAGGAGGACAGCGATGCCGAAGGACAAGCCGAACATCCTGGTCATCTGGGGCGATGACATCGGGATCACGAACCTGAGCGCCTACAGCGATGGCCTGATGGGCTACCGCACACCGAACATCGACCGGATCGCGGATGAGGGCATGCGCTTCACCGACTCCTACGGGGAGCAGAGCTGCACCGCCGGCCGGTCGTCCTTCATCACAGGACAGAGCGTGTTCCGCACGGGGCTCAGCAAGGTGGGCATGCCCGGCGCGGACCTGGGGCTCCGCGCCGAGGACCCGACGATCGCCGAGGTGCTGAAGCCGCACGGGTACGCCACCGGGCAGTTCGGCAAGAACCACCTCGGCGACAAGAACGAGTTCTTGCCGACGGCGCACGGGTTCGACGAGTTCTACGGCAACCTGTACCACCTGAACGCGGAGGAGGAGCCCGAGTCGGCGAACTGGCCGTCCATCGAGGAGTTCCCGGCCTTCAACGAGCGGGCCCGGCCGCGCGGCGTGATCCACTCGTGGTCGACCGACGAGGACGACGACACCGAGGACGGTCGATACGGACGACGTGGCAAGCAGCGCGTCGAGGACACCGGCCCGCTGACCAAGAAGCGCATGGAGACCATCGACGAGGAGTTCGCGGACGCCGCGATGGACTTCATCGGGCGTCAGGCGGAGTCCGAGACCCCGTTCTTCGTCTGGATGAACACCACCCACATGCACTTCCGGACGCACCCGAAGCCGGAGAGCCGGGGGCAGGCCGGCCGGTGGCAGTCGCCGTACCACGACACGATGATCGACCACGACCTGGTGGTCGGCTCGCTCCTCGACCAGCTCGACGAGCTCGGGATCGCGGACGACACGATCGTGATCTACTCCACGGACAACGGCCCGCACATGAACACGTGGCCGGACGGCGGGATGACCCCGTTCCGCAGTGAGAAGAACACGAACTGGGAGGGCGCGTTCCGGGTCCCGCAGATGATCCGCTGGCCCGGCCACATCGAGGCGGGGTCGATCTCGAACGCGATCATCCAGCACCACGACTGGCTCCCGACGTTCCTGGCGGCGGTGGGGGACACGACCACGGTCGAGGAGCTCAAGGTCGGGAAGACGATCGGCGACCGGACCTACAAGGTGCACATCGACGGCTACGACTTCCTGCCGTACCTGACCGGGGAGGTCGAGCAGGGTCCGCGACCGGGCCTGGTGTACTTCTCGGACGACGGCGACGTCCTCGCGCTCCGGTTCGACAACTGGAAGGCGGTGTTCATGGAGCAGCGCGTCACCGGCACCCTGCAGGTCTGGTTCGATCCGTTCGTCGTGCTGCGGGTCCCGAAGCTCTACAACCTGCGGACCGACCCGTTCGAACGAGCGGACCAGACGTCGAACACGTACTTCGACTGGTTGTTCGAGAACGACTACCTGCTGCTCGCCGCCACGACGCTGGTCACCCAGTTCCTGGACACCTTCGAGGAGTTCCCGCCACGACAGCGCGCGGCGACGTTCAGCATCGACCAGGCGGTCGACAAGCTGCAGTCGTTCCTGGCCGGCGGCGACTGACGGTGCCGACCACCACCGGCCCGGCCACCGCCACGGCGATCCGCTCCTCGATGGTGCGGATCGCCGGCGGCGCGTTCACGATGGGCTCCGACCAGCACTACCCGGAGGAGTCCCCGGCGCGCAGCGTCACCGTCGCCGCGTTCGAGATCGCCCCGCAGGCCGTGACGAACCGGGAGTTCGCGGCGTTCGTCCGTGCCACCGGGTACCGCACGGTGGCGGAGCGGCCCCTCGACCCGGCGCAGTTCCCCGGTGCCCCGGCCGAGAACCTGCACGCCGGCTCGATGGTGTTCACCGGGACGAGCGGGCCGGTGGACCTCCGACACCTCAGCCAGTGGTGGGCGTGGACGCCCGGCGCGAACTGGCGTCGTCCCTCCGGTCCCGGCTCGACCATCGCCGACCGCGCCGACCACCCGGTCGTGCACGTGGCCCACGAGGACGCGGCTGCCTACGCGGTGTGGGCGGGCGGGCGACTGCCCACCGAAGCCGAGTGGGAGTTCGCGGCGCGCGGTGGCCTCGAGGGCGCGGAGTTCACCTGGGGGGACGAGGCGGAGCGCCCCGGGGAGCGGCGCGCGAACTACTGGCACGGCGACTTCCCCTGGCGCGCGGAACGCGGGTACGGACGGACGTCGCCGGTCGGGTCGTTCCCACCGAACGGCTACGGTCTGCACGACACGGCGGGCAACGTCTGGGAGTGGACGAGCGACCGGTACGTGGACCCCGCCGCCGAGCACGACTGCTGTGCGCCGGCGTCCGAGGCCGTGACCGTCGAGCGCCGGGTCGTGAAGGGCGGATCGTTCCTGTGCGCCGACAGCTACTGCCGCCGGTACCGTCCGGCGGCACGGCGTGGCCAGGAGTCCGACACCGGGATGAGCCACATCGGCTTCCGCATCGCGGGCTGACCGCCCCCGACCGGTCTGACCGCGCGCGACCGGTCTGACCGCCCCGTCCGGTGTCCCGCTACGCGGGGGTGATGCCGTCGAGTCGCGCCTCTTCCGCGTCGTAGCCGGCGCGGACCTGGCGGAGCACCAGGTCGTCGATCTCGTCCGAGTCACGGAGCCGCAGCAGGGTCGCGGCCTTGTGCTGCACCAGGGCGAGCTCGAGCGCGACGGCGGTGTCGTGCCGCTGCACCGCCGGGTGGTCGTCGTCGTCCTCCTCGCGTGCCTGGATGACGTCCAGGTGCGCCTCGTAGTCCTTGCGCACCCGGTCGACGGTGGCCTGGTCGGCTCCGGTCGACCGTGCCAACCGCGGCAGGGCGTCGAGGGCCTCCTCGATCGCGGTCCGCTCGGCGTAGCGACGTTCCTCACCGACCGACTCGTCCTCGGGCAGCGCAGCCCGCCGCAGGACCGCCGGCAGCACGAGTGCCTGACCGACGATGGTGACGACGACCACGCCCGCCGTGACGAAGACGATGAGGTCGCGGTCCGGGAAGTCCGCTCCGGACTCCAGAACGCGGGGGACGGCGACGGCCATCGCCAGCGAGACCGCGCCGCGGAACCCGGCGAAGCCGCTCACGAGCCGGTCGCGGTGGCCCTCGCGGGGCGCGCCTCCCGTCCGACGGGTGACGAGCCAGACGGTGCCGCCCGCGGCGTTGAGGAACGCGAACCGGACCACGACGAGCACGACCGCGACGGCCAGGACGACGCCGACGGCGCGGAGCAGCTCGGACGGCGTCAGCGCCCGGGCCGCGACCATCGCCTCGATGCCGACCAGGACGAACAGTGCACCGTTGAGCAGGAACGTCAGGAACGACCAGAAGGCGCGGACCTGCTGCCGGGTCTCGGCGCGGTCGAGCTTCGGCCCGACCTGGCTGACGACGATGCCGGCCGCCACCACGGCGAGCACACCGGAGGCGCCGATCGCCTCGGCAGCCAGGAACGCACCGAACGGCACGAGGAGCGTGACGAGGTTCTCGAGCACCACGGTGTCGACCCGGCGCAGCACGAGCGTGCCGACCCACGCCGCGGCGAGCCCCGCGGCGACCCCACCGAGGTACGACAGGACGAGCATCCCCGACACGCCCCAGAACGTGAGTTCCTGCGTGCCCACCGTGACGGCGACCGCGATGCCGTAGACGACGAGGGTCGTGCCGTCGTTCACCAGGCTCTCCGCCCGCAGCACGGTGACGTTCCGGCGCGGCAGCATCTTCGTGAGCACTCCGACCGCGGTCGCGTCGGTCGGGGCCACGGCGGCGCCGAGCACCCAGGCCGGACCC
The DNA here is from genome assembly GCF_003751685.1 of Curtobacterium sp. PhB78. Lineage (NCBI taxonomy): Bacteria > Bacillati > Actinomycetota > Actinomycetes > Micrococcales > Microbacteriaceae > Curtobacterium > Curtobacterium sp. PhB78. Next base: position 555,249 of record NZ_RKIA01000002.1, read on the forward strand.
CACGGCATGCCGAGCAGGTGGAGCAGGACGGCGACGGCGCCCGCCGTGGCGACGACGAGCAGCGTGCCCATCAGGACGATGCCGCGCAGGTTCTTCCGGATCTCGCGCAGCGACGTCGTCAGACTCTCCCAGTACAGGAGCGCCGGCAGGAACAACAGCAGGACGGCGTCGGCCGGCAGCTCGACGTCCGCGAACTCCGGCACGAAGGCCAGCGCAGCGCCGAAGACGAGCAGCAGGACCGGAGGGGCCACCCGGATCCGGTCCGCGATCCCCGCCGTCAATGCGATGGCGAGGCCGAGGACGACCACCAGTTCAGGACCCAGCACGTGCACTCCTCGTTCGACCGACACTCCAGTCAACGCGGCCGACGGTGATCGTGCACACGGGTGCCGGAGCGACGCTCGGCTCAGGACCCGTTCGCCGCGTCGTGTCGCAGGCGCGCGAGCACCCGCCGGAGGGCGTCGACGTCCTTCGGACCCCAGTGGGCGAGGACCGCATCGAGGTCCTGGCTGAGCTGGTCGCTGATCCGCTCGCCGTACCCGCGGCCCTCGGCGGTGAGCGCGATCAACACGCTGCGCTCGTCATCGGGAGCCGGTACCCGTACCACGAGCCCGATGTCCTCGAGCCGGTTCGCGATCTTCGTGAGGTTGGCACGACCGGTGCCCAACGCCCCCGCGAGCACGCTCGGCTTCGTCGCGCCGCGGTAGGTCAGCTGGTTGACCACCAGGAACATCGACAGATCGGCCACCGGGAAGTCGATCGCGGTCATCATGCGCTGCCGGACCTGCGGGCTGTCCGCCCAGTGCACGATGCCCGCGAGCGCGACCCGGATGTCGAACGGGTCGGGGGTGATGACGGGGCGCAGGTCCACACCGCTCGGTCGTCCGCCGCGACGGGTCATCCGACCACCAGACGAACGGGACCGAGCAGGCCGTGGTCGCGGACGTGTGTCGTCTGCACCGCGTCGGGGTCGCCGAGCAGCTGCGCGATGACGTCGGGGACGTCCTCGTAGTACCCGCGGGCGAGCAACCGGTTGTTGAGTGAGCTGGCGACCCGCACGACCACCGTGTTCTCTCCCACGCGCAGGTCGTCGGTGACGTCGACCACCGGGTGCGAGGTGTCGAACCCGCGTGCCGGTCCGCCGTTGAGCACGACCGAACCGAGCCCGCCGGCCGTCGACCCGAGGTCGAGCAGGAACCGGGCGCCGTCGTCGTCCACCGTGTCGACGGTGAACGACGTGGCGTACTCGCCGACCCCGGAGACCTCCGGTCCCACGGCGGGCAGGTCCTTCCACGGACGGAGCGGACCGGTACCGGCGTCGAGTCGTCGGACGTCGGTCAGCGGCCGGACCTCGCGCGTGATGTAGCCGTGGCCGCGGTCCTCGGTGATGAGTTCCTCACCGCCCGCGTCCCAGCTCTCGACCGCGATCCGCCAGTCGGTCATCTCGACGACGACGTCGGTCGTCGTGCGTCCGCCGAGCCGGGCGTCGAGTGCGGTCTCGCGCGCAGGCCCGCTGCGGTCGAGCGTGAACAGCGCGGTCTCACCGGGCGCGAGGTCCACGGTGACGATCGTCCGGTCGCCCTCGGTCCGTGCGGCCGGGTGGGGGAACACCGCGCCGGACCAGGCGTCGACGCGGTACACCGCGCCGGTGCCGGGCAGCGCGACCTCCACGGTGGTCGCCGAGGTCGTCTCGTACAGGAAGTGGTACAGGTACACGTGCAGCAGGTCACCGTCCTCGCGCAGGTGCGACAGGACGCTCCGGTCCTCCGTCACGAACTCGGCGCGGCCGGTCACGCCGAGGCCGCGCAGGGCGGCGACGGTGTCGGCGGCGTCGTCGATCGCGGTCACCGACGGCAGGGCCAGCAGCCGCTCGACGGTGTCCGCGAGCTCGGCGTCGCGTCCGTCGAGGCCCGGGGTGCGGGCGGCCGCTCGGGGGTGGTGCGTGTCCGTCCCGGCGATCAGCGACTTGAGCTCACGCGTGCCGTGCACGACGAGGATCCGCACGCCGTCCTCGGCCCAGGCGAGCAGGCGTGCTGCGACGTCGGCATCGAGCGCGCTCTGGAAGACGAGCAGTGCCTGGTACCCGGGGCCGTCCGGTTGCACCAGGCCGCCGTCCACCCGGACGTCGTCGCGGAGCAGCAGCGACCCGTCGAGGAACTCGTACGTCCACCCGGCGTCCTGCATGCCGAGGTCGCGCCACCAGTGGTTCTGCCGGTCGCGCATCCAGTACTGGCCGTAGGCGACCTCGTCGGGGACGCGGCCACCGTCGGCGTCGCGGAACACCATGCCGGACGCGTTGTCGGTGAAGTGGTCGGTGTGCAGGATGCCGACGTCGATCCGCGGGCGTCCCTGGCGCAGGACGTACTGGTACCGGCCGATCGCGTCGTTCCAGAGCGGGTAGAACTCGGCAGCGGGCTGCCGGGCGTCGAAGCGCTCCGAGAACATGCTCCACATGCCCTCGTGTCCCGGCCAGCTCGTGACGCCCTCGGCGCCCGTGGTGCTCGCCCAGCCGTGCAGGACGGTCTTCGTGATGCCGGCGGCGAGCTGCGTCGCGACGATCTGGTCGTAGAACCGGTGGTCGAGCATGTGGTTACGGGTCGTCGCACCGGTCTCCGACGAGTACTGCTTGCCGAACAGGTGCGCCGGCCCCGCGAGCAGCCGGTACGCGTCGATCTGCGCGGCGAACTCGAGCGACTCCGTCTCGATCCCGTCGACCTCCGGCCCGGGGCGCGTCAACTCGAACGGCAGCCCGTAGCTGATCTCGGACCGCAGCGTCATGCCGTTGGCGTGCAGGAACGCCGCGAACGGGCGCAGCATGTTCTCGATGTACAGGTCGGTGAGCGTCCGGACGTAGTCGAAGCGGACCTTCTCGACGTCGACCGCCCGGTCCGGCACCGGTTCGGCGTGGTACGTGGTGCTCGACGCCATGAACGGAGCGCTGCGGGTCAGGAACGGCAGCCACGGCGTGATCGGGTAGCCGCGGCGCGTCCGGAACTCCTCGGCGACGTGCGCTCCCCAGAAGAGGCCACCGTCGCCGTAGGTCGACAGCTCGAGGGAGTCCATGTACATCTGGGCACGGGGATTGCGGGCGATCTCGGCGCGGAGGCCAGGGGTCAGGACGACGTGTTCCCAGTAGTCGATCACGGCATCCACGCCCGCTCGCTCCAGGTAGTTCACCGTCCAGTTGACCGTCGCCGACGGTGACGCCGTCTGGCCGGTGCCGTGGCTCCAGAACGTGGACAACCGCCAGGTGCCGCCCTCCGGTGCGGTCCAGTCGAGTGCCTCGTCGGTGACCGCGCTGGTCAGGTCCACCACCGAGTCGGGGTCCAGCACGGTTGCGGCGCCGGAACCGGCGGAGTCCGGGACGACGCGCGTCGCGACCACCGCGACGAGCGTCTGGACGCGCACCGTCCCGCGTTCACCGGGGAGCGTCGTGTGTGCGATCGGCGCGTCGAGGTCGATCCGACGGAGCGCACCCGAGCGGCTCGTCCCGCCGGGCAGGTCCTCGTGCACGACGTCGAGTTCCTGCGCAGCGGCGGGGTGGTCTGCGTCGATCGTCGGCAGGTTCGCGTTCGACCAGTTCGTCCCGGACGTGAAGCTCACCGACATGCCCCTGGCGGTGGTCTCCTCGACGACGATCTGCGAGTCGTGCACCCACTCCTCGGATCCCCAGCCGTACCGGCCGTGGTCGATCGCCCCTTCGTCCATCGCCAGGAACTCCATGCCGCCGAACCCGAGTGCGTGGGCGGTGTCGACCTCGCGTCGGAGGGTCACGTCGGTGTGCAGCCCCTCGGCGAGCCACCACCGCAGCTCCGGACGGTACTCGATGGCCGGATGGGCGACGCCACGGGCGAGGTGCTCGATCGACATGGTGTTCTCCTCGGGAACGCGCGGCGACGGTGCCGCTGCGATGACCGTAGGTTCTGGGAGCGGCGGAAGTCAATGTCCTCAGGAAACGAACAGCGAGGCTGTGGACAGCAGGCGCAGTGAACGATCCTTGCGGTTGCGGCACTCGGCGGGCTACAGTGCCGCCGACTGGTTGAACCGTTTCATCCGGTGTTCGGCCGACGTTCAAGGGAGAACGCAGTGAACCGACCCCAGCAGCCCACCCGGCGACCGCACCCCTGGTGGGTCGCCGTCGTCTCGGGGATGGCCTCGTACATCGACGCGGCCGCGATCGTGAGTTCCGGCACCGCGCTCGTCCTGTACCAGCAGTCGATCGGCATCACCGGCACGCAGATCGGGGTGCTGTCCGGCGCGCTCACCTTCTGCATCGCGATCGGCGCGCTCTCCGGCGGGCGGCTCGGCGACCTGTTCGGTCGTCGGGCGGTGTTCATCGTGACGATGGCGATGACCGTCGTCGGTGCGGGGGTCCTGGTGGCGAGCCCGGCGTTCACGGGACTGCTCATCGGCACGATCCTCGTCGGCCTCGGCACCGGAGCGGACCTGCCGGTCTCGCTCGCGACGATCTCCGAGGCCGCGACCGACGAGAACCGGGGCGGGCTCGTCGGCTTCTCCCAGGTGCTCTGGTTCGCCGGGATCCTGGCGACCTACGCCATCTCGGCGGGCGTCGGGGACCTCGGCCGCGCCGGTGGTCAGATCATGTTCGCGCACGTCGGGGTCGTCGCACTCGTCGTGATGGTCCTGCGCTTCACGATCCCGGAGTCCACCACGTGGTCCGACGCCCATGCCGAGAAGGCAGCGGGCGCACACACCGTCCGTGCTGCCCGCCACGGCATCCGCGACGTCCTGACGCAGCGCATCTTCCTGCTGCCGTTCCTGTCCCTGCTGGTCTTCTACACGTTGACGAACCTCGGCGCGAACACCGGCGGGCAGTTCGGCGCCTACGTGGCCGTCAACGTCGTCGGGCTGTCGGTGCCGTTCTTCTCGACGATGAACCTGATCAGCGTGCCGATCGGGATGCTGCTCGCGTTCTGGTTCATGCGCATCGTCGACGGTCGGCTGCGGATGCCGTTCTACATCGTCGGCGCCGTGTGCCTCGTGGTGAGCTACGGCCTGCCGCTCGTGTTCGGCTTCTCGCTGCCGACCCTCGTCGCGATGCTCGCGTTCGGCGCGGTGGGCAACGCGTTCGCCTTCGAGGCGATCATGAAGGTCTGGTCGCAGGAGTCGTTCCCGACGTTGCTCCGCGGTTCGGTCCAGGGCACGATCATCGCGGTGGCCCGGATCGCCGCGGCGCTGCTGGCATTCGTGACCCCGCTGCTCCTCGACCACCCCGAGGTCATGTACGGCATCCTCACGGGGCTCGTCGCGGTCGGTGTCGTGGTCGGGTGGCTCGGGTTCCGGCACGCGGTCTTCGACGCGTTCTCGATCGAGGGCAAGGACCTCGCCGACGCGCAGGAGGCACTCTTCGCCGCCGGTGTCCGCGATGACGCTCCCGCAGCCGCCGCTCGCCGCGACCACCGCTGACTCACGGAGCGAGACCGCTGCTGCTGCGCGACCTCGCGGACCCCCGCGCCACCCGACGCCACCACGCCCGCCACGGCAACGAGCTCGCGAGCGCCGAACCGATCACCACGCTGCCGAACCAGGCGACGACGACCCCGGGGATCGGCACGAGCAGGCTCGCCCACAGCAGCACCGCGAGCACCCCGAGCACGTACGCCGCCCCGGCCTTCAGGTACCGCAGCCGCTTCAGCCCCGCGGCCTCGTCCAGCCGCGAGGTCAACCGCGCCAGGAACACGGCACCGACGCCGATCGCCGCCACCGCGACCGCCGCCTGTTCGAGCGCTCCGAGGCCGTCGGCGCCGAGGGTCCCGGACCCGGACAGGCTGTACACGCCGTCCAGGATCTCGAACAGCATGAAGACCACGAGCCCCCGCTCGAACACGACGGTCGACGCGTAGGCGTGGATCCGCCAGGCACCCCGCCCGACCCCGATCGACGCGGTGTCCGAGCCGACCCCGTCGAGCGCCCAGGCGGCGACGCGCTTCGACCCGAGGTACGCGGCGATGCCCGCCGCACCGCCGAGCACGACCGGCAGCAGGGCACCCAGCGACCACGCGCGGTCGACGCCGACGAGGACGGCCGTGACGGCGACCCCCGTCGCAGCGGTGACCAGGGACCAGACGCGAGGACGCGCGACGGCGGCGAGCCGGGCCTCCAGGCGGCCCAGCCAGGACCTGCGCGACGCACGGTCGGTGTTGAACAGGTACTCGGCGAACACGAGCCAGATGAAGGCGGCGCCGAAGGCGGCGAGGGCGGGGCGCACCTCGGCGAGGTGCGCCGAGAACGAGCCGGGGGCGAAGACGGCTTCCTGCACGGAGCTCGCGGGGTCGGTCGCGTCGCCGACCGCGACCGCCGCCGGCGGCAGGAGCAGCCGCATCGCGAGGACGCCCGCGACGATCCCGAGCGACAGGAACAGCCGTCGGGCGGGGGAGTGCAGCCGTCCGGCGATGCCGGCCATCGGCACCGACGAGTCGGCGGCCATCGCGATCTCGAGGAGCGCGAGCGCGACGAACGCCAGCGCGGCGGCGGGGCCGAGGACGAACCAGGCCGCCGCGGCGGCCGCGACGGTGATGAACAGGGGGACGGTCAAGAGCGATCTCGTGGCCATCACCCCATCCAGCACTGGTCGCCTGGGTGGGTGGTGGAGCGCTCCTGCGCATCAGCCTGGAGGCACGGGTCGATCCGCGCAGAACGGGTGACGGCCCGTCCCCACTTGCGGGGACGGGCCGTCGGGTCACGCGGGCAGGCGGTCGCTTCAGTCGTGGAACGTCTCGATGGACGCGCCGAGGGAGTTCAGGCGCTCCTGCAGCTGCTCGTAGCCGCGGGCGATGATGCCCACGTTGCGCAGGACGCTCTCGCCCTTCGCCGCGAGCATCGCCAGCAGGATGACCACCGCGGGGCGGAGGGCCGGCGGGCAGCTGATCTCGGCACCGGAGAAGTGCGTCGGACCGGTGACGTCGAGGCGGTGCGGGTCGCGCAGGGTGACGCTCGCGCCGAGACGGGTCAGGTCGAGCAGGTGGATCGCCCGGCCCTCGTAGACCCAGTCGTGCACGAGCGTGGTGCCCTCGGCCATCGCGGCGATGACGACGAAGAACGGCAGGTTGTCGATGTTCAGCCCGGGGAACGGCATCGCGTGGATCTTGTCGATCGGTGCGTGCAGCTCGGACGGGTGCACGGTGATGTCCACCAGACGGGTGCGGCCGTTCGCGGCCGGGTACTCGTCGGTGACGTCGAAGCGCAGGCCCATCTCGGCCAGGGTCGCGAGCTCGATCTCGAGGAACTCGATCGGCGCCCGGGTGACGGTCAGCGTGGAGTCGGTGACGATGCCGGCGGTCAGCAGGCTCATGGCCTCGACCGGGTCCTCGCTCGGCCAGTAGTCCACGACCTCGTCGATGCGGCTCTTGCCGGTGATGCGGAGCGTCGTGGTGCCGATGCCCTCGACCTGCACCCCGAGCAGCTCGAGGAAGAAGCAGAGGTCCTGCACCATGTAGTTGGGGCTGGCGTTGCGGATGACGGTCTCGCCGTCGCGGGCGGCCGCGGCGAGGATCGCGTTCTCGGTGACGGTGTCGCCGCGCTCGGTGAGGACGACGGACTTCGCGGGGACGTCCTGGTTCGCGACGCCGACCTCGTACCAGCCGGAGGTCGCCTCGACGTCGACGCCGAAGGGGCGCAGCGCGATGAGGTGCGGCTCGACCGTGCGGGTGCCGAGGTCGCAGCCACCGGCGTAGGGGAGCCGGAAGGACTCGTACCGGCCGCTGAGCGGGCCGAGGAACATCAGGACGCTGCGTGTGCGGCGGGCGGCGTCGGCGTCGATCGCGTCGAGGTGCAGGTCGGACGGTGCGACGATCTCGAGGGTCTCGCCGTCCTCGGACCACGTGACGCTCGCGCCGAGGCTGCGGAGCACGTCGATGATCCGGTCGACCTCGACGATCCGGGCGACCTTGTGCAGGCGGGTGACGCCGCGGTTGAGCAGCGAGGCGCAGAGCAGCGCAACGGCGGCGTTCTTGCTCGAGTTGACGGCGATGGACCCGCTGAGCTTCCGCCCGCCCTGCACGCGCAGGTGGGCACGCTGCGGGGCGCCGCCGATCGAGACGATCTGCTGGTCGAGGGCATCGCTGATGCGGGTGAGCATCTCGAGGGACAGGTTCTGCCCGCCCTGTTCGATGCGGTTGATCGCGCTCTGGCTGGTGCCGACGCGTTCGGCGAGTTGCGCCTGGGTCATGCTGCGGCCCTTGCGGGCGCCCCGGATGAGGGCACCGACCTCGCGGAGCGGGGCGGCGGATGCCGGGGTGGCCGGCGAGACGACGGTGGTGGTGTCGGACATGGCGCCAACGTAACACGCTCATGAGATAAAACGACTGGGGAACGACACCCGTTGCGCGTCCCGAGGTCTCGAATACGTCACAGCTGAGAGTTCGGGGGACGAGATGGTCAGTCGTGTCGTCGCCAGACCCCGGAGTTCCCGGGCCGCGACCACGCCGCCCACGTGCCGGTCCCGAGTTCGTGGTCGGTGAGCCAGTAGGCCGAGTCCGGCGTCCAGCCGGCCACGACGCTCGCACGGTCGTCGTCGACCTTGACCGCGTCCCCCGAGGTGCGGAACCACCCCGCGACGGTGAGGTGGACGAGGTCGTACTCGGCGGCCACCCCGGACCAGTCGGGCAGCACCCAGGTGCCCTGCCGTCCGGTCGCCAGCCGCCAGTCGTTCCGTCGGGTGGTCGTGGTCACGTCGAGCGGCCAACGACGGCACAGCGCGGCCCAGTCGTCGGGGCCGTCGACGGTGAACACGCGAGCAGCGGGGTCGATCGGTGTGGACAGCGCACGAGCGTGCTCCTGGCCGAAGGAGTCCTCCACCGCCCACAGTGCAAGGGGACCGGCGGACGGGAAGGGAGCCCGGGTCGTCTGCAGGAGCGGCCACGGCGGCGTGGTCCACCACACGCCGCTCGTCACGCCGGGACTGCCCGCAGCGACCTCGTCGCGCAGCTGCTGCGCCCAGTCGTGGAGCGCTTGCCCGGTGCTCGGGCGGCGCGGCTGGTCGTCGTCGTCGTCGAACACGACGGTCCACGCTCCGCCCTGCGGCTCGGCGAGCTGTCGGACGACCGGACTGTCCACCGCCCAGCGCGCGATCCGCGTCAGCGCCGGCCGCAACTCGGGACGGCTGAGCAGCGCGTCCGTGGCATCCGGGGGCTGCCACCAGAGCGCGCTCTCGGCAGTCGACTCGAGTGCCACCACGACGCTGTCCTCGCTGAGGACCGGCAGGGGCACGGCGGCGAGCGCGCTCGCCACGGCGTCGGGGTCGTCCGGTTGCTGCACCCCGTTGACGAGCTCGAAGCAGAACCGGCGCCCCCGCGGGTGGTCGAGCAGGTCCGCTGCGGTGATCACCAGTCAAGGCTAGTGACCGCTGCTAACGCCCCGGCCCCACCCGCCGATAGACCTCCGTGCAGGCCCACGGACGGGCAGCATCCCGCCCCACGGACGGCGGCGGGACGATCGAGAACCAGGACGGGCCATGATCGTCGTCACACGACTCAACGACAGCGCATTCGCTGTCAACCCCGACCTCGTGGAGCGCATCCACGAGACGCCGGACACGACGCTCATCATGGTCGACGGGGCGAAGTACATCGTCCGCGAGTCCATGGCCGACGTCATCGACCTGATCGCCGCGTACCGCGCCCGCATCGTCGGCATGGCCTACGGCACCGACCTGCCGACCGCGCGGAACGCCACCGGCCCCCAGCCGACGCTCGCCGCGGTCGCACCCCTCCGCACGCAGGACGGGGGACGCTGACGTGGACATCGCAACGATCGTCGGCATCCTGCTCGCCTTCGGCGCCCTGTTCGGCATGGTCGAGATGGAGCACGTCGAGCTCGCCGGGCTGTTCCTGCCCGCGCCGATGCTGCTCGTGTTCGGTGCCACCATCGGCTGCGGGATCGCGAGCACCACGCTGAAGGACGCCATCGCGAGCTTCAAAGCCGTCCCGAAGGCGTTCACCGGCAAGGTCACGCCGCCACAGTCGGTCATCGACGACGTCGTGGGCCTGGCGGAGACGGCTCGGTCGAACGGTCTGCTCGCCCTCGAGCAGGAGGCCGACAAGCACGACGACCCGTTCATGAAGAAGGCGTTGCAGAACATCGCGGACGGCACCGACGGCGACGAGCTGCGGATCCTGCTCGAGGACGAGATCGAGTCGAACGCGGCCCCCACGCGCAGTGCGAGTGCGTTCTTCATGGGGCTCGGCGGCTTCGCTCCGACGGTCGGCATCATCGGCACCGTGGTGTCCCTGACCCACGTGCTCGCGAACCTCGGCAAGCCCGACGAGCTCGGTCCCCTCATCGCGAGTGCGTTCGTCGCGACCCTGTGGGGCCTGCTCACCGCGAACTTCATGTGGCTGCCGATCGGCGGCAAGCTCCGGAAGCTCGCACAGCTCGAGTCGGACCGCCAGACGCTCCTGATGGAGGGGCTGCTCGCGGTCCAGGCAGGCAGCCAGCCGCGCCTGCTCGGTGAACGCCTCAAGGCGATGGTGCCGCCGGCAGCGCGCACCGACACCTCGAAGAGCAAGGCCGGCAAGAACAAGCAGGACGCCGACGCCGACGACCAGCAGCTGGCGGCCTGACGATGAGCGCGAACCCCCGTGGCCGTGGCCGCGGTCGTGCGAAGAAGGGCCACGACGACGCCGAGCACCCCGACGAGCGCTGGATGGCCTCGTACATGGACATGATCACGGTGCTGATGTGCATGTTCCTGGTGCTGTTCGCCATGTCGACGGTCGACCAGGAGAAGTACATCGCCCTGAAGAACTCCCTGGCGACCGGCTTCGGCGAGGTGAAGTCGCAGAAGGTCGACACCGCCAGCGGCACGGTGGTGACGAAGGACCAGGTCGAGGACGGCTCCGGGTACTCGACCGACAAGTCGCAGGCCGACCACTCGACGGCGTCGTCCGGCACGAAGGACACCAACGTCGACCCCGCGTCGACCGTCGTGCCGGTGACCGCGACGAAGCAGGACCTCGCCGACGCCCAGAAGGAGCTCGACGACCTCACCGCGATCGAGCAGGCGATCAAGCAGAACCTCGCGAAGGCCGGCCAGACCGCGAACGTGCAGTTCACGGTCGACGCCCGTGGCCTGATCGTCCGGCTCGTCGGCAGTGAGACCTACTTCGGCACGAACAGCGCGGACCTGTCCGACCAGGCGAGGTCGATCATGGACGCGATCGCCCCGGTCCTGAAGACGAGCCACCACGACGTCAGCGTCGAGGGGCACGCCGACCAGCGGAACTCGACGGCACCGTACGCCACCAACTGGGAGCTCAGCGCGGCCCGGGCGACGGGGGTGCTGCGCGACCTCGTCGAGCGTGGCGGGATGCCGGGCGACCACGTGCAGAGCGTCGGCTTCGGGTCGAGCCGGCCGCTCGCGAAGGGCGGGACCGACCAGGACCTCGCCCTGAACCGACGGGTCGACATCGTGGTCCTGTCGAACGCCGACCAGGACGTCAGCGCACTGATGCCGGCACTGGCGAAGGCGCAGGACGGAGCACGCCAGGGCTGACGCACGGCCGACGGGGCTGGAGACCCCGCATCCCCAGTACGGGGTACAGCACTGACGGGTGCCGCACAGGCGACCGATAGACGCACCCGTGACCGAGACCCTGCCAGCGCCCGAGGTGTACGACTTCGCGCGCCCGTCGACGCTCGCCCGCGAGCACGCCCGGGTCCTCGAGCTCGCGTTCGAGACCTTCGCGCGGCAGTGGGGCACGCAGCTCACCGCGAAGGTGCGCGCCGTGAGCCAGGTCACCTGCGAGCAGGTGCAGATGGTGACGTACGACGAGTACGCCGCCTCGCTGCCCGCGCTCACCGGCATGGTGCTGCTGCCGATCGCGGACGTCGTCCCGAAGGGCGTCCTGCAGGTCCCGCTCGACGCCGCGCTGACCTGGGTCTCGCACGCCCTCGGCGCCTCGAAGCCGCTGCCGACCCCGGAGCGCACCTTCACGCCCATCGAGCAGGCCCTCGTGCGCAAGATCGTCGAGGACGCCCTCGACGACCTCCGCTACTCGTTCGGCGGGTTGCTCGCGCACGACGTCACGGCTGGTGGCTTCCAGTTCAACTCGCAGTTCGCCCAGGCCGCCCAGAAGGGCGACCTGATGATCGTCGCGGCGTTCTCGATCCGCGTCGGCGACCGCGTCGCCCCCGGCACGCTCGCGTTGCCGGCCGAGGCCGTGCTGCCGCAGCTCGGCGAGGCCGCCGCGCACGTGTCGCCCGCCGACGCCCAGGCCCTGCTCGACGCGCAGCTCGCAGGCGTCCCCGTCGGCGTCAGCCTGCGCTTCGCCCCGGCGACGGTCCTGCCCACGCAGGTGCTCCGGCTCGCCGTCGGCGACGTCCTGCCGCTGCCGCACCCGCAGCACCGCCCCCTCACCATCGCGGTCGACGGTGAACCCGTCGGCACCGCCGCGGTCGGCGCGAACGGCTCGCGCCTCGCCGGCATCGTCGTCACCACCACGAGCACGGAGCAGCACTGATGACCGAAACGACCACCCTCCAGACCACCGCGGCCGAGTCGCTCGCGGCGCAGCTCCCGACGGCCGTCCCGCTGGGTGCGCTGCTGCTGCCGGGAGGCGCGACCCCGGTCGTGCTCGAAGCGGCGACCGACGCCGTGGTCGCGTCGTTCGTCGGCGGCCTGTCGGCCGATCTGGCCCTCGTGCTCACCGACCTCGAGGCCGTCATCGCTGCCGGCGGCACCGACCACGGGATCGTGGCCGTCACCGACGTGCTGCGTCCGTCGCTCGAGGCCGCCGCGTCGGTGCTCGGCGTCGGCGTCCTCGGCGAGGCGAGCCGCGAGTCGGCGGCCGCGCTGCTGGCCGACCCCGACACGGTGGTGTTCGAGCTGACCGCCGGTGGTGTCCCGAGCGGCTGGTTCGGCATCCGGGTGCGCGAGCACGGCACGGTCTCGGCCGCCGCGCCCGTCGGGGTGCCCGCCGGCAACCTCGGCCGCATCAACAACGTCGAGATGACCCTGACCGTGGAGATCGGTCGCACCCGCATGTCGGTCCGCGACGTGCTCGGCATGGAGCCCGGCGCGGTCGTCGAACTCGACCGGAGCGCCGGTGCGCCCGCCGACGTCCTGCTGAACGGTCGCCTCATCGCGCACGGCGAGGTCGTCGTCGTCGACCAGGACTACGCCGTCCGGATCACCCGCATCCTCGACGTCGCCGAATCCCTCTGAGCCCCGCGTGGACACCCTCCTCATCACGCTCCGCGTCGCGCTGTCGCTCGGCGTCGTGCTCGCCCTCATGTGGGTGCTGCACCGTGCCAGCAAGAAGCGCTTCGCCGGCAAGACCTCCGGGCGCCGTGCGGCGACCGTCGAGGTCGTCGGTCGCCAGGGCCTCGGCGGCAAGGCGAGCGTCGTGGTGGTGGACGTCGAGGGGGAGCGTCTGGTGCTCGGGGTCTCCGAGCAGGGCGTCAGCCTGTTGAGGAGCGGGCAGGCGCCCGTTCCGGAGCTCACCATCGTGACCGGACCCGTGCAGCTGCCCGTGCGTCCCGCCCCGTCGGCCGACGTGTTCGGTCAGGAACTGGCGCTGCAGGCGGACGCCCCCACGGGCCTCCCGTCCGACCGAACGGAAGCGACGGCGCAGCCCCTCCCGATGCGCCCGCGCAACCGTCGTCCGCAGCGCACCACGGTGCCGACCGCGCAGCAGCTGCAGGGCTCGATCCTGTCGGTCGACACCTGGCGGCAGGCGGCCGCCGCCCTGCGGAACCGGCGCGCCGGGTGACCGCGGTCCGCACCGGACGCACCGCCGCCCTCGTCCTGCTCGGGCTGGCGGTCGTCGCCGGCTTCCTCATGCTCACCGCGACCGGTGCCCACGCCGCCGGCGTCGTCGAACCGACCGCCCCCGCGACGCCGACCGCTCCCGCGAACGGCGACTTCAGCGTCAGCGTGAACGGCCCGGACGGCACCCCGTCGTCGGCCGTCGTGACGCTCATCGGCATCACGCTGCTCAGCGTCGCCCCGGCGCTCATGCTCATGATGACGTCGTTCACGAAGATCTTCGTCGTCCTCGCGATGACGCGGAACGCCCTGGGGCTGCAGTCGATCCCGCCGAACCAGGTGATCGCGGGCCTGGCGCTGTTCCTGTCGCTGTTCGTGATGGCCCCGGTGCTCGGGCACATCAACGACGATGCCCTGCAGCCCTACCTGTCCGGCCACCTCGACTTCAACCAGGCCGTCGAGATCGGCACGAAACCCTTGCGGACCTTCATGCTGCACCAGACCCGTGACGAGGACGTCGCCCTGATCACCCGCGCGGCGGGGCTCGACAACCCGAAGTCGATGGCCGACGTGCCGATGACGACCGTCATCCCGGCGTTCATCATCTCGGAGCTCCGCAGCGCGTTCATCATCGGGTTCGTCATCTTCATCCCGTTCCTGGTGATCGACCTCGTCGTCTCGGCGGCACTCATGTCGATGGGCATGATGATGCTCCCGCCGGTCATGATCTCGCTGCCCTTCAAGATCCTGCTCTTCGTCCTGGTCGACGGCTGGGGCCTCATCATCACGTCGCTCATCGAGAGCTACCACGTTGTCTAGGGGGCAGGCATGAACCAGCAGGCCGTCATCGACCTGGTCCTCCAGGCGCTCCTGGTCGCGGGCAAGCTCGCCGCTCCGGTGCTCGTCACGTCGCTCGTCGTCGGGTTCGCGATCTCGCTGTTCCAGTCCGTGACCCAGATCCAGGAGGTCACGCTCTCGTTCGTGCCGAAGGCGGTCGCCGTCGCGATCGCCCTGGTCGTCTGCGGCAACTGGATGATCTCGGAGATGGTGGCGTTCACGCACGTCGCCTTCGACATGATCCCGAAGCTCCTCGGCAGCGGCTGATGGAGCTCGCGATCAACGCCGACCGTCTGGAGGCGACCATGCTCGCCGGCGTCCGGCTCGTCGCGTTCTTCATCATCGCGCCGCCGTTCTCGTACCGGGCGTTCCCCGGCACCGTGAAGGTGATCCTCGGGCTCGGCCTGGCGATCGGCGTCGCCCCGCGCGTCGCCGTCGGCTACGAGTCGCTCGACACCGGGCCCTTCCTGCTCGCGCTGCTCACCCAGCTCGTCGTCGGGCTGTCGCTCGGCTTCCTGGTGTTCCTGGTGTTCGCCGCGGTGCAGTCCGCCGGTGCGCTCATCGACCTGTTCGGCGGGTTCACGCTCGCGCAGGCGTTCGACCCGCAGTCGCAGGTCAACGGCGCCCAGTTCACCCGGCTGTTCCAGATGGCGGCGCTCGCGCTCCTGTTCACCTCGGGCGGGTACCAGCTCATCGTCGGTGGGCTCGTGCGCTCCTTCGATGCCGTGCCGCTCACCGGCAGCTTCGCGGTCGACGGTCTGGCCCACCTGCTCGTGGCGGCGATGTCGCAGATGTTCCTGGCGACGCTGCAGATCGCCGGACCGCTGGTGGTCGTGCTGTTCCTGGCGGACGTCGGCCTCGGGCTGCTCACCCGCGTCGCACCGGCCCTCAACGCGTTCCAGATGGGGTTCCCGATCAAGATCGGGCTGACCGTCCTGTTCGCCGGAGCGCTCTTCATGGCCCTGCCCTCGGTGGTGTCGTCGCTGACCGGCGACGCCGTCCAGGCGATCACGGGACGGGGGTGAGGCGCCGTGTCCGACAGCGGTGAGAAGTCCGAGAAGGCCACCCAGAAGCGCATGCAGGAGGTCCACCGGAAGGGCCAGCTCGGCCGGTCCCAGGACCTCGGTGCGTGGATCGGCATCGCCGTCGTCGCCCTCATGGTGCCGTCGATGATCGGCAACGCGGCAGCCGCAGGCACGGCACAGCTCGTCGCCGTGCAGTCCGTCATCGCGAACCCGACGATCGGCACCATGAACCACGTGTTCGGCGACGCGATGGCCAGCGTCGGCGCGACCCTCGGCCCGATGCTCGCGGTGGTGCTCGTCGCCGTCACCGCGGCCGCCGTCGCGCAGGGCGGGGTGCACATCCGCAAGCTCGCGCCCGAGGCGTCGCACTTCGACCCCATCGCGGGCCTGAAGCGCGTGTTCGGCGTCCAGGCGCTCTGGAACGGGGCGAAGGCGCTGCTGAAGACCACCGTCGTCGGCCTCGTGCTCTGGTTCGCCGTGCAGGGCCTGATGCCCGTGCTCATGACCAGCGGCTCGCTGCCGTTGTCCGCCGTGCTCGAGGCCGCAGCGGACGGCGCGGGCACCCTGCTCCGCGCCGCGATCGCCGCCGGGCTCGTCCTCGCCGCGATCGACGTGCTCGTGGTCATCCGCCGCAACCGCAAGCGCACCATGATGACCAAGCGCGAGGTCAAGGACGAGCAGAAGAAGAGCGACGGCGACCCGCTCGTCAAGGGTCAGCGCCGCTCCCGCCAGCTCGCGATGAGCCGCAACCGGATGATCCAGGCGGTCGGCACCGCTGACGTCGTCATGACGAACCCGACCCACTACGCCGTCGCGCTCAAGTACGAGCCGGGCAAGGCCGCACCGCGGGTGGTCGCGAAGGGCGCCGGGCCCGTCGCCGACGTCATCCGTGCCCGGGCGGAGGAGGACCGTGTGCCGATCGTGCGCGACGTCCCGCTCACCCGAGCGCTGCACGCCGCGTGCGAGCTCGGGCACGAGATCCCCGTCGACCTGTACACGCCGGTCGCCCGGGTGCTGTCGTTCGTGATGGCCCTGAAGGCCCGCGGTGCAGCGGCCGGCACCCACGCACCACCGAGGCCGACCACGCCCGACGAGGTGGCGAGCGTCATCGACCCGGCCACGTTGACCGGTGACCTCCGCCCCCGCAAGCTCCGCGCACCGCGCATCGCCGAGACCCCGACCGAAGGACTCCCCGCATGAACCGCAAGGACCTGCCGAAGCTCGTCGTCCCGGTGTTCATCGTCGGCATCATCCTGCTGCTGATCCTGCCGGTGCCGTCGTTCCTGCTCGACTTCCTGATCATCATCAACATCCTGCTGGCGTTGGTGATCCTGCTCACGACGCTGTTCGTGAAGAAGCCGCTCGACTTCTCGGTGTTCCCGTCGCTGCTGCTCGTCGCGACGCTGTTCCGCCTCGGCCTGAACGTGGCGTCGACCCGGCTCGTGCTCGGCGAGGGCTTCGCCGGCGACGTCATCCAGGCGTTCGGCCACGTCGCCGTGTCCGGATCGATCATCATCGGCGCGGTGATCTTCCTGATCCTCATCGTCATCCAGTTCGTCGTCGTGACGAAGGGTGCCGAGCGCGTCGCCGAGGTCGGAGCACGGTTCACCCTCGACGCCATGCCCGGCAAGCAGATGGCGATCGACGCCGACCTGAACGCGGGGCTCATCACCGACCAGCAGGCGAAGGACCGCCGCGCCGCGGTCTCCGCCGAGGCCGACTTCTACGGCGCGATGGACGGCGCCTCGAAGTTCGTCAAGGGCGACGCGATCGCCGGCATCCTGATCATCATCATCAACCTGATCGGCGGTATCGCGATCGGCATGCTGCAGAACGGGCTCTCCGCCACCGACGCCCTGTCGAAGTACGGCATCCTGACGATCGGCGACGGCCTCGTCACGCAGATCCCGGCCCTGCTCATGGCGGTCTCCACCGGCATGATCGTCACGCGCTCGGGCGCGGAGTCCGAGATGGGTGCGTCGGCCGCCACCCAGCTCTCGCAGTCGCGCAACGCCCTGATGATCGCCGGCGTCGCCGCGATCGCGATGGGGTTCATCCCCGGCATGCCGATCCTGCCCTTCCTGCTCGTCGGTGCGACCCTGCTGTTCACCGCGTGGCGCATCGGCCGGAACGCCGCGAACGCCGAGTCGGCCGCCGCCGAGCAGCAGGCCCTCGAAGCCGCCGCTCCCTCCGGCGACACCCCCGAGGACCTCATCGAGCAGATGCGCGTGCACGCCCTCGAGATCCTGCTGGCGCCCGACCTGGTCGACATGGTGTCCGGCGCCTCCGACGACCTGCTCGGCCGGGTCCGTGCCCTCCGTCGCAAGATCGCGGTCGACATGGGCATCGTCGTGCCGCCGGTCCGCACCCGCGACAGCATCGACCTGCCGCCGTCGACCTACGCCATCCGGATCGCCGGCGTCGAGGCCGGCCGCGGCACCGCCCCGGCGCGCAGCGTCCTGGCGCTCGGCGACCACCTCGACGGGCTGCCGGGCACCTCGACGGTCGAGCCGGTGTTCGGCCTGACCGGCAAGTGGGTGCCCGCCGAACTCCGGCACGCCGCCGAGATGACCGGCGCCACCGTGATCGACCGGGTGTCCGTGCTCGTCACGCACCTGCAGGCCGTCATCGGTGACAACGCCGCTCGCCTGCTCACCCGCGAGGACGTCAAGGTCCTGACCGAGGGCGTCAAGCAGGTCAACCCCGCCGCGGTCGAGGAACTCGTGCCGGGCATGCTCTCGATGGCCGAACTCCAGCGCGTGCTGCAGGGCCTGCTCGCCGAACGCGTGCCGATCAACGACCTCGGGCGGATCTGCGAGGCGCTGACCCTGCGCGCCAAGGCCTCCACCGACCCCGAGGGGCTGGTCGAGGCCGCCCGCGCCGCACTCGGCCCCGCCCTCGCCGCCCGGTACACCGACCAGGGCACCCTGCGGGTCATCATGATCGACCCGCTGCTCGAGCAGTCGATGCTCGAGGGGCTGCGGCCATCCGAACAGGGCAGCCAGATCGTCCTCGACGCCCACCGCATCGAGCAGGTCCTGGGCTCCGTCCGCGATGCCGTGCGCAGCATCGAGGACCAGGGCCTGTCCGCCGTCCTGGTCTGCGCCCCGCAGCTCCGCCCGGCCGTGCACCGCATGGTCGCCGCCCAGTCGAACGGGCTCCCGGTGCTGTCGTACCAGGAGGCCACCGCCGCGGGCTCCACCATCGAGACCGTGGGAGTGGTCCGTGCCGCCGACCCGATTGCAGCGTAACGGCGCAACGCTCGACGAGGTCCGCGACGCCGTCCGGACCGAGTTCGGCGCGGGCGCGAGGATCGTCGCCGCCGAGCGGGTCACCACGCCGGGCATCGGCGGGCTGTTCCGCAAGGCCCACGTCGAGGCCACCGTCGAGGTGCCGGAACCGGGGGAGACCCCGACGGCACGCGTCGTGATCGCCGACTCACCCGTCCAGCGGATCGGCATCGCGGCGCTGCTCGCCGACGCCGACGCGGCCGAGGCCCGCATCGCACGCGGTGACGGCACCCAGGCCACGCGTGCCGACGCGTTCGCGTCGGTGCTCGACGGCTTCGTGGCGGACGGGATCACGGGGAGCGCCCCGCGCCCGACGCGCGCCCTGCCCGGAGCGGACGGACCTGCGGACGTCGACCCGCGCCTCCAGGCCGTCACCGACACCCTGCCAGGAGGCCCGGCCACCGCCCCCGACGTCGCGCCCGGCCGGCGCGCGGCCCGGCCCACCGCGCCTGCCGCGCGGTCTGCTGTCCCGGCAGTGCGGTCGGCTGACGGTGACCTGGTCCTGTTGGTCGGCCGGGCGAACGACGTCGACGCCGCGGCCGGGCTGTTCGCCGTCCGGCACGCGCTGCGGCCGACGGACGCCGCCGACCGGCGGTCGGCGATCCTCGCCCGCGCCGACGGCGTGCGCGACGGCCACGCGGTGCTCGCCGTCGCCGCGTGGGACGACCGCGCGACCGGCGAAGGGATCGAGGCCGACCAGGTCTGGGTGGTCGTCGACGTCGGACGGAAGCCCGAGGACACTGCGGCCATGGTGTCCGCGGTGGCCGCACGGCTGCCGGTGGCCGGTGTCGTCGCGATCGGCGCGGGGGAGACCGCCACGCCGGAGTCCGTCGACCTGCTGGGGGTCCCCGTCCTGTCGCTAGGCTGAGCGGGTGCTGGTACTCACGCGGAAGGTCGGCGAGCGGATCCTCGTCGGTGACGACATCGTCATCACGGTCCTCGACGCCCGGGGTGACGGCGTCCGGATCGGCATCGACGCACCACGCGGGGTGAAGATCCAGCGTGAAGAGGTCGTGCGGGCGGTCGCCGAGGCGAACGCCGAGGCCGCTGCGGCTGCCGGCGCGACCGGTGCCTCCGGCGACGACGCCGAGGCGCGGCTGCGCGCCGCGCTCGGCGGGTCCGCCCAGCCGACGGACCCGACCGAGTAGTCGCTGGCGCCGGAGCTCGTCGCTAGCGCCTGGGCTTCTTCTCCTGTTCAGGGAGTCGTCCGGCTGCCGCCTCGGCGGCGAACCACGCACGGGCCTCGTCCTGGCGCGCCTGCTCCTCGCCGAGAGCGATCGGCGCCCGCACGTGGCCGGGCTCGTAGCCGAAGGTCTCGATGAGCTGCGGGACCACCGGACGGAGCCGCGCCACGAGCCGGTCGATCGACGCCGACACCGCACGGGCACGCTGCGCGCTCAGACGCCCGTGCACCAGGTACCAGTCGAGGTGCTGCTCGAGCAGCCCGAGCGCGAACAGGTCGCGCAGCCACACGAGCACCCGGCGGGTGTCGCCCTCGGGGACCGCGTCGAGCCCCTCGGTGAAGGCGTCCCACTGCATGAGTTCCGCGTGGGCGCGCGCGGCCTCGATCAGCTCGTGCTGCGACCGGTTCAGGAGCACGGCCTGGCGGGCGCGGTCCTTGCCGGCGGTGTTCAGCCGGAGCCCGATCTCGGTGACCATGGTGTCCACGCGGCCGGCGAGCAGCGCGCGCTGCGTGGCGGGGTCGTGCAGGTCCGTGACGCTCGCGGCGAGCGACCCGCGGTCGGCGACGGTCTGGCCCAGGCGGCGGAGGCCCGAGGCGTCCGCGAGCTTCGCGCCCACCTGCGACGCGACGAACTTGGCGGTCGACGCGGCGTCGCGCGGCGCGCGCTTCCGGAAGTCGGTGAGCAGCCGCTTGCCGACGAGCTGCAGCAGGACGGTGTTGTCGCCCTCGAACGTCACGTAGACGTCGAGGTCGGCGCGCAGGCTCGTCAGGCGGTTCTCGGCGAGGAAGCCCGCGCCGCCGCAGGCCTCACGGCACTCCTGCAGGGTGTCGAGGGCGGACCACGTCGACAGCGACTTGAACGCGGCGGCCTGGGTCTCCAGGTCCTCGCGGCGCTCCGGGGTGTCGGCTCGCCCGCTGAACACGTCGTCGAAGGTGCGGAGCAGCTGCTCGTGCGCGAACGACTGCGCGAACACCGTCGCCAGACGGGGGATGAGTCGGCGCTGGTGCCGGCCGTAGTCGAGCAGGACGCCCTCGACACCGCCCGCCGTCGGGAACTGCCGGCGCTGCATCGCGTACGTCAGGGCGATCTGCAGCCCGATCTTCTGGGCGACGACCGCGGCACCGTCGAGCGACACGCGGCCCTGTACCAGGGTGCCGAGCATCGTGAAGAAGCGGCGTCCGGGCGAGTCGATCGGCGAGCTGTAGGTGCCGTCCTCGGCGACGTCGCCGTAGCGGTTCAGCAGGTTCGTGCGGGGGACGCGGACGTGGTCGAAGTGCAGCCGGCCGTTGTCGATGCCGTTCAGGCCACCCTTGACACCGTCGTCCTCGCCGCCGACGCCCGGCAGGAACGCGCCGTCGTCGTCACGGAGCGGCACGTAGAACGCGTGCACGCCGTGGTCGACGCCCTGGGTGACGAGCTTCGCGAAGACGACGGCCGCCTTGCCGTGCAGGGCCGCGTTGCCGATGTAGTCCTTCCACGCCCCGCGAAACGGCGTGTGCACGACGAACTCCTGCGTGGCGGGGTCGTAGGTCGCCGACGTGGCGATGTTCTGCACGTCCGAACCGTGGCCGGTCTCGGTCATGGCGAAGCAGCCGGGAACGTCGAACCCTATGATGCCGGGCAGGAACTCCTCGTGGTTCCGTGCGGTCCCGAGGTGGTGCACCGCGGAGCCGAACAGGCCCCACTGCACGCCGGCCTTGATCTGCAACGACGGGTCGGCGGTGGTGATCTCCTCGAACGCCGCCAGGTTGCCGCCGTGGTTGTCCTGACCGCCGAGCTCGGGCGGGTACGGGCGCTGGATGGCTCCGGCGTCGACCAGGATCTGCAGCTGCTCGAACGCGCGGGCACGGTGCTCGATGGTGCCGAGTCCCTCGGTCTTGTGCAGTGCGGGGTCGAGCACGAGGCGGCGGGAGATCCGGCGGTCCTCGGCCCAGCGGCCGAGCAGGAGGGTCTCGACCATGTCGACGTCGATGCGGATGTCGGTGGGCTTGCCCGCGTTGTCGCTCGTGTGCTTGCTCGTGTTCTTGCCCGAGTTCTCGCTGGCGTTCGTGCCCGGGTTCACGCCGGCGTCGTGCTTCGCCGTGGGCGTGCCGGTGTGCTGCGCGGATGCGGTGTCGACCATGGTCGGAGTCCTCCTGAACTGCGGTGTCCGGTGTTGCGCTCCCCACGCTAGACACCGCCGCCGGGAGCCGGCGGAACGCCGTGCAGGCCGCACAACGCTGCCCGGCACGGACCGACCACGATGGTGGGAACCCTCCAACTGCACGCGTCGATCGATTTGATGAGCACCCATCAACGATTGTGCGCGCCACCGGCGCGCGGGGCAGACTGGCCGACATGTCAGGCTCCACCACGGGACACGATCCCAAGCCCAAACGCACCTTCTTCGGACAGCCGTTCGAGCTGTCGACGCCCTTCGCGGTGGAGCTCTGGGAGCGCTTCTCGTTCTACGGCATGCAGGGCATCGTCCTGATCTACATGTACTACACGGTCACGCAGGGCGGCCTGGGGATCGACAAGGGCATCGCGACCGGGATCATGGGCGCGTACGGCGGCGCCGTGTACCTGTTCACGATCATCGGCGCGTGGATCGCCGACCGGCTGCTCGGTGCCGACCGCACACTGTTCGGCAGCGCGATCGTCGTCATGCTCGGCCACATCGCCCTGGCGCTCATCCCCGGGGTGGCCGGCGTGGGCGTCGGGCTCGTGCTCATCGCGCTCGGGTCCGGCGGACTCAAGGCAACCGCCACGACGATCGTCGGTGGGCTCTACAGCCGCGACGACCCCCGCCGTGACGCCGGGTTCTCGCTGTACTACCTCGGCGTCAACCTCGGTGCGTTCTTCGGGCCGCTCCTGACCGGCCTGCTGCAGAGCTCGCTCGGCTTCCACTACGGCTTCGGGCTCGCCGCCGTCGGCATGGCAGCCGGCCTGGTCCAGTACGCCATCCGTCGGAAGAACCTGCCCGATACGGTCCGCCACGTCACGAACCCCGTCGACCGCCGACGCCTGCCGCTGATCGGCGTCGGGGTCGTCGTCGCCCTGGTCGTGATCGCGGTCGCCGTCCTGACCGGGCTGCTGAACGTCGGCAACCTGCCCACCGTGGTCGTCGCGATCGTGATCCTCGCCACGATCGGGTACTTCGTCGTCATCCTGACGAGCGGCATCACGGCGCAGGAGCGCTCGCGGGTGTTCGCGTTCATCCCGCTCTTCATCGGCAGCGCCGTGTTCTGGTCGCTCTACCAGCAGCAGTTCACCGTCGTCACGGTCTACTCCGACGAGCGACTGAACCGCTCGCTGTTCGGGTGGGAGATGCCGGTCTCGTGGGTGCAGTCGATCAACCCGGTCTTCATCATCGTGCTGTCCGGGGTCTTCGCGGCGCTCTGGACCAAGCTCGGCGACCGACAGCCGTCCACCCCGACGAAGTTCGGCCTGGGCACCGGCATCATGGGCGTCGCGTTCCTGCTGTTCCTGCCCTTCGTCGGCTCGGGCCAGAACGGCACGCCGCTGCTCGCCCTGGTCGGCATCCTGCTCGTCTTCACGCTCGCCGAGCTGCTGCTGTCACCCGTCGGGCAGTCCGTCGCCACGAAGCTCGCGCCGCCGAAGTTCCAGA
Source organism: Curtobacterium sp. PhB78 (assembly GCF_003751685.1). Classification (NCBI taxonomy): domain Bacteria; kingdom Bacillati; phylum Actinomycetota; class Actinomycetes; order Micrococcales; family Microbacteriaceae; genus Curtobacterium; species Curtobacterium sp. PhB78. Next base: position 578,921 of record NZ_RKIA01000002.1, read on the forward strand.
CGCAGATGGTCGCGCTGTTCTTCCTGTCCGTGTCGCTCGGCACCGCCGTCACCGGGGTGCTGTCGCAGTACTACGACCCGGCGAACGAGGCGCCGTACTTCGCCGTGCTCGGTCTCGTCGCCGTCGCGGTCGGCGTGGTCCTGCTCGTCCTGGCCAAGCCGGTCCTGAAGCTCATGCGCGGTATCCGCTGATCCGTCGCGGCATCCGCTAACCTGAGGGAAGCCACACGGCCGAAGCAACCAAGGAGTCACCCCATGCTCGAACTCATCGCCGGCATCATCATCGGCATCGGCGTCCTCGGTGGTGTGGGCTGCTGCATGGCGGTCGCCGCCATGATGAAGAGCGGCTCCGAAGAGTACTGAGCCCGCTGGGCTACTCGCCGCTGCCGGTCGTGATCGGCACCAACTGACGACTCAGGACGGTCGCGCGCTCGAAGGGGCCGCGGCCGTCCTTCGTGTACACGGGCTCCTCGAACGCGACGGTCCACGACAGCGGTTCGCCGACGCCGGGGTAGCCGACGATCTGGTTGCCGCCAGGAGCCACGATCACACCGATCGGCTCGTCGGCCCACCGCTCACCGCCCTCCGCGGAGTCGATGACCTGCACGAGCGCACCGATGCCGAGGCCGGGGGCGTCGTCGGGGCGGGGCTTGGGGGAGCGGCGTCCGAACACGCCATCACCGTAGCGTGCTCGCCGATCAACCCGCTCCGTCCCGCGCGCTGGTCAGCTCGCTCCGTCCCGCGCGCTGGTCAGCTCGCTCCGTCCCGCGCGCTGGTCAGCCCGTTCCACCCAGCACGCCGAGGTTCCACGACCTGCCGCGTGCGTGCCGCCGAGGTTCCACGGATGCCCGAGTGAGCGCCCGAGGTTCCGAGATCTCGGAACCTGACGAGCTCGGACGCGTCGGGACATGACGGGGACGGCGGGGACGGCGGGGCGACGCCGAGGTTCCACGACATGCCGCGTGCGTGCCGCAGAGGTTCCACAGATGCCCGCGGGGGCGCCCGAAGTTCCGAGATTTTGGAACCTCGGGGCGCCACGCCCGCCCAGGCCCGCCCCCGCCTGGGTCAGGCGTCGGCGGGGACCCGGGCGATCTCGGTGATGGACGAGTGACCGGTCTCGGGGTGCTTGCGCATCGAGAGCAGCCGCTCCATCGAGGGCTCGAGCGCCGTGACCTTGTCGAGCGGCGCACTCACCACCAGCTGGAACCCGAGCCGCAGCCACGCGGTGACCGCACGACCGGCGAACTCCGAGTCCGCCTTGATGAACGCCTCGTCGAGGAACACCGGGGCGAACCGGGGGCGTGGACGGGTCTCGTCGCCGAGCTGGTAGCGGAGCGCCGCACCGACGATGAACGCCACGAGCTCCTGCGTCTCACCACCGGACTTGTCACCGAGCGACGAGTACACACCGAGGTCGTTGCCCGACGTGTCGTAGCGGACCGCCGTGATCTCCATGTGCCGCCGGACGTCGAGCACGGCGTCGCGCTGCGTGGTGCGGCCACGCGCGGCGTCGGGGTCGGGGCGGATGACGGCCATGAAGCGCCGGAGCCGGCGGAACCGGGTCTCGAGCACGTCGTCGGTCAGCTCGGCGTCGACCGAGGCGGACAGGGCGCGGAGCTCGCGGCGGAACGCGGTGACGTCCTCGCGGGTGACCCGCCGGATCTGGATCTTCAGGCGGTCGCGGTTGGCGCCGAACGGCAGGTCCCGCAGGATCTCGTTGACGGGTTCGAGGCGCTCCTCGATCTCGACGACGGCCCGGTCGAAGGCGCCGGCGAGCGGCACGAGGTCCTCGCCGCTCCACTGCGACAGCCGCCGACGCCACTCGGTGCGACGTGCGTGCAGGCCGGTCGCGACGATCTGGTCGAGGATGGCGTGGTAGTCCGGGTACGACGCGACGCCGGTGCCGAGGTTCGGGTCCGGCCAGGCGTCCTGGTAGCGCTGGAACGTGAGGGTCAACGACGTCGAGGCCGCTGCGGCACCGTCGAGTGCCTGCGACAGCCGCTCCTCGAGGCGTCGTCGGAGCCGTCGGGTGGCGTCGTCGAAACTGTCCACACCGTCCGGCGCCCCGACCTCGGCGAACGTCTCGGCGAGGAGTCGCGACTGCTCGTCGTCGGGCAACGACTCGGGGGTGTCGTCGAAACGCGACAGGATCTCGGCGGCGGCGTCCTGGCCGTCGACGAGCACGGCGTGCCGCTCCTCGAGGCGCTGCACGGAGAGCCGCGCGGCGGAGCGGCGGTCGGCCGTCTCGTCGAGCGACTTCCGCAGGCGGGCGACCGAGGCGCGCAGGGTCCTGAGGCCGTCGTCGGCGGCGAGCAGCGCCTGCCGTTCCTCGTCGAGGCGTGCCAGCGAGGTCTCGACGCCCTGGACGTCGATGGCGTCCCAGGTCACGTCGACGACGTGCTGGTGCGCGGCGCGGAGGACGTCGAGCGCGGTGAGGTCCTGCGCGACGTCGGTGCGACGGGCCTCGAGCGTGGCGAGGTCCTGCGCGATCGAGGCGAGTTCCTGCTCGACGGCGGCGACACGGGCCTCGTTCGTGAAGCCGATGACGTTCGCCTGGCGGCGGTCACCGTGCGCACCACGCCGGCCGTCGCGGAGCTGGCCGGACTCGGTCACGCGCCGGCCACCGCCACCGAGCTCCGAGGCGTCGGTGACGCAACGGGCGTCGGTGCGGTCCGACTCGATCCGCTCGCGCACCCAGGTGCTGAACGGCGAGTGCTTGATCGCGAGCTTGCCGGAGACCATCGCGGGATCGCCGTCGAGGTCCAGGTGCGGTCCGGTCGGCACGCCCTCGAACTGCACGCGGACGGGCAGGCGGAGTGCGTCGATCGCCTCACTGAACGCACCGAGGCGGTCCTGGTCGACCAGCAGGGTGCGGGCGACGGGGGCCAGTACGGACTCGATGGCCGTGCGCCAGCGCTCTTCGCCGGGCTGCACGTCGAGCAGTTCGGCGACGAACGGCAGGTCGGCGGGGTCGATGCCGGCGGCCCGGGCCATCGCGAGCCGGGCCTCGTGCATCGGCAGGGGCATCGCGCCCTGACGGTGCTCGAGCGACTGCCGCTCCTGCCGCAGCGAGCGCTCCCGGTCGAGCAGCGGGTACTCCTCGCGCGTCAAGGCGTCGCGGCGGTCGTCCAACGACGAGCGCGAAGCAGCGTAGGAACCGAGGAACTCGTGCGAGCTGCGCTGCGCGGCAGTGAAGTCGGCCTCGGTCGCGACGGACGTGCCGAGCACCGCTGTGCGCTCGTCGAACGTCGCCCGGGTCCGCACCACCGCGTCGCGCTCACGGGTGAGTCGCTCGATGCGGTCCTCGAGCTGGGCGAGCGCGTTGCCGCCCTGGTCGCGCAGCCGCGCTTCGGCGTCGCGCAGCTCGATCTCCACGGCGGCGTGCCGGGCCTCGGCGGCGGCGACCTCGGCGCGGGACGCCGTGCGCTCCCGGCCGTTGCGGTCCACCTCGGCGTCGAGCAGTTCCCGCTTCCGCGAAGCCGTCCAGTGCGCGAACGGGGAGACCTCGGCGCCGGTGGCGATGCCGTCCAGGGCCTCGGCCGCGGCCTTCGACCGTTCGATCTCGTCGTGCAGGTCGGTGATGGGGGAGAGGATGCGGACCTTGCGCTCCTCGGTGTCCATCGCCTCGTACGCCTCGTCGAGCGCGGAGAAGTGCGCGAGGGCGCGGTCGGCGGCCTCGTAGGTGCCCGGGGTCTCGAGCACGAGCGACTTGTACAGCGCGTCGACCGTCGGCAGGTGCTGCCCGGCCTGGATGCGCGCGAGCAGGCGCATCGCCCGGTTCCCGCCGCCGGAGTCGCCGATGCCGAGCCGGGTCTGCAGCGTGTACGCAAGCTCCTGGTAGGTGTCGCGGATCACCAGCCCCGGTACACGACCGGTCAGCTCGAGGTGGTGGAAGCGGGTCGGCACGAACTCCTCGAGCCGACGCAGGTCGAAGGTGTCGTCGACCGTCGCCATGGTCATCTGGATGTCGCCGACGCCGCGCGCACGCTTCGGCACGATGTACGCCCGCAGCACCGTGAAGCGCCGCTCGTCGTCGTTCCGGAACGTGACCGCGGCCGCGCCCCAGGTGGTCTGGTCGTCGCCGCGCAGGTTGACGTCGCGCAGGGCACCGGACTCGGGATCGCGGCGGGTGTCGACCTTGCCCCGCAGGTACGTGAGCAGGTTGCGCTGGTCGGCGCTCCGCGCGCGCCCGGTGGTGGCATCGTTCGAGGCGCCGTTGAACGGCACGTCGGACGGCATCATCACGGCCAGGTACGCGTCCATCAGCGTGGACTTGCCGGTGCCGGACGCGCCGGAGATGAGCGTCGCGGTGCCGGACAGCTCGACCTGCCGGTGGCCGTGGAACCCGCCCCAGTTGACGACCTGCATCGACTCGGCGCGCCACTGCGCGACCGTGTCGAACAGCGCGGGGATCTGGAAGGTGTCGGTCATGCTTCCGTCTCGCCGTCGTCGTCGGTGTCGGTCTCGGTTTCGCCGTCTGCCGGGAGGCCCGTGGCAGCTCCGTCGGTCGGCTCGCCGCCCTGGTCGGCCGGGTCCTCCTGCGCGGTGGTGGTCCGCAGCCACGTGTCCAGTTCCAGCAAGCGCTCCAGGGGGAGCAACACCTCGACGACGCTCGCCACCCGGAAGCGGTCCGGGTCCGAGGTGCGGATGAGGATGCGCGCCGTGACGAGGCGTTCGACGGCCTTCGCCACCCGGCCCTCGTCGCGCGTGCGGTCGGTCGCGGTCGCCGGTCGGAAGCCGGCGACGTGCCCGAGGATCTCCGCGCGGTCGACGACCACCTGGTCCGGACCCGGTCGGGCATCGGCGCGCAGGCGCATCCGCAGGTAGACGAGGACGATCGTCTCCTCCCGGGTGTACGGCAGGTCGCGCAGCAACGTGGGGAACGTGCGGCGCTGGCTCTCCGAACGGGCCTGGCGCTTCCATGCGACCTCGCGGTCACGGTCGACGTGGAGTTCGAGGAACAGGTCGTTCAGACGCGACCGCAGCTGGTACTCGGCGTCGAGGACGGCACGCCACTCGTCGGGGTGCGTGCGGGAGCTGACGTACGAGTGCCGGAGCAGCGCCACCAGCGCGCGTCGCTGGTGCTCGTCGAGCCGGCCCTCGTCGCCCTCGAAGAGGGCGAAGCTGGACTCGTCGCGTTCGTCGTCCTGCGCGACCGTTGCGGGGTCGTCGTACGGGACGGTCTCGTCGACCGGTGCCGGCGTCGTGTCGCTCACCGTGCCTCCTGTGCGTTGTCGTCGTGGGGATCGCCGACCGGCGCGTGCTCGGCAGCGAGCGCAGCGGTGGGCATGTGGAAGGTGACCGGGCTGCCGTCCGGACGCACTGTCCGGTGCTCCGCGACGTGCGCGGCGGACTCGAAGTCGTCGCGTCCGGTGAGCAGGTGGGCGAGCCCGAACAGCTCGACCGGTCGACGCTGTTCGGGCGGCAGCCCGTGGAAGGCGTCGACGCTCGAGTCGGCCTCGGCGAACCGGAGCGCGGCACGCAGCTCGGTCAGGAGCGGGCCGCCGTGCTTGCGGAGCATCTCGACGTCGAGGTCCTCGAAGACGTCGTCGTCGGGTTCCTCGATGGGTGGCGGCACCGACTCGGCGTCGGGGTCGTAGAAGCGCTCGCGCAGGGTGCCGACCTCGGCCGACGCCGGCAACAGCGGGAGCGGGATGCGGTCGCGCGCACCGCCCTGGTCCATCAGCGTCGCCAGGCCGCGGTTGATCGACCGGATGACGGCGTCGAGCTCACGGTCGCGGACCACGTCGTGGGCGACGATCTGGTCTCGCAGTGTCGCGGTGAGCTGACGCCGCTGGGCGAGGACGTCCTCGATGCCCTGGCGCAGGATCGTCACGGTGTTGCGGAACGCCCGACGCTCACCGGCTCCGAGGCCGTCGGCGAAGGAGTGGGACAGGATCGTCGCGATGTCGTCACGCAGGCGGAGCAGCAGGGCGTCGTCGCGCAGGAGCTCGAAGGCGCCCTCGAACGCGCGGCCCTCGGGCGTCGCCTGCATCAGGTTGTCGGTGCGCGCGAGGTAGTCGTCGAGGATCTCACCGATCGGGCGGACCTCTTGTCGGAAGTCCTCGACGATCGAGCGGTGCATCGTCGCGACGGCCTCTTCGACGCGCTTGAAGTCGCTCGGGAGCTGCCGGATCAGGTCGGAGATGTTCGTGTACCCGTCGCGCATCCGGTCGTCCTCGACGGTGACGACGTCGTCGCCGTGCTCCAGGCGCTCACGCTCGGCCCGCAGTTCGGCGATCTGGGCGTCGATGCGGCGGATCTGCACGTCGGGGTCCGGCTCTGCGCGGGCAGCCCAGCGGTGCACGGCGTCGACGATCATCGCGAGGCGGCTCTCGCTGATCAGTGCGCGGTCGGCCGACAGGGCGTCGACGAGGCTCAGGGCCTCGAGCGCGTGACTCGTCAGGGAGTACTGCTCGTCGCCGTCGGGGGAGTTGGAGCGGACCAGCCACTGTGCCGCCACCCATTCACGGCAGAGGGCACGGCCGTTCGGTCGGGGGTCCTGCTCGCTCTGCTCGTGCTGTTCGCTCGCGGGCACACGTGCACCCGATGCCTGCAGGCGGGCGACGTGCTCCTCGACCTGCAGGTGCATGCGGTCGGCGGGGACGTACTGGACGTCGCGGTCGAACACCGTGCGGAACACGGCGAGGACCGTCGCGCTCGTCGGGCGGGACATGAGGCGCAGGGTCGGACGGTCGAGGACCGCTCGGACCCGGGCGAACTCGAGGTCGACGTCGGTCATGCGCCCCTTCGTCCGATCGTGCTGGTGGCTGTTCTGGCTGCTGACTGTCTCAACAGATGCGAAGAGCCCGACGCTTGTGCGCCGGGCTCTTGCAGGGTGGGTGGGCGATACCAGACTCGAACTGATGACCTCTTCGGTGTGAACGAAGCGCGCTACCAACTGCGCCAATCGCCCCCTGCACTGTTCGTGCGAGTCGATAGTAGCCGAAGTCCGGCGGTGCATCGAACACGGCGCGCGCCCCGGGTGTGGCGTGCCGCTGACGAGGGGGCTCAGACCGGCCGGATCCGCATGAACTCGGGGGACACGCCCGGTGAACGGGATGGATTTTGGTGGATGACCCTGGGTTCGTATAGAGTTTACGTCGTCGCCGCGACAGCGGAAAGACAAATGCGGATGTGGCGCAGTGGTAGCGCATCACCTTGCCAAGGTGAGGGTCGCGAGTTCGAATCTCGTCATCCGCTCGAGTGTGGGGCTTCTCGAAGTCCCACGACTCACCAGAGGGTATCCCACCGTTCGGGTACTCACGGAGACGTGAACCTCGATGGTGGGGTGGCCGAGAGGCTAGGCAGCGGCCTGCAAAGCCGTCCACGCGGGTTCGAATCCCGTCCCCACCTCCAGCAACACCCTCCAGATCCTGTACGGACCCCGGTTCAGACAGGGAATCTGGGCGATTGGCGCAGCGGTAGCGCGCTTCCCTGACACGGAAGAGGTCACTGGTTCGATCCCAGTATCGCCCACCCGAGAAAGCCCCCGGCAGGACCATCAGGTCCGGCCGGGGGTTTTCGTGTTCCTGCGGCCACGTCCTCTGGTTCACACAGGACACTCGGCACGGATCTGGCACGTTCTGCTGTCCCACCGCATCGGAACCGCGCTGTCCCTCCGCGCGTCGCTCTCGCCCGATAGCCTCCTCCGCGTAAGCATCTCCGACTTCGACGTCGAGCCCAGAACCGGGTCGCGCTCCGGGGCGGTCTTGCTCGGAATCGCGAGCGCAATCGCCGGAGTTCTCGCGATCATCGGGTGGCCGTTGCCTGTCATCTCGTCGACACATGGCCGAGGTCAGCATGCTTGGGCACGGACCATCCGTGGAGTCCAAGACTGGTTCGCACACGACGGCTGGCGGATGTCCGGAGCGTCGTGGATCTACGGCGCTTTCGCGGTCGTCGCCGCGGCCTCCGTGGTCGTTCTGCTTCATCCTGCTTGGAGCGGCCGCCGCGCCTTGCTCATCGTCGTCGTACCGGCCGGAGCGCTACTCGTAGCGGGCCCTGCACTGCAATGGGCTCTCGGACTGCCCTGGTCAAACTACGGAAGCGAGTCGACCGGCGACACGACCATTGGCATCATCGCGACGGTTGTGTGCGGCGCCGTGCTCATGGGCTTCCGTCGGGCAACGAGGCGTAGGGCCCGCCGTGACAGAGATCAGGGGACGCGAGCTCACTGACCTGGTGCGCCAGCGGACGGCCTCCCGAGGGGCCGCGGTACCGCCTGGCCACCATGCGCCGTCGGCGCGAAGACCACAACGGTCGCAAGAAGGGACCCAGGGCTGACGTCGCTGTACTCGTCGCAGGACCTGCAGTATGCATGTCCCGATGACCGATCGGCTACCGGACGGTGTGAAGGACTTCGACGCTCATCGAGTGCTCTGTTGCCCGATATCGCGCGAGCGCGACCGTGGCTTCCGTGATGTCGCCGAACCCAGTGCGCCTGTGCCGCTGCACGTATTCGGCCGCCCAGGGTTCGGGGACTGCTTCCCGGTGGACGCTGATGGAGATGTGTGCGGTGTCTCGCACGAACGCCATCGGCGGCGCGACGCCGTCGTGTAGGTCCGCCGCTGCCTGACGCATCTGTCGCCGGATCGGAAGCAGCGTCTCGTCGTCGAAGCCCTGAACGAAGACGCCGGAAGGCGAGCCACCGAGCCCAACCAGCCGAACGTTGACGTCCAGCAGATCGCGGGCACGCTCGACCGCATCGACGTAGTGCTCGATTGTCGTCCGCGCGACCTTGTCGCGGTATGGCTCCAAGCTCGTGACCGTCAGGTGCAGGTCGGCGGCGTTGTAGATGTGGTGCGTGCCGGCGTAGAGGCTGCCAATTCCAGCGGCGGCCGCGCTCACGGCGTCTGCGACGTGCACCGGGGGAAGCAGTACGAGGCTGAGACCCCAGCGTGCGTCGCCGTCGACAGGCGCGTGGTCCACGCGGAGGGTGCCCCTGTTGAAGGACCGGTGCGCTTCCTTCCAGAGCGAGTCGTACTTCACGCCGGTTGCCATCTCGTCACGCTATCGGCCCGTCGCCTCGAGAAGGAGCAGCGCGGACAGCCGATCGCTCAACGGGACGCCTGAGGGGTGGTCTCACGGGTAGCTTCGGCATCATGACGAAGCGCGAGCGGCTTGGCCGACGGCTGCCGCTGTGGACGCTGGTCCTCGTGGGTGTCGTTCTTCTCGGTGTCGCTGCGCTGCTGTTGTTCCTCGTCGACTCGATGTTGGTCTTCCTGGCGATCTCGCCACTCACCATCGCCGGGCTCTACACGCTCGCCTACGCCGGCGGAGAGTGGCGACGACGAAGCGACAAGCAGCGCGGCCGATAGCCGATCGGCCATCGGACGGATGGCGCAGACGGGGAAACCTTCGAGCACACGCTTCGTCGGGTGCCCTGGAGCAACGTCGTATGGTCGGGTGATGCCTGGCTTCGAAGACGACGTGGTTGCAACTCGGGCCGCCGGGACGTTCGATGATCACGCGGCTCCGGAGTCGGTATGCCTCGTTGCGACCTGTCACGACCCGCTCGGAGGATTCGCCGCAGGTATCGAGGCCGCCGGACCCGCCCTCGCGGAGGTGTTCGGTGCTGTGGCAGTGAACGCCACCGCTGAAACTCATCCGGCGACGATCGCGGCACTGCGTGCGCTGGCTGTGCCGTTGCTCCTCGACGAACACGCCGCCGGCACGATCGGCATCGGAACGGCGAGGAAGAACGCGCTGGACCTCGGGTTGCAAAGCGACTGCGGATCGCTGTTCCACTCGGACCTGGACCACATCCTGCGATGGGTGAGCGGTGCTCGACGGGAAGTGGAGCGCACGCTCGCTCGACGCGACGTCGACTTCCTCGTCGTCGGACGCTCCACGGTGGCGATGGAGGCTGCCCCGGATAGGCTTCGTCGAACTGAAGAGATCGTGAACCACGTGTACGGGCTTGCAAACGGCCTCGCGAATCGGTGGGACTTGATGATCGCCCTGCGCTTGATGACCCGCGCCACCGCACAGTTGATCGTCGACCAGAGTCACGACACCTCGATCACGAACGATGTGACCTGGCCGATGCTGGTCCGTACACGTGGGTCGAGCGTCGGCTACGTCGAAGGCGACGGAATCCGGTTCCTGGCTCGAGATGACTTCGGCGCCATCGACCGTCGCGACGAGGATCCTCGGGAATGGCGAGCTCGCATGGTCACGGCGACCGCCCACGTCGCAGCGATCGTCGACTTCGATCTCGGTTGAAGCATCGAGAGCACGGCTGCTCCCGCCTGTTCTCCCCGCCATCTGGAGTTCAGCCAGCCGACAGATCAGACTTTGCGGGTTCTTTCGGATCGACGGTCGGCTATCGAGACGTCAACGGAACGCGTTCGCCCATGCTGATCCAGGGTGCGCCCGTGTGATCGCCTCGTGGAGCCACTGACGTGCCTCGTCGCCCAGCAACGGTGTCACTGCTGCTCGGTCCGATTCGTCTTTCGCGGACGGGTCGGCGGATTTCCAGAGCAGTTGCACCTCGGGCGCGACGACCCGTAATCCCTCGACGTCGAGGACGGCCGCGGACCACTGGCGCTGGACCGTCGGCACGCGGCGGTAGAGCCACCTGTCGCTGTCGCCGGCCTCTCGGTTGATCTGCAAGCACCAGAGTCCCGATCGTTTGTCGAGACACCAGATGTTGTCCAGCGGTTCCGTGTCGACGGCTTCGTCGATCGGCGCGAGCTGCCCTGACTGCGCGGCGAAGAGCTGCATCCAACCGGGCAGTGCCGCGGCGAGGGCGGGGAAGTCCTCATCGACGATGCTCACGTCGATGTCGCCATGCGCGCGTGATGTGTACCCGAGGAGGGCATCGAGGCCGAACCCACCGGAGAGCCACGCTGGGCTACCAGCGATGACGTCTCGCACGCGCGCCACAGACAATGGTGCCCATCGGTCCACGGACGGGTCGTAGCGGCGGCGCATGCCGCCACCATAGGTGCCCGGGCGATCGCTCTGCGGGATGAAGCGATCCCGGTCGCATCCGAGCGTGTCGACGCCGCAACCATTCGCTGCTCTTCCTCTGTCTCAGGACAACGTCTCGTACGAGTACGGACCTGACTCTGTGACACGCGTCGGCGTTGAGCCAGGCTCGACCGAACAGTTCGAGCTCGAAGAGAGCCAGCGTTTCCCGGGCACCACGCGAAGTGTGTGGGTGCACCGCCCAGCAGGGCATCGGGCCGACGAGCCGAGCGCGGTCATGTTCTTCAACGACGGCTGGTGGTACCTCGATCCCGACGGCGACGTCCGCGGTGGGATCGTCCTCGACAACCTCGCTGCCAAGCGTGACTTGCCACAGATGATCGGCGTCTTTGTGGACCCAGGCGTGCTCGATGTCAACGGAACGCCGACGAAGCACCGCAACGCCGAGTACGACGCGTTCAACGACGCCTACGCCAGCTTCCTCCTCGACGAGGTGCTCCCCATCGTGCGAGAGCGCTTCGTTGTCTCGGACGATCCGATGATGCGTGGTATCTGCGGTGGCAGTAGCGGCGGGAACGCTGCCGTCACCGCGGCGTGGAGTCGACCCGAGGGCCTGGGTCGAGCGATCGCCTTCAATCCGAGCTTCGCGCAGATGCCCGGTGGCAACCCGTACCCGGCCGTTTTTGCTACCGAACCGCGCAGGCAGACACGTCTGTTCCTCCACGCCGCTCACCGCGATTTGCACTGGAACGAGCCTGAGTGGAATTGGTTCGCCGAGAGCCTGGACACCGCGGCTGCGCTCGGGCGCGCGGGCTACGACTTTCGCCTCGTTGTCGGCGACGGCGGCCATTTACCCAACCACGGCGGAGTACTCCTCCCCGACGCTCTCCGCTGGCTCTGGCAAGCTCACCCCGCGTCCGTCCGATAGCCGATCAGCTATCGAGCCTGGGGACAGAATGGCCGATACGCTCCGACCATGAGCTTCAGAACGCCTTGGTCTGTGCGACGGTGAGAATCGAGTCATTCGACGTTGAACCGGTCGACCATCGCAGGTTGTTTAGTTGGTTGGTCGGTCTGGTGGCTGCTGCCACTGGCGTTCTTGCGATCATCGGGTGGCCACTGCCGGCGGCGCCGGGAAGATACGTGTCGTCCGATGCATGGGCACGCACGACCGCCCTGATCGAAGCGTGGTGGACACACGACGGTTGGCGAATGTCAGGGGCGTCATGGCTTTGGGGCGGGGTCGCGATAGGCGCGACAACTGGCGCGATTGCGATTTGGGACGGGAAGGAACGGACTTGGCGCAAGACGTGGTTGCTGACCGTGCTACCGGGCGGAGTCATCGCAGCGCTGGGCCCGTTGGTCCAGGTGGTGCTGGGGATTCGGTGGTCGAATTACTCACAGAACCACGACGCCCGCTCCACGATTTTCGTGTACGTGATCGGACTGGCGGTGGCGGTGGGCCTTCCATTCCTCCAGGGGTGGGTGATGCGAGGCCGCGAGCAGACCGACGGCGGCGACGCGTTTCGACGTTGACTCACCCTAATCGCCGGTCCAAGACGAGTCGCCAACCCGAGTCGTGGTTGTCGGATGACCGCCGTGATTCGACTCGTCGTCCTCCAACTTTCGCCGGTGTGAGTCCGGTAGCCGATCCGTTGCCGGTCGCGGTCGGGCCTACGCGACGGGGGCCTGACCCTTGGTTCTCTGAACGCTCACCCGCATCGGAAGGTCCTGCTGCAAGGCGTCGACGCGGGGATCGAAAGTAGGTTGACCGTCACTCATGGGGAGATCGAGGTAGCTCCGCCGAATCACGTGCGAGAAGGGCGCGCCGTGACTGTTGTCCCGGTGACGACGGAGGTACCAATGCTGAGGATGACGTCGCAACGACGCTGCGTCGACACGGGTCTCATCGGCGGAGAGCAGAAGTGACCACAGTTCGTCGTCAGTCATGCTGGCCAGGACCGTCGGTTCGAGGGCTCCCGTGCCGAGGAGACGACTTACCAAGCCACGCACGACGGCGACGGGGACGAGGTTTGCTGCGCTTCTCTGCGCGTGGGCTTCGCCGATCGCGAGGTCCGTGAGTTCCACCGCATCGACCGGATCAGCATCAACGGCCCCGTCGCGCAAACGCAGCCGTCGCAGCAGCTCATGTGGTGCGGACCGCGTGCGCCCGTGCGCCTGCCCGCTGCGCAAGAAGGAGTCGAGGTGGTCCAGCTTCAGTCCACCGTGCACTGCCGTGAGCGCCGAGGGGAGGCTCCCGTCATCGAGTGCGATGATCGTTTCAGCATCGCTATCGAGTGTCACTTCTGCGGCGAAGATCGCAGTGATCCGCTGTCGGGTGAGGCGGTGGTGGTCGAGACCCGCGAGGCCCTCGAGTGTGTGACTGAACGGCAGATGGCCGACATCGTGCAACAACGCTGCGATCCGCGAAGGGTGATCCTCGGACGCGAAGTGGGCCACGAGGGCAAGCACGCCGAGCGAGTGCTCGAGGCGAGAGTAGGTCTGAACCGTTGTGATCGAGGCGGCTCCCGCATGCGCGATGAAGGCCAGACGCCGCACCGGCCAGGTGCGGAGGAGACGCTGCTCCGTTTCTGTCAGGCTCACTTCGATCCGCCACAGCGGGTCAAAGAACACCCCGTCGTTCCCCAACGTGTCGATCGCGTCCCCGTGCACAATGGCCTCTCTGCCGTCCCCCTCGACGGTATCGGAACGAACAGCGATTTCCAGCAAGCTCACCCAGTCTGGGCCCGATCCGCTCCGGCTACGCACACGTGACGGGTTGCGTCCGATAGACGAACGTCGGCTGGGACTGCTTCGCGCGAGATACCGGCGTCTGCGGTGCCATGCTGACGGGGTGATTCCGCTGACCGAAGCCGCGCGTGGTGAGTGGATTGTCGAGCGCGCTGGCCGATGGGCGACTGTCGGCGGTGTCGCTGGCGAGGGCTTCGAGGCGTACGCGAGGCTGCTGCACCCGGTAGATGCGCGCCGTTCCGATCCGAGCACGGTCGACGAGTGGGGTAACCCCGTCGATGTTGAGCACACGCGTTGGCGGTGGGCTGAAGTCGCGCGTCGCAACGGCCGGGTGATGCATCCCCTGGTGCAGTGGTGGCGCATCACTGACGAAGAGCAGACCAGGGACTGGTCGGATGGGTGGAGGGTCGGTCAGTCCGACGATGGGTGGTTCGACCCGGAGGACCTCGCGGTGCTGACCACGCACCTGCGGGCCGCGACACGGACCCCGGACGACCTGGTCATCGGAGCGTGGGAAGGCACCGGCAATCCGCCCTGGGCAGAGGAGGGTCGGAACGCGCTCACGCGCGCTCGCATGCAGATGCACTGGCCAGGTCGGGACATGTGGTTGTTCAGCTCGAGCCTGGGCGAGCTTGCGGACCCGACGTGGGCGCAGCGCTCCGTGCCTGGATGGGAATGCAGCCGCTGGGGCCAGGAGGGCCCCTACACGTCGCTGATCTGGCCCGAGGATCACGCCTGGGCGGTCGCGTCGGAGGAAGACTGGGACTCGACGATCGTCGCCGGCTCACGCGCACTCGTCGACAGCATCCTCGCGGACGACCGCTTCGAGGCCTTCGAGGTGCACGAAGATGACGACTTGAGCTGGGACGGCGATCTCCTCAATCCCCGCCGACAGCCGAAACCAGGGCCCTGAGACGACCAGACACCGGTGAAGGATCTGTCCGCGGGCGCACTGACACCAAGGGTCAGCCGATATCGTTCGCGATCGTCGCGAGGTGGTCCCGGATCTTCCGCAGACTCTCGTCGATCGTCTTCATCCGACCCTTGACCGACGTGGAGCTCACGCCGTACGTCGTCAGGGTCACCGTCTCGATGGTGAGGTCGAAGGAGTCACGGATTCGTGACCAGCCGAGCCCCTTGTGTGACACGTCGACCCGGACCTCGTCCGGAGTCGGTTCCCCGTTCGTCAGTTCGGCGCCCGAACCGGCCCGACCGGCCCACCAGGTGTTCGACAGAAACTGCCCCGGATTGAGGACCGGGATCGCCCGCGCGCCGCAGTTATCCCACGGTGACGGGGACGGAGTACGACGCTGTCCCCTTCCCGGCGGCGTTCACCGGGGTGACGTAGACCATGTCGTTCCCCGCGGGCAGTCCGGTCAGTGTCAGCGGGCTGGACGTTCCGGTGACGGTGTGGCGGTAGTCGGAGAGAATGTAGCTAGTGATGGGCAGCCCGCCGTTGCTGGTTGGGGGTGTGAACGTGACGGTCACGGAACCGCTCCCAGCTGTCACGTTGGTGATGGTCGGCCGGCCGGGGGCTGTGACGGTCACCGGCGGAGTGCCGAACCGGGCGAAGGCAGGCTTGCTGACGTTTCCGGTGGTGTCCACCGCAAACAGCGCCACCGTGTACTGCTGACCGGACGGAACGGCCGGCACTGTCGCTGAGGTGCCGGACACGGTGAGCGGTGTTCCGCTCTGCAAGGTCGCGCCGGCACCGCTGCCTTGCACGAGCCGTGCCACGACGGACTTCGCGTCCTTCGAAGTGGACGCCTTCCAGGTGACCTTCCGCGGCGAGGTCGCCGTCACCGTAACTGCGGTCGGCGCTGCCGGTGCGGTCACGTCGGCGCGTGCCTGCCACTGCAGCGCACCGGTCTGCGCGTTCTTGTCGACGCAGTACTGGGTGAACGACAGGTTCACAGCGTCGGGGAGCCCGGTGACCGGGTCGAGGGTGAACTGCTTCACGGTTTCCGTGCCGGTGGTGTCGCAGCCCATGGAACGCACCGTGGTGAGCAGGGAGTACCCGTTCCCCTGCCCGTGGATGTAGGTCTTTCGCGTGCCGACGGGGATAGGGCCGTCGCCGGGCCCCTCGAGAAAGACTCTGAGAACGCTTCCACTGCCGTCGAGGTTGTCGGCGTTGAACGTCCAGCCTCCGAAACCCGCTCCGACCGTCATCGCCGAGTTCGCGCCGGTGACCTTCGTTGTCTTCCCGTTGTTGACGATGTCCTTCCCGGATGAGGAGATACCCGTCGTGCCGAGGAACGCGGACCCGGTCAGCGGCACCGACCTGGTCGCCGTGCCGACCTTCATGCTCAAGGCCGCGTTCACGGGTCCAGCAGCTTTCGGCGCGAAGCCGACCTTGAACGTGCAGGTGGCGCCGGCGGCGAGGGTTGCCTTGCAGGTGCTGTTGCTGGCGGAGAACGACGTCGCGTTCACCCCGGTGACGGTCGGAGCTCCGAGTGTGACCGCGGCGGTCCCCGTGTTGTGGAGCGTCTCGACCTGCGTCGTCTTCGGCAGGCCGATGAACGTCTTCGCGAAGACGAAGTTCCGAGCGCCGAAGACGACGGAACCGGCTGGGTCCTCCCCGAACCGGAACTCTCCGATCCCGGGTACGACCGCGTCAAAGCGGGTGATAGCCCCGTTGGTGGGGTCGGATGCGAGGTCGAGGATGTTGAAGTCGCCGTAGATGTACTCGCCGTTGACGGTCAACGTTGGCACTTTCGCGAGGTCGGACTGCTGCGTCCCGACGAGGCGGTAGCTGCCGGTCGTCAACGGCTTCCCGCTCGGCGGCGTCAGGATGAACGACGCGCTGCTGGTGCTCGAGACCGTCATCCGCGCGTCGATGCCGCGGGTGGTGTCCGCGATGAGCCGTCGCACGTTCGCGCCATCGGCGAACTGTGGCAGGCCACGCTCCGAGTAGTACGGGGAGAGGATTTGCAGAACCCCGCCGGTAGGTGGAGGTGTCGGTGTCGCTGCGGATACTGCTTCGAGCCCGACGAATCCGAGCGCGCTGGCGGTGAGGAGCGTGGCAGCTGTCATCGCTGCCGCGCGTGTGAAGCGCTGCATGTGTCGTCCGTTCTGGTCCCCGCGTCAGTCCCACCCCGGGACGACGCCGCTGACGCTACTCGCGACGTACCGCTCTGGAACGATCGGTGCGGGAACCCGCAACGCGGCGCCGGTGACCAGGCATCATTACCGTCCAGCCCACATCTCAGAGCGGCATCAACCGGTCCGCGTATCGAAGTGACCCAACCATCCGGTTCGTACACGACGGCCGAGCCTGGTGCGCCACCGGCGAAATGATCCAACCGCCAGCGGGCCCCTGTCCTACGAATACCGGCCCGCGAGAGGCATCACCTAACGGCCCACTCCCAACGACCGCAGCCGCGAGGTCTTCTCAGCCATCGTGGTCTTCCGTGCGCCGTTCACCCGTTTCGCGAGGAAGATGGTGTCGACCCTGTACGGCGCGTTAGGGCGACGCATTGCCAAACGATTCGCTTCTGAACTCATCGCCACCATCGGGTGCTTCTTCATCGCGTTCAGCGTTGGCGACCTCGTGTGCCTCGCGCTCGGGTCTCCGATGGCCCCCGTGTGATCACCGCGGGTTCAACGCATTGCTCAGGCTGGGGGCGTTTGTTGCGCTCACCGCGTTACGGAGCCAAGGACGCGTCGCGGTCTTGAGAAGGGGTACGGCCGAGACCATCCCAGTCCGCCAACCGATCCGCTATAGAGACGTGATCACGACACGGAGCGGTGCGAGAGCGACGACACCGAACGACGCTGCTCACAGGTAGTGCCGTGTACCTGCCCCGCAAAAATGCCCGCTGACGGGCGCCAAACGCTACAACGTCTTGCGCTCACCTTCGAGGTGCTCAGCGGTTGGCGTCACGGGACAGAGGGCGGTGGAGGTCGCGAGCATCCGATAGAGGGTGGCGCCGTCAATGCCAAGCCCCCGGGGAGGGGGGCTCCTCGGCGATCTGGTCATCGGTTCTCTTGCGGTTGCGGCCCGTGTGCTTTCCGGCAGCTTTGGCGATGCGAATGTCTTCGCGTTTCCGTTCGCGGATGAGGGTGCGTCCGAACTCCGCGAAGGCACCGAGGAGGTTCAGCATGAGCCGGTCGATCCCAGAGGGGGCTTTCGTCGTTCCGGATCGGTGGACGCTGTCAGGATCGAGCGGGTTCGGGACATCTCTCAGGAGAAGCACCGATCCGATCGCTCGAAGGAGTCAGCACCATGCAGACCCACGTCCGTCCCCTCATCGCCGCTGCGGCGGCCGCCGCGCTCGTCGCCATCCTCACCGGCTGTGCCGCAGCGTCGCCCGCTGGCCCGGCGACCTCCACGCCTGACCGCGTCGGAGCCAGCACGTCGACGAGCCCGACGCCGACCGAGACGACTGCGCCCTCCCCGACCGCGACTGCACCGTCCCCGTCCCCGTCCCCGACCGCGTCCGCGACACCCACGGTCTCGGCGCTCGCCCAGCACATCCACGACGAGTGCAACAAGGGCGCCGACGACGCCGGGGTCGTCCTGGAGTTCACCGCGGAGCCGTCCGGGTACACCAGCGACGGCAAGTACCTGCTCGTGTACCCGATCAAGCAGTTCACGGACGGCCACACCGACCCGTGGGCGATCTACAACTGCACCCTCACCGACGACACGGTCGGCTCGACGTTCGTCGGCGGCGGCGTGACCGACACGCACTGAGCGACCAGAGTCGGTGGACGTGACCAGCGCGGGAGGCGCGGTGCGCGACGGACGCACGCCGCGCCTCCCGGCCGGGTCGTGTACGCAGGGCGGTACCTCGTCGACGCGGTGCACCGCGCCGACCCCGCTCAGGAAGGCGCCCGCACCATGACCTCACCCTTCGACCTCACCGGCCGGACCGCCCTCGTCACCGGCGGCAACCAGGGACTCGGCCGGGCGTTCGCCTTCGGCCTCGCCGAGGCCGGCGCCCGAGTCGCGATCGTCGGGCGCTCCGCGGAGCGCAACGCCCGGGTCGCCGCCGAGGCCGCGGATGCCGGCCACGACTTCGTCACCATCACGGCGGACATCACCGACGGCGCGCAGGTGACGCGCATGACCGTGGAGGCGATGACGGCCCTCGGTCGGATCGACGTGCTCGTCAACAACGCCGGCACCTGCCACCACCGGGACGCGTTCGACGTCCCCGACAGCGAGTGGGACGACGTGTTCGACCTGAACGTCCGCGCACTGTGGAAGACGTCGACGGCGGTCGGCGCGCACATGCGTGACGCCGGTTCGGGCTCGATCGTGAACATCGGCAGCATGTCTGGCCTCATCGTGAACCGGCCGCAGTGGCAGCCGGCGTACAACGCGTCGAAGGCCGCTGTGCACCACCTGACGAAGTCGCTCGCCGTCGAGTGGGCGCAGTACGGGATCCGCGTGAACGCCGTCGCGCCCGGGTACGTGAAGACCGAGATGGCCCCGGTGGACTCCCCGGAGTTCCGGCGGTACTGGATCGAGGACGCACCGCAGCAGCGGTTCGCCCTGCCCGAGGAGATCGCGCCGAGCGTCGTGTTCCTGGCGAGCGACGCGGCGTCGTTCATCACCGGATCCGTGCTCGTGGCGGACGGCGGCTACAGCGCCGTGTGAGCCGGTTCGGCCACCGGCGTGCCCGCGCGGGTCGTCGCGCGGGCCATGCCGACGGCGACGAGCACAGCGGCGACGACCGTCAGGACGACGCCCGCGACGGTGATCCCGCCCTCGAACGCGGCCAGGCGGTCCGCCGTCCACGACGTCGACGCGATGCTGCCCGGCACGAGCACCGCCAGCACCGTCCCGGTCGCCGCGATGCCCACCGCGGTCGCGAGCTCGCTCGAGGTGTCGACGAGCGCCGCCCCGACCGACGTCCGGTTCGACGGCAGGCCCTGGAGCACGTTGTTGCCCGCGACGACCCCGACGACCCGCATCCCCGCGGCGACGAGGACGAGTGCCGCGGCGACCCAGCCGTACCCGGCTCGGCCGCCGACGGTGAAGAGCACGAGTCCTGCGACGACGGCGCCGGCGCTCAGCCAGGCCGCGCGGCCGAGGCCCACCCGCTGCACGAACGGGCCGACGAAGCGTCCGGACGCCAGGAGCACCACCACCTGCGGCAGCGTCCCGATCGCGGCGAGCGCCGGCGACCACCCCCAGGCGAACTGCAGCTGCAGCGTCACCAGGTACGACAGGCCGGAGACGGCCAGTCCGGAGGCCGCCTTGTACGCCAGACCGCTCGCGACGAGCGGACGGGCGAGCAGGCGCAGGTCGAGCAGCGGCTGTGCCGCGGTGCGCTCCCGCCGCACGAAGGCCGCCACCGCCGCGACCGTCACGACGACGCCGGTCCACCCCGGCCAGGAGGCGCTGCCCGCCTCTGCGAAGAGGGTGGGCGTCCCGAGTGCACCGACCAGGGCCGTGGTCCCGAACAACGCGCCGGTCACGTCGATCCGGTCGGGGTGCAGGTCCTGCGGTCGGTCAGCCGGCACGCCGGCTCGGATGCCGACGAACGCGAGCGCCGCGATCGGCACGTTCACCAGGAGCAGGGCCTGCCACGGTGCCACCGCGAGGGCGAAGCCACCCGCCGTCGGACCGACCGCGAGCCCGACCAGGCCCGCGGTGGAGATGACCGTCAGCGCCCGGACCCGCAGGGCGTCGGTGTCGAAGAGCCGGAAGGCCAGGGCCATCGACCCGGGCGTCGTCATCGCCGCCGCGAGCCCCATGAGCGCGCGGACAGCGATGAGTTCGCCGGTCCTGGTGACGAGCGTGGTCGCCAGCGCGGAGAGCGCGAGCAGCACCAGACCGACGAGCATCACCCGGCGTCGGCCGAACCGGTCGGCGACCGCACCGAACAGGAGCATGAGGGCGCCGAAGACGACCGAGTAGGCGCCGGTGACCCACTGCAGGCCGGTCGTCGACGCGTGGAGTTCACGGCCGATGGTCGGCAGCGCGACGTTCAGCACCGAGTTGTCGAGCATCTCGAACAGGAAGACGGCGGACAGGCCGGCGAGGGCGATCCCGGCGTCACGGAGCCGGGCGGGGGAACGGGTGGACACGTGCACTCCTTCGATGAAGAAGTGGCGACTCGTCCGAGACCGCGTGTGGGTGCCTGGCCGCCGGAGCGACGAGGCGTTTTGCCCTCTGGCAGGAGCGTACGTCCAGTGGGGCGTCTGCTGCAAGCGGGCCGTCTGCTGCAAGCGGACCGTCCGCTGCAAGTGGGCCGGAACGCGCGTCGGTGTCGTGCGAGCCGCTGCCCACGCGAGCAGGCTGTCAGGAGTGCGCTGCGCCCTCGGCGTCGGCACGCCCTCGAAGGAGATCCGATGAGCACCACCACCCCTCGACTGCCGGGCGACACCTGGACCCTCGGCGACCGGCCGGTCGCACGCTTCGGCTACGGCGCGATGCAGCTCACCGGTCCCCGGGTCGTCGGGCCACCGAAGGACCACGACGAGGCCGTCTCCGTGCTCCGGGACGCCGTCGCGGGCGGCATCACGCACATCGACACCGCCGAGACGTACGGCCCCCGCATCGTCAACGAGCTGGTCCACGAGGCGCTGCACCCGTACGCCGACGACCTCGTCATCGCGACGAAGGTCGGTGCGCGACGCGACGCCCGAGGCGGTTGGCCGACAGCTCGGGAACCCGACCAACTGCGCGCACAGGTCGACGACAACCTCGAGACGCTCGGCGTCGACGTGCTGGACCTCGTCAACCTGCGGCTGGGCGACGCGAACGGTCCGGTCGCGGGGCCGATCGCCCCGGCGTTCGAGACGCTGGTCGACCTGCAGCGACAGGGGGTCATCCGGCACCTCGGGGTGAGCAACGCGACGACGGACCAGGTGGCGGAAGCGCAGGGGATCGCACCGATCGTCTCGGTGCAGAACATGTACAACCTGGCCAATCGGCAGGACGACCCGCTCATCGACCGGCTCGCGGCCGAGGGGGTCGCCTACGTGCCGTTCTTCCCGCTCGGCGGCTTCGCCCCGCTGCAGTCCGAGGTGCTCTCGACCGTGGCGACACGGCTCGGGTCGACGCCGATGTCCGTCGCCCTGGCGTGGCTGCTCCGCCGGTCCCCGAACATCCTGCTGATCCCGGGCACGTCGTCGCGGGCGCACCTGCAGGAGAACATCGAGGGTGCCTCCGTCGTGCTGAGCGACGACGACCTGCTCGACCTCGAGGGCATCGGCGGCTGAGCACCCGGAGCCGGGCGAGTCCGTTACGGTGCTCGTGGGGCGGCACCGGCGCTGCTCGAGAGGCAGGACCGATGACGGACCACGCGGGCACCGCGGCGCAGGAGTTCCTCCGCACGCACGACGAACGGCTCCGTTCCCTGGTCGACCAGGTGGTGCCGGCGGACGAGTACCCGTCGGCGTCCGAGGCCGGCGCGCTCGACTTCCTGGCCGGGGTGCTGGTCGACCGGCCGGACTGGCTGGACCGTCTCCGTGGCGTCGTGGAGTACGCGGACGACCACGAGGGCGTCGACGAGCTCCGCGACGGCGACGATCCCGACTGGACCTGGTTCGCCGAGCTCGTGGCCGCGGGCTACTACGCCGACGCGGGGAACGGCGGGAACGCGGGGGAGCGGTCATGGGAGATGGTGGGGTGGCAGCCCGGTCCGCCGGACGGCTGGAGCGTGCCGGTACCGGTACCGACCGCAGCGCCCACGGTCGTGCACCCGTCGCAGCTGGCCGACCGGTACGACGCGGTCGTCGTCGGGTCGGGCGCCGGCGGGGGTGTCGCGGCGTGCGGGCTCGCCGAGTCCGGTCGGCGCGTGCTCGTGGTCGAGGCCGGTGGGTGGCCCGGCACCGCGGAACTCAGCCGTGACCACATCCGGAACCCGCGGTCGAGCTGGGGCGTCGCACCGCGGTCGGGGCCGTCCGACGTCGGCAACCCGCGGACGGTGGCGGACGGTCGCGAGCTCCTGGTGCTCCGTCCCTCGTCGCCGGGGTGGCACAACAACGCCGTCACGGCCGGGGGCGGCACGCGGGTCTACGGTGCCCAGGCCTGGCGGTTCGGGCCGCGGGACTTCGCGATGGCGTCGACGTACGGCGTGCCGGACGGCAGCGCCCTGGCCGACTGGCCGTTCGGGTACGACGAGCTCGAGCCCTGGTACGAGCGCGCCGAGTGGGAGATCGGGGTCAGCGGCGGTGACGTCGACGGTCCGTGGTCCGGGGAACGCTCGCGCGCGCGACCGATGCCACCGCTGCCGTCCGGGGCGGCGCGGGACCGGCTCGCCGGCGCCGCGGACGCGCTGGGCATCTCGACGGTGCACGTCCCGCTCCTGATCAACTCGACGCCGTACCTGGGCCGCCGCGCGTGTGAGCAGTGCGGCATGTGCGTCGGCTTCGCGTGCCCGGTCGACGCCAAGAACGGCAGCCAGAACACCATGCTGACCCGCGCGTTCGCCACCGGGAACGCGTCGATCGTGCTCGAGTCGCGGGTCGCCCGACTGCGCACGGACCATGCCGGCCGTGTCGTCGGCGTCACGATCGTCGGCACCGCGGACGGCAGCGACTGGCGGGCCGAGGTCGACGCCGCCGAGGTCGTCGTGGCGGCCGGGGCGGTGGAGTCGGCACGGCTCCTGCTGAACAGCCGGAGCGACCAGGAGCCCGACGGCATCGGCAACGGTGCGGACCAGGTCGGCCGGCACCTGCAGGGCCACGTCTACGGCGGCGCGATGGGCGTCTTCGACGACGTGGTGGACGACGGGCTCGGACCGGGACCGTCGATCGCCACCACCGACTACCGGCACGGCGTGCCCGGGCAGATCGGTGGCGGGATCCTGGCGAACGAGTTCATCGCGACGCCGTCGAACACGTACCAGTACCTCGTCGGCACGGGGCTCGCGCCGCGCTCCGGGCTCGACGGCAAGCACGCGATGCGGGACCTGGCGCGGCGCAGCATGCGGATCATGGGGCCGATCCAGGAGGTCACCACGGCCGACGCACGCGTCCGGGTCGACCCCGCGGTGACGGACCGGTACGGCATCCCGGTGGCGTCGTTCAGCGGTGGGGTCCACCCGGAGGACGTCCGTGCTCGCGACCACACCAGCGCCCGGAGCGGCGACTGGTTGCGCGCGGCCGGCGCCACGCGCGTGGCGGAGCTGCACGGTCCGGTCCGGGGCACGAGCGGTGGCCAGCACCAGGCCGGCACGCTCCGGATGGGGACGGACCCCGCGACGTCGGTCGTCGACCCGTTCGGCCGGGTGTGGGGACACGACAACCTGCGCGTGACCGACGGCTCGGTGCACGTGACGAACGGCGGGGTCAACCCGGTGCTCACCATCCTGGCGACCGCGATGCGGAGCGTCGACGCGATGGTCGCGCAGCACGGTGACCGCGTGCCCGGTCCGCCACCGATACGGTGGCGTCCGTGACCGACGACCCTGAAGCCGCCATCGCCCAGCACGTCCACGACGCGTGGGACGGTTCCCTGCGGCTCGTGCACATCACGATCTCGGACGAGGACGGCGACGCCTACCCCGGCCAGGACGTCGACCGGTGGGTGATCGACGTCCGGGTGCCCATCACCGACGACGAGGCCGAAGCGGTGTCGGTCGCCGAGGTCGCCGCGTACACGAGCCGATCGCCCGAGTCGGTCGAGGCACTGGTGCTCGGGTACCAGGTGTCCGACGTCGACGGTGACTTCGCCGCGGCGATCGTCGTGCCGGACGCCACGGGCGAGACCTTCCTGTCGCTGCAGACGCACGCCGCCGAGATGCTCGGCAAGCCGGACCTGCTCGCGCTGGACCGCCTCACCGTGCGCCCGGCGTACCGCGGGCTGCCCGGGCTCGTCCCCGCCGTGGTCGACGCCGTGCGTCGTGGCCCCGCCGGTCGTTCGGCGTCGTGGGTGCTCGCGGACCCCTCGGTCTGGAACGTGCCGTTCGAGGACCAGGACCGTGCCGCCGGCGAGTTCGTCCAGTGGGCGGACACCCACGTGTTCGCGTCGATGAACGCGGACCACGAGGACCTCGAGCGGTTGGCCGCCGTGCCCCCGACCGGCGGCATCGTCATGGGGTCCCGCTCGGACGAGGTGCACCTCGGCGACGCGCTCGACGAGGCGTTGGCGCGTCCGGCGATCGCGGTGGCGTTCGCCCTGCCGCCGAAGCTCCCGGCGAGCATCTGGGCCGCGGCCCCCGAGGACGTCCACGGCGTGCACCCCGACGAGGCCACCGGGTCCATCACCGTCGAGACGCACGACGAGCAGCTCGAGGTCGTCGGATCGCCCGGCACGGCACCGCAGCTGGTCGGGACCTCGGCTTCGGCCGACGCCGCGACGCAGGACTGGCTCCGGGCGGTGCACCAGCGCTGGTGGCAGTACGAGCCCGGACTGCACGACCGGATCCACGAGGTCGTCGACGAGTACCTGACGTCGGGGGAGATCGAGTCCGTCACCGACGAACGCGCCCCGCACCTGCACGCGCCGGACCTGCCCGTGTTCCGCACCGAGTGGCCCGGGATCGGCGAGGTGCACCTGGAGCCCCTCGGCGAGGACACCGAACCGGTCGTGTACGACGCCGTGCTCGAGGTCGGCGATGCCCACGACCACATCGGGGTCGTCGTCGTGCACGAGTCCGGGCACGTCCGCGCGTCCCTCCACGACGAGTGGAACCCCGGGCTGGTCGACGTGGGCGGTGCGCTCACGCACCTGGTCAGCCTCGGTGCGGGGGAGTTCTTCGCGGACGCCCTGCACGACGAGCTGTCGGCCGGCGCCGAGCACGCGATCCTGACGGGCGACGTCCGCGGGCACTGACCGCAGTCGAGCGCCCGGCCCGTCGCCGAGCGCGGCTCAGACCGGGCGGTAGATCGCGATCGGGGGCGCCTGGTCGTCACCGTCGTCGTGCGCGTCGCCGGTGGCGAGCCAGGTCCGCCCCTCGTGCTCGATCGTGGTCGGCAGGTCGCCGTGCACCAGGATGCGGATGGCGGGGGTGTCACCGTCGATCAGGTCGACGCCGTGGGCCTCGGTCCCGCCCGGGTTGTCGTGCACGTAGCTCATGCTCCGATCGAACTCCTCGGTGCCTGATGACCGTGCCTGATGACCGCGCCTGACGACCGCGACGGGCCGCGACGGGCCGCGCCTCGCGACACCGGACACGCCCGGATCTGCCGCAGAACACGTCTGTGGGCCCGCGATCGGGTACAGTCGACTCCGCACGGCCCACACGGCGTGCGAACGCGGATGTGGCGCAGTGGTAGCGCATCACCTTGCCAAGGTGAGGGTCGCGAGTTCGAATCTCGTCATCCGCTCGGACGGAACAGGACCCCCGGGGTTGCTCACAGAGCAGCACCGGGGGTTCTGTCGTTCCCGGGCGCCGTGAGCGGGCACATCCGGGGGCGCAGGCTTCGGGTACCCGCGCCCGCCGGACGCAGAGGCCGCACTGCCCCGAGTGGAGACGCCGGGTGGGTGGCCCAGCGATGTCCCGAAGAGTGATCCGGAGCATCGTCGCGGTCGGATTGGACCCCAGTTCGGGGCATGCGGAAAGCCGCAAGAACTCCGCACGAGATGCGTTCGGTGATTGCGCTAGCCGCGATCCTCGGGTAGTGGGATCAGCGTGGCACGGGTGCCGGGGAGGCTGATCCAGCGCGCGGATCCGGCCTCGACCACCGTGACGAGCACGGTGTCACACGTCCGGCACCGGGCGACGGAGCCCATCGCCGAGCAGTACACGGCGGTGCGTGCGACCGTTCCGCGGGACCCGCACCCCGCGCAGCAGAGCACCGTCACGGTCGGCTCCGGACCGAGCACCTCGGACAGGACCCCTGCGAGGGCGTTGCCGTCGACGACGATCATCAGCTGCCCCCGAACCGTTCGGCACGGACGTCGGCGGTGTCGTGCCCGAGGTCGGCGAGCCAGCGGAGCACCTGCTCGACGAAGGGCGTCGAGCCGCACACGTAGACGAGCGCCCTGGCGTCGGGTGGGAAGACCGCGGCGGCGAGCGCATCGCGGGTCAGCCGTCCCGCGAGCACGGCGGACCCGGGTGGAGCGATCCGGCTGTACACGGTGGTCACCTCGAGCGGAGCGTCGGAAGCGACGGCCCGGTCGAGTTCGGCGCGGAAGAAGACGTCGTCCGGGGTCCGGACGGCGACGAGCAACCGGAACGGTGCGGGGTCCCCGGCCTCGGCGTGCGCGGTGACCATGGCGACGAGCGGCACGATCCCCGAGCCGCCGGCGATCAGCTGCACCGGACGGTCGGACGCGCCGGGACGCCACACGAACCAGCCGCCGAGCGGCCCGTGCACCTCGAGCGCGTCGCCGACCTCGACCGCGTCGACCAGGAACGGGGACACCTCGCCACCCTCGACTCGGTCGACGGCGAGGACGACGTCGGTCCGGTCACCCGCCGAGGCGATCGAGTACGAGCGGGATGCCTGGTAGCCGTCCTCGGCCGTGAGTCGCAGGTCCAGGTGCTGGCCCGGGTCGTTCCCCGGCCAGGTCGGGACGTCCAGGACGACCCGACGGGCGTTCGGGGTCTCGCGCTCCACCGAGGCGACCGTCGCGGGGTGCCAGGCCGGCCGCCTGCGGGGCGCGGGCCGACCGGCGGGCGCGATCCGGGCCTCCAGGTCGGTGGACACGTCGGTGTCGGGAACCGTCACCAGTACCGCTCTTCCTTCCACGGGTCGCCGTGCAGGTTGTAGCCCGCGTTCTCCCAGAAGCCCGGTTCGTCGTCCGCCTGCATGACGATCCCGCTCACCCACTTCGCGCTCTTCCAGAAGTACAGGTGCGGGACCAGCAGGCGCGCCGGACCGCCGTGTTCGGGCTCGAGCGGTTCACCGTCGGCCTCGAACGCGATCCACGCCTTGCCGTCCAGCAGCTCGTCGAGCGGCACGTTCGTCGTGTACCCGCCGGTGCTGTGCACCATGCAGTAGTCGAGCGACGTCTCGACGTCCTCGAACAGGCGGTCGACGGGGACGCCGCGCCAGGGCACGTCGAGCTTGGTCCAGTGGGTGACGCAGTGGATGTCGACGGTGACGTCCTCGACGCCGAGCGCGTGCACCTCGTCCCACGTCCAGGTGTGCAGACCGTTCTCGGTGCGGATCGAGAAGCTCCACGACGCCGGATCGAGCTCGGGCGTGGCACCGGCCGACAGGACCGGCCAGTCGCGCACCAGGGTCTGGCCGGGCGGGATGCGGGTGTCGTCGCGGTCGGCCCGACGGCCACCGAACCCCCTGGTGAACGTCGCCATGATCCTCCTCGGACGGGATGGTCCGATCATGCTCCGTGCCGACGGCGGCCGTGTAACGAGTTCGTAAACACTCCGGAGGACGAGGAGCAGGAGTTGGGGGATCGCCGGGTTCCCTCTATCGTTCACCGGAACGATTACAGGAGGGGCCACCCCGAATGCAGCCCATCGTCCCCGAACCCCGGAACGCCCGCGGCCCGAGCCGCCGAGCGCTCCTCACCGGCGCCGCCGGTCTGGCCGGCCTCGGCCTGCTCACCCTGACGGGGTGCAGCTCCGGCGCGAACGCCGGCACGCCCACCATCCCCGAGGCGGCGGCCACCGGCGTCGCCCGACGCGGCGGTCGCCTGCGCATCGCGCGCCCGGCCGCCTCGGCCGCCGAGACCCTCGACTCCGCCAGCTCCCTGTCGGCGTACGAGTACCTCGGCGCGCTCTACAACCGGCTCGTCAAGCTCGATGAACAGGGCACCACCGTGCCCGACCTCGCCGAGGAGTGGTCCGCGAACGCCGACGGCACCGAGTGGACGTTCTCGCTCCGCCGCGGCGTCACCTTCCACGACGGCAGCCGCTTCACCGCGGACGACGCCATCGCGAGCATCCGGCACATCCTCGACGAGAAGACCGGCAGCCCGCAGGCCGGGGTCCTCGGCGAGGTGATGGACGCCGACTCGATGCGTGCGACCGACCCGTTCACGCTGCGGTTCTCGCTGACCAAGCCGAACGCCGAGTTCCCGTCGCTGCTCACCGCGTACCAGTGCTACATCGTGCCGGCGGCCGCGATCGCCGACATCGGCCGCACCGGGATCGGGACGGGCCCGTTCCGGCTCTCCGCGTTCACCCCCGCCGGTGCCGGCAGTGTCGAGGCGTTCGACGACCACTTCGCCGGGCGTCCCGCGCTGGACGGCATCGACTTCTACTCGATCCAGGACACCACCGCCCGGGTGAACGCGCTGCTCGCCGGCCAGATCGACCTGATCTCGCAGACGAACCTGGACTTCGCGACCGCTCGGGTGGTGTCCGCGTCCGACCGCGCCACCGTCGCCCGGTCGAAGAACGCCCAGTGGTACACGATCCCGATGCTCGCCACGAGCGACGAGTTCAGCGACCCGCGGGTCCGCCAGGCGATGAAGCTCGCCTACGACCCGCAGCAGATCGTCGACACCGCCCTGCAGGGCACCGGCTCGCCCGGGTGGGACAACCCCGTCCCGCCGCAGCTCGCCGCGTTCGTCGACGACCACCGCGAGTACGACCCGGACAAGGCGAAGGCACTGCTCAAGCAGGCCGGTCACGAGGGGTTCCGGACCTCGATCTACACGTCGAGCTACGAGTCGGTCTTCACGCCGATGGCGGTCGCCTACCGCGACGCCGTCGCCGACGCGGGCATCCGCCTGACGGTCCGCAACGCGAGCTCGGACTCGTACTACACGCAGATCTGGATGCAGAAGCCGCTCATGGTGAGCTACTGGTTCACCGGCCGGCCGATCGACCAGCTGCTCAACCAGATCTTCCGCACGGGCTCGTCCTACAACGAGAGCGCGTGGTCGAACGAGACCTTCGACGGGCTGCTCGACGACGCCCGCGCCGAGATGGACGACGCCAAGCGGCTGACGCTCTACCAGGACGCCCAGCGGCTCGTGGTCGAGGACGGGGCCGACATGACCCCGATGTTCGGCGACCGGCTCGTGGGGTTGTCCCGCGACGTCGTGAACTACTCGGAGTACGGCTTCGAGTTCGACTACCTCCGGATCGGACTGCGCCGATGACGACCAAGAACACCCCGTCGGACGTCCTCGTCCCCGTCCTCCGCCGGATCGGCATCGCCGTGCTCACGGTCGTGCTCGCCTCGCTCTTCGTGTTCCTGGCCGTGCAGGCACTGCCCGGCGACGTCGCGCAGCAGCTCCTCGGCCAGAACGCCACCCCGGACGCCGTCAAGCAGCTGCGCGAGACCCTCGGCCTCGACCAGAACGTGTGGCTCCGCTACCTGCAGTGGCTCGGTGGCGCGGTGCACGGCGACTTCGGCACCTCGCTCGTCAGCGGCGAGGCCGTCGCGCCGACGCTGTTCACCGCCTTCCGGAACAGCATGCTCATCGCCGTGCCCGCCATGCTCGTCGGCGTCACGGTCTCCCTGACGCTCGGCGTCCTCGCCGGGGTCCGTCGGGGTCGCCCGTCCGACAAGGTGATCTCGATCGTCAGCCTCGTCGTGATGAGCGTGCCCGAGTTCATGGTCGCGACCGTGCTCGTGCTGCTCTTCGCGATCGGCCTGCCGATCTTCCCCGCCGTCGTGCTGCGGGGGAGCGACGCCACGGTCGGCGAACTCCTGCCGACGATCTGGCTGCCGATCATCGTGCTCACCCTGGCGATGGCCGCCTACATCGTGCGCACCGCCCGCTCCTCGACCATCGACGTGATGGCGTCCGAGTTCGTCACCACGGCGGAGCTCAAGGGCCTGACGATGCGCCGCGTGGTCTGGAAGCACGCGGTGCCGAGCGCGCTGCTGCCGACGCTCAACGTCGTCGCGCTCAACGTCGCCTGGCTGCTCGGCGGTGTCGTCGTCGTCGAGAACGTCTTCAACTACCCGGGCATGGGCAAGCTCATGCTCGAGTCGGTCTTCAACCGCGACCTGCCGACGATCGAGGCGATCGCGCTCCTGAGCGCCGTCATCTACGTCGTCTGCAACCTCGCCGCCGACCTCGTGGCGCTCGTCCTCGACCCGAAGCTGCGGACCCGCCAGCGGCGACCGCGCACGCGCACCCGCACGACGCGCAGCACCAGGAAGGCCGCCGCATGACCGCCACCGCCACCCGCCGCCCCGGACGCGCCGTCCTCGCCGGGGCCCTCGCGCCCCTGCGCGGCTCGACGGCGCTGAGCATCGGCCTCGGCCTCATCGCCCTGCACGTCGTGCTCGCCCTGCTCGCACCGGTCATCGCCGGGTACGACCCGGTGGCCACGAACGCCGGCGACGTCCTCGCCGGTCCGACCTGGACGCACTGGCTCGGTACCGACCAGTACGGCCGTGACGTGCTGTCGCGGACGCTCAACGGCGGCCGGTACGCCCTGCTCGTGACGTTCCTGGCCACCACGATCGCGGTCGCGGTCGGCACGGTGCTCGGCTGCATCACGGCGTACGCCGACAACTGGTTCGACGAGGCCGTCATGCGCGTCGTCGACGCCCTGCTCAGCGTGCCGTCGATCCTCGCCCTGCTGGTCGTGGTCACCGTCTTCGACGCCGGGCTCTGGGTGATCGTCCTCGCCGTCACCGTCGTCTACGCGCCCGCCGTGACCCGCGTCGTCCGTGGTGCCGCCCGCACCGTCATCACGCAGGACTACGTGACGGCCGCCCGGGCCCGGGGTGAACGTGCGCTGTCGATCGTGTTCCGCGAGATCCTGCCGAACGTCCTCGACGTGGTGCTCGTCGAGTACGCCATGCGGGCCTCGTGGATCGTGCTGCTCGTCGCGTCGCTGTCCTTCCTCGGCTTCGGCGCCAACCCACCGACGCCGGACTGGGGGCTGATGGTGCAGGAGAACCGCACCGCGCTGACCGTGGTGCCGCTCGGCACGCTCGCACCGATCGTCGCCCTGGCGACCCTGGTGATCGGGCTCAACCTCGCCGCCGACGGCCTGAGCAAGTCGCTCGGCGTCGACCGCGCAACGAAGGGAGTGAGCGCATGACGCACACCGACACCGCACCGGCCGCACCGGCGACCGCGACGGACCCCATCGTCCGCGTCGACGACCTCGCGATCTCCTACGCGGCCGGCAAGCGCCTGGTCCCCGTGGTGCGCGGCGTCTCCTTCGCGATCCCCGCCGGGCGCACCCTCGGCCTCGTCGGGGAGTCCGGCAGCGGCAAGTCCACCGTCGCCCGGACCCTGCTCGCGCACCTCCGGGCGGGCTCGACCATCGTCGGCGGCTCGGTCCGCGTCGGCGGCGACGACGTCTTCGCGCTGTCACCGTCCGGCCGCCGCGAGCTCCGCGGCGGCGTTGCCTCCGTCGTCGCGCAGAACGCCGGCCAGGCGCTCACCCCGTCGATGCGCGTCGGCGAGCAGATCCGCGAGGCCCTGCGCGCCCACCGCGAACCCGACGGCCCCGAGCGCGTCGCCGAGCTGGTCCGGCTGGTCCGGCTGCCAGACCCCGACGCGATCGTCCGCCGCTACCCGCACCAGCTCTCCGGTGGGCAGCAGCAGCGCATCGCGATCGCGATGGCCGTCGCCGCACGCCCGCGGGTGCTCGTGCTCGACGAGCCCACGACGGCGCTCGACGTCGTCACCCAGGCCGCCGTCCTCGACCTGATCGCTGACCTCGGCCGGCAGCTCGGCATGGCCGTCCTGCTCGTCAGCCACGACCTCGGGGTCGTGTCGGCGATGGCGGACGAGATCGCCGTCATGCGCGACGGCGAGATCGTCGAGCACGCCGCCACGGCGGCGCTCTTCGCCGCCCCGCAGCACGAGTACACGCGTGCCCTGCTGGCCGCGGTGCCGGACGGGCGACGGCCTGGGCCCACGTCGCCGGTTCCGGATCGACGCGCCAGCGGCGAGACGGCCGTGCCGATGGGGGGAGGGACGGATCGCGTGCCCGAGACGGCGACCGTCTCGTCGACGGTCGCCTCCACGGCCGGCCGAACCGTTCCTCCCGAACCGCTCGTCCGTCCCGTGGTGACCGCCGAGGACCTGGTGATCCGCTACGGACGCGGCCTGCCGGCCGCCGTCGACGGCGTCTCCTTCACGATCGCACCGCGTGAGACGCTCGCGGTCGTGGGGGAGTCCGGAAGTGGCAAGTCGACGCTCGCGACCGCCCTCGCCGGCCTGGTGCCGGCCGAGTCGGGCACGTTCTCGTTCGACGACGGGACCGTGAGCGGCGACCTGCGCGAGCCGATCGCCGGACGGTCCCCGGACCTTCGTCGTGCGGTGCAGCTCGTGTTCCAGAACGCCGACACGTCGCTCAACCCGCGGCGCACCGTGGGCGCGGCGATCGGGCGACCGCTCAAGCTGTTCACGGGCACGTCCTCGCGGCAGCGCGTCGGCGAGCTGCTCACCCAGGTCGGCCTCGGCCCGGAGTTCGCCGAGCGGCTGCCGGCGCAGCTCTCCGGTGGGCAGCGGCAGCGCGTCGGCATCGCCCGGGCCCTCGCCGCCGAGCCGCGCCTGGTCATCGCCGACGAGATCACCACCGCGCTCGACGTGCAGGTGCAGGCCGGGATCCTCGCGCTCCTCGCCGACCTGCAGCGCTCGCGCGGGCTCAGTTGCCTGTTCATCAGCCACGACCTGGCCGTCGTCCGGGGCGTGGCCGACCGGGTCGCCGTGATGACCGGCGGCCGGATCGTCGAGATCGGACCGACCGAGCGGGTCTTCACCGGCCCGAACCACCCGTACACGTCGACGCTGCTGGCCGCGACGCTCGAGCCGGGCAGCACCGAGCTGCCCGACGTCGGCGACGGGGTACCGCGCTGGCGGCACACCGAGGGCTGGACGGACCACGGCGACGGCCACCTGACCCGGAACTGGGAGGACGCATGAGCCGCGATCGCTCGGTGTACGCCGACGCTTCGACCCTCACCGCCATCGGCGCGCCGGACTCGCTGCCGGACGGCGTGACCGTCCGCGACGAGTGGATCCCGATGCCCGACGGCGTCCGACTGCACACCCGGATCTGGTCGCCGGCGTCGCCCGACGGTCCGGTGCCGGTGCTGCTCGAGTACCTGCCGTACCGACTCGACGACTGGACCGCGCCGCGCGACTCCGAACGGCACCCCTGGTACGCCCAGCACGGGTACGCCTCGGTCCGGGTCGACATCCGGGGCAGCGGCTCGTCGGACGGGTTCTTCGACGACGAGTACAGCGAGCAGGAGCTCCGCGACGGTGAGGCCGTGATCGCCTGGCTCGCCGAGCAGGAGTGGTCGACGGGTGCCGTCGGCATGTTCGGCATCTCGTGGGGCGGGTTCAACGCCCTGCAGCTGGCGGCGCGTGCGCCCGCTGCCCTCAAGGCCATCGTCACGGTGTGTTCGACCGACGACCGGTACGACAACGACGTGCACTACGTCGGCGGAGCGGTGCTCGGCATCGACATGGCGGCGTGGGGCGCGACGATGTTCGCGTTCAACTCGCGGCCGCCCCGGCCCGAGGTCGTCGGCACGGACTGGGTCGACCGGTGGCGCGAGCGGCTGGAGTCGAACCGCCCGATGACGCCGGTGTGGCTCGCGCACCAGGAACGCGACGACTACTGGCGGCACGGCAGCGCCGCCGAGGACTACGGCAACATCGGTGCAGCGGTCCTCGCCGTCGGCGGCTGGGCGGACCCGTACCGCGACGCCGTGCTCCGACTGGTGTCGAACGTGCAGTCCCCGGTCAAGGGCATCGTCGGGCCGTGGTCGCACCAGTACCCGGACCGCGGTCTCGCACCCGGACCGTCGATCGGGTTCCTGCAGGAGACGCTGCGTTGGTGGGACCGCTGGCTCCGCGGGATCGACACCGGCGTGGAGGAGGACCCCGCACTCCGCGCCTGGATCAACGAGGGCGAAGCCCCGGCGACGTACTACGCCTCGCGACGGGGCCGGTGGGTCGGCGCCGAGGCGTGGCCCTCGGCGGCGACGCACCGGCGTGCGCTGCCGCTCGCGACGCTCCGCGGCGGCGAGGACGGGCCGGTCGTCGTCCGGTCGCCGCAGCACACCGGCGCCGACGCCGGACGGTTCTTCCCGTTCGGCAACGCGACCGACCTGCCACCCGACCAGCGTGCCGAGGACGGCCGCTCCGTCTGCTTCGACCTGCCCGTCGGCCGGGCGTTCGACCTGCTCGGCAACGCGCTCGTCACCCTGTCGGTCACGAGCGACCAGCCCCGCGCCACCCTGACGGTGCGGTTGTGCGACGTCGCGCCGGACGGCTCGTCGACCCTCGTGACGCGCGGGGTGCTCAACGCGGCGAAGCGGGACGGCATGGACCGGAACGACCCGCTGGTCCCCGGTGAGCCGGCGTCGCTGCCGGTGCAGCTCGTCGCGACCGGTCACCGGTTCGCCGCCGGGCACCGCCTGCGGATCGCGGTGTCGTCGTCCTACTGGCCCTGGGTCTGGCCGCACGGCACCGAGGCCACCGTCACGATCGACCCGACGGCGTCCGAGGTGTGCCTGCCCGTCTGGACGCGCGACACCGACGACGACGTGCGCTTCGACGAGCCCGAGCGGTCGACGCCGCTCGCGATCGAGCGCGTTGCACCGACCGAGCAGCTGCCCCAGCGCACCGTCACGCACGACGTCGAGACGGGGGAGTGGACCCTCGACGTCGACCCCGGGTACGGCGGTGGACGGGTCTACCCCGACGGGCTCGTCTTCAGCGAGGACGCCCGCGAGACGTACCGCATCCGGTCGGACGACCCGAACTCGGCCGTGGCATCGTCGCGCTGGGCGATCGGCCTGGAGAAGCCGGACTGGTCGGCACGGCTCGAGACGTCCTCCGAGGTCACCGCCGACGCCGAGGCCTTCCACGTCGTGAACACCGTGCGGGCCTGGGCCCGTGACGGCGGCCCCGACGCCCCCGAGGTGCTGGTCACCGAGCAGACCTTCGCCGACGACGTCCCGAGGACCTCGGCGTGACCGGCGCGGCGGGTGCTGCACCGGGGGCGGCGGCGGGTGCTGCACCGGGCGCGGCAGCGGGTGCGGCGCCGCGCGTCCGGCAGCGTCCCGCGGTCCGGCGCGCGATGATCGTCGCGGCCGCCCGTGCCGTCATCGTCCGCAACGGCGTCGGCGCGACGGGGCTGCGGGACATCGCCGCCGAGGCCGGAGTGTCCGTCGGCACCGTGACGTACCACTTCGGCAGCGTGGCGGAGATCCTCAACGAGGTCGTCGTGCTCGAGACGGAGCGCTTCTACGGTGCGATCGTCATCGCCGTCGACGCCGAGTCCGACCCCGTCGAGGCGCTGCGGATGCTCGTGGCGCCCCTGTTCGACGACACCGAACAGGTCCGGCAGCACTGGCGGATCTGGTCCGACTACTGGACCGCGGTCGCCCGCCGGCCCGAAGTGGCCGCCGAGTACGCCGAACGGATCCGCGTCTGGGAGGCCTGTCTGGTCCGGGTGATCCGCCGCGGTGCCGACGCCGGCACGTTCCCGGGCGGCGCCGGACCGATCTCGCCGGACACCGTGGCCCTGAAGCTCGCGGCCTACAGCGACGGTGTCGCGACGCAGATCGCCCAGGGCGTCCCGGGGCTCACGAACACCGTCGCGCTGTCGTGGATGTGGACCTTCCTGGCACACGAACTCGGTGTGCCGGCTGTGGAGATCGCCGGAACCGGCCAGCAGCCCTTGTGATGAGGTAAGGCTTGCCTTACCGTTGCAGCATGGCACGGACCCGGCGACAGCCCAGCGAACGCATCCTCATCGCCGGCGGCGTCGAGGACCTGCCGGAGATCCGCCGTCAGCTCGAAGACCTGCCGGAGAACGCGTACGGACAGGTCTTCGTCGAGGTCGCCCTCGACGAGCAGATCCGCATCCTGCCCGCGCCGCCCCGCGTGACCGTGACGTGGCTGGTCCGCAGCGCCCGCACCTCGGCGGTGTCGCCACTCGTCTTCGCCGACCACGGCGAGGCCCTCGCGCACGCCCTGACCGGCTGGGCGGCCGAGTGGTGCGTCGCCGACTGCGAGCCGCGCACGAGCGTCTGGATCGGGTGCACCGACAGCCCCTGGGTCGAGCGCGCACGTTCCGCCGTCCAGATCGAGCTGAGCGACGCTGGCTTCGACACGCTCGTCGGCTGACCGCTGCCGGCTGACCGCTGCCGGCTGACCGCTGCTGCCCGCCGGTAAGGGCAGCCTCCGCTTCCTTGCGGCATACAAGAGAAGCGGGCATGGTTGTGTCCATCGGCAGCACCGAACTGGTCAGGACAGGCCCAGCGATCCGGTGTAACCACGACGCAGGAGGTTCAGACATGACCACGACCACCACCAGCACCACGACCACCACGTCCCCGTTCTCGACGACGCCGGAGCTCGCCGCCGGAGTGGCACAGTTCCTCGCCCCCGTCGTGATCGACCTCGAGGCACTCGTCGTCAACGGCAAGCAGGCGCACTGGCACGTCCGCGGCCGCAACTTCGTCGGTGTGCACGAGCTCCTCGACGACATCGTCGAGCACGCCCAGGCCTACGCCGACACCGCCGCGGAGCGCATCGTCGCCCTCGGCCTGCCGGTCGACTCGCGCATCGCGACCGTCGCCGCCAACACGACGCTGCCGCCGCTGTCGCAGGGCTTCCAGAACTCCGACGTCACCATCACCGAGGTCATCGCCCAGATCGACGCGGCCCTGCTGCAGGTCCGTCGCGCCGTCGAGGGTCTCGACGAGGTCGACCTCAACAGCCAGGACGTCGTCATCGAGATCGAGCGCGGTCTGACGAAGGACCGCTGGTTCCTGCAGGCGCACCTCGCCGCCTGAGTCGCGACCAACCCCTGACGGGAGGCCCGGTGCCAGCTGGCACCGGGCCTCCCGTCCGTCTGTGGTCGGGTCTGCCCACCGCGACCCGCTTCGACCCGGTGCGACACTCTCGATGTCGTTCGACAACGACCTTGTCGCCGCTCCGCGTGTGCAACCGTTGCGGGCGCGCAGTTGCGACGTACTCGATGTCGTACGACATCGGCGACGTCGCTGGTTGCGCGCGCAAGTACCCGCGCGTTACCTGTACCCGTGCCGGCCCTGCGACACCGACGAGATCGCGCGACACGCCGCTGGCGCGACGCCGAGGTTCCACGGACCGACGTTTCGGCGCGCGAGATGTGCAGATTTCGGAACCTCGGGGGACGTGAGCGGCGCGGCGGACGGGCGCGGCGCGGCGGGGGGACGTGAGCGGCGCGGCGGCGCGTCAGGCGGACGGGCGGACCAGACCGGCCTCGTACGCCAGCACCACGGCGTGCACCCGGTCGCGCAACTGCAACTTCGCCAGCACCCGCCCCACGTGGGTCTTGACGGTCTGCTCCGCGATGAACAGGTCGCCCGCGATCTCGCCGTTCGACCGCCCGCGCGCCATGAGCAGGAACACGTCGCGCTCCCGGTCGGTCAGGACGTCGAGCACCTCGGTACGCGGAGCGGCGGTGACCGGTCCGGCGACGAACGCCTCGACCAGGTGCCGGGTCACGCGCGGCGCGAGCAGCGCCTCGCCCGCGGCCACTGTACGCACCGCCGCGACGAGCTCGTCGGCGCTCGCGTCCTTCAGCAGGAACCCGCTCGCCCCCGCCCGCAGGGCGTCGAACACGTAGTCGTCGATGTCGAACGTCGTCAGCATGACCACGCGGACGGGTCGGTCCGTCGGCGCCGCCGTGATCCGTCGGGTCGCCTCGATCCCGTCGAGTTCCGGCATCCGGACGTCCATCAGGATCACGTCCGGCTGCAGCCGGATCGCCGCGACCACCGCCTCGGCACCGTTCGCGGCCTCGCCCACGACCTCGACGTCGTCCTGGGCCTGGAGGATCGCCCGCAGTCCCATGCGGAACATCTGCTGGTCGTCCACCACCATCACCCGCGTCATCGGCTTCCCCCGTCGGCCGCCGGTACGCGGACGGGCAGGGTCACCACGACCGTGAAGCCGCCGTCCGCCACGGGGCCGTGGTCGATCGTGCCCTCGAGCGCCGTCACCCGCTCGCGCATCCCGGCCAGGCCGAAGCCACCGTCGTCGGGTGGTGCGGCCGGCACGGTGCCAGCGGGTGGAGCGGTGTTGGCGACCTCCACCCGGAGACGCGAGCCGTGCCTCCTGACCGTCACGACGGTGGACGCGCCGGGCGCGTGCCGGGCGACGTTGCCGAGCGCCTCCTGCACGACCCGGTAGACGGTGAGCTGCGCGAGCCGGTCGACGTCGTCGGCGACGTCGACGTCGAGGTCGACGGGGATGCCGGCGGCGCGCGTGGCCTGCACGAGCGCGGGCAGGTCGGCGAGGTCCGGCTGCGGCGCGCGCTCGGCGGCGGTGTCCCCGCGCAGGGTACCGAGCAGCTGGCGCATCTCGCGCAGCGCGGTGCGGGAGGTCTCGGCGATCGCGGCGAACTCGGCGCGGGCCTCCTGCGGCAGGTCGGCCACCCGGTACGGGGCCGACTCCGCCTGCATGTGCACGACGGACATGCTGTGCGCGACGACGTCGTGCAGCTCGCGGGCGATCCGGGAGCGCTCCTCGACCGTGCGGCGCCTGGCCTGCTCGAGCTCGGCGTCGCGGCGGGCGGCGACGAGCTCCTGGCGGATGCTGCGGCGCTGCCCGATGACGACGGCGGCCGCGGCGACCAGGAGCGTGTCGCCGGCGGACACGACGAAGCTCGTCGCCCACACGGCGGGCTGGTCCCAGCGGCCCGGCGTCACGGCGACGAGCAGGAGGGGGAGCACGGCGGCGACGGCCCACACGATCGCGGTCAGCCGCCAGGTCGAGCGGACCCCGAGCACGACGAGCAGGACGCTCAGGCCGATGATGCCGGTGACCGGGATCGGCCACGGGCTCGTCTCGACCGGGGCGGTGAGCAGGCCGAGCGCGACGAGACCGACGAGGTGGGCGGCGGCTGCGGTTCGGGGGACGAACGGGGCGATGCCGATGCTGACCGCGAGCACCGCCGACACGAGCAGGGAGAGCGGGACGGGGACGGCGTAGTAGACCGAGGTCACCGGGGCGGCGACGCTGAACAGGGACACCACCGCGACCACGAGAGCGATCCGGGTCGCCAGCGGCAGCCAGGTCGGTCGCGGGCGGAGCAGGGCGGTGGTCACGGTCGGACGATCTCTCCGGTGGGGACGATGCGGGGTGTGGCGGACGGGGCGTGCGCGACGGGTGCTGTGCTCGCGGTGGGCACGTCGTTCGCGGGCACGTCGGTCGTGGGCACGCCGGTCGTGGGGACGCCGGTCGTGGGGACGATCGCGGCGGCCGCTCGGGCGGCACGGGTGTCGCGCCTGCGGCTGATGCTACCGATCACCCGGTCGACCGCGATGCCGAGGCCGCCCGCGACCACCATCGACACCAGGGCGGCGACGAGCGGCTCGTGCAGCACCTGCGACGCGGCCAGGGCGATCCCGACCGAGGTCGCGGACCACGCCGTCCCGGCGATCGCACTGATGGCGAGGAAGCGACGGTAGGGCAGCCGGGTCGCGCCGGCGGTCATGTTCACCGCGACCCGGCCGACGGGGATGTAGCGGCCGACCAGGATCAGGCTCGCGGACCGGCGCTGCATCTGCCGTTCGGCGAACGCGAAGGCCGCGGCGATCCGCGGTCGTCGGGACTGCGCCAGGCGGGCGAGTCCGATCCGGCGACCGATCCAGTACGCCACCGAGTCACCCGCGATCGCCCCCACCGCGGCGGCCACCAGGACCCCGGCCAGGACGGGCTGGCCGGACGTCGCGGCGATGGCGGCGACGGCTACGAGCGCGGACTCGCTCGGGACCGGCGGGAAGAAGCCGTCGACGAAGCACAGGGCGACGAGCACGACGTAGACGAGCGGACTCGCGGCCAACTCGACGACGAACGGGGTGATCTGGTCGAACACGGCGACGCTCCCTCCGCCGACGGACCTCGTCGACGGGTTCGACGCTACGGAGCGCCGGGAGCGCTGCCATCCCGCCGGGGTCTCGACGACCCCCTACTGCGGTATGACCTTTCCGTGCGTGGTCCCCTCGGGGTCGGGCGCGGCTGCGGTCGCGGTGGTCGCTGCGGCTGGCACCGCGGACCCGGCCGACGCTGCCGCGGCTTCGCGGATGCGCCGGACCACGGCCGTCGTGGAGTGCTCGGGGACGTAGTCGACCATGACCACCTCACCGCCGTACCCGCGCACGACCGCCGTCTCGCGGAGCATCTCGGGTGAGTAGTCACCGCCCTTGACGTAGACCTCGGGGCGCAGCCGTTCGATGAGCGGGATCGGGGTGTCGGTCGCGAACACCGTCACCAGGTCGACGCAGGCCAGGGCGGCGATCACCCCGGCGCGGTCCTCGGCAGGGTTGATCGGGCGTTCCGGGCCCTTCAGCCGGCCCGGCGCCGCCGGAGGCCTGGGGACCGCCCGCATCGGGTCCGCACATCGTGCTCACCGATGCCTCCGTCCGGCGCGGCGACGTCTTCGCCGAGGACCCCGACCCGGCGATCCTGGCGGTCGGCGCGGCCGACGTGCTCGCCGCGGTGGACCGGCTCGACGTGCTCGGGGTGACCGCACAGGCGACCGACCGGTAGCGTCGACCGAGAGCCACCCGGACCCACCGGGCACTCGGAAGGAGTCCTTCGTGTTCGAAGCCGCCAACATCCGTGACTGGATCGGCCTGCCGGTCGTCGACGAGGCCGAGGACAAGGTCGGGACGCTCGAGAGCATCTACTACGACACCGCCACGTCCGAGCCGGCGTTCGGTGCGCTCACGACCGGGATGGTCGGCTTCCAGAAGCTCGTGTTCGTCCCCCTCGTCGGGGCGACCGTCGCACCGAAGCACCTGCGCGTGACCTTCCCGAAGAAGCTCGTGAAGGACGCACCCTCCATCGCGACCGACGGTGAGCTCGACGCCGCGACCGAGCCCGAGCTGTTCCAGCACTACGGCCTCGAGTACCGCACGGGCAGCGGCGGCGAGCGTCGCCTCGGACGCCGCTGAGGCCGGGACTGCTCCGGATCGCCCGCCGACCACTGCGCACTGCCCTGGCGGTGGTCGGCGCCGTCTGTCTCTTGGCGGCGGGCCTCGGCGGGTCCGTCGGCGCGCCGCCGGCCTCGGCGGCGCCGATGTGGCCGGTGCCCGAGCCGTACCCCGTGACCGCCGACCCCACCGAGACCCTCGACGCGGTCCCGCCGGGCAGTGAGTACGTGGCGCTCGGCGACTCCTACTCGGCCGGGTACGGCCTGGGGGACCGCACCGGGCTGCCCACGAACGCCTGCGTGCAGTCGGCGCGCGACTACCCGCACCGGCTCGCGGCGCAGTTCGGGCTCGCCCTGACCGACGTCACGTGCGCCGGCGCCACGAGCGACGACGTCACCACGGGCCACCAGTTCAAGGGCGTCCCACCCCAGATCGAGTCGTTGTCCGACCGCACCCGACTGGTGACCCTGACGATCGGCGGCAACGACGCCGACCTGTTCGGCACGGCGGCCTCGTGCCTGGCGATCTCCGCGAACGGCCCGGTGTTCTCGGGCCGCGACGCCCCGTCGTGCGAGAGCACCCTGGTGCAGGACGGCGTCGACCAGCTCGCCGTGAAGATCCAGTCGCGCGTGGCACTCGGCATCGCCGACACCCTCGGCGCGGTGCAGCGGGCCGCCCCGAACGCCGTCGTCGTGTTCCTCGGGTACCCGGCGATCTTCCCGGACGCCGAGGACACCCCCGCGAAGGGCTGCTTCCGGTCCGCACTCGACCTCGGCACCCTGGCGGGCTCGTTCCCGTCGGACACCTACCCGTTCACGGACACCGACGTCGAGTACCTGCACGGTGTCCAGGACGAGCTCAACGAGGTCTCCCGGTCCGCTGCCGCCGCCGCCGGGGTGCGGTTCGTCGACGTCTTCGCGAGCACGCAGGACCACTCGCCGTGCGCCGCGTCCAAGCGCTACGTGGCCGGTGTGACCCTCACCGGTTCCGGTGACCTGCGGAAGATCGACCTGAAGGCGGGCGCCCTGCACCCGAACGAGCGTGGCGTCACGTACCTGACCGCGCGGATGGCCGCCGCGATCCGCGCCCTCGCCGGCTGATCCCACCGGCGGTCTCGGTCGCCGTGGCCGCTCGGCTGTCCGGGTGCGCCGCCGGCGGGACCACGCAGACCGGGGCTGCCGTCTCGCGGACGACGTCGTGCAGCAACGAGCCCGAGAGCGCGCGCACGTGCCCGCGACCGAGCACCACCAGCGACGCCCGGCGGGTGTGCGAGGCGATCGCGTGACCCGGGTGGCCCTCGACCAGCAGCGGACGGAGGCGGAGCGACGGGTACCGTGCGGCCAGCACGGACGTCACCCGCTGCAGCAGCTCGGCGTTGCTGGTGCGCCACCGGAGCGGGTCCTCGGCGAAGTCGGTCAGCCCCGTCCGCGTGAGCACGGGCATCTCCCACGCGCGCAGCAGTGTCAGCCGTCGGTTCCGCCGGACGGCCTCGTCGACGGCGATCGACACCGCACGTTCGTCGATCGGGTCCTCCACCGCGAGCACCACGTCACCGTCGATCGGGTGCGGACCCTCCGGCACGACCACGGTCGGGACGGCAGCAC
This sequence comes from Curtobacterium sp. PhB78, assembly GCF_003751685.1. Taxonomy (NCBI): domain Bacteria; kingdom Bacillati; phylum Actinomycetota; class Actinomycetes; order Micrococcales; family Microbacteriaceae; genus Curtobacterium; species Curtobacterium sp. PhB78. Next base: position 621,903 of record NZ_RKIA01000002.1, read on the forward strand.
GCTCGGCGACCCGCGCCGGGTCACCGCCGGCCGTCGATCCGCGCCGGTGGCGGAAGCTCCCGATCACGAGCAGGTCACCGCCGTCCGACTCCTCGACCAGGGCTGCGGCGAACGGGCCCGCGTGCCGGTGCACCTCGACCGCCACACCGGGCAGAGCGGTCCGTGCGGCCTCGGCGAGCTGGTCGGCGACCGGCGTCCGACCCTCCAGCGCGTGGTCGGCGCCGATGATCCGCAGCCGCTCGACACCGGCACCGGCACGGGCCACGATCCACAGCAGGGCCTCGTCGTGGGGCATCGCCGCATCGGCGGCCAACGTCACCGTCGTCCATCGCTCGTCCATCCCGATCGGCCTCCTCCGTCGCAGGCTTCGGGGGCGTCACCTGGCGCTCCGTGCGCAACACGGTACTCCGGTTGGGGGCGGTGGAACCGGCCGTGCGCAGCGGTCGAACCGGCCGTGCGCGGCGGTGACCGCGGGCGGCGGACGTGGGCCGGGCCTCCTGACCGACGCCGCGTAGTCTCGCAGGCGTGGTGGTGAGCGCCGGACTGTTGCTGCACCGGACCGGTCCGGCCGGGCCGGAGGTCTTCGTCGTGCACATGGGCGGGCCGTTCTGGCGGAATCGGCCACGTGCCTGGTCGATCCCGAAGGGACTCGTCGAAGCCGGCGAGGACCCGCTCGAGACTGCCGTGCGTGAGTTCGGTGAGGAGATCGGGGTCCCCGCACCCGTGGCCGCCGACGACGTCGCGGACCTGGGCGAGTTCCGGCAGGCCTCGGGCAAGCGCGTCCGGGTGTTCGCCGCCCCGGCCCCGGCGTTCGAGGTCGCCGTCGTGCGGAGCAACACCGTCCGGCTCGAGCTGCCACGCGGTTCAGGACGGTTCGTCGACGTGCCGGAGGTCGACGACGCCCGGTGGGTGCCGGTCGCCGAGGCGCGGGAGCTGCTCGTCGCGGGCCAGGTCGCCGCGGTGGACGCGCTGCTCGTGCTGCACGCCGGGCCCGATCCGGCCGGGTGAGCGCATCGCCCGTTGCGGGTGAGTCACGATGTGGTGACGGTCCGGACAGCGTCACGGGGGCGTGGATAGCCTGCACGGACGTCGGGGCACGCCGACGTCATCACCAGGGGAGCACACATGCGGCGCTGGCGCGCGGTCACGGCGGGGCTCACCGCCCTCGCACTCGGAGCAGGACTCGCGATCGGCGGCGCGACGAGCGCCTCGGCGGAGCCCGCGGGCAACTGGGGCACGTTCACCCTGAGCGGGGCGTCGAAGGCGTACACGGGCACGATGACGTTGCCCGGGTTCCCCGCCACGACGTTCACCTCGAACTCGCGGCAGTCGACCGTGATCAGCGGTGCATCGACGTGGCAGTCGGCGGGGACGCCGGTCGGTGGGGTCTACGGCACGAGTCGTGCGCAGACGTACATGAACCAGCGGCCCCTCGCGGACAATGCGACGAACCCGTCGGTCACCACCTACACCTTCGCCGAGCCGACCCCGGGCGCACGCTCGTGGGCCTTCGTCCTCGGCGACATCGACGCCGACCAGGCGACCGTCACGGCGACCGACGCCAACGGCAATCCGGTCGCGGCGGCCGGACTCGGCTTCAACGGCCGCGACGGCGGCACCGTCGGCTACAACTCCTGCTCGGCAGCGGTCGCCGGCGGCTGGTCGTGCAGCGCGGACCCGGACGGCACTGTCGGCCAGGATGTCCCGACCTGGACCCCGAACACGGACGCCGCCGTCGGCGGCGGCACGCTCGTCGGCAACGCGTCGGCCTCGGACACCGCCCGCGCCTCGGCCTGGTTCAGCCCGACCGCCTCGCTGAAGACGCTCACCATCACGTACCAGCAGCGCAGCGGCTTCCCGGTCTACCAGACCTGGTTCGCATCCAAGACGGCGGAGATCAGCGGTGTCGCAACCCTCGACGGCACCGCGATCCCCGGAGCAACTGTCACGGCGACAGCTCCGCGCGGCGTCGTCTACACGACCACCACCAACGCGCAGGGACGCTACTCGTTCCCGGCGCTGCCGCAGATCAACGACTACGTCGTCCGCATCACGACGCCGACCGGTGCGGTCGACCCCGACGGCACCGACGACGGCGTTTCGGTGGTCCGCGAAGTAACGCTCAACTTGAACCAGAGTGGCAACGACCGCGACGACGTCGACTTCGCCTTCACCTCGCCAGCTGACACGACATCAATCGTCGGCACCGTCCAGGACGAAGCCGGCAACCCGGCCTCGAACGTTCCCGTCGTCGTCGATGTGCCGAACGGCGACCCGGTGACGACCACGACGAACAACGACGGCGTCTACGTGGTCTCCGACCTCCCCGCGGACACGCCAGTCGACGTCTCGGTCGTCGGTGGGGACGACGAACCCACAACGGTCACCACGGGAGACGCCGGTGAGCCGACGGTACTGCCGGACCCGATCGTTGCACCTGCCACGGTCATCGCGACGATTAGCGGACTCGTGACGCTCGACGATGCCCCGGTAGAGGCCGGCCAGGTCATCGAGCTCCTGGACGACACGGGCACCGTCATCGGTTCGACGACGACGGACGCGGACGGCCGCTACACCTTCGCGACCGTCGCCGGCACCTACACCGTCCGCACGACAGTGCCCGTGGCCGGGGCGACCGGTGCCACGGCGAACACCGATGTGACTGCAGTCGTCGGGAACACCGTTGATTCCGACCTGCCCTTCGAGTCGCCCGCCGAGCCGGCGGTCATCACGACCGACCAGCCGGGCACCGTGGTGGACACGAACGGCGACCCGGTCGCCGGCGTGGACGTCGTCGCGACGCCGACCGACCCGCAGGCAGGAGCGCCGGTGACCGTGGCCACGGACGCCGACGGTGCCTTCGACCTGACCGGACTCGAGCCGACGACCGAGTACACGATCACGGTCGACGTCGACGGCGCCACTCCGGTGACCGTCGTCACGCCCGAGGACGGCGCAGCGACCCCGCTCGCCTTCGTGGTCGAGGCCGCGGTGACCCCGGCTCCGTCGCCGTCGCCCAGTGCGCCGACGCCGAGCAACTCGCCGACCGCGGTTCCGACCGTGCCGGCTGCCGGAGGCTCGGGCAACGCGCCGGCCGCCGGTTCGGGCGACGTGGGCAACGGTGGGCCGCTGGCCTACACCGGTGCGGACCTGAAGCCCGGGCTCATCGCGGCCGGGGTGCTCGTGCTGCTCGGTGCGGCGCTGCTGACCTACCGCGCGGTGCGCAACCGTCGCCGGAGCCACCTGCAGGACTGATCGGTCACGACGAGGGGCGGGCCCGGCGCGATGCCGGCCCGCCCTTCGTCGTTGGTGCACGACCCGAGGCCCCGCCGTCGCCCGCGACACGCCGACGCCCCACCCCCGAGGTTCCGAAATCTGCCCATCTCGGCGTCCCGAACGGCAGTTCGTGGAACCTCAGCGCAACGCGAACGGCAGTTCGTGGAACCTCGACGCCGCGCGCATGGTATGTCGCCGCGGCCCCTCGGCACACGCCGCCACGCGCCGCCACGCGCCGCCACGACGACGCCACGCCCGGGCCTCGACGCCGAGGTACCACGACATGCCGCCGCTGCACCGCCGAGGTTCCACGGATCGCCGCCAGGACCGTCGAGATGCCGAGGTTTCGGAACCTCGGCGCAGCGCGAGGCCGAGGAGGACGAGGACGACGAGGACGACGCGCCGCCCGCGCGCCGCGCTACTGCGTGCGGTGCGTGCGGTGCGAGCCCGTGACCGTCGCGACCGAGCCCGTCAGGGTCTGGATCGCCCGACCGACGACGGGCACCGACGTGGTGACCACCGCGAGCGAGGACGTGATCGCCTCGATCGACGACGTCGACAGGTGCTCCTGCCCGACCGTGTGCACCGGGAAGCCCCGACGCGCCAGCACGACGACCCCGAGCGACCCGAGCAGCACGGCACCACCGGCGAACGGCAGGTACTGCAGCCCGACGATCCCGAGCGCCTGCCCACCGATGGCAGCACCGCCCGCGATGCCGATGTTCGACGCACCGTTGATGAGCGCGCCGGCGATGTCGGGGGAGACGCCTCCGGAACGGATCGCGGCCGCCATGAAGAGCGTGCCCGTCGTGCCGTTCGCGGCCATCCACACGCCGGCGACGACCATCGTGCCGACCAGGGAGCCGTGCACGAACGGCATCGCGGCGAACGCGACGGCCATCACCGCGACGGCGGCGATGAGGGTCTGCCGGGGTGCCCGGTCGACGAACATGCCCGCGAGCCAGAGGCCGATCACCCCGGTGCCGCCCAGGACGAGCAGCGCACCGCTCACCATCGAGGCGTCGAGTCCGGCGTCGATCGCGTACGGCCCGACGTAGGTGTAGACGACGTAGTGCCCGGCGAACAGAAGCAGGTCGGCGATCACGACGGACAGCAGCCCGGTGCGCGCCCAGGCCTTCGGGGACCCGATGTGCGGCGACGAGGCACCACTGACGGCGGGCAGGAACAGCAGCGCCACTGCGGCGAGCACGGCGGCGGCGACACCGATCGAGAACACGGCGGGGCGCCAGCCGATGTGCTGCGCGACCCAGGTGGCGACGGGCACGCCGAGCACGAAGCCGAGCGAGCTGCCCGAGTACACGAACGCGATGGCGCGACCGGCCAGGCGCGGCGGCACGATCCGGGTGGCGTACGCCGAGGCCACCGAGAAGAACAGCGCGTGCGCGATGCCACCGACGACCCGGCCGGCGCAGACGACGGCGAACGACGGTGCGAACGCGATCATGAGGTTCGACACCGTGTAGCCGACGAGCGTCGACACGAGCACGGCCTTGCGGGGGAGCTTCGCGGTGAACGCGGTGAGCGGGAGCGCCAGGAGTGCCACGGCCCCCGCGTACACGGTGACGACGATGCCCATGGTGGCCTCGGACACACCGAGGTCGGCGCTCATCGTGCCGAGCAGCCCGACGGGCATGAGCTCGGTGGTGATGGCGAAGAACGTCGCCAGCCCGAGGACGGCGATGCCGACGATGGACTGGGTGGTGACGGTGATCGGCCGCGTGTTCGTCGACACGGCCGAGGTGGTGGTGTTGGTGGACACGCTGCTGACCTCCTCCGGGGCACGGGCGAGCGCACGACGGTGCCGTTCGGGGGAACGACGATGACCGGGAGGTCTGCGGGGCGCGCTCGCTGTGGATGTGGGTGATGTGGGTACGACTCCACGGCGAGTGCGCTCATCCAGTGTTGCACGATGGACCGCAGCCCGCGAGGGGGTCAGCGGAGATTCTCGGAGCGCTCCAACAATCCGCGCCCTCAGTTCTCGTTCGTCACCCGACCCTGCACGCCGCCACCCCGGAGCGCGATCGTCAACGTCCCGCTCATCGACTGCGCCGACATCGACACCGAGCCGTGCAGTGCCGCCTCGCGCGGGAAGCACGCCGTCGACGACTCGATCCGGTTCGCCGTCGCCACCAGGCAGATCGTCGACCGGTCCGTGCCGACCCCGGCCCACACGGCCCACGGCGTGTCGAACGAGCCGCCGTCCAACGCACGGTTCGTGAACACGAGCCGCGTGGAGTGCAGGCTCACGGGTGCCTCCACCGGCCCCGGCAGCTGGTCGGCGTAGGTCTGCGGCACGTCGAGCAGCTGCTCGAGCGTGACCGTGCCCGCCGTCGGCGTGACGCTCGGTGCTGCCGCGACGTCGCCGCGCACGGGCCCGACGACGGTGCCGGCGGCGAACGCCACACCGACCGCCGCTGCCGCGCCGAGCGCGATCCAGACGCGTGGCCGCTCCGTCCAGAGCAACGTGCGCCACCTGGACCGTCGCGTCGGCCCGACCGGGAGGCTCGGCTCACCCCCGCCGCCGTCACCCGCGTCGTCGGGATGGTCGGGTTCTCGGGCTTCGGTCGCCGCCCACGGTCCGGCCGCCGTTCGCGGGGTCGGGTCCGGTTCCGCGACAGCCGCCGCGCGCCCCGCGGCCCCCCGTTCCGGCGACGGGTCGGGCAGTGGAGCCGACCGTTCCGGGGACGCGACCTGCCCGCTGGCCGGGGCCGTGCCTCCCGGCCGCTCGTCCAGCCCCGAGGCGGAAGCGGCACCTGCGCTCGCTCGCCGACCACCCGACCGCCGCCCGCTCGCCAGGTCCTGCAGCGCGATCCGGGCGCGCGCCGCGTCGGCGGGGCTCGATGCCGCTCCCCAGGCGACGGCCTCGAGCCGTGCCCGTTCCGCTGCCACGTCGTCGTGGGCCATGCGCACTCCCGATCTGCCGGTCGCGTGGACTCCCTTCATCGTGGCACTGCCGGGGCGGCGGCGCGCACCCAGAACGAGGGGAGTAGGCGTGACGCATGAACACCGAACCCGAACCGCGGCACGACGCCGACCCGGAGAGCCTCGAGCCGCTGAGCCACGACACCCAGTCCGGCGAGGCCGACTACGTGGCGACGAGCCCCGGTGGGACCGGCACGGAACGCCACGTGCCGACCGCCGACGAGGAACAGGGTCGCGGCACCGAGTACGACCCGGTCGACCAGGGGCCGCAGCAGGAGGGCCAGGGCGGCTGACGCCGGGCCCGACGCCACGCGCCCGCTCTACCGGATCACCCGGCGCAGCACGGCCCGCTCACCCGCCGTCCACGCGGCGCTCGTCACGACGTACAGCGCGGCGGCGAGCGGGGCGATCGCGGCGAACACGACCGTGATGAACGGGGCGAACCGCCCGATGGCGGCGGTCGCTGCCGCACCGGGCACCTGCGCGCCCGGCTCGGGTGTCGGCAGCGGGTTCCAGCGCAGGTTCGCGCGACGGCTGAGCTCCACGACGACGGCGAGCACGGCCAGCAGCAGGACGACGACCCAGGCGTGCACCCAGAGCGGCGACGTGAGCGTGACGACGAGTGAGTGCCCGAGCGGGACCCCGACCAGGGTGGCCTCGAGCAGGGCGTTGACCGTGCCGCCGATCGACTCATGCGTGAACAGGGCGTAGACGAGGGACAGCACCGGGGCCTGCGCGAGGACGGGCAGGCAGCCGGCCAGGGGTGAGACCTTCTCGTTCGTGTAGAGCTGCTGGACCGCGCGCTGCAGCTGCTCGGCGTTCTTCCCGTGGCGCTTCCGCAGGGCGGCGAGCTGCGGCGCGAGCCGACGTCGGTCGCGCTCCGCTCGGACCTGCAGGACGGACAGCGGCACGAGCACGGCCCGGAGGGCCAGGGTCAGGAGCACGACGGCGATCGCCGCGGCGAACGAGCCGGTGGTGGGGGAGAGCGCCGCGGTCAGGGCGGCGACGAGGTCCGCGCCGCCGTGCAGCAGCGGGCCGACGAGGGGCAGGGTGGACAGGTCCATGACGGTTCCGATCGGTGGTGGTTCGCAGGAGGGGTCGCGAGGGGCCCGGCCACCGGTCGGTGGTCAGGCCGGGGCGACGACTCCCGGGGCACGCGATCGGACGTGTCCGTCGGCATCGGGGTGGCTCCACGCGATGCGGGTGACGAGGTCCGGTACCGCAGCGTGTTCGACGCCCGTCGACCGCAGCCCGAGGACCGCCGCCAGCACCGTGGCGATGACCTGCGCGACGACGACCGCCAAGGCGACGGCCGTCAGGCCGAGCGCGGCCACTGCCAGCAGCGGCAGGACGCCGGCCGCGGGGTCGCCGATCGCGGGCGCCCCGAGCACCAGCGCAGCGGCGGCGCGGAGGATCAGCAGGGCGACGGTCATGGTCGGTTCAGCGTAACGCCCGCGTGCCGCCACGGACAGGACGGCAGCGCGGGAGAGGATCGCCGCATGACCGCAGGTTCGCCGAGCACCCCAGCGACCGTCGCGCTCGACCGAGCCGGGGTGTCGTACACGCCGCACGTGTACGACCACCACGAGAGCGCCACGAACTTCGGCGAGGAGGCCGCCGCCGCCCTGGGGCTCCGCGAGGAGCAGGTGTTCAAGACCCTGGTCGTCTCGGTCGACGGCGCACTGGCGGTGGCGATCGTGCCGGTGGCGAACCGGCTCGACCTCAAGGCCATCGCGGCGGCGGTCGGCGGGAAGAAGGCGACGCTGGCCGATCCGGCCCTCGCCGAGAAGCGCACCGGGTACGTCGTCGGTGGCATCAGCCCGGTCGGCCAGAAGTCCCGGATCCGGACCGTGCTCGACGAGTCGGCCCTGGCGTACGACAGCATCTTCGTCTCCGGCGGGCGCCGCGGCTTCGACATCGAGGTGGCTCCGGCCGACCTCGCGCGGGTCACCGAGGCGATCTCGGCAGCGATCGCGCGGACCTGAGTCGGGTCGCCGCAAGTTTTTTCGTCGTCGGGAATGACCCCGGCACTCCTGCGTTGCATTGAGTCGAAGGCACTCAAGTTCCCCAGGAGGTCCCTTTGCCAGAGACGTTCGGCCCGACCGGCGGCAGTGACTCGTTCGACGAGTTCCTCGCCCGTCTCCTCGCGGCGCAGAACACCGGTGACCCGCAGCGCCCCCGTGCGTTCGGCCGACCGGTGGACATCACGCGGCTCCTCAGCCGCCGTACCCACGAGCTGCTCCAGCACACCGCCGAGTACGCGGTGTCGCAGGGGCAGCACGAGCTCGACGCACTGCACCTGCTGCACGTGCTCGTCCGCACCGAGCCGTTCGACGCCGTCGTCCGTTCCGCCGGGGTCGACCCCGAGCGCCTCGCCGCCGAGATCGAACAGCGCCTGCCGATGGCCCGCGAGCCGCAGCCCGAGCAGACCGGCCGCCCGGCCCTGACCGGCACGGCGCAGCGCATCCTCGTCGAGGCCACCCAGGCCGCACGGGGCTTCGGCAGCACCTACACCGACCCCGAGCACGTCTTCTTCGCGCTCGTGACCGACCAGGAGACCGTCACCGGGCAGCTGCTCGCCAGCGCCGGTGTCACCCCGCAAGCCATGCAGGACTACGCCCAGCAGGCCGCGGCAGCAGCACGAGAGGGGCGCCCCATGCCAGGAACCGGTGCAACGACCGGAACGGCCGACACCGACAGCGACAGCGACACCCCGACCCTCGACCAGTTCGGCACCGACCTCACCGCGCGGGCCCGTGACGGTCGCATCGACCCCGTCATCGGTCGCGCCGACGAGATCGAGCAGGCGGTCGAGATCCTGCTCCGTCGCACCAAGAACAACCCCGTCCTGATCGGCGAGCCCGGCGTCGGCAAGACCGCCATCGTCGAGGGACTCGCCCAGCGCATCGTCGACGGCGACGTCCCGTCGCTGCTGCAGGGCAAGCGGGTCATCGCACTCGACCTGCCCGGCATGCTCGCCGGCACCCGGTACCGCGGCGACTTCGAGGAGCGCCTGACGAAGGCCATGGACGAGATCGCGGCGCACGCCGACGAGCTCATCGTCTTCGTCGACGAGCTCCACACCGTCGTCGGCGCCGGTGGTGGCGGTGAGGGCGGCTCGATGGACGCCGGCAACATCCTCAAGCCCCGGCTCGCCCGCGGCGACCTGCACCTGGTCGGCGCGACGACCCTGAACGAGTACCGCCGGATCGAGAAGGACGCCGCCCTCGAGCGTCGCTTCCAGCCGGTCACGGTCGGGGAGCCGAGCGTCGAGGACGCCGTCGCGATCCTGACCGGCCTCGCACCCCGGTACGAGGAGCACCACGGCGTCGTCTACACGCCGGAGTCGCTGCGCGCCGCCGTCGAGCTCTCGCACCGGTACGTCACCGACCGGCACCTGCCGGACAAGGCCATCGACCTCATCGACCAGGCCGGTGCACGGCGCCGGCTCGCCCGCTCGGGTGACGTCGACGTCGAGGCCCTGCGGGACCAGGTCGCCGAGCTGCTCGCCGAGAAGGACCGCGCGGTCGCCGGGGAACTGTACGAAGAGGCGTCGCGCCTGCGCGACGAGACGGTCGGACTGGAGGCCCGGATCGCCGCCGCCACGTCGGCGGACGCTCCCCGCGCCTCCCGTCCCGAATCCGTGGGCACCTCGATCACGGAACGCGACATCGCCGGTGTGGTGTCGCGTGCCACCGGCATCCCGGCGACGCGCCTGACCCAGGGCGACCGCTCACGGCTCGCCGTGCTCGAGCAGGAACTGCACGAGCGCGTCGTCGGCCAGGACGACGCCGTCGCGGCGATCGCGAAGGCCGTCCGACGCAGCCGGACCGGCATGGGCGACCAGCGTCGACCCGTCGGCAGCTTCCTGTTCCTCGGCCCGACCGGCGTCGGCAAGACCGAACTGGCGAAGGCCCTGGCGTCGTCGCTGTTCGGTGACGAGTCCGCCATGCTCCGCTTCGACATGAGCGAGTTCGGCGAGCGGCACACCGTCTCGCGGCTGGTCGGGGCGCCTCCCGGGTACGTCGGCTACGACGAGGCCGGGCAGCTCACCGAACGCGTGCGCCGGAACCCGTACTCGGTGATCCTGCTCGACGAGGTCGAGAAGGCGCACCCCGACGTGTTCAACCTGCTGCTGCAGGTGCTGGACGACGGTCGACTGACCGACGGCCAGGGGCGCACGGTGGACTTCCGGAACACGGTCGTGATCATGACGTCGAACATCGGCTCGGAGTTCCTGGCCTCGCGGTCGGGCGCCCTCGGCTTCGCGCCGGTCGGCACGACCGACGGGTACGCCGAGGACGACCTCCGCGCCCGCGTGATGGGCAAGCTCCGCGAGGCCATGCGGCCGGAGTTCATCAACCGCATCGACGAGATCGTGCTCTTCCGCAAGCTCGACCGGTCGCAGATCACGTCGATCGTGTCACTGCTGCTGCAGGACACGGCGCTGCGGCTCGTCGCGCAGGACATGGTGCTCTCCGTGTCCGACGCAGCGGTCGACTGGCTCGCCGACCACGGGTACGAGCCCGAGTACGGCGCCCGTCCGCTCCGCCGGCTCATCCAGCGCGAGGTCGACGACCGCATCGCGACGCTCGTGGTCGACGGTGCCGTGACCGCCGGGGACACCGTGCGGATCGACGTCGTCGACGGCGTGCTGACGGCAGCGGTGGTGGAACCCGCGACGCTGTAGCAGCCGTTCGCCCACGAAGGCCCGGTACCGATTCGGTACCGGGCCTTCGTGGCGTCCGGGTACGACAGCGTGGTGTTCGGGAATGCAATTCCGGAGAAATCGGAGAAAGGGGTTGCGCTGCGAATTGCGGGGCCGATAGTGTTCACTCGTCGCGAACCGCTGCAGCGCAGCGGGGGACGACTCCGACAGCTCGAGACCGAAAGGGGGCCGACCATGATGATCACCGCAACCACTCCGTTCCGTGGAATCCGTGGACGCGTCGGCACCCCGTTCCGCGTCCGCTGACCCGGAGCGTTCCGCCTTCTGCCGACATCTGTGTCGTTCGATCCTCGTCTCGTGACGAGTCCGTCGCCTGACACCTCGCGCTGAGCCGTTCTGGCTCGCGTCGAACCGGCTCCGTCGATCGCCGATCGGTCCCGACCCGTGTGCTCCGCGCACGCGATCGGACTGCGTCGATCGTCGCCGGAGAATGTCGGCGGCCGGTGCGACGCTCTCGGTACCGGAAGTCATTCAGTACCACGTCGTCGGACATTCCTTCGGCGACCGCGGAATGCATTCTCACGCATTCATCTTTTCCTGCCCGTGTTCCGGGTAGTCCACTGTTGCCCGTGTGCCGGGCAGCTCCGTCATGCCCTGAAAGGGATCACCGTGTCATCGAAGACCGCCACCCGTCCTCCCGATACCCGCGCAGCGCGCCACCGGGTCTCCCTCACCGACCGCATCGCGCTGCGCATCGGCATGTCGCTCATCATCTGGAGCCGGCGGACCCGCCGGCTCCACCCGGTGATCGACCACGCAACACGGCTGCAGCTCGACCGCGAGCGGCAGCAGCGCGAGAACGACCTGCTCCTGCAGGCCGCACTCATGCGCGCCTGGCGCTGAGCCGGATCGGACACCCGACCGTCGCACCGTGCGACCGTCGCCGTCCCGTGCCCGCTTGGTGGCTCGGTGCGAGGGGACAACCCCGCACCGAGCCACCGTCGGCGCACCGGCCGACGCAACCCGCACCGTGCGCCGCACCGACGACCCAGCACGGCGCGACCGACCCCGCACCGTGCGCCGACGTGTCGGACGCACCCCGGGCCTCCCGTACCGTTGATGGGTGACCGAAACCGCAGCTGCACTCGTCGAACGCCTGACCGCCGTCGTCCCGGACTTCCCGAAGCCGGGGGTGCTGTTCCGTGACGTGACGCCGGTGTTCTCGGACGCCGTCGCGTTCGGCCGCGTGTGCGAGGCACTCGCCGCGCCGTTCGCGGTCGGTGCCGGGTTCGACGCCGTGGCCGGCATCGAGGCACGGGGCTTCGCCCTCGCCGGCGGGATCGCCGCCCAGCACCAGGTGGGTGTGCTCACCGTGCGCAAGGCCGGCAAGCTGCCGGGCGAGGTCCTCAGCGAGCAGTACGCACTCGAGTACGGCGAGGCCGAGCTCGAGCTGCGTCCTGGCCAGCTCCCCGCGGGCACCAGGGTCCTCGTCGTCGACGACGTCCTCGCCACCGGTGGGACCGGCGCCGCCACCATCACGCTGCTCGAACGCGCGGGCTATCAGGCGGTCGGGTTCGCCGCGCTGCTCGAGCTGGACGGGCTGAACGGACGCGAGCGACTCGAGCCACGCCTGCCCGTCACCACGCTCGGCGCCGTGCCCGCCTGAGCCCCACGCGCGCACTAGTCTTGACGCACCATTTCGATCGAGGAGTCCCATCATCGTGACCGAGTCAGTCGCCGCAGCGCCGGAGAGCGCCGAGCCCGCAGCCGTGCCCCAGGCACCCGAGCCCCGCACCGCGACGACGACCACGACGGGCACCGAGCTCTTCGACGGTGAGCGCGGCGTCGTCGCGATCCGCGTCGACGGTGTCCTGAAGGACCTCGCTGCCGACGTCGCCGCCGGCGAGACCGCCGAGGCCGTCACCCTGCAGGAGCAGGACGGGCTCGACATCCTCCGCCACTCGGCCGCGCACGTGCTCGCGCAGGCCGTCCAGCAGATCAACCCCGAGGCCAAGCTCGGCATCGGGCCGCCCGTCACCGACGGCTTCTACTACGACTTCGACGTCGCCGAGCCCTTCACCCCCGAGGACCTCAAGGCGATCGAGAAGGGCATGGACCGCATCGTCAAGCAGGCCCAGCGCTTCCGCCGCGTGGTCGTCACGGACGAGCAGGCGCGCGAGCTGATGGCGGGGGAGCCGTACAAGCAGGAGCTCATCGGGCTCAAGGGCGCGGCGACCGACGGTGACTCCGGCGAGAGCGTCGAGGTCGGCGCCGGCGAGCTCACCGTGTACGAGAACGTCGACCCGAAGTCGGGCGAGGTCGTCTGGCAGGATCTCTGCCGGGGTCCGCACGTGCCGCACACCCGCTGGATCGGCAACGCCGCGAAGCTCATGCGCGTCGCGGCCGCCTACTGGCGCGGCTCCGAGAAGAACCCGCAGCTGCAGCGCATCTACGGAACCGCCTGGCCCGACAAGGACCAGCTCAAGGCCTACCTGGTGCGCCTCGAAGAAGCCGCCAAGCGCGACCACCGCAAGCTCGGTGCCGAACTCGACCTGTTCTCGTTCCCCGACGAGATCGGTTCCGGCCTGGCGATCTTCCACCCGAAGGGCGGCATCATCCGCCGCGAGATGGAGGACTACTCGCGCCGTCGGCACGAGGAGAACGGTTACTCCTTCGTCTACACGCCGCACATCACCAAGGGCGACCTGTTCGAGACCTCCGGGCACCTCGGCTGGTACAAGGACGGCATGTTCCCGGCCATGCACATGGACGAGGCGAAGGACGAGGACGGCAACGTCACGCGCCAGGGTGCCGACTACTACCTCAAGCCGATGAACTGCCCGATGCACATCCTGGCGTACCGGTCGCAGCCGCGTTCGTACCGCGACCTGCCGCTCCGGATGTTCGAGTTCGGCACGGTCTACCGCAACGAGAAGTCCGGCGTCATCCACGGCCTCACCCGGGTCCGCGGCATGACCCAGGACGACGCGCACATCTTCACCACGCAGGAGAAGATGAAGGAGGAGCTGACCACCACACTCGAGTTCGTGCTCTCGCTGCTGCGCGACTACGGCCTCGACGACTTCTACCTCGAGCTCTCGACGAAGGACCCGGAGAAGTACGTCGGTGACGACGAGGTCTGGGACGTCGCGACGAACACCCTGCGCGAGGTCGCCGAGGAGTCCGGTCTCGAGCTCGTGCCCGACCCCGCCGGGGCCGCCTTCTACGGCCCGAAGATCTCGGTGCAGGCGCGTGACGCCATCGGCCGGACCTGGCAGATGTCGACTGTGCAGCTCGACTTCAACCTGCCCGAGCGCTTCGGCATCGACTACACCGCGGCCGACGGCTCCCGCCAGCGCCCGGTGATGATCCACCGCGCGCTGTTCGGCTCGATCGAGCGGTTCTTCGGCGTGCTGACCGAGCACTACGCCGGCGCGTTCCCGGCCTGGCTGTCGCCGGTGCAGGTCGTCGGCATCCCCGTCGCGGCTGAGTACGGCGACTACCTCGACGAGGTCATCGCGAAGCTCCGGTCGCACGGCGTCCGGGCCGAGGTCGATCACTCGGACGACCGCATGCAGAAGAAGATCCGCACGCACACCAAGGCGAAGGTGCCGTTCCAGCTCATCGCCGGCGGCGACGACCGCGACGCCGGTGCGGTCTCGTTCCGCTTCCGTGACGGGCGCCAGGACAACGCCGTGCCCGTGGACGAAGCGGTCGACCGCATCCTGACGGCGATCCGCGAGCGCGCGCAGGTCTGATGACGGACGAGCAGGACCCGCTGGTCATCCGGGACGCCGCCACCGGTGCGGCCGTCCCGGATGCCTTCCAGCGCCTGTGGAACCCGCACCGGATGGCGTACATCGACGCCGGGCGCGAGGGCACGGGCCGCGGGCACGCGGACGACTGCCCGTTCTGCGAGGCACCGCGGAAGTCCGACGAGGACGCCCTCATCGTCGCCCGGGGCGAGCACGCCTACGTGCTGCTCAACCTGTTCCCGTACAACAACGGACACCTGCTGGTCTGCCCGTACCGCCACGTGCCGCTGTACGACGAGGCCACTCCGGACGAGCTGCGCGAGATGGGCGAGCTGACCCAGACCGCGATGCGGGTCCTGCGCACCGTGTCGCACTGCGACGGCTTCAACATCGGCATGAACCAGGGCGAGGTCGCGGGGGCCGGCATCGCCGCACACCTGCACCAGCACATCGTGCCGCGGTGGCAGTCCGACGCGAACTTCTTCCCGATCATCGCGCGGACGAAGTCGATGTCCCAGATGCTCGGGGACACCCGCCGACTGGTCGCCGAGGGCTGGCCCGCAGCGGACTAGACTGATCGGCATCATGAGCGACAGCACCAGCACCTCCGGCACCCCTGGCACCTCGATCACCGGCTCCGACCGCGTCAAGCGCGGCCTCGCCGAGATGCTCAAGGGTGGCGTCATCATGGACGTCGTCGACGCCGAGCAGGCCCGCATCGCGGAGGAAGCCGGCGCGACCGCCGTCATGGCCCTCGAGCGCGTCCCCGCCGACATCCGCGCACAGGGCGGCGTCGCCCGCATGTCCGACCCGTCGATGATCGAGGAGATCATCGCCGCCGTGTCGATCCCCGTCATGGCGAAGGCCCGCATCGGCCACTTCGTCGAGGCGCAGATCCTGCAGGAGCTCGGCGTCGACTACATCGACGAGTCCGAGGTGCTCTCGCCCGCCGACTACGTCAACCACATCGACAAGTGGAACTTCACCACGCCGTTCGTCTGCGGTGCCACTGAACTGGGCGAGGCGCTCCGTCGCATCACCGAGGGCGCTGCGATGATCCGTTCCAAGGGCGAGGCCGGCACGGGTGACGTGTCCGAGGCCACGAAGCACATCCGCACGATCAACAAGGAGATCGCGGCGCTGCGCCACCTCAAGGAAGACGAGCTCTACGTCGCCGCCAAGGAACTGCAGGCGCCGTTCGAGATCGTGCGCGAGGTCGCCCGCACCGGCAAGCTCCCCGTCGTGCTATTCACCGCCGGTGGCGTCGCCACCCCGGCCGACGCCGCGATGATGATGCAGCTCGGCGCGGACGGCGTGTTCGTCGGCTCCGGCATCTTCAAGTCCGGCGACCCGGCGAAGCGTGCCGCCGCGATCGTCAAGGCCGTCACCTTCCACGACGACCCCAAGGTCATCGCCGAGGTCTCGCGTGGTCTGGGCGAGGCGATGGTCGGCATCAACGTCGCCGACGTCCCCGCGCCGCACCGCCTCGCCGAGCGTGGCTGGTAGCACGGCGAGCAGTGCTCGGCCCCGCATCGGGGTCCTGGCGCTGCAGGGTGACTTCCGCGAGCACATCGCCTCGTTGACGGAGCTCGGCGCCGACGTGGTGCCGCTCCGTCGCCCCGAGGAGGTCGCGGCGCTCGACGGCGTCGTGATCCCCGGCGGCGAGTCGAGCGTGATGGACAAGCTGTCCCGGGCGTTCGGCGTCGCCGAGCCCCTCGCTGCTGCCATCCGCGGCGGTCTGCCGACGTACGGCACGTGTGCCGGCATGATCATGCTGTCGTCGCGGATCACCGACGGCATCAGCGGCCAGCAGACCCTCGACGTGCTCGACACCACGGTTCGTCGGAACGCGTTCGGCAGCCAGAACGACTCGTTCGAGGTCGACGTCCCGATGCCCGAGCTCGGCGACGCCCCCGTGCACGCGGTCTTCATCCGTGCCCCGGTGGTCGAGCAGCACGGCCCCGGCGTCCAGGTCCTCGGCGCACTGGCGGACGGGCAGGTCGTCGCGGTGCAGCAGGGCAACGTCCTCGCCAGTGCGTTCCACCCCGAGGTCGCCGGCGAGGACCGCTTCCACCGCCGCTTCCTCGCCATGGTGCGCAGCGCCTGACGCGGCCCCCGGGCTCTGGGCACGACCGCCCGCGGGCCCTGGGCCCTGCCACCTGCGTGCCCGCACCGGCGGGGCGGTGCGGCGGCGGGCCTCCCGGCTGGGTAAACTGACCCCGACTTTCCGCAAGACGCAAGGAGAACCGTGTCCGGGCATTCCAAGTGGGCGACGACCAAGCACAAGAAGGCCGTCATCGACGGCCGCCGTGCCAAGTCCTTCGCCAAGCTCATCAAGAACATCGAGGTCGCCGCGAAGATGGGCGGCGCCGACCTGTCGGGCAACCCGACGCTGGTCGACGCGATCCAGAAGGCCAAGAAGACCTCGGTCCCGAACGACAACATCGACCGCGCCGTCAAGCGCGGTGCCGGCCTGACCGGTGAGTCGATCGAGTACACGACGATCATGTACGAGGGCTACGCCCCGAACGGCGTCGCGATGCTGATCGAGTGCCTCACCGACAACAAGAACCGCGCAGCGGCCGAGGTCCGGACGGCGATGTCCCGCAACGGTGGCACCATGGCCGACCCGGGCAGCGTCGCCTACAACTTCTCGCGCAAGGGCGTCATCTCGGTCACGAAGACCGACGGCCTCGACGAGGACACCGTCATGACCGCCGTGCTCGACGCCGGTGTCGAGGACGTCATCGACCAGGGCGGCGGCTTCGAGATCATCACCGAGGCGAGCGACCTCGTCGCGGCCCGCACCGCACTGCAGGACGCCGGCATCGACTACGACTCGGCCGACGCCGAGTTCGTCCCCGGCCTCAAGGTGCCGGTCGACGCCGAGACCGCCCGCAAGGTCTTCCGCCTGATCGATGCGCTCGAGGACAGCGACGACGTGCAGAACGTCTACGCCAACTTCGACGTGCCGGCGGACGTCCAGGCCGAGCTCGACGAGGACGAGGGCGAGTAGCCGTGCTCCGTGTGCTCGGGGTGGACCCCGGGCTCACCCGGTGCGGCGTCGGCGTCGTCGAGGTCGCACCGAACCGGCGCGCACGGCTCGTCCACGTGACGGTCGTGCGCACCCCGGCGGACATGCCGCTCGAACAGCGGCTGCTCCGCATCGCCGACGGCATCGCCGCCGAGATCGACGAGCACCACCCGGACGCGGTCGCCGTCGAGCGCGTGTTCGCCCAGGCGAACGTCCGCACCGTGATGGGCACCGCCCAGGCGGCCGGGCTCGCGCTGCACGCCGCGGCGGCCCGCGGGCTGCCCGTCGGCCTGCACACGCCGTCCGAGGTCAAGGCGGCCGTCACCGGCTACGGCAACGCCGACAAGCGCCAGGTGCAGACCATGATCGCGCGCGTGCTCGGTCTCGCCGAGGCCCCGAAGCCGGCCGACGCCGCCGATGCGCTCGCGCTGGCCGTGTGCCATGCCTGGAGGCTCGGATCACCTGACGTCGCCGGCGAACGTGCCACGAACCTCACCCCGGCACAACGCGCGTGGCGCGACGCACAGGGCGGCACCGTCGACTCCCCGCTCGCCCGTGCGGCCGCTGCCGCGGCCCGACCGCGTGGCTCGTCGGCCGCGTCGGTGGGCGGCCGTAGGCTCGGGGCATGATCGCGAGTCTCCGGGGTACCTGCATCGACATCGCCGGTTCCGGCGTGGTGATCGAGGCCGGGGGAGTCGGGTACGCCGTCACCGTGACCCCGGCCCACGCACTGACGATGCGCCACGGGTCCGAGGTGTTCGTCCGCACCGCGATGATCGTGCGCGAAGACGAGCACCTGCTCTTCGGCTTCGAGTCGACCGACGCCCTCCAGGTGTTCGACCTGCTGCGCAGCGTCACGGGTGTCGGGCCCAAGTCCGCGATGGGCGTCCTCGCCCACATGGACCCGTCGCAGGTCGCGAACGCCGTGGCGAAGGACGACGACGGCGCCTTCCGCAAGGTCTCCGGCATCGGTCCGAAGACCGCGAAGCTCATCATCCTCGCGCTCACCGGCAAGCTCGCGGCGTTCGAGCAGGCTGCCGTGGTCACCGCCGGTCGCGGCACTGCTGCCCACCCGGCCGCGACCGACGTCGTCTCCGCACTGATCGGCCTCGGCTGGCGCGAGGACGCAGCACAGACCGCCGTCGACGACACCGTCGCGAACGAGCCAGGGGCCGCAGCCATGGGCACGCAGGCGCTGCTCCGCGCCGCGCTCGGTGCGCTCCGGCCCGCCGGTGCCGGTCAATGAGCGGCATCACGTCAGCCGGAGCCGAGTCGCAGGAAGAACTCGCGTTCGAAGGTGCACTCCGGCCGCGGTCGCTCGACGAGTTCGTCGGCCAGCGGAAGGTGCGCGGGCAGCTCGACCTGCTGCTCAAGGCGGCCGGCATGCAGGACCGCACCCCGGACCACATCCTGATGGCGGGTCCTCCCGGCCTCGGCAAGACCACGCTGGCGATGATCGTCGCGCACGAGACCGGCCGTCCGTTGCGGATGTCGAGCGGTCCGGCGATCCAGCACGCAGGTGACCTGGCTGCCGTCCTGTCCTCGCTCGTGCCGGGCGAGGTCCTGTTCATCGACGAGATCCACCGGATGGCGCGCTCGGCGGAAGAGATGCTCTACCTGGCGATGGAGGACTTCCGGATCGACGTCATGGTGGGCAAGGGCGCCGGCGCGACGAGCATCCCGCTCGACCTCGCGCCGTTCACCCTGGTCGGTGCCACCACCCGCGCCGGCCTGCTGCCGAACCCGCTCCGCGACCGCTTCGGCTTCACGGCGCACCTCGAGTTCTACGAGAAGGACGAACTCGAACAGGTCCTGATCCGCGCCGCGCACCTGCTCGAGCTCGACATCGACCGATCGGCGCTGCGGGAGATCGCCGGGCGTTCCCGGGGCACCCCGCGCATCGCGAACCGGCTGCTCCGCCGGGTCCGCGACTACGCCCTCGTGCACCGCACCACCGACGGCATGGCGGCCGTCCAGGGTGCACTCGACCTGTACGACGTCGACGAGCTCGGGCTCGACCGCCTCGACCGCGCCGTGGTCGAGATCATGCTGACCCGCTTCGACGGCGGACCGGTGGGGCTGAACACCCTCGCGGTCTCGGTCGGAGAAGAGTCCGAGACCATCGAGTCGGTCGTCGAACCCTTCCTCGTCCGGGTCGGTCTGGTCACGCGAACCCCGCGCGGCCGCATCGCGACCCCGGTCGCGTGGCGGCACCTCGGCCTCACCCCAGGGCAGGGCGTCGGGCCGCTCCCGGGCCTGTTCGACGACACCGACACCACCGACTAGCGGCCGATCGGTCGGGTGACATGCCACGCACAGTGGCGTGCCCTAGACTGCTACGGCCCGAAACCGAGCAACCAGAGAAGGCAACTGCATCATGGGTCAAGAAGTCATCCTCATCGTCATCGTCGTGGCGTTCGCGGCCTTCATGTTCTACAACAGCCGCAAGCGCAAGAAGCAGCAGGGCGAGCTCGCCACCAAGATGGTGCCGGGTGCTCGCGTGATGCTGTCCTTCGGCCTGTACGGCACGCTTCTCTCCGTCGACGACGAGAAGGTCACCGCCGACGTCGAGATCGCCCCCGGCACCGTCGTCACCGTGCACCGCCAGACCCTGTCGCGCGTCGTCGACGACAGCGCCTCCGACATCGAGACCACCGCGACGCCGGAGGACGAGGCGAAGCCCGTCGCCGAACTCAACGGGGAGCCGGTCTACGGCGAGCGGGTCGACAACGACCGCCTCGACGAGACCGACTCGAAGCGCAAGTCCGACGACTGACGCCCTCGGCCGCCGGGTCGTCTGACCCGGCGGCTTCCCTCTGCCGTCGTGCCTGAGCGCCGACGGTCCTGAACAGAAAGACGAGACGACCGGTGGCACGATCGACACCCGTCAAGAAGGCGCTGCGCTCGCTCACCTGGTTGGTGATCCTGATGGCGATCCTCGCCGGCCTGAACACCGCCGCGACGATCCTCGCCGGCAGCTCGAAGGACGACACGGACAAGTGGTACCAGGGCGCGAGCTGGGTTCCGGAGCTCGCACTCGACCTGCAGGGCGGCACGCAGCTGACCCTCGCGGCGCAGAACACCGAGGGCGACTCGGTGACCTCGCAGCAGCTGCAGCAGGCGGTGGAGATCATCCGCCAGCGCATCAACGCCACCGGCGTCTCCGAGACCGAGATCAACACGCAGGGTGCGAACAACATCGTCGTGTCGATCCCCGGTCGGCCCGACAAGGCCACGATCGACCGCATCGAGGCAGCGGCGAAGCTGACGTTCCGCCCCGTGCTCTTCACCGAGGCCGCGACGAACTCCGCCGTCGGTGACGACGGGAAGTCCACCGCCTCGCCGACGCCGTACTCGCCGCCCGCATCGCTCGCGGCGACGCCGAGCGCGAAGCCGACGAACGCCAGCGACGTCAACTGGATCACCCCGGCGCTGCAGGACCTGTACACCAACTACAACTGCGCGGCTCCGGACGACGTCACCTCGGCGCCGGACGACGAGCCCCTCGTCACGTGTGACGCCGACGGTGCGTCGAAGTACATCCTCGGCCCGGTCGAGGTCTCCGGTGCGAACATCAGCAACGCCACCTCGGGTCTGGCCACCGACTCGCAGGGCACGTCGACGGGCCAGTGGGCCGTCAACCTGACCTTCGACGGCCAGGGCACGAAGGACTTCCGCACCGTCACGAACCGCCTCGTCTCGCTGCAGGCACCGCAGAACCAGTTCGCGATCGTGCTGGACGGCTCGGTCATCACGGCCCCGTCCACGAACTCCGCCATCACCAACGGCAAGGCGCAGATCACCGGCTCGTTCACGGCCGAGTCGTCGAAGACGCTCGCCGACCAGCTCAAGTACGGTGCACTGCCGATCAACTTCCAGGTGCAGTCGAACGAGAACATCTCGGCGACGCTCGGCACGGCGCAGCTCATCGGCGGTCTCGTCGCGGGCCTGATCGGCCTCGGCCTGGTGATCATCTACTCCGTCATCCAGTACCGGGCGCTCGCGTTCGTCACGGTGCTCTCGCTCGGAGTGGCCGCCGTCCTGACCTACCTGGTCATCGCGATCATGTCCTGGCGCGTCGACTACCGCCTGTCCTTGGCGGGTGTGGCGGGTCTGATCGTCGCGATCGGCATCACGGCGGACTCGTTCATCGTCTACTTCGAACGCATCCGTGACGAACTCCGCGACGGTCGTGCGCTCGAGAGCGCGGTCGAGTCCGGCTGGAAGCGTGCACTCCGCACGATCCTCGCGTCCGACGCGGTGAACTTCCTCGCTGCCGTCACCCTGTACGTGCTCGCGGTCGCCGACGTGAAGGGCTTCGCGTTCACGCTGCTCCTCACGACGCTGATCGACATCGTGGTGGTCGCGCTCTTCACCCACCCGATGATGCAGCTCATCTCCCGCACCCGGTTCTTCGGCGAGGGACACAAGTTCAGCGGGCTCGACCCAGCGGCGCTCGGTGCGGTCTACAAGGGGCGTGCGCAGTTCCGCGCCCCCGTGGTGGACGGCAAGCGCCAGCGCAGTGCCGGTGAGGCGCAGCGCCGACAGACGATCGCGGAGCGGAAGGCCCAGCAGGCCTCCGGCGACAACGGCTCGACGCCGGACGGGAAGGACGACTGATGGCCAGCTTCAGCCAGTTCGGCAGCGACCTCTACACGGGGAAGCGGTCGTACGACATCATCGGGCGACGCAAGACCTGGTACCTCATCGCGCTCATCATGATCGTGATCTCGCTCGCCACCCCGTGGCTGCGCGGCGGGTACCAGCTCGGCATCGAGTTCACCGGTGGTTCCGAGTTCACCCTGTCGGACGTCAAGAACACCGACCAGAGCATCGCGACGGACACCGTCGAGCGTGTCGTCTCGGACGAGATCCCGCGCGTCTCCCAGCTCGGGACACACGGCATCCGCGTGCAGACCGGCCAGCTCACCGACCGTCAGACGACCGAGGTGCAGGACGCCCTGGCCGAGGCGTACGACGTGCCG
This sequence comes from Curtobacterium sp. PhB78, assembly GCF_003751685.1. Lineage (NCBI taxonomy): Bacteria > Bacillati > Actinomycetota > Actinomycetes > Micrococcales > Microbacteriaceae > Curtobacterium > Curtobacterium sp. PhB78. The sequence continues at coordinate 644,565 of NZ_RKIA01000002.1, forward strand.
GAGAGCCAGGTCGCGGCGACGTTCATCGGTGCCACCTGGGGCGCCGACGTGCTCGCCCAGGCGATCCGCGGTCTGGTGATCTTCCTCGCCCTGGCCGCCGTGTTCATGACGCTGTACTTCCGCACCTGGAAGATGTCGCTCTCCGCGATGGCCGCGCTGCTGCACGACCTGTTGATCACGGCCGGTGTCTACGGCATCGTCGGGCTCGAGGTCACGCCCGCGGCGGTGATCGGGTTCCTGACGATCCTCGGGTACTCGCTCTACGACACCGTGGTGGTCTTCGACAAGGTGCGTGAGAACACCGCGCAGGAATCGATCCGCACGTTCAAGCAGTCGGTGAACCTCGCGGTGAACCAGACGCTCGTCCGCTCGATCAACACCTCCGTCGTGGCGCTGCTGCCGGTCGCGGCGATCCTGTTCATCGGGTCGTACGTGCTCGGTGCGGGCACGCTCCGCGACATCTCGCTCGCACTGTTCATCGGCATCATCGTCGGTACCTACTCGACGATCTTCATCGCGTCGCCGATGTACGCCCAGCTGCGCGAGAACGAGCCGAAGATCAAGCAGGCCGACGCCAAGAAGATCCAGGCGGCAGAGAAGCGCCAGCGCGAGGTCGACGCCGACGCCGACGCGAAGGCGACCGCCTGATGCCGATCGAGATCACCGAGGTCGACGTCGCCGAGGCGCGTCGCCGGCTCGAGTCGGGGTCGCGGTTGTTCGACGTCCGTGAGCAGGGGGAGTGGGACGAGGTCCACGCTCCCGAGGCCACGCTCGTCCCGATGTCCGAGCTGGTGAACCGCTGGCAGGAGATCGACGGCGGCGACGAACCGGCGATCATCGTCTGCCACTCGGGTGCTCGTTCGGCCAGGGTGGTCGCGGCACTCGAACAGTCCGGTGTCTCCGCGGTCAACCTGACCGGCGGCATGGTCGCCTGGGAGCAGTCCGGCGCACCGGTGGTCCGCGACGCCCAGGGCGAACCGGGTCACGAGCACTGACCGGACACGCGTAGTGTTGGCGGATCGAGCTCGGATCGAGCTCTCGGACCGAGTCCTGGGAGGCGCATCATGACGGACACCCGCGAAGAGCCGTCCGCGCCGAGCCGCCCCGGCTCCGCCCAGCGGCCGACCAGCCCCCTCGGACCGAACACGACGGGCAACCTCGGTTCCCTCCGGTCGCTGCTGCCGCGCCTGTTCTCCCGCGCCCAGCCGGCCGGTGCCGTGGACACCCTGATCCGCACGGTGCGCTCGCACCACCCGAAGGCCGACGTCACGCTCATCGAGCGCGCGTACTCGGTCGCCGAGCGCGCGCACGACGGACAGAAGCGCAAGTCCGGCGAGCCGTACATCACGCACCCCGTCGCGGTCGCCCAGATCCTGGCCGACCTGGGCATCGGGCCGATCACGATCGCCGCCGCGCTGCTCCACGACACGGTCGAGGACACCGACTACCAGCTCGACCAGCTGCAGGTCGACTTCGGCGACGAGATCGCCATGCTCGTCGACGGCGTCACGAAGCTCGACAAGGTCAAGTACGGCGACAGCGCCCAGGCCGAGACGGTCCGCAAGATGGTCATCGCGATGTCGAAGGACATCCGCGTGCTGGTCATCAAGCTCGCCGACCGGCTGCACAACGCCCGCACCTGGGGCTTCGTCGAGTCCACCTCCGCCACCCGCAAGGCGAAGGAGACGCTCGAGATCTACGCGCCCCTCGCGCACCGGCTCGGCATCCAGATGATCAAGCTCGAGCTTGAGGACCTGTCCTTCGCGGTCCTGCACCCGAAGCTCTACGTCGAGATCGACAGCCTGGTCAAGGAACGGCAGCCGAAGCGCGAGCAGTTCGTCCAGAACGTCATCGGCACGCTCAAGAAGGACCTGAAGGCCGCGAAGGTCCGCGGCGAGGTCATGGGGCGGCCGAAGCAGTACTACTCGATTTACCAGAAGATGATCGTGCGGGGTCGCGAGTTCGACGAGATCTACGACCTCGTCGGCATCCGGGTGCTCGTGCCGACGGTGCGCGACTGCTACGCCATGCTCGGTTCGGTGCACGCGCGGTGGACGCCGCTGCCCGGCCGGTTCAAGGACTACATCGCGACGCCGAAGTTCAACCTGTACCAGTCGCTGCACACCAGCGTGCTCGGGCCGCAGGGGCGCCCGGTCGAGATCCAGATCCGCACGCACGAGATGCACCAGCGCGCCGAGTTCGGTGTCGCCGCGCACTGGAAGTACAAGCAGCGCGCTGCGGGCCGCGACGTCGGCACCTCGTCGACCACCGACGACCAGGACATGGCGTGGCTCGCCCACATCACCGACTGGCAGGCCGAGACGAGCGACCCGGGGGAGTTCCTCGACTCGCTCCGCTACGAGATCGGCGCGAAGGAGACCTACGTCTTCACGCCGCAGGGCAAGGTCATCGGCCTGCCCGCCGGCGCCACCCCGGTGGACTTCGCGTACGCCGTGCACACCGAGGTCGGGCACCGCACCATGGGCGCCAAGGTCAACGGTCGCCTCGTCCCGCTCGAGAGTTCGCTGTCGAGTGGCGACGTCGTCGAGATCTTCACGTCGAAGAACCCCGACTCCGGTCCGTCGCAGGACTGGCTGAAGTTCGTCAAGAGCCCTCGGGCACGCAACAAGATCAAGCAGTGGTTCACCAAGGAGCGCCGCGAAGAGGCGATCGAGCAGGGCCGCGACGCCATCGCCCGCGCCGTGCGCAAGCAGAACCTGCCGCTCCAGCGGATCATGAGCCAGGACACCATCGCCGAGGTCGCCTCGTCGATGCGGTACGACGACGTCTCGGCCCTGTACGCCGCGGTCGGCGAGGGGCACGTCTCGACGCAGTCGGTCATCGAGAAGGTCCTGGGCAGCGTCCAGAGCGACACGGAGACCGACGAGCCGGAACTCACGTTCCCGCGCCAGGTCACGAGCCGTCAGCTGCGCACGAGCGACAGCGGCGTGCTGGTGCGCGGTGCGCCGGACATCCTGGTGAAGCTCGCGAAGTGCTGCACGCCGGTGCCGGGCGACCAGATCGTCGGGTTCATCACCCGCGGACAGGGTGTCTCGGTGCACCAGTCGTCGTGCACGAACGTCAAGTCCCTGATGAACGAGCCCGACCGGATGATCGAGGTCGAGTGGGCCCCGTCGTCGAAGTCGGTGTTCCTCGTGCAGATCCAGATCGAGGCGCTCGATCGGTCGGGGCTGCTCAGCGACGTCACCCGGGTGCTCACCGACCACCACGTCAACATCCTGTCGGCGACGGTCTCGACCTCGTCCGACCGGTTGGCGCTCAGTCGTTTCGTCTTCGAGATGGGTGACACCATCCACCTCGACCGGGTGCTGAACGCGGTCCGACGCATCGACGCCGTCTACGACGTCTACCGCGTCAGCGCCGGCTGAGCACGGCTCGAGCGCGCGTCGCCGCGGCAGTGCCCCGCGCGGCACGACCATCCGTCGGTCGCGACACGTCGCGCGGGCCCCGTCGACCGGTCACAAACCGTCGGCTGCGGCCCCGCCGACCGACAGTTCGCGACCACTCGGCGGCCGCGAGCGGGGTGTTGTGACCGCTCGCACCCGCGACGCACTACCGGACAGCGCCCCCAGCGGCGTCCTGCAGCCCCCGCAACCGCCGCTCGGCCTGCCGCACCATCGGGATCGTCCCGAGGGCGCTCAGCCGCACCTGCAGTTCGGCCGCGGTGACCGCCCCGATCGCCAGCAGCCCGTGCACGGCCGTCGCCTCGGCCTCCCCGAACGCGCCGGCCGAGAGGCCCGGCATCCGGAGCAGGTCGACCGCGGTCCGCGCCGGCATCGTGACCCGCAGCCCTCCGAGGACGGCGCTGTCGTCAGCCTGGATCCGGACCTCCCGCAGGCGCACGTCCGGCCCGACGTGCACGCGGACCTGCGGCGGGATGCAGGCCTCGAGCGGTGCCGGCAGTCTGGACGCCGCACCCCAGATCCACGCGGCCGTCAGGGTGCAGGCGATCAGCCGCCCATCCCGCAGGACCCAGGCGGCAGCGGCGGCACGCAACGACGGCGTCTGGGGCTCGGCAGGGGAGGCCCAGCACGGTCCGACTGGGACGAGTTCGCCGGCGAGGACCGCCGCACGCAGCTCGGGCTCCGGCCAGTCGTCACTGGTCAGCAGTCGCGGGCGGGGCACCCGCACATCCTGCCCGACCTGCGCACGCGACCGACATGCCTGTGGACAAGCCGCGGACCGGCCTGGAGGCCCGTGGCGGGTGGACTGGTCCCCGGTTCTTGGACTGATTAGTCGGTTCGAGATCCGGGGATGGTTCGTGTGGGTGGTACCGCGTCGTCGTTGACGAGTGCGCAGCGGGTGGCTGCGGTGGAGTGGTTCGGTCGGGGGTTGAGTGATTGGGCGACGGCTCGTCGGCTAGGAGTGACACGGAAACCGGTGCGACGCTTGCATCAACGGTGGTTGCTGCATGGTCCGGAGGTGCTCGTGGATTCCCCCAGACGCTCGTACTCGTTCGAGGTGAAACGTGACCTCGTGCGCCGCTTCCTTGCCGGGGAACCAGCCGATGCGCTCGCCTCCGAGGGAGGGCTCTCCTCAGCGCTGCTGCTGCGCAAATGGGCGAACCAGGTTCGCAAGGACGGTGAGGACGCCCTCCGGCCGCGCCCAACGGGCCGCCCGAAAGCGAAGCCGGACACCGAGCTCAGCGAGCTGGAACGACTCCGGCGGGAGAACGAGTACTTACGGGCCGAGAACGCGTACTTGGAAAAATTGCGGGCCTTGCAGGCGCAGCAACGGCGTCGGTGAAGACCGCAGCCGTTGCCGCTTGCAAGGCCGAACACTCACTCCAGACGCTGCTGCA